>CAIQWJ010000061.1 GCA_903875575.1 uncultured Acidobacteriia bacterium | reverse complement strand
GGAGACTCACTCAAACTCTGGTGTCTATTGAAGGGCCCGATGTCGGGTCAGAAACGACGCCATTCTCACCTGGCGCAACCCGCGCTGTGACTTGACGCCCGTAAGTCTATGAAAAAATGGTAGCGCTAACGGGAATCGAACGTGCTAAGGGCCAGTTCAGACCAGTCCAGTTGGGTCTAACTCGTGCATTCTACGTCGAGTTGGTACCGCGCCGACACCGCAACATGCCCCACGGATCGCTGGCGTCGTCACTTGGTCGTCACCTGAAAGCAGATTCATCGTTGACCTTCTGTCATCCTCGGATTGGTTCTTGAACGGCCCGGCGATTGGAAGTGGCGCCGGCCTATCGCCAGGGAGGACGAGGACCTTTAAGGGCGGCCAACGGAAGCGTGGGGTGGAACCGTCTCCCGCTCGATCACATAACCAATCGCGTCATAGCCTTTCAGCCTGCGCTCGAACATCCTGGCCAGCATCAGAACGTTGTTGTCCACATAATCGTAGACTTGGACGAATCTCTTGTTGTCATGGAGACGGTGCAACCTTCCCACATACTGCTGCAACGTGCCTTTCCAAGAAACAGGCATGGCCAGAAACAGCGTGTCCAGACGCGCATCGTCGAATCCTTCTCCGATGTAGCTTCCGGTCGCAAGGATAATCCGTGATTCGTCTTCAGGCACGGAAGCCAGTGCCGCCGCCGTTGCCCGGCGCTGCTTCTTGCCCATGCCGCCCTTCAGTATGAAGACGTGCTTCGCAACACCCGCAAGTTTGGCGGCGAAATACTGCAAATGCTCGGTCCGTCCGGTCAGAAGCAGCGGGCAACGACCCGATTCCACGGCGCGCACGATGTCGCTGGCGATCATCTCGTTGCGTGAGACGTCGTTCACGAGTGCTCCGTAGATGTCCTGGATCGTGACCTCGGTGAGTTCGGGCGCCATTCGAAACTCCGTGTGGCGAGGAGTTACCTTGTGTTCGAAGGGCGTCGTTTCGGTCATCGTCCGGGCGCTCATGCGGAACCGTATCGGGCCGCACTGCATGTAAATGATCGGATGATGTCCATCCTTCCGTGTTGGCGTAGCAGTTAGACCGACAACATACCTCGCCTTCACCTGTTTCATCACCTGCTCGAACGTGAATGCAGATAAATGGTGGCACTCGTCGACGATCACCTGTCCGTACTCGGCGACGAAGTCCTTCACTTCGTCTTTTCGGTACAGGCTCTGGATCACGGCGACGTCGATACAACCCGTCCGGTCCATTTTGCCGCCACCGATGTGCCCGATTGATTTGGCTGGTAAATCGAGGAACATCGCAAGGCGCTCCTGCCACTGATCGAGCAACTGTTGCCGATGGACCACGACCAGAGTGTTCACCTTCCGTTTCGCAATCAGCCATGCCCCAACGGCGGTCTTCCCGAACGCTGTCGGAGCGGAGAGGATACCTTCGTCGTGGTCAGTGATCTTCGCGACCGCTTCCTCCTGGGAGGGACGAAGCTGACCCTGGAACTCCGCTTCAATTGCCTTTCCCTCGTACCGTTCGTCCCGAACCTCTGGCCGGATCTTGTGCGCCGCGAGAAGCGCCAACGCCTCGGTCAGACAACCACGAGGCAATGCAATGTGTTGTGCGAATTCGGTGCCGCATGCGATCACACGCGGTTTGTCGTATGTCGAGAGCCGCATCGCCTGAGCCTTGTAGAATTCGGGGTTCTGAAATGCTGCCAGCCGCAGCAGCCGATTCAGCATCGCGGGCGGCAGATCCTTCTTTTCCACGTAAACCAGATTCGCGCGTACAATCTGAACGGTTTTTGGCAGCGGACCGTCGACCAACGACTCCTTCCGCTTGCGGGAAGGCGGCAACGTCCACGGGTCTTGCGCTTCCTCGTCATCGGCGATGCTGATCCGGACTCCGATCAGGTCGCCTTTACGCTGAGCTTCCGCGACGATTTCCTCCGCTACGCTGGCTGGCACTCGTCGAATCGTCGAAAGAAACTGCCATTGGTCCGGGTACGGTTTGAAGTCGGAGTCGATGAACACGCTATTGTCCGCCTTGCGTGACGCAAGTTGCAACGGGAGTGCAATCAGGTTCCCGAACCCTCCTTTGGGCATCGTGTCCTGATTAGGGAAAAAGCGATCATAAGAATCGAGACCTAGCTGATGCCGGCGTTCCATAGTGCGCGTGAGAATCACGCATCCCAGTTTGCGGGCGGTAATCGCCGGAAGCGCACGTTCAAAGAAGATCCAAATGTGACCGCCCTTCCCGGAGCGAGAACGTTCCAGGGCGGCGGGCACCTTCAACTCCCGGCAGGTTTCAAGAAACGCCTGTGAATCATACTCCCAGGTCTTCTTGTCGAAGTCTGCCGCAAGAAACCAGCACGTTTCGTCGGGCAGGAGTGGGTAGACCCCGACCGTTTCCTTCCCCAGAAGATGCTGCTCGATGACCGCGTCGGTCACCGGGAGAAACTTGCGCGTCTTCTGGTCGACCTTCTTCCGATCCTCCGGGCGGCTTTTGTTGATTGCCTTCCAGTCCTTTACGGCTGCGGGCATGTATCCCAACCGGCCGTCGGTATTCTCCCAGCGCCGCGCGTAGACATCTTCTCTCCCGCGGAAGAGGCTTCGAAATAGAGCGATTCTTCTTCTGGCACGCTCCTCCTTGTCCAAAGGTGGTGCCGTCTCGGCGGTTTTGGTTATTGCAGGACTTGCTGGCGCAATTTGCGGAATCGGAATGCTGTGAACTGCCAGGAGCCGTCGCAGGCGCGCATTTTCGTCCCGGAGACGAATGTTTTCCTGCTCTGGCGGCTCAAATGGAAGAGAGTCTGAATCGTTCTCGGTCATGTTGCGTTCACAGCTCCGCGCGCCGGGCCAGCAGTTTTTCGAGGAACTCCCGCACACCTGCAAATACCGCGTCGACGTCAGTCGGGAGCCTGCATTCTTCCGCCAGTGCCTGAAACGGGATCTGCCAATCCACTGGCGGCGGAACCAAGCCGGTCGGCAAATCGTGCGTTCCTCTTCTCTCAAATGTCAGACGCAACGCGTCGAGAACTCTTTGTTCATCGAGTCCACCCGATCCGATCAGGAGAGCAAGGTCCACCAGGTCTTTCACCCGGCTGTTCTGAGCACTCCGCGGGAGCGTGTACGCGTGGATCTTTTCGGCGAACTGCTGCTCACGAGCGATCATCCGAACGCTCGACGGCGCGATGGCCGCGAATCCCAGCCAGTCGCGGCAGATGATTGTTTCATGCGGCTGCATGACCACGTCGCCAATGCCTGCGTCCAGGTGGAATCGGGCAAAGATCCGTTCGTCCATTCGAGCTTCGACGGGATAACGGGCTCCGCCGTAGGGCGCGGCAGTCAAATCCATGACAGCCGGTCCGATCACGTACTCGAACCAGTCACCGAGCGGAATGCCAGCCACGCTCTGCAGCATCTCCCGGACAACCTGGTTGGTGTCACCGCCCTTCGATGTTGCGCCCACCGCTCGCTGCAACGTAAGGTCGATGTCCACCGTTGATCTCGCGGTCTTGAAGCGCAGTTCAAGCGCGTAGCCACCTTTCAAAACCCATGGCGCTGGCTCCTCCCGGAACAGCCTTGCCAGCAGACGATCGAAAGACACCTGTCGCCGGAGACGGTTGAGGTCTATCTGATCGGTCGCGGAGGCCGTCTTCAGACGTTCTTCAAGAGCCCTTCTGAATGCTCCTGCCGTCGCGTAGGTTTTGGGTGACGGCATTATGCGGCCCGCCGCAACGCGTCCTCAATGATCTTGCGCGCAGGCACGTTCATCGGCGTGTTCCGAATCTGTTGGCGAGTGATCAGACCACGGTCGGCAGCCTGCCTCACCGCCTGGCGTATGAAGTTCCGTTCGACCGTGCCAGCCTCGATCAGGTCAAGAATCGTCCGCAGCGGGCGAGTAAACCTGAAGCCCTGTCCCGTCTGTACGTCGCTCTCGGGCAGATCAGCATAGTGGAGTACGAGAATGCCCGGGATTTCGCTGTTGCGCCGGAAATCCGTCGGAACTGTCATGTGAAGCTTCGCTGGATTCAGATCCGACAGATCGTACAGGCTAAGCGCCGTGTGGTGACTAAATACGCCCTCGATTTCTTCGTTCCGGTTCCGGGACCACAGTGCCCAAAGGACAAGGTCTGGCCGATCAGCCGCGGGAAAGAGAGCCAGCCTGTAGATACCGCGGTGCTCGCGAATCCAGTTCCCTGCCTGCACATGATAGGGGTGCGTGTTTTCTGCGAATCCGGCCGCCTTGGCTTGCTTGGTTGTGAAGAACCCTTGTTGCTGCTCAGCAACATCGAAGAGTTGGCGGGAAGCTTCGCGGTGAGATTGTGCCATAACACAATACTACAACTTGATTGAGGTTTTCCGGGAGCGGGCAGCCCTGGTTGCCCCGCCAGGATGTGCGAGCGCGCACCGGTCTGACCGTCGCGCGTTTCAACGCTGAGCGACTCGCCAATGGGCTCGCTCTCCCGCAAGGCGCGGCTATGCCGCCTGCGGCCGCCGGCCCATCAGGATGTCGAACAGCACCGCATTGTGGTCGATGTGGTGCGTGTTGAACCCGGTGATCCCGAGCCGCACCTTGCCGAACTCCGGCTGCAAGATCGCGTCTATCTCTGGGCTGTTAATGTTCCCGAAGCAATGCTTCGTCGCAAACGCGGCCTGAGCCATGTTCACTTCGACCGGTGATGGCCGTTGCACCTCACGGGTGCGGGCCACTTGCGGTAGGACATGGATACAGGCCGTTGGGGAGACCGGCAGAAATACCTCGACATTCGGACGAGCAAAGCCGATTCCGAAGTACAGCCGGTTGCCCTCAGTCCGCTCCATCGTCACCACCGGCGCGTCACCGATTACAAACGGATGCTCTGCGTCCGTGGGGATGATTCCCCACTGGCCGTTCAGCATGCCCTCGTCCGGGAAGGTCATCATCGTTTCCACTGCCTGAATGTAATCGCGCTGGGGTTCGTCTGGCCTCGTGTGTTCGGCAATCTGCTTCTCGGTGATCTCGATCACCTGCTCCTTCGTGACCATTTCCGTAACGGGAAGGCCGAGCCGGATTGCTTCCATCGTGTATCGCGCTGTGAGTTCCGACAGCTTTTTATCGTCCTTCACTAAGGACCGGAACGCGTCCATCTTGGTCTTCGCGTTTTCGATGCTGGCCGCTCTTCGCCCAACAGATCGGGTGAACAGCATTCTTACATACCCGGTCAGCAAGCGGATGTGCGTCGGGCTTAGGTAGAAAGTCCGATACCCGATCATCTCGATGAAGTCATTTACCGGATCTTCGAACTCCTGTTTCAGCCGGAGTTCGAGTTGCTCTTCCTTCGCGGCGTTCGCCGGGTCCGCGAAGTGTCCGTCCCATGCCGTCACCGTCTTGGGCGAGCCTTTCCACCAGGGCGGGATGCCCTTCTGGTATTGCCACAGCCTCTTGGATCTCGTCCGGGGATCGTCGTACGCGAACTGTTCGAGCAGTTTCTTGGGGACAGTGTGGGAGAACATGGCGTGCGGCCTGCAGCTTCCATTTTAGGTAATTCGCCGTACTCCTGCGCGGCTCCGGGCAACCGGGCGCTGCCTGCTTTACTCGTCGCACTAATGGCCGGGGGCCCGATTGTATAAAGCGCGTCGGGGGGCCGCCCCAACGGCCATTCGACTGCCATACCCTCAGGGCAGGCGTGTTCGGCACCCGAAGGGACGGGCATCCCAGCTTCTCCCGCCGTAAGCAAGCGAGAGCGCGGCGGATTCCCGGCCCGGCCACTCACGCGGGATCGGCGCCTGATCGGATTCGGGCCAGCGGTGTTCCATCTGTAAGATCGGAGACGAGTTCATCCCGCCCGATCGGCCCGACTACACCCCGCTTCTTCAGCGGGTCATAGAAGAGCAGCCTCCAAACGTGTTTTTCGTAGCCGAAATCAAGGAACACCGGACACGTGGCCGTGTGCCAGATTTTGATGAGTTTACTCGGTCCGTACCACTGAAACGGGAATACCGTCGGGCTCCCTTCCGTATCGACCCGCTGTCCGAGGCCCATGTTGAAATAAGAGGCATCAAATCCGCGGGTGCCGTCGACCACCCACACCATGTCCACGTAAAACGCCTCTCGCGATTTCAGCTCCTCAGGCTTCATCGGCGAATGCTGGAACTCGACCACTTTCCCGTGGGCGGTTTTGACGTCGGCGACATGCTTCTCGTGGCTGGTGGGATCGAAGTGAACGACCTCCTGCCACTCTGCCGGGAAGTGATTTTTCCAGGCGCGATGCCAGTCGGTTTCCGGCTCCCACCACGGGTCACAGTGGATACGGCTTTTGTGCGCCCAGTGCCAAAGCTTGTGTTGGCCGCATTTGGCAACCATGACGGCCCCGCAACTACCGCACAGGCCGCTAAGACGCGGAGCCGGTTCGGCCTTTGTGCCATTCACAAGCGCGTAACGCATTCAGATCTTATGGTAGGAAACCCGCCGGGGCGTACGTTTGGACCCGTATCCACTTGGCTGATCGCGAGCCGATTCCCCTCTGCTTCCGGTGTCTGAATCCGCCCGCTTTTCCGCCGTTCCGCCATCGCGCCCAGTGGTCTACATATTATTAAGGATTGCGTGGCATCGAGATGGTTCGTCGCCTCGCGGGAACAACGACTCATGGCCACTCTCGCAAACCCGCTATCCAGCCGCCAGACCATACCCGCTCCAGGCGTTCGGGTTGAAATTCGCGGCGCGGAGTGGGTGGTAAAGCGCGTCGATCCCACCAGTTCCTCCGGCTACTCCATTCTCGTCGCGGGGATCTCTGAACTGGTCCGCGGCCGCGAGGCTCGGTTCCTGACGGAAATCGAGGGCAAGAGCATCAAGATTCTCGATCCCGGCGACACCGCTCTGATTCCGGACGAATCGGCTCAGTTTCGTGACACGCGCCTTTACCTGGAAAGCCTGCTCCGTCAATCTCCTCCGACTACTTCCGATTTATGGATCGGCCACAAAGCCGCCATCGACGTCATGCCTTACCAACTTGACCCGGCTCTTCAGGCACTTGGCCAGGTGCGTCATCGCATCCTCATGGCGGATGCCGTTGGTCTCGGAAAAACAATTGAGGTCGGAATCCTGCTCTCTGAACTGATCCGCCGCGGGAAGGGCAAACGCATTCTGGTGGTCACCACCAAGAGCATGATGACCCAGTTCCAGAAGGAGCTATGGTCCCGCTTCACCATCCCCCTTGTGCGTCTGGATCGCGCCGGCATCGATCGCATTCGCGAAGATCTGCCCTCTGACGCGAACCCTTTCCACTATCACGACAAAACAATCATCTCGGTCGATACCCTCAAGCAGGAACGCGACATCCGGGTTCACCTTGAGCGCAGCCACTGGGACGTCATCGTCATCGACGAAGCCCACAACGTCGCCGTGCGCGGCGAGAAAAGCCTCCGCGCCAAACTCGCCGAGGAACTTGCGAAACGTTCCGACTCCCTGATCCTCGCCTCCGCAACCCCGCATGATGGCCGGCCTGCTTCCTTCGCCAGCCTGATGAACATGCTCAATCCCACGGCGATTACCGATCCCGATCACTACGGACCGGAGGACATCAGCGGTCTTTTCCTGCGCCGGTTCAAGAAGGATGTTCGGGAGCAAATGAAGGCGGCCGTTCATGACCGTCAGACGTTCCGCTTCGCCGCGCCCGCCAGCGATGAAGAAGACCACGCCTTCCATCGCCTGACCGAACTCCGCTTCGCCAGTCTGGATAAGGGCCGCCGCACCGGCCAGTTACTGTTCCGCACCGTGATCGAAAAGTCGCTGTTCTCCAGCCCCGCGGCCTGCCTGCAGACGATTCGCCAGCGTCTGAAGAAGCTCGAAACCGCCAATACCGCCGAGGCCGCCGCCGATATTGAATCCCTAAAGACACTGGAATTGGCCGTTGACGCCATCACACCAGCGCGCTTCTCGAAGTATCAGAGACTGCTGGCCCTCCTTCGACCGGGTGGCCAATTGGACTGGGACCCCTCCGATCCCCGCGACCGTCTGGTCATCTTTACGGAGCGCGTGGAAACGCTGAAGTTCCTGCGTGACCGTCTCAAAGAAGATCTGGATCTGAAAGCGAACCAGATCGCCACCCTCAACGGCCAGGACAACGACGACAAGGAGATTCAGGCGACCGTCGAAAAGTTCGGGCAGGCACGCGAGCCCATCCGCCTGCTGATTGCCACCGACATCGCCAGCGAGGGCATCAACCTCCACCACCTCTCCGCCAAACTCATCCACTTCGATATCCCGTGGTCGCTGATGGTTTTCCAACAGCGCAACGGTCGCATCGACCGGTATGGCCAGGAACACCCGCCCGTCATCGTCTATCTCACGACCCGCTCATCAGTAGAGAAGATCGCGGGCGACGAGCGCATTCTCGAACTCCTCACCATCAAGGACGAGCAGGCCCAGAAGAACATCGGCGACCCATCGGCCTTCCAGGGCGTCTTCGATGAGATGGATCAGGAACTCCAGACCGCCCGGGCCATCGAACAGGGCAAAACCGCCGAACAATATGAAGCGGAACTGGAACAGAACGCCAAGACCACCGACTTTCTTGCCGAGATGTTCGCCGATTTTGCAACTCCCGCTGCGGACCAGCCCCCCGCAGTCACCCGGCAGCACGATCTCCCGTCGCTGTTCCCCACTGACCTCGACTACCTGATCGCCGGTCTGGAACGCGCCGGCACAGTAGAATTCGACGTCGACCGTGAGCGCGAAACCGTCAGCCTGACCCTGAACAACGACCTCCGCCGCATCTTCCGCCGCGCCCTGCCCCGCGAAGCCATCCCGGCCACAGGACGCATCCATCTCACCACCAGCCGCCGGTTCGTGCAGGGCAAAATCCGCGAAGCCCGGGATGCCGAGAAGACGTGGCCGGACGTCCACCTTCTTTGGGATCTGCATCCCGTCGTCGAATGGCTCAACTACAAACTGCTCATCAACTTCGGGCGCGCGGAAGCCCCGGTCGTTTCACTTCGCGGGGCTCTCGAACCTGGCGAACTGCTTTTCCTCATGCAGGGTGAGATTCCCAACCGCAAAGCCCAGCCGGTGGTCCACTCGTGGTTTGCCGTCCGCTTTCAGGGCGGGGCGTTTCGCGGCATTCTCACCTTCGCGGAATTCCTCGATATCACGCGCTTCGGAACCGCGGCATACTCCAACCCAGGCGCCCCGCCCAACCTCAGCCCCTTTTCCGTGCTGCTGGCCGAAGCGATTCGTCACGCGCGCCGGTGGATGTCCGAACGCCGAGCCGAGGTCAACGCCGCACTGGCCCCGGAGCTTGCCGCCCACGAAGCCCGCCTCGAAAAGCTTTACTCCGCCCGCCACCGACAACTGGACCAGGCCTTCCCGGAAGAATCCACCGCCGGTATCCGCCTCCAGCAGAAACGCTCCAAAGGCCGTCAGATCGACGCCATCTTCGCCGACTATCGCGATTACGTCCGCCAGACTCTTCAAACCGAAGACGCTGCGTTTCTCCGCGTAGCTGCAGTCTTCACCGGGGAAGCTACTTATGGCGCTTGAATTCAAGGGCATCCTCAGCGAAAACGATTTCTACACCACCCACTACATGAGCGCCCTGCTCGAAGACGACATCAAGTCTGTCTTCGAGCGCTGGTCGGAACTCGACGAATCCCCTGCGACCCGGCTTGCGAAACTGCGCGCGGGCTGGCAAACGATGCGCGAAGGATTGGCCGAGGCCACGGAAATCGCCACCCGCATCGACGCCCAGCGCGTCTGGCTCGCGCGCCTGTTCGAAGCTCTCGGCTACCCATGGAATCTCGGTGTGCGCGTGCTCGACGACGGCACTCAGATCCCCGTCGCCGGCGAACTCACGCGCCCCGGCGGCGCTCCGGAACTGTGGCTCATCGAAGTCGTGCCCTCCGGCAGAGAACTGGACGACCCTCTCACCCTGCCGTTCCGGCTCGAACAGTACCCACCCGGTTTTGCGGCCGAAGATTTCACTCTTGGCGACACGGCTCTGGAAGACCTGCTCACCACCGGCATCTTCACCGGTCCGGAACCGCCCCGATGGGTACTCCTTTTCCACGCCGGTCAGTTGCTCCTGCTCGACCGCACCAAGTGGCCGCAACGCCGACTGCTCCGCTTCGATTTCGAATCGCTCTTTCGGACCGCGTCCGCGGAAACCCGCTATTTCGCCGCCTTGGCGGCGCGTGACAGTGTCGCTCCCTCCGAAGGCGCCAACCTGCTCGACCGCCTGGATGAAAGCTCCCATAAGCACGCCTTCGAAGTTTCCACCAGCCTGAAGTACGCGGTTCGCGAGGCCATCGAACTCATCGGCAACGAAGCCGTCTGGTATCTGCGCGAAGTCCGGAGGGACAAGGTCTACGGCGTTATCAACCCCGCCGACCTCAGCCGCGAATGCCTCCGCTACCTCTACCGTCTGCTCTTCCTCTTCTATGTGGAAGCCCGCCCCGGTCTCGGCTACGCGCCCATGACCAGCGAGGAGTACCGCACAGGCTACAGTCTCGAATCCCTGCGTGAACTTGCGCTGCTGCCGCTTGAAACGGCTGACAGCCGCGACGGCTACTTTCTGAGCGAATCGATTCGCCGGCTGTTCGATCTCGTGTATCATGGCTTCCCCCACTCCGATCAGAAAACCATCGGCAGTGACTCCGACTCCGAGGACAGCCTCGTTCATACCTTTCAGATCAAGCCCCTCGAAGCCGATCTCTTCGACGATGAGCGTACGCCAACGCTCGCGCAGGTCCGCTTGCGCAATCACGTCTTGCAGCGGGTGCTCGAACTGCTGGGATACTCCGGCGCCGACGCGGACAAGAAGCGCGCCTTCGGACGCGGTCGCATCAGCTACGCCCAGCTCGGCATCAACCAGTTGGGCGCGGTCTATGAAGGGCTTCTCTCCTACACCGGCTTTTTTGCCGAAACCGATCTCTACGAAGTGAAGAAGGCGGAAACGAAGAAGGTCGACAAACTCGACCAGGCCTGGTTTGTCACCGCCGAAGCGCTGAAGGATTACGCCGAGAACGAAATCGTCTTCAGTGACTCAGGCAGCGATGCGGGCAGCGCGGTCGTGTATCCCAGGGGGACGTTCATTTACCGGCTGAGTGGACGGGCCCGCCAGAAGTCGGCTTCTTACTACACCCCGGAAGTGCTGACGCGATGCGTCGTGAAGTACGCGCTCAAAGAACTCCTCAAAGACAAAACCGCCGATCAGATTCTCAATCTCACTGTCTGCGAGCCCGCTCTGGGCAGCGGCGCGTTCTTAAACGAAGCCATTAACCAGTTGGCCGACGCCTACCTCGCGCAGCGCGAAAAAGAGACGGGCCGCAAACCAGTCCTCGAAGGGAATCACGACGACCGCCAGAAGGTGAAGGCCTTCCTCGCCGCCAACCGCGTCTTCGGCGTCGACCGCAACCCCATCGCCACGGAACTTGCGGAAATCTCGCTCTGGCTCAACACCATTTATCAGGGCCATGCCATCCCGTGGTTCGGCCTGCAGTTGCAGGCTGGCAACAGCCTCATCGGCGCCCGCAGTCAGGTGTTCTCGAAAGCCGACGCGGTGTCGAAGAACCGCGCCTGGCTGGAAGCCGTCCCGGCGCGCGTTCCGCTGGGCACTACCCGGCCGCCCGATTCCATCTACCACTTCCTGCTGCCGGACAAGGGCATGTGCAACTACACGGATAAAGACGTGAAACGCATGCAGCCAGCGGAAATAAAAGTGGCCTCCGAATGGCGCAAAGGCTTCACCGCGAGGTTCGACGACAACGAAGCCCGGACCCTCGTCCGGTTGAGCGACGCAGTGGACCGCCTCTGGACGCGCCACACTGACCAGCTTCGCCATTTGCGCGAGAAGACGGCCCATGTGTTCCCGGTCTTCGGCCACGAAATCCCGGAACGCGGCCACGACCTGACCAGCAAACAGCGCGAAGCCATGCGGAAAGCGGCACTCGAACCGGGCGGCCGCTCCTCCAGCGATTTCGAGCGGCTCAGGCTGGTGATGGATTACTGGTGCGCACTCTGGTTCTGGCCCATCGAGAAAACGGACTTGCTGCCCACGCGGGATCAGTTCCTGCTGGATGTGGGAACGATTCTGGAAGGAACCATGCGCGCTACGGAGGCGATTCGGGCCTCACAGGGCGAGATGTTCGCCCCGGAGCAGACTCCGTTGACCATCAGCGACCAGTACGGTTTCGTCAGCATCGACGACCTGGCCGCGCGCAATCCCCGGCTGAAGTGCGCCCGCGAACAGGCGGAGCAGCACCGCTTCTTTCATTGGGAGTTGGTGTTTGCGGATATCTTCACGGATCGAGGCGGCTTCGATCTGATTGTCGGGAATCCGCCGTGGATCAAGGTGGAGTGGAACGAGGGCGGCGTCATGTCCGACTTCGAACCCCGCTACGCCTTGCGTGGCTACTCGGCCCCGCAACTTAACTCACTGCGGGACGAGAATCTTGCGGGACATGCGGCCCTCCGCGAGGCTTACCTGAAAGAGTACGTCGAGTTCGCCGGCTCGCAGGAGTTTCTCAATGCGGCGGAGAACTACCCCCTGCTGCAGGGTAGCCAGTCGAATCTGTACAAGTGTTTCATTGAAAAGGCGTGGGCGCTGGCTGGTCCGGAGGGCATTCAATTGTTCGTGCACCCCGAAGGCGTCTATGATGACCCGAAGGGTGGGCAGTTGCGTTCCGCCATCTATCGCCGCCTGCGTTACCATCTGCACTTCCTGAACGAGAAGCAACTCTTTGCTGAGGTGGATCATCACGTTGCCTTCAGCGCGAATATTTTCGGTGCGCCCCACGCCGCTCGCTTCGTTCATCTGGCCAACCTCTTTGAGCCGAGAACCATTGACGCCTGCTTCGCCCACGACGGTCACGGTGTTGTCGGCGGGATCAAAGGTGCGTCCAACGACTGGAACACCAACGGCCATCTGCACCGGATCATCGAGGTGGATGAGACGGCGCTGACTCTTTTCGCGCAACTCTACGATCCGCCGGGCACGCCCCCTCTCGAAGCGCGTCTTCCCGCCCTACACGCCCGGGAACTCGTCGAGGTGCTGCGGAAGTTCGCCGCCTACCCCCGCCGCCTGGGCGGTCTCGCAGGCCAATATCATACTTCTGAAATGTGGCACGAGACCAACGATGTCATCACTGGGACTATCAAACGTGACACAGGTTTCCCCGCCAGCGCGCAGGAGTGGATCCTGTCTGGGCCGCACTTCAACATCGCGACACCGTTCGCGAAGACCCCACGCGCTGTGTGTACCGCCAACGGCCACTACGACGTCATCGACCTGACGGAACTACCAGGCGACTACCTTCCGCGCACCAACTACAAGCCTGCCTGCGCCCTGGAAACCTACCACTCGCGGACACCAACGGTGCCGTGGGGAGAACAGCGAAGTACTTTGGCTGACTATCGTTTATCCGCAAGGAAGCGCTTGAGCCAGTCGGGTGAACGAACGCTGGTCGCCTCGATGATACCTCCTCAGGTGGGGCACATCTTCACATGTTTTACGTTCTCTTTTGTCGCCCGCGAAGAACTTCTTGCTGCGGCCTCAATGGCGTCTCTTCCTTACGACTTCTTCGTCAAGACGTCCGGAAGGTCTGATTTTCTTCACGATCTGGCGAGACTGCTGCCTCAACTTGAGCCTTCAGCATCCCGAGCGTCGCGCTTGTTGCTTCTCACTTGCCTCACCACTCACTATGCTGACCTCTGGCGCGAATGCTTCGACCCGCCGTTCGCGGCGGAATCCTGGACCAAGGCCGATCTGCGCCTCCCGAACGACCGCTTCCGCGCCCTCACGCCCGAATGGACTTGGTCCACGCCACTGCGCACCGACTACGAGCGCCGCCAAGCCCTGGTTGAAATCGATGTCCTGGTCGCCAAAGCGCTCGGTCTCACGCTCGAAGAACTCTGCACCATCTACCGCATCCAGTTCCCGGTCCTGCAGCAGTACGAGCGAAACACCTGGTTCGACCGCAACGGGCGCATCGTCTACCTCGATGGCGACCGCGCCTACGGTTTCTCTACGCCCGAGTGGAAGAACCACGTCAATATGACGGAAGGGACCATCACCCGCACCGTCACCGACGACACGCTCCCGGGCGGCCCCCGCGAACATCATCACCTACACCGCCCCCTTCGACCGCTGCGACCGCGAAGCGGATTACAAGACGGCGTGGGAGTTCTGGGAGGAAAAAGAGCCATGAAAGGTGGCGGAACGGTATGGGTGTGCCCCCACTGTCTGAAACCGCTCGCCTTCGATCCGAAGCTGATAGGTGCGGCCTACAGAGAGACAGCGCGAATCGCGAGGCCACACCGAGTCGCCATGGAGAGCGGAGTGGCGGGCTTCGAGAGTTGCCCCGCGAAGGAATATTGGCGCCAGCGTCCGTCGAAGGCCCAAGCTATTCCGGTGATGCCGAAACATCTCCCCAGTGTCCCGCTTGCCCGGCAGCGCGTAAAGCAATTCGCCATCGAACGTGGGATTTGTGCTTGTCTTGGTTGCTGCACTCCGTTCTCGACTGGCGTCCGTCTGCGGGAACACGCGGAAAAATGCGAGGGGCTGGGCAGGATTTACCAGGAACTTGCCTGGGAGGCTGCCGACGCCGCGCTGCGGCGGAAGGCACTGAAGGCTGCCGCCTTGCAGAAGCAGCGCGAGCAGCCATTGGAGAGGAGGATGCCGCCGATCCCGAACTCCCCTTTAGGAAGTCCTGTCGCCGAAGCAGTCGAGGAATTGCCGTTCGAATTGCTGCCGCCGGGCACTTGGGACATCAGTCATGTCGTCGAGCACTATCGACAGGCCGCGAAGAATCCGGGATCTGCCTTTCAGGGCGATGTGATCGATTGGGGACGGCTCGAGGATTTTCGTCAGCTTGGTCCGAAAACCTGTTATGTGGGAAGAGGGGGATGGCACGGGTATGTGGTGTTCACGTTCGACAAGTCGCAGAACGTGGCCCTGGAATGTCCGATCCGGGGCAACGCCACCTATATCCTCTCCGGTGATTGGGAGGGCGTCGTGGGATACAGCAAGCGGGACCTCAGAGACAACTGCCCGGAGTTCCGTGGAAGGGTGTATCACCGGGGCACGTGGCTCCGCAGAATTCGATGGGCTATCTGGCCCTGAATGTGGTATCGTTCCGCCGAACCGAACCGTAGCCGCACCCTTATATATGACAACATAGACTGCGAGGAATCCTGGGAATATGTTGGTTTATGCAAATACCCTGACCTTTCGGGGCACCGGGGCCGAGGCCGCTGTCTTCAAAGCGATTGGTGCGTGGCTAAAGGAACAGCTTGGGTTCGGCCTGCATCCCGATCAACTCCGAAGTGAGGGCGAACACGTCGGCACGCGAGGGGAGGTGCGGGCGAAATTGCGGATTCTGGTTACGGCAGAGGAGTCGCCCCAACTCTACGCATGGGTCCTGAAGTTTCCCGATGAGAACGTCAAAGGGCGGCAATGGACCACCGAGGTGGGGGTGAAGCGCTTCGGTGATGTGCTGGACCTCTCCTGTGTTGTGAAGACGGATGAACACAGCACCCTGGTCGCCAGTCCCGTGGGAGCTTCGCAACCGCGGCTGATCCGTTACGTTGCGGCCAATATCGCGAAGGCGAAAGACGCCGACTTTGATGTTTCTGTGGCCGGCGTCGAGCTGAAGAGCCTGGGAGCTGACACGGATTCCTATGTTGCCCTTGAGGCAGAAATTGAGCGCAAGGACCGCAATGGGCCAATCGTTCTGGTGAGTCCCACAAAGGATGGAACGTACCTCGTTAACTCCGTGGACCTGCAGCAGAAGCTGACGGGACTGGCGCAGGTTGTTCAGATTGCTCCAGGCTTCAACAGCTATGAGATGGCCGGAGTTCTGGGGGAGGCCCGTTCCGCATGGGGTGGGGCAGTCAATATCCTCTACATGCCGAGTGCAACGGGCGTGGTTCGTGGGCGGCTTTTCCTGGCCGATACGATCACAGGCTGGGGCGATACGCCACTCAGTCGAATCTTGCAGGTGCTCGCGTGGGTTACGAACAATACCAACATTTCAAAGCTTTACGGACACATTCGCCCCGAGGGCGTGGTTCAGCTTTCACTTCGGCGGCGGATGCAGGCGGCCAGCGCCAGAAGTTCGCAGATGGACGCCGCTCAGTTGCGGCGGGAACTGCAGCAGGCAGCTAAACAAACCGCCGAACAGGCAGCCGAACACAAAAAGAGCCTTGATGATGTCTGGGACGAGTGTTTTCAGATGGAGGGACGGGTTTCGGCCCTGACGGACGAATTGAAGAAGGCGCAGGATGAGCTTTCGAAGAAAGATTTCACGATCGAGTCGCTCAAAGACCAGTTGGAGCGGGCGGGTGACGGCAATACTTCCGTCGTGAATGCGGAACGTCTTGTGGAAATGGTGTCGAGAAAGAGTCCTCCGTCCCCGATGGAATGTATCGAACTCATCCAAGAACTGTACGGCGACAGGTGCGTGATCCTTCCCAGTGCAAGGAGCAGCGCGGAAAAGGCCAGCCAGTTCATGCAAGGGCGCGAATTGCTCGAGCTGCTGAACCGCTTCGTTACAACCTTCCGGAGTGCTCTGCTGGAAGGTGGCGATAACCAGGCGCGAAATGTCTTTGGCAAGGGTGAATATGCCGCCAACGAATCGGAGACCGTTATGAACAGCAAGACGCTGAAGCGCAAACGCATTTTCGAGTACGAAGGCAAACCTGTCAAGATGTTTCGGCACCTCAAAATAGGTGTCGCCGATGATGTCGCGAAAACGATCCGGGTCCATTTTCATTGGGACCCGGACCGCCAAAAACTCGCAATCGGACATTGCGGCGGCCATCTTCCCCTGAAGTGACGTCTGTGCGGTTGGCGTCAGACAATAACCTGCAAAGCACCGCCGATACCCTACAATCAAAACAGGGCATGGTATTACGCTTTAATGAAAGACGGGCGACCGAGGCGGCAGCCCGGCTCCTGAAGCTCCGCGGCGGTCGGATGAAATACCTGAAGCTGATCAAGCTTCTTTATTTCCTTGACCGGGAAGCGCTTCTGCGCTGGGGCAGGCCCGTGACCACCGACCGGTACGTGTCGATGGACAATGGCCCGGTCGTGAGCCGCATTTACGAACTGATCTCAGAGGAGCCCGCACCGGGGACGGAGTCCGTGTGGCGCAATCACATCTCCGCGCCGGCGAACTGGGACGTCCAACTGATGCGGGAACCGGAGACCGAGGAGTTGTCCCGCGCTGAAGAAGCCCTGATCGAAGAGATCTTTGCGAACTACGGCAAGATGAACCGTTGGGATCTGGTAAACCTGTCCCATCAATTCCGGGAATGGCGCAATCCCGAGGGAAGCGCGTTGCCGATCAGCTACGAAGACATCCTGCGGGCGGGCAACAAGAGCGACGAGGAAATCGCGGCTACCGAGGCCGAACTGGACTCGCTGGCAGCCGCTGAATCGCTGCTGCAGCCGGCATAGCGCGTTTACAAAGCAGAGACCTCATGGACTGCGGCGATACGTTTTTGATGCCTGCACCGGGCGGGCGAGCAACGCCGCATCTCTGGATTGTCATAACGACTCCGGACGCAGTCACACGCCTGTGCGCGATCGTCAGCGTCACGACCCTCCGCAACAGCAAAGACCAGACCATCATTCTCCGCCCCGGAGATCATCCGTTCATCCGCCACGAATCCACGATCTTCTACGGAGACGGCATGATGGTCGATGCGCGGAAGCTGGATCAGGACCTCGCGGCGGGATTGATTGTCGCCCGCGAGAAATGTCCGGCGCAAACTCTCAAGCTAGTGCAGGATGGCATTGGGGCATCACCGTTCACAAGGCCACGCTTCCTTCGTTTCTGCCGCGAAGCCTGGTCGCGTTAACGTTCTTGTAGGGACGCGCAAAACGGGCGGCGCCCTTTGCGCTCTGGCATGAGCCCGGACGGCGTGTTCCGTATCGTTCCATCAGCCGCAGTTACCATGGTCTGGGGACCATGCGGCAGGAACTACAAGAAAACAAACTGGCAGTGCCGCGTAGTCGGAATCACGCGCGCGGGAGGCAGTTATGATCCCTTCCGTCATCGGCGCTCAAGTGCGGCGCGGGATCGAAGAGTTCCTGCGCACGACGTTTCCCGTCACGACGCCGATCTTCCGGAGCGCGCTCGATGAACTGCTCCGCGACGGTAACATCTTCCGTGGTCCTTACGCTTCGCTGAAACTGCCCTATCTGAAGGCCGAAGGCAAGCAGACGTTTTTCCCGGAAGTTGTCCCGGCGGGCTTTGCCGCGCACCGCCATCAGGAACGGGCGTGGGAGCGGCTGGACTGGACTTCCGCCCGATCAACCATCGTTGCGACGGGAACGGGATCGGGGAAGACAGAGTGTTTTCTTTTTCCAGTACTAGATTACTGCCTCGCTAACCGGGGCAAGCCGGGAATCAAGGCGATAGTGATCTACCCGATGAACGCTCTCGCCACCGATCAGGCGAAGCGCCTCGCCTCAGCCATCTGGAAGAATACAAATCTTCGGGGAAAGATTACGGCTGGACTGTACGTCGGGGATCAGGACGAGCAGCCATCCCAGAGCATGACGGAGTCCCGGATACTGACTGATCGCGACACGATGCGTCGGCAGCCGCCGGATATCCTCCTGACGAACTACAAGATGCTCGATATTCTGCTCCTCCGGCAGAAGGATTCGGCTCTGTGGCGAATGAATACGCCGGACACGCTGCGCTATCTCATTGTCGACGAACTCCACACCTTCGACGGAGCGCAGGGTGCCGACGTGGCCTGTCTGATCCGGCGCCTGAAGGAGCGCCTACGCACGCCTCAGGGGACGCTGATCTGCGTCGGTACGTCAGCCACTCTCGGCGGCGGCGAAAACGGGGCCGGGACCGGCGACCTGACGCGGTACGCTACCCGAGTCTTCGGTGAGGTCTTTCAAGCGGACAGCGTAATCGGGGAATCGCTGCAGCCGGAGGAGCAGTTCCTCGGCAAACTGGTGCAGTGGTTCGGGATTCCTGCCGTGGAAGACAAGCCCAAGCTTGATCCACTGGCGTATTCCGGTCCCGGCGAGTACCTTTCGGTTCAGCACCGGTTATGGTTCGGGGACGACGGTGACCCTGCGGGACCAGACAGCGCGGCTTGGAAGCTGACACTGGGCGGGCGACTGCGGTCCCATGCGTTCCTCCGAAATCTGCTCTTCCTTTTGGACGGAAAGCCCGCCGAACTGAACGATCTGTTCCGGCTCATTCAGGCCAGAATTCCTGGATTCGGAAAGCAGCCGGACACGGAGTACGCCGCGCTGCTGCTCGGTAGCTTCCTGGCACTGGTTTCGGCGGCGCGGACGCCTGGTGCCGTGGACGGTGAGACGCGACCGCTGCTGGAAGTCCGCTATCAGTTCTGGCTGCGGGAACTGGCGCGTGTGGTTTCGAGCGTATCGAAGGAACCGCAGTGGCGTCTCGCCTCGGATCTGAAGACGGAGGAACTGCGCCACAGTCTGCCCATCCTGCATTGCCGCGAATGCGGGCTTACCGGTTGGGCCGGCACCGCAAAGGATCTCGAAACACGCCTGAATCCCGATCTCGATACGTTCTACCGGGCATACTTCGACTTTCAGCCCGAAACCCGTTTTGTGATCCCGGGCGAGGATCTCGGCGCAGGACTACAAACAGAATTGCCCCAGTACCTTTGTCCGGGTTGCCTGCAGGTGGAGCGAATGAGCAGTGCGCGGGATTGCGGGTACTGCGGAAAGAATGCCGAGGACATGATTCGGGTCTGGATGCCGGACATGAATGTCCAGCGGGAGCGCGGCGGACGCACGGTGATGCGCGGCGACCACGTCTGTCCGTCCTGTGGCGGCCAGGATAGCCTCTCCATCGTCGGTTCGCGGGCGGCAAGTCTGACAGCCGTGATGATCGCCCAGTTGTACGGTTCTCCCTTCAATGGCGACAAAAAACTGCTGGCCTTTTCGGATAACGTTCAGGATGCATCTCACCGGGCGGGCTTCTTCCAGGCGCGCACTTTCACCTTTAACCTTCGGACAGCTATCCAGAGGGTGGTGGATGCCGCCAATGGCGTGCTTCCGTTCGCGGATTTGACGCAACGGGTAGTCGATTTGTGGCTGGCCAGGCTTGGCAGTCCGGAAGAACTGGTGGCCACTTTTCTGCCGCCGGACATGGAGTGGCTGGAAGACTACGAGTCGATGCGCCAGAAAGGCTCGCTTCCGGCAGGGTCGAACCTCCCGGATCTTGTCCGCAAGCGGCTCGACTGGGAAGTCTGGAGCGAGTACACGCTGGACTGCCGGATCGGACGGACGCTCGAGAAGAGCGGATGTTCCACGGTTGAGGTTGTTCCAGAACTGCTCCAGCCTGCGGTCCAGGCGATTCTTTTCCGGCTCCAGAACGAATTCGGCGGCCTGCGCGACCTGAATGAAGCGACGCTGCTTCGGTTCGTCCACGGGTTCCTGATTTATCTGAAGAACCGCGGTGCTGTTGACCAGGCAGAGGCGGTTCGGTTCCTTAAATCCGGCGCTGACCCGTTCATGCTGGGTTACCCGGTTTACATGCGGAAGTTTGGCAGTTGGTCGCGCGTCCCGCGCTTCCTCGCTGCCCAGTCCGGTAACAAGCGCTTTCAGTCAATCAGCAGCCAGGGCAATCGTCGCGGTTGGTTTGAGGAGTGGCTGGTGCGTTGCTTCGCTCCGCTCGACCCGAACGCGTCGAAAGTTTCCGATTCCGTTTACCGCGTTATTCGGGAGGAATTGGCGAAGGCGGGCATTCTGTTTTCGGAAAACGCCGCCGGGACGGAAGCCTTCGGACTGAACGCGTGCGCAATGCGAGTGACCTCTGAGGTGGTCCAACTCCGCTGCGCCCGCTGCGACCATGCGCTCTCGGTTGGTCCCGCCGCGGCGGCCGTACTCGATGGAGCTCGTTGCCCGAATCCAATCTGCCAGACCGGATCCTTGCGCCAGGTATTTCAGGCAAACGATTATTACGGTCGCCTCTATCGCCAGGGAGACGTACAACGTATTTTTGCGACAGAGCATACGGGACTGCTGACCCGCGAGCGCCGCGAGAAGGTGGAACGCGAGTTTCAGAATCGTGTAAAGCCCGGAGACCCCAACCTGCTTTCCTGCACACCCACACTCGAGATGGGTGTTGACATCGGAGACCTCTCCAGCGTTGCGTTATGTTCCGTGCCGCCGAAGCCGAGCAACTACCTGCAGCGTGTCGGACGGGCGGGCCGGAAGTTTGGCAACGCGTTCATCACTGCGGTTGCAAACGCCCAGCCTCACGATCTTTTCTTCTTTGAAGAGCCCGGCCAGATGATTCAGGGACTGGTCGATCCGCCGGGTTGCATGCTGGATGCGTCCGCCGTTCTGGAGCGCCAGTTCACCGCCTATGTATTTGACCGTTGGGTTGAATCGGGTATTCCAGACAGTGCCGTACCAGCCCGGGTTCGAGCGGTGCTCGACGCCGTTGAGCGGGGCGGACCTGAGGACGCGTTCCCATACAACTATCTGCGGTTCTTTGAGCTTCGCCGGACGGCATTGGAGGACGGATTCATCGCCATGCTGGATGGCGAGATCCGCGACTACACGAAGGACCGTCTGCGCGAGTTTTCGGGCGGGGTGCCATCCGGTGTCGGGGAAGCCCTGAGCCAGAAGTTATTGCGGGGGCTGGTGGAACGGGTTGGCGATCGCACTCGCCTGAAGAAACGGGTCGACCAACTCACCCGGCAAATCCGCGAGACTGATAAAGCGCCGATGCGGCAGGAAGACAAGGAGAAGGAACTCGCTGAACTGAGGCAGGAAAAGAGCGCGCTCAATGATCTGCTGCGCCAGTTAAACGAACAACCGGTCCTCAACTTCCTGACCGACGAAGGGCTGCTCCCGAATTACGCTTTCCCTGAGCAGGGAATCGTGCTGCGTTCTGTCATCTATCGCCAGTTCAACAAGGAATCAGATCCGGAGAAGAAGTACAAGAGCGAGACCTATACCTATGCGCGGCCGGCGGCTGCGGCGATCTCCGAACTCGCGCCGTCCAACGCCTTCTATGCGGAAGGCCGGAAGGTCGTCATCGACCAGGTCACTCTGGAGCAGGAGAATATCCAGGCCTGGCGTTTCTGCCCAAACTGCCCGCACATGGAACTCGCTTCGCGCGAGGCCCAGCCGGTCTGTCCCAAATGCGGCCACGCGCTTTGGTCGGACGAGGGACAACGCCGGGAGATGCTTCGGATGCGCGAGGTGGTCGCCACTACTTCGGATCGCGAAAGCCGGTCCTTCGACGAAAACGACGACCGGGAGCTGCAGTTCTACGACCAGAATTTGTTTGTTCTGAAGAACGACAGCGATATTACCGCCGCCTGGTTTATCGACTCCGAAGAGGTTCCGTTCGGGTTCGAATTCTTCCGGAAGGTTCATCTGATCGACGTCAACTTCGGGGAGAAGGGAGACAGTGGTTCCAAGATCATGGTGGCCGGACGTGAACGCTCTGCCCGTTCCTTCGAACTGTGCGACCGTTGCGGCAAAGTCCGCCGGAAGACTGGCAAGGGCGGACAAGCGGAGATCAGGCATGCTCCGTGGTGCCGCTACCGAAAGGACCCGGAGAAAGAGAAGCTGTTCCGGGCCTGTTACCTTTACCGCGAATTCTCTTCCGAAGCGATCAGGATGTTGCTCCCCCTGGGGACGGTGGAAGTCGAACGAAACATCGGCTCATTCGTTGCGGCCCTGGACCTCGGGCTCAGAAAGAAGTTCCTTGGCGACCCGGGGCATCTGCAATCCACGGTCTACGACGAACCTATCGTTGGCAGCGAGGCGCGGAAGCGCTTCCTCGTCCTTTATGACGGAGTCCCGGGCGGAACGGGCTACCTCAAAGAGTTGATGCGCGATCCGGAGCAATTGCGGGAAGTGTTCCAGAAGTCTCTCGACGTGCTCACCGCCTGCTCCTGCCGACTGGACGAGAAGAAGGATGGCTGCTACCGCTGTCTGCTCGCATATCGCGGTCGCCACTTCAGTAACACGACATCCCGCACTGCCGCCATCGGAATCCTGCAAAGAATTCTCGAAAACTGGAACAAGCTGAAAGTCACGGACAACCTGGAGACGATTCGTTTCAACAAGCTGTTGGAGAGCGACCTTGAAGCCAGTTTCCTTGAGGCCCTACGCCGGGTGCCTGCGGGTGGAGCCGAACGGCAGCTGTCGCCCTACGTCGTGAACGGCAAACAGGGCTGGTATCTGCGTATGGCGAAGTACGGGAACTGGCTGATTGAGCCTCAAGTGGAACTCGGCCCGGATCAGGGTGTGAGCATTCCATCGCGCGTCGATTTCGTCCTTTATCCTGAGCGCCCTCTCACGGGCGAACTTCCGATCGCCATTTTCACAGACGGATATGAGTGGCATGCCAATCCGCTGAATGGTGAAATGCGCATCGGATTGGATACGGCCCAGCGGATGGCAATCGTTCGGTCCGGTCGATTCCGCTGCTGGTCGCTGACATGGGACGACGTACATGGCCAATTGAAGCCCGCACCAGCCGCGTCGGCCGCACCCATAACCGGACCCGCGGGGCAGGCCCTCGATACAGCCCTGAACAAACTCGATCCGGGGAACCGCCAGTTCTGGACAGTCTGCTATCTTTCTTCCTCGTTCGATCTGCTCATCTCGCTGATGACCGAGGCCCGACAACGGAACTGGCAGATCCTCGCTTCCGCCACGCTTCTTCATTTCCTTCGTGGTGAACCCCGCCAGGGTGCAGAGCCGGACATTCTCCGGTCAAGACTGATAGAGCCCATCCTTGCCGACGACTGGTTTCTGTCTCCAGGGACCGATCAACCGGCCGGCTGGATTCACAGGGTTCTTGGAACCAATGAAGTTCAGGCTCTCGCGCTGGTGGCGACCGCAGATCTGCAGCAAGGTGCCGTAGAGAAGATAGAGGCGGTCTTTCGTCTGATGGATGATCGGGCGGCTGCTGCAGGTCCAGAGTGGAAAAAGGTATGGCGTGAGTACCTACGGACTTTCAATCTGTTGCAATTCGCCCAGCGGGCGTACTTTGTAACATCGCTCGGCCTGCAGGATTCGGTATACCGTAACGTCCTGAAGCAGGAGTCGGCTCCACCGCCTTCACCCTCGTCCCGCGAACTCGAAGCAATCCTTTCCGACATCCGTGATCTGGGTATTCGCGAGATCCTTCTCGCAGTGTTTGACGCGGGACGAAAGCTGCCTGAACCCGGCGCGGAGATTGTGGATGAGTCCCGTGAGATCGTCGGATTGGCAGAACTGGCGTGGGTTGACCAGAAGGTCGCCGTCCTGACAGTTGAACAAGCGGAATGCGCCGGAGCTTTCCTCCGGCAGGGATGGCAGGTCTGGACCGCTGAGCAGATTAAGCAGGATCCGCAGAGGCTGCTTGTGCTTCTGCCCGAGAGGAATCAATGACTGTTGCGCTTTCGCAGGATTTCCTATGGGCATTTTCGAATGTCCAGAAGGGCCATCAAAAAAAGGTCCGCGAGTTCATCGAGAAGTTTCAGGCTCACCCCGAGAGTGGCGGATTGCATTACGAGCCGATCCAGAGCGCAAGGGACAAGAACTTCTACTCTGTTCGCATTGATCAGGCGTACCGCGCCGTCATTGCTCGCCCCAGTTCGGAACTCTTCGTTCTGATGTGGGTGGACCATCATGATGATGCCTACAATTGGGCCGCTAAGAAGAAGTTGGAAGTTCACCCCGCGACGGGTGCGCTCCAGATCATCGAGGTAGGAGCAACTGAGGCACCGGCGGACACCGTATCGGTCGCCGCCTCGCAGCCAGGTCCAGCGGCGGGCAGAATGTTTGCCGGAGTCAAGGATAAGCATTTGCTCAACATGGGCGTTCCACCGGACCTCTTACCGGTTGTACGCTCGATGAACTCCGACAGTGATCTGGAGAAGGCAGAGCATCTGTTTCCGCAGGAGGCGTACGAAGCTCTTTACCTTCTTGCGTCGGGGTACACGGTCGAAGAGGTCTTCGCTGATCTCAATAAGCCGGCCGAGGGAAAGCCCGCAGTCGATACCGGGGACTTTGCCGCGGCACTGACGAACGAGGACTCGTTGCGCCGTTTCCACGTCGTGGAAGGCGGTCCTGAGTTGGCGGAGATCCTCACTGCCCCGCTCGAACTCTGGCGGATTTTTCTACACCCAAAGCAACGGCAACTCGTTCGAATGCGATCCAACGGTCCCGTTCGGGTTCTCGGCGGCGCGGGAACCGGCAAGACGGTCGTCGCAATGCACCGCGCCCGATACCTCGCGGAAGAAGTGTTCACGGCAAAGACCGATCGAATCCTGCTCACGACCTTCACGAAGAACCTGGCTATCGATATTCAGCACAACCTCCGGAAACTGTGTTCCGAGGACTCGGCCTGGGGAAGGATCGAAGTCGTCCATCTTGATGGATGGGTGTCAGGCTTTCTCAGGAGCCAGGGCTTTCGGCACAAGATTGTTTACGGAGAAGAGGGTAACGAGGCGTGGCAGAATGCTCTCAACATCGTGCCGGCGTCGATTGGACTTCCGAACAGCTTCTATCGCGCCGAGTGGGAAAGCGTGATCCAGGCACAAAACATCACCAGTGCGGATGCCTACTTGCAGGCGTCCCGGCTTGGCCGAGGCACCCGCCTCAGCCGAGAAGCGAAAAAGCAGGTTTGGAAAGTTTTTGAGGAGTATCGGGCGCAACTGAATCAGCGTGACGAAAAAGAGTACGTGGACCTGATTCGCGACGCGCGCCAGTGGATCGAGACGAAGGCCATGAAACTCCCCTACAGGTCCGTCATCGTCGATGAGGCACAGGACATGAGCGCGGAGGCAGTCCGCCTGCTGAGGGTTCTGGTTCCGGCAGGTCCGGACGATCTCTTCATCGTCGGCGACGCTCACCAGCGGATCTATAGCCACCGCGTGTCGCTCGGAAAATGCGGCATCGACATTCGTGGCCGCGGCCGGAAACTGCGAATCAACTATCGAACCACCGATGAAATCCGTAAGTTCGCCGTGCGCCTTCTTGAGGGCAGACCGATCGATGATCTGGATGCCGGACAGGACGATCAGAAGGGTTACATGTCGCTGACTCACGGGGCGCCACCGGATGTCAGCATCTTTGCTGCGTCTGCGGAAGAGGCGGCTTTCCTTCGCAAGAAGATCGAATCCCTGGTGGCCGACGGCACTTCTCCTTCGTCAATCTGTCTGGTCGCGCGGACCAAAAAACTGTGTGAGGTATACGCCGCAATGCTCGAGGCGGCCGGCACCCAGGCTTACACGATTAAACGGGATTCCGCCGAACAGCGCGAGAAGCCCGGCGTGCGTGTCGCGACGATGCACCGGATCAAAGGGCTGGAGTTCGATCACATATTAGCCGTCGCGGTGAACAAGGGGATTGTCCCGCTGGAGTACGCCCTGGATTCCGCCGACGACGCGGTGGCACAGAGGAACATTGAGACCGGTGAACGGGCTCTCTTGTATGTTGCCCTCACGCGAGCGAAGAAGTCCGCGAGCATCACGGCATATGGAGATGCGAGCCCCTATATAAGATGATCGTCGGCCTGTTGCCGAGAGGCGTAAGGTATGGCCGTGGATACCCGGGACGCATCCTTGATATATATCCGCCCGGTCGTACTCGTTGGCTCAACAAACAGGCCTGTCCGTGGATGCCGAATACGTTGGCCGGCGCGCGGGGAGTCGCCAACGATTCACCATGCCGCGTGCGCCATATGGTCGATCCGACATCTCAACCAGCAGCCTGCTGTTTTCGAACGCCAGCCGCCGCGACCGGCTTGCGAGTCTCCTGCGCTACATCGATCACCAGTTGATCCAGCTCCGCGAGAATATCGGCGTGGTGTTTGGCCATGAATCGTCTGACCCGCGGATTCTCCAGCAGGCGGGCAAAGTACCGGCTGCAGGTTGCAAGATCCAGCATGTCGGCGGCATATGATTCTTCGGCGTGTCGCAAGTCTTGAACCAGCGCATCGGCCTCCTGCTCCATGAGGGTCTTCGTCGCGTTGGGCACGAGCGCCAGACGTTTCGCGGGATGTGCTTTTGCGAGAAGGTCGTCCGGTGTCACACTGAGAAACGCCTTCGCGAATGCCAGCGTATAACTGTTTGCTGAAATCATCAGCTCGGCACATTTTATCTGCCGAACCGGCTTCATTCTGCGTAGCATCGAAAAGCCTGCCGCCGACACGCGGCGCGCCTTCAGCAGATCAACCGCTTCCGGGCAGATCCCGTTTAGCAGGTCACGCTTCTTGCGTATTTCAGCTACGTCCACATTCAGCGCCTCGGCAATCCGCTGCTCGGTGACACGGTTTGCCAGAGCTTTGAGGATCATGTAGTGTTCGCCTATGGGCGACAGGTAATTGACGCGTTTGTTGTACGTGTACGTCTCATCATCAGTAGCTACAAGGCACTCAACCTCGGTTGCTCCGTTCTGCTTCAATATGTCAAGTCTTGTGTGGCCGTCCACCAGCAGATGTTGATCCTGGCTATTCGGAAACACCACGGGCGGTTCTACGATTCCGATATAGACGACGGACGCGGCGATCTGGCGGTACTTTGCCTGCTTTCTCTGAGCGGGTGTAATTTCGTCTTTGAGCGTGCAGATGTTGCCTATCTTGACCATCAGAAGCTTGGAATGGAATGCGATTTTTGTTTGTTCAGCCATGATTAACTCAGGGAGCGGTTGACGCGTGCATCGAGGTGCGCTGGCATGGAAAGCAAAGATTCCGCCCGAAGCAACGTCTTGAAATTCTCATCGGCCAGGAGCTGCTTCATAGCCGATGTGGCCATCAGAATGCGCCGTCGGGCAATGACTGCACTCTGAACTAACGCCCTTTGACGTTCGGTATGGCGCTGGTACTCCTTGATCAGCGTCGCGGTGGACACCTTCGTCGATTCAGCGGACGGTTGCAAAGTGTCCTTGCCCGGCGAACGGCGGGCAATGATTCGCTTTACTGTGTCAAGCTTGGCACCCCGCAGTTCGCCCTTTTGATAGGCTTCCGAAAGGGCGCGTTGGATTTCGCCATCGGTTCCCGTGGCTATCGTGATCGCCACGGTCAAAGGAACGCGACGCATTTCGACATCCCTGAGCAGTTGGGTCTCGCCCTGATCGAGCAGGTTCACCAGCTGGTGGATATAGGTGACATGCATCCCGAGTTTTCGGGAAATCTCCGCAGGTTTATATCCACGAGTTTTGAGCTGGCGGACCTCCCTGTACAGGGCCTAAGATGAACCCCGCCGGCGTGCGATGTTTTCCGCAAGGCTTCTGAGAAGGCACTCCTCTTTCGTCAATTCGCTGACTATCGCCGGGATTGCCTCCTCGCCGAGTGCCTGAAACGCTTCAAGCCGTCCCTGCCCGCAGATCAAATCGTAGCGGCGGCCGTCGTCCGAAATCTCTGCGCGGCGGTTCACACTGATCGGTTTCTTGAGACCCACGGCCCTGATGCTGGCGACGATGGCTTCGAAGGTCACGTGGTTTCGGGACCTGGGATTCAGAATTGCTATCTCGGAGATTGGTATGAGGGTTACGTTGTCGTTCGTCATGCGGCCTCGATCTGTGCGCGTGTCGCCATCCCTATGAAGAAACTAAGATCATCAAATCGGTACACGTCTACCGAAAGGGCGTTTTGGTCCGAAAGGAGACGGGAGACCAGAACATCGATTCGCGGGAAAAGATAGTAGTCCAGAATAGAATCGTTGGCGGGCGTAAGCCGCGCTGCTACCGTGACATCCGGCTGCAGCGAGTCTTCGAGCCGGAGCAGCCAGCGATGATGGCCCAATGGCGTCGACCGGCACCGCGCGAGAATGACCGACGCCGTGAATTCATCGTTGATGGTCAGCAAGTCTGTTGTGGCATCCTGTTCGACCCGAGCCCCGGCTTGTTCAACTGCGGCGACGATGGAGGCAGATAGATCTCCATGAGTTCGGCGCACAGACCTATTGAGTTCCACGAACGAATAATCCCGCAACGGGTGGTATCCCACCAGCTCATAAGCTCGGAACAGGCTTCCGAAGCGTTGCCGGTATGCGCCGCTCGAAGGCAGCCCCGCTGTTTCGTCGATCAGGATTCCCGAGAGGCGTCCTGTTGTCGCCAGCAGGTGACGAAGCTCAGTGAGCATCTGTTCGTCTGAATAGTGCTGGTGGCGCCCTTCAACGATGATTTGGGCGGCGAGAAACTGCTCCTGGTCAATCAGGGCTTCAAATGCGCCATCGCGGCGCACCCAAATGGTCGGTGGATTATTCAGGCGTTGCTTCTTGAGCTTGAAAGATCGGCGATTGAAAACGTTCGCGCCGGCATATTTGGGATTTGTCAAGACTTGGCGAATCGTCTGGCGGGTCCACGGTCGACCCAGATCGGTGACGATGCCTCGGGAGTTGAGCACGTCCGCGATCACTGTCTCGGTTTCATCCTTTTTGGTGAACCGATCGTATATCTCACGAACGATGGCGCTCTCCTCAGTCGGGCCGGGTACCAGAATCACCCGATCGGTTTGGATGCTCTTGTGTTCGCCGCGTGAGAGAATGCCCTTCGCAGTTCGGTCTTGTGCGATTAATTGACGGCGGAGACCGAACCCCGCCGGCCCACCTTGCCGATAGCCCAGTTCAATCAACCGACACTGGCCGGCGAACACCTTCACCGACAGTTCTCTGCTGTATTCGCCAGCCATCGTTCTCTTCACTGTCTTGAGAACGGCAGTCGTCAGACTGGCGTCGTTCGGGAAGAGCTCGGCGCAGAAGTGAACTGCGATTTTGGCCCGCTTACAAAGGTATTCGTAATATATGCCTTCGTCGGAATCCTGAAAACGCCCCCATCGACTCACGTCGTAAACAAGAATCACTTCGAACTCAGCCTGGCCGCTCTGCACTGCTGCCAGAAGTTCTTGCAGGCCAGTTCGCCCCGACAAGACGAGTCCACTCCGCCCCCCGTCTTCGAACGTTCGAACAATGGACATGCTGTTCGCCTCGGCGTAGCGACTGATTGCCAACGCCTGGTTGTCAAGCGAGTATTGCTGGTGTTCCGTTGACATTCGCAGGTACTGGGCTGCTCGAATGACGCGACGGTTCGGAGAAGGAGGTCCCAGTTGCACGACAATACCTGATTGAGTTAACGGGTGTTCGTTGGATTTGGTTCGACGCAGCGATAGATTATTTTCCCGCTGGGGTGTGTTCGCGAACGGGAAGCATCGTTGCTTCTCGGGGCGCACCGGATGCCGGACGGGTTTTCCGACCTGGCCATCTTCGTGGAATTCACCGGACGAAAGGTGACTATCACTGAACGAACCCCGTCTTTGGCGGTCGTGGCTGCATCAGGATCTTCATCAGATCATCGTCGCCAGTATCCGTTCGATCAATCGAGAGGCGCGCCCGGCTGACCGGGCTGAGGCCGAATTCGCTGCAAAATGAACGGAGCAGGGTCCAAGCATCGTTTCCCATCGCGACGGCGGGATGCGGACGTACATCGACAACCACCAGTTGGCCTGTCTTTGGGTCCGCCGCACGCCTGGCGATCAAACGACCCTGCTTGTGAATCGTTTCGTAGGAATTGACTGCGGCCTCGTAGGCCACGCATGCGCCCTCCAGCATCTGCGCATCCGGACGACAGTCAAGATTCATCGCGATCAGTTCCTCACGCCAGAAGTTCCAGGCGGCACGCGCCCGTCCCCGGAGATGTCGCGGACACGGCGGCAACCCGCGAACCGCTCTCGGTTCCCCGGCGATCTGAGCGGCGAGCTTGTGCGCGCCGATCTTCCGGGTGTCTCCCTCGGCCAGTTTCCGGCTGGCGCCTTTTGGTTTTCGTCCGCGCATGATTTTGCCTTTGTTCTCCGCCACAAACTGTCACAAAACATCCGGCGGACGTCAGCGCACAAATAGCGACAGGCTCCGTCGGTGATCCGCGCAAGCTAAGCAATTGAATTCATTACTTGAAACCGGTCGCCTTGCGGCTTTTGGAAATTTCAATTTCGCGGATTTTAACAGAAAGGGGCGCAACGGTATCGGGACCGAGGGTCGTAGAGATTTGACCCGCCTACCCCCCTCCGGCATCTGGATTGTCTCCTGTCGCCGATCCCAGTTTGTGCACGCAGGGAGGTTGTGCAGCATTGACGCGCGGGTGGCTGGTCCGGCCACTTGTGTGAAATTTTCCACAAGTCGGAACGAGTGCCGCGAGCCGCCCACTCGAGCCTGCTCGCGGCATTACCTGTTCCTGAACGAATCGGAACAAATTCGGAATTCAGCGCGAGAAGATCGGCTGCGCGCCAGCGCAACCATTCGCGATTCTGAGGAATGCCAGAGCCACTTCTTCCACCCGCGGCCCGGGAACCCGCCGGATCACAGCCATGCGCTCGTTCACAACCCACGAGCGCGAGCCCTTCGGATCGAACTCCTCGAATATTGCAAGGACTGCCGCTACTGCTTCTCGAGTGAGACGATAGCCGGCGGGTGCCGTGTCCAGGCTGATCTTGGCCACGTACCTTTCCCGTAGCACCACAATCTGCGGACGACGCTCCAGGGCGCATTCCCGGCTGTGCTGCAGCATTCGCACACGTTGGGTTGGCTGGAGGACTGCGTATCCTTTGTCGCGCCAGCGATCCCGGGCGAGCCAGTTGCGACCGAAGAACCCGTGTTCCCGCTGCTCCACACGGCTGAGTATCTTTGCTGGCCTCACACGGAAACGCCAGTTCAACTCAGTTTCATCCACTGGTGGGAAGCCTGCCGCCACCATGGCACCCTTGAATGCGCCGTTCCTGACATAGAAACCGTCTGGTTCGCGATCGAAGTCATGCTTCATGCCATAACTGTTGCGGCGGAAGGGAGTCTTCGCCGGCACGAGTACGCTTTTTATCCAGTCCACCAGCGCGGCCTGTTCCGCGGATTCGAGTTCCAAGAACTGCGCCGGGCTGTTCGCTTCTCTTTCCTTCTTGTATACTTCCCACCTGTTTGGCCTCGCGGTTGTTACTGTCGAGGTCGGTTGCCGCTCACTGGCGGTCGATTCGCTGTTCATATTGTTGGTTGTCATCATTCCTTCCTTTTTCTTCTATCTGGTCTGTCACCGTCACTGTTGATCACCGGAAAACTTATTTCGCAAAACTGCCTACCTTATTTCGCAAGCTAAAGCCAATGGAATCAGCTTCTTTCGCTTACTTCGCTTTTTTCGCACTCCTACTCTTCCCTGTATCGTGAAGAGGACGAATCTGGGGATCGCCCATAGGGATTGGGGCCTTCCCTTGTCTCCTGCGTACATGAGCGAAATAAGAGAATTAAGCGAAAGAAATAGAGAACAAAGAACTTAGCGTGCGAAATAAGGTAGGCAGTTTTGCGAAATAAGTTTTCTCACGACGCGCTGCTGCCCTCTGTTGCGGCAACCTGCCACACCGCGTGCCACCGTTCCACTGGCCTCCCCTTCGTGCGCTGCGACTCAAACCGAACAAGGCTGCGATTGTGGAGCACCAGGAGGGCGCGGCTTAGTTCGCTGGCCGATTTGTGCCGCTCGAACAGGGCTGCAATCTCGGTACGCGTCATTCCGGCAGGAACAGCCCGTAGCGCCCGGAGAATCTCGTCGGCGGTCGGATCGCCCAGCGCGTCGCCGAAGATGTACTTGGCCGACTCGTCGCAATACCGCCATACTTCGAGCGCGGCCGTCAGGTGCTCTTTGCGGATCTCCCTCGCGCCATCAAGCAGGGCATAGATCAGTGACACCCGCAGCGTGATCGCGGCGGCGCGCGCCGTGCAGGCACCATGCATCCCGTGCCGCTCCCGGGTCAGTTCTTTGTACACTCCGGCGTCGGGCCGGTCGTCGTAACCCCAGATATCGGCGGCGTCAGCGTCCCGGCGCACAGCCCCTTCGATCTTGTAGTGGATCCGGTTGAAGTCTTTCTGCAGTTCACGGAATGGCTCACTCTGAATGACATCCCACATTCGACCACCTTCAGGCAGGCATCTGGAACGCCGGGAACAGACCCAGAGAAAACGGTTCGCAAAGCCGTTGTCCATCTCGTCAACGAGCATGGCCCGCAGGAGTTCCTCTTTGGTGATGTTGCCGACGATGGTGATATGAGCATCGGTAGCCTTGGCGGGGCTGTTCTTCACCATGCTGTTGAGCAGTCCCTTGTCGAAGGCATCGCGCATGGTGGGGCTCAGGTTGTTGCCCTGCCGGCGCATCGCCTGTAACGCGCCGAAGAACTCCGACTGTTGAACTAACATCCGCTTGTCCGCGACGCCCGGATCGACCAGGACATCTTCGTACTCGGCGGCTTTGCCCTTGCCCTGGCTGACCTTCTCGCGGCGGGAGATGGGATCGCGCACACTCCAGATGAGTCCTTCGCCCGAGGACAAACCCGATTGAATGGATTTCACCCAATCGTCGTCGATGCCACTGAAGAAGAGTTGCGCCGGCCCGGCGGCTGAACCCTTGCGCCCACTGGACGTGGGCCCGACACCGCAGATGAACGTGTTTGAGTAGTGCCTATCAGCACCCGCCCAGACAAAGGCCCGGCGTCCGATGATGTTGCCGGCATAGGCGAGAAACTGAATCAGCATGAACGAGGGATCGGCTTCCGTGTGCGGTTCCACCAGGCGAATGAACCGTCCCGCGATGCCATAGTAGGCGTCTTCGCCGAGTGGGGCTGGATAAGGAGCCATCTTCTGAAAGACAGAAGGAGCGTCTTCCTCGACGCGGGGACCATCCGGCGGCGCGGAGGAATCGTCGGTCATTGGACCGAAAACTTGATCAATCAGAGCCGTTTCGACGACGGTGGGCGTGCCTTGGACGATCTCGTTGAGTTGCTCGAGCGTACCGCCAGCTTCGATCCAGTCGTACAGGTCGCCTTTGGGCGGCAGTCCCGGCAACTCGACGACCCGAACCGCATTGGCAATCCCGGACAATTGTCCGGAAATCAGACGTCCGTGCTGCCTGCCTTTGTCATCGTTGTCAACGAAGATGTTCACGCTCTTGCCGGTCAGGAACTTTGTGAACTCGGGCTCCCAGTTACCCTCGCCATTGGGCGCGCAGGTGGTCACGCGTCCGAGGATCGCGCCGGCGTCCGCGGCCTTCTCTCCGTTCACGAGGTCAATCTCTTCGGCCGCCAGCACCTCCGGCAAGCGATAGAGGAGTGGCGGGACACCGGCCTTGCTCGGAGACACCCATCCGCCCTTGCGGCTGACCGCCAGGCAGCGAAAAGTCTTGTTGCCGGCTCCGTCCACGAAGCGGATCTTGGCCCAGGCAAACCGTCCATCGGCGTGGTGATACCGGTAGGCAGCGACGAACTCAAGAGACTCGTGATCCATCGTCTGCCGGATACGCTCTTCGAGGAATTTCTTCGACCACGGCGACAGCTTCGTGGGGCCACTTGCCGGATGCGCGGCGACGCCGCCATTTGAGCGACGGTCGCCTCGACCGATGATCTGACGAACCTCGGCGGCGGCCTCTCTGAAGGCTGCGCCCGTGAGCTCCATTTCCAGGTCATAGACGGACCCGCCACGGTTGCACTGGCTGTGGCAATACCATTCGCCCGTCTCGGCCTTGACCGAGAAGTTCAGATCCTTGCCGCCATGAACAACACACCCGGCGCGCCATTCCGGTCCCCGCTGTTTCAGCGATGGAGTGCGGGCAGCGTAGTAGGTCGCAATTTCGCCTGGCGTCAGTAGGTCGGTGATACTGGTCATGAGATCTCCGGAAAAATGCTGTCTGAATGAAAAAAGGCACCGCTGGCCTGCGGTGCCTCTAATTGCTGCGATGTTGATCAGTTCTGATTACTGTGCGCGGTAGGCCCGATCCCCGTTCTCCTGCTTGAAGGACTCGACGGACAGGCCCATCTTCTTGCCGAGGCTGCCCGAGATAAATCCGCGTACGCTGTGCGCCTGCCAGCCGGTAGCAGTCATGAGTTCCTGCAGGCTCGCGCCAGTGTCGCGGCGAATCAGTTCCAGCACGATTGCTTTCTTGCTCCCGTCGCTCGCGGTGGGCGGCTGGTCCTTGCGGGCGGCACCCTTGGCCGACCTGGCCTTCTTCGGCGCGACGTGGGCCGCGAGTTGCGCAGGTGCAGGCGTCAGAGCCTGAACCGCCTTCCAGATTCGGGCGACTGCCGTCTTGCGGTCGGTGAATTTCTTGACCGGCTTCAGTTGATCGAAGGGAACCACGCCCGCGAAGGCGTTCCAGACGTCGGCGAAGCGGCCGATCGGCCACTGGCTCGTCAGTTTGAGAAGTGCCTTCTCGCTGGCGAAAGCCCCTTCCGCACCGTGTTTCAGTGCGTCCTCGTGGGTGGCAAATGCCGTGATGTTGTTCTCGTTGTCGATGTTGAATGTCGTCATGTTCAGTATTCCAGTCCTTTTTGTTCCACCGCAGAGCGGTCGCCGAGGCTGGCGAGGACATACGCGGGTTCTTCGGCAACTCTGCCGAGGTCGCCCGCACATCCCCAGTCAGCCGGTTCCTGTTTCTGGCGGCTTGCGTGCCGTTCCAACTGGCACGTAATCCTTTTGAGCAGGTCCTGGCATTCCGTCTGGCGCTCCGCATAGCAGGCCGCAGCGCTTTGTTTGGTGGTTTTGTTGAGTTCCATCGATCACATTCATCACTTCGTTTGCGGCAGAAAGCAAGTCAAATAGCGGCGCGGGCAGCGGACTTCCGGAACATATCCCGGAAGTGGCCGGGCCTACTGAACGGCGGTGGCCATTTCGGGCGTATTCCGCTTCTGGAAATCGTCCCAACGCTTTGCGGCTTCGTCATCCCTCCCGCGGATCGCGTGGGAATAGACATCGGCGGTCACGCGAATCGAGGAGTGGCCGAGGCGCTCTGACACGGCGGTGATCTCCATTCCTGCCGCCAACAAATGCGATCCATGGCTGTGCCGCAGCGTATGCAGACTGACGCCTTTCGGCAACTTCAGGCGCCGGCATAGCACTGACACCGCTGCTGAGACCGAATCCGGCTTCAGAGGCGTACCCTCAGGGTTCGCGAAGATTAAATCCAGATCGGCACGGTAATCGGGGCCGAACTGCCGACGAAACTCATTCTGGCGCTGGCGATGGGCTTCCAGTGCAACAACCGTTGACCGAGGAAGACTCACGGGACGCACGCTGTCCTCCGTCTTTGTACCCTTGAACTCCAGCACGGTCTTGGTCTGGGTCAAGGATCTGGTGATGATCACTCGGCCATCCTCAAGATCGGACCAGCGAAGTGCCAGGATCTCGCCCCGCCTCGCGCCGGTCCCAGCACAAACTTCCAGAAAAGTCGCCAGGCACCACGGCCCCGACGCCGCCGCAATGACCGCGTTTTGCTGAATCGTCGAGAGTGCAACTCCGCGCCGTTTTCTCGGCACCGGCGGTTCGCTGCGTGCGACGGGGTTGTTGGCGATCAGCCCCCACCTGATGGCGCGTGCGAATGCGCTCGATACGACGCCCGCGATGTTCCGGACCGTTTTCGCCGAGCGCGGCCGTGGTTCCATTGTGCGGCGATGGTGCCCGCCACTTGCCAGTAGCCGGTTCCACTCACGGCTGAGATGCAGCGGCGTAATCTCCGTGATCGGCATCTTAAGCAGATCGGCACTGAGGCACGCCGCCTGCTCGTGATATCGCTCGATGGTCTTGGGAGCCAGCTTCTGGTCCACGTGCTGCACGAAGAATTCCCGCAACAGCATGCCGAGGGTCTGGGGAATCGGACCATCGACTGCGGTCCCCATCCTCGCCAACTCGTATTTTTGTTCCTCTTCGGCTTTCCGCTTCCACTCAGCATCCTCGGCTTCCCGCTTCGTACCAAATCCGAAAACCCGGATCGTGGGTGTCCCACGCGTCGCTCCGGTCGGCTGGAATTTGTAGTACCAGGAGACCTTGCCGGATTCGTATTTGCGTTTATGAACAGGCATTGGCTCAACACACTGTTAACTCTGTTTGCCCCGAAAGTCGAGTTCTATCTGAAGTCCCGCAGGTGCGTTCCCACTGGTCATAGGCGCATCGCGTGATGATCCACCGGTGGCCAAGGCGAATGCCAGGTATGATGCCCTGTTCCAACATGGCGTAGACCGCCAGACGTCCGATATCTAAACGACGGGCGATCTCCGGTACCGACATCCGATTACCTCCGCCTGCCCGCGTCATGCGCGACTTGGCCTCACCATCGGAAGATGCGTCAGTTCATCCAGCGTCATGGTGCGGGTGATCGATTTATAGCCTGCGGCTGCCGATACCCCTGCAGCAAGATTCTTGGGATGTCCCTGAATCAGCCGAAGCTGATCCGGCGCGACGAAGATGGCACGCGCTTCTTTGACGTAGTGGTGCGCCTTCTTGCGCTTGATGTAGCCGGAGCCATTCCACGCGGCATTGACAACCCGGACGTATGCAGAGAGCCCCTTCGGCTTCTCGTTGCCTCGGGGACTAGCCCCGTCGGCCTCTTGGGAGTCCGGTCGTGGGACCGGAGGCCCAATCATTCGTGCCCTCCAACGGTCATGGCGGCGAAAACGCGGTGGGCAACGCTGGCGGGAATGCGGAGGGTGAAGTACTGTTGTCGTCCCGCGGAAGCGGGATGTCCGAGCCGAATGACACCTGGTTGGTTCATGAACATCTTCCGAATCGTGGAAGGGTGGAGTCTCTTGCTGGCGGCCAGTTCCTCGGCGGTGAACATTGCCTCGTCAGTCGCAGTGGAATTCTGTAGTGCGTTCATGCACTCAGAGTAAGGGCGATGGAACCCCGTTGCCTAGTGCGGAGGAGTGCAGCACAGTGCGGTGGGAGTGCAGTGCGATTAGAACCGGACGGGCCGCTTCAGGATGAGGGAGAAATAATCCCCGAGACTCTTCGCGGTTTCAGCACCGGGCGCGGCGCCGGCGGAAATCTCGAGCAGCCAGCGGCGCGAGATGCCCGCTTCCTGCGCAATGGTGTCCCAGGTGAGATTGGCCTCGTTTTTGAGTTCCTTCAGGCGTGTACCGGCCTTTGGTGGCGCGGCTGAAGGTGCGACGCTTGCAGGCACCTGATCACGACGGGTCTGGGCCGTCATCTCGCCGATCCTTTTAGTGGTCTCGCGTGCGCGTTCAGCGAAGGATCGCCCGTCGCCGTAGGCCGATGCTGGGGTGGCGCGTTTAGTGGTATCCCCCAAAGCCTCGGGCCGCCTTTCTGCAGACAAAGAATCGCCCTGCTCTTCGAGCATTTTCTGAATGCGTTTGAGATCGGGATCGTCTTCGGATTCCATTGCTGCCTATCGCTCGGGCCGACTTTCAGGGTATCCGAGCGAGTAACGCGTTCGGCACTTTGACGAAATCCGCGTGTCCAGCCGATCAAATTTTTTGCAGTAACATCGAATAGGAAAACAGAAGTGATTGTCTTTGACGATATTGCACAACGGGAAACCCGCCGGAAGAAGATGACGGAGAGTGTTTTTACGCACCTGAACAGCTCTGCGAGGCCGGGGGACGTCGCCAGCCGTGCCCTGATCGAAGAGTGGCTTGCTCAGGTTCCAGTGTCCGAGCAAGATGAATTTCGTTCTCGATTTCGGTCGGGCGACGACATTCAATTTAACACCGCCTTTCAGGAACTGTTCTGGCACGAATTTCTTCGCTCTCAGTGCTGCGGACTTGATTTTCACCCGCCCATCGCAGGAAGCTCCAAGCGCCCCGATTTCCTTGTTTGCCAGCCATCGGCCGACAGCTTTATCTTGGAAGCGCGAACTTCAACAGAGGTTGCTACCGGTCCTGAGAATAATCCCAGAGCGAATCGAATTCGAGAGTTTTTGCGCCAGATGACGCTCAACAGTCACAGGCTCGGTATTGACGAATTGACCGTCGGGACACTCGACCTCCCGCAAAAGGCCTTTCGGAAACATATCACCGATGCCATTGACGCAGACCCAAGCTCGAAAATGGTTAGAATTCCCCCTTACGCGACCAAAGACGGGTGGCACATCAGGCTGACGGCGTTTTCAGGCACGCACTATGGCGGTAGCCATTCATCGACCGTCATGCAGGAAGCTTGGGGAAAAACATGGACTGGCCCGTCATATCCGCTCCGGGACGCATTGAAGAAGAAAGCGAGCAAGTACGGCCAACTGTCGATGCCCTATGTCATCGCTATCAATTCCGCCGACGCCTTGCTCACTGGCCGCGACTTTGAACAAACCCTTTTCGGCGTCCGTCCAGGCATCACCATCGCGGGTATGACCGACGAACTGGCTCGCGGATTCTGGGGCAGGGAGAACAATCCGAAACACAAGCGAGTGAGCGCTGTGTTGTTCACGACGAATCTCTGGCCAGCGACTGTGCTTATGGGCCAAGTCTATGCGTGTCTGTGGATCAATCCATGGGCGGATCGACCCTACGACGGCCTGCTGACAGAACTGCCGACATTTCGATTTGAGAACGGCGACGTCAAAGAATCCCCGGGAAGACCGTGGCACAGGCTCATGAATCTGCCGCTGATCGCCTCGTCGATGTGGGGCTAGGCCGAAAACGCATCAGTCCGCGATCAACGCGCGGAAGTCGACCAGATCCGCGTCGATTCGGCATCAACAATTCCAGCATGCCGGTACGCACCAGCGCGTGAACCGCGCGGCTCACGGCAGGCTGGTGGCGGTGGGAGCGCAGCGCCTGCGCCAGCGGGCGCAACTCGAAGACGGCGCCGCCGGGGCCTGGTGGCCGTCGCCAGGTCCGTCATGATCTCCGCCTGCAAGCCACCCAGCTGTTTGCCCATACCCGGCAGCAAGCGACTATACGTTCATGTCCTAATCGAAAAAACAAACCCTGCCCTTTCCGCCGACGTTCGCCCGCGGCGAGTTGGGCAGGTCACAACTACATCGCCAAGCCCGGCAGCACAAACTCGTAGCCGGCCAAAGGCACCGCATACGACACGTCCTTGAATTGCCCGGCCGCCTCCGCGAGATCGGGTCGCTCGTTGAGAAGTTTCCACAGACTCGGCAACCCCCCGCCCCGATTGAGCACAGACACGAACGCGGTCTCCGTAATCACCGGAATGGCGGGCACCGAAAGGAACCCCGTTGCATCAGCGCCTCGGCAGACGACGCACGCCTCGATATTGGTAATCGGCGCATCGGTGGGCAGGGACAAAGCGTTCCGCAAATGGCCTGGTTCCGCACGCCAATATTCACGCACCAGCACTCCCTGCTTGACACCCTTGCTCAGTTCATCATCGTTGGTCGCTGACTCATTCGCCGTATCAGGGCCAATGAGCCACTTGTGCTGCACGACCATTACCCAGCCCGTTACAGCCTCATAGATAACCAGATCCGCGTCGGTCGTGGGAATTCGGACCTGCGGTTTTGTTCGGTAGGCGGGGCTCGGGAAACGGGCTGAGATCTCCGCGAGCGCAAGGGGTTCTTTCGACGTGTTGACTGCATTGGCGTACTGGAGAAGTGCTGGGTGTCGGTTGAGCAGTCTGAGGAAGTTCCGCTCGAAATTGTTTGTGGTCAAGAACAATGACGGAGCGCAAAGCCGGTCTGGCAGAATCTCAAGGAACGGCTGTAGCATCGGAGTCTTGGCCGAGATTCGGGGATCGAAGGTCAACCACCCAAGGGCTGTCGCGGTGGACTCTGCGCTCACTCCCGAGACAGCGGAAAGCACGCGTATCCATTCCTCCCGCGGTCGCAGATCGACCCTGCTACCAATCGGCCATTTATTACAATCGCCCGCGCTGGCAGTGAGGTGGGCAAGATCATGTGTGTTGGAGACCGCCAGAACCGCACCCCAGAATCGTCGCAATTCTGCTATGGAGATTGCCCCCAACATGATGTCGGGAGACAGCTCCCATCTCACAGCGCTCTCGAGAAACCTCGCCCAGCGGGCGACGAGATCCGACAGGTCGGCATTGTATTCGTACGTGATGCGGTCTGGTGGCGTGAAGCGGATGCAACCATCCAGGCAACTGCGAACCTCAACTATGGTCGCCAAGCCCTCCTCGGCCCCCACCGATGGCTGGGAGAGTCCCGATCGCTCCAAGATTTCACCGCTGCGGCGAAAAGTGTCGGTGAGGTCCGACGCTTCGGCGGCGTAGGTCAGAGTGATGCGGGGATCAAGTTTCGCCACGTGGATCTCGAATTGCCCCTTATCCGCGAGGGTAAGGGAATATTCCACCTGCTCGTAGGCCTTCGCAAAGGCGAACAGCTCGTGCGCTTCTGAGAATAGAACTTGGTCGATCCGAGGATCGGTCTGACCGGAACCACACCTTTCAAACAGCGCCGGAATCGCGCGGATGCCGGATTCAACAGCCGCTCTGCCTGCCGAAAAATGTTTCTCCGGGCTCGCCTCTGCTTTGTAGGCTTCTACTTCAAGCACCGCGCAGTAGTGGTAAAGTGCATGCTCACGCGTTCGCTGAAAGATCGGCAAGGCCGCAAAAGCCTTCTGAATGGTGAGCCGGCTCTCGGTGACATAGGCAGCAACATCGCGTGGTTTAGCCAATCGTAATCCCTGATCGCTGAGCGTCCCGGACTCCCCGCGGGGCTGGGATGGCGCCGGGGTGCGGGTGCCACAACACTCTCCCTTGATTATGCTACGAGCCACAAAACGGGTTACTTCACGGTAAAACGGAAGACCATGGGCAAGAGGCTGGCGGCGAAGCTGAGGGCGCGACTGCACGGGGCGACCGGGGATCAGTGAGGTGGCTTAAGGCAGTGGTGAGGGGTATTTCCAATATCACGCGATACCAGACAACGACGAGCGAATGAAAACGTTCCGGCATGAAACCCTGCGACTTTGCCTGCGTCAGCTACGGCGGCGAAGTCGGAGGAGCCGATGGACATGGGGACGTTTTCTGGAAAAACTCGGTGCCCGGCTACATTCCGTGTAGTGGGTCGCAGGAAAGCGTTTGCAGCAAATGAGCCTAGCCAGCCAGTGCCGGGCGGCTGGTGCTGTACTCCCTTAGCCCGTGGTAGTGTCCACGATGTTGCGGCAGCAGGACCAAATGCCGGGCGGGCGCGGAAACCGTCGTACGCGCCGCCTTGCGAATTCGGGAGCGGCCATAGGCGCTCGGGTCCTACATATTCGGGACTCGGCCGCGCGTCAGCTTTGCGAATCCGGGACACACGCACGGGCATGGAAGTGCCTATTCGGGGGCGAATGGTAGCGTAAAACAACAGCGACGGGAAAACGCGGCATGACCATTGGGGAGTTGCTTGATCTGATTGGCAAATATGCGGGCATCGCCGTCACGACCGGCGTGGCGTCAGGCGTCGGCGCGTATTTCGGTTCGTATCTGAAGAAGAAGGGCGAGAACCTCGCGACCCACGAGGATATCGACAAGCTGGTTGCGCAGGTTTCCGCTGTAACAGCCGCGACCAGACATATTGAGGAGCGAATCACGCGGGCCTCCCGCGTCCATGAACGCGAACTGGATATTCTTTCAAAGCTGTACCGTCATTGTGCCGATGCGCTGAACCTGATCCAGGGCATGACCCGCGCCGGGCGTATGGAGAACGAAATTCCACCGGAGGAATATGCGCGCCTTCTCGCGCAATCGATGGAGTCGGCCCGCGAGGAATTTTTGAATGGCCGCTTGTTCATCCCCGCGCCACTGGTAGAGCTCTGCGAAAGCTTCTTTAAGGCTGTCTCCGAAGGCCAGAGGGGTTTCGCCTGGTCGCTTCATCCGGGCTTCGATCCCATGAAGCGCACGGAATTGTGGAACGCGGCAGCGGCGGTTGCCCATACGGAACTGCCCAAGATCTTGCGACAGATCGATGCGGCAGCACGAGCCGAGATAGGGGCCGCAGCCATCGATCACGCAGGCTAGTCGTACAGTCGAGACACGTCCGCCTTATGACCGAGACTCAGATCGCCGCTGTTCGTGAGTTCCGTGATCGGAATATCCAACAGATCGACCACCTGCAGCAGAGCCTCTTGCTTCCAGAACGCGAGTTGATCCCATTTTGCAGGCGTCGAGGCATCATGGTCGAGGGAGTGCTCGAAGGGGAACCCAGCGCGTTTCTCCGGCGCGGCTGGCTTGAACGGGACGGCCTAAACCACGACGGTGGGCCGTTGTTCCACCCTTTTCGGCTCTACGCGATTCATCGCATCCTTGGCGCCGAAATCCCTTCAGCCGGTGCACTGCCCAGAGAACGGTCATTCAACGAAGACGTGATCGGTCATGGATCACCGGCTTGGAACGCCGTGGTCGATTTGGCCTGCATTCTTGAACCTATCTACTGGCCGCGCATTACAGGGAATCTCACATTCCACGGCACCGAATCAAGTCACAGAGCGCGTCTCGCAGCCTATCAGGCTGAAGCGCTGCGCTTTATCAAAGACCTCGGTCACGAAGAATGGCTGAAGGCGCACGCTTCCATTCGAATGGAAGCGGCGAGGCTCGATGACAATCCCGAGATCTACCTGCTGCTTCGACTCTCAACCTGGGAGGCCCGTAGTAAGGCCACTGGTCGCATTTCTGCGGCGCTTTGGGTGCGGCAGATGGCGGAGGTGATCCGGCGAGCGTTTGAAGAGGCCTGCGACGTGCAATGGCTAGAGGAGGATCAGGCAACCGGCAGTTGGCGACCAGGCGGGCGGCAACATGCGTTCGGCTCGGAACGGCCTTTGGACGATGAGTTTCGTTCCAAGCCGTACCTCGCCTATCGATTCGGTCTTTTTACCGGGAGTGCGGTTCGCTGGTACATGGAAGGCGACACCGAGTATTACGCGGTCGATCAACTCCTGCCGGAATCGCACAAGGTCGGAATCGAGCTGGTGAATCTTAAGGGTGCAATTGCAGAAGGAAAAGGCAACGCAGCTTTTAAGCTGACGGACATGCTGGCCCAGGACCGCGCCCTACGACGGTTCAGTATCATCTCATTCGATCTCGATGTGAAAGCGAACGAAAGAGCCATTCGCCAAATGGCGGCCACTGATCAGATTGTCGGTTTGATAGCGGCGAACCGGCCTGATTTTGAATTCGCTAATTTCACGGTCGATGAGCTCAAAGAAATCGCCGCCCGAATCGATGAATCCCACGGTTTCTCAGGGGTGCCACTACGACAGGCCGATTGGACGGGCGTTGACGCGGGCGGCAAATTTGAAGCGCGCTATGCGCAACTCTCCGAGAGGAGAGCCGGCAGCCTTAAAGGAGAGGAATGGGGCCGGGCGCTTTCAGCATACGCGAACCAGAACCTACGCCGGCCGGACGGCACTGAGCGAACTTTGTGGAATGAGATTTCGGCCGCAGTCTATTGCTGGAATTCAAACTACGACTATGATGTAGCGCACTTCAAGCTCGACCCAAAGTCATTCGCACGCATGGCGCGATAAATCTTCTCCAAAGTCTACTACGCCAGCTGGTTAGTATCCTGACCCTCCAAGCGGTGCACCAGCGGGATCGGTTCCTCGCGAATTTACTCGTGGCCCGCCGCGCGTCGTCACTCGTCGTCACCTGACGCCGGTAACTCTATGAAAACATGGTAGCGCTAACGGGAATCGAACCCGTATTTAAGCCTTGAGAGGGCTCTGTCCTAACCGTTAGACGATAGCGCCGAACCTCATTCAGTTTACCAGAACCGCTACAGTATAAATAGTGAAAGCTCTTCGGATACTT
>CAIQWJ010000060.1 GCA_903875575.1 uncultured Acidobacteriia bacterium | reverse complement strand
TTGCCGGTGCCGGCAGGTCCGCATTTCCACGGCTGATCAGCCGTGGCCTCATTGAAGCGCGCAATCCGATCGATTGCGTCATCGAGTAGAGGCCGGATTTCCACGGCTGATCAGCCGTGGCCTCAATGAAGCAATCACAATCAGTGAATACCGGAACATCAATTACCGCATTTCCACGGCTGATCAGCCGTGGCCTCATTGAAGCCAGAGTAGGACAATCGAACAGTAGCACCGTGGGCCTGATTTCCACGGCTGATCAGCCGTGGCCTCATTGAAGCCGACCCAGGTACCAGTATCTTGAGCGCCGTATTCAAATTTCCACGGCTGATCAGCCGTGGCCTCATTGAAGCGTCATCATGCGCTTCTGAATTGTGAAAGTCGGCATTATTTCCACGGCTGATCAGCCGTGGCCTCATTGAAGCAGATGGAGATAAACCGGCAGAAAACGGAGGGCGGCATTTCCACGGCTGATCAGCCGTGGCCTCATTGAAGCCACCCATTGCCGTAACAGATTAGATATCAGATGAGATTTCCACGGCTGATCAGCCGTGGCCTCATTGAAGCGTGCAGGCCCACTCTGCCGGCTTACCGCATTGGCACAGGAATTTCCACGCGCTTTGCACCGGCAAAGCTTACTCGGGTGCATAACTCTGCTCCGCCGGGACCCACCTGCCGCTTCTCTTGGACCCGGTCAGGCCGGCCCCGTCCTGCGTCTTCAATTCCTGGAGAAGGTTCTGCACCTCGCGGTGTGAGAGCGCGGGCAACACCTGTTCCAGGTCATGAAAGATTTACTCGAAGGGTGGGAACTCTGTCGGGATCACGGATTGATTTGTACCGGTTTCGCTGGGAGCCGCGTTTCACGCTTCGGAAGCGATATTCACAGAGGTAGAAAGTCAGGGGCTGATAACTGGACGTTTGCACGCCTTCGATATTCGAGAAATCAATTCGCGATTGTCCAGGATCGCCTTCGGGCCTCCACTATGTGCGGTAGCGATTGTGGGGCCCGATGGATTTCCACGGCTGATCTGCCGTGGCCTCATTAAAGCGACCCGTAGCAAGGGGGCGCTGTGTGCGCCATAAATATTTTGTCTGGCGTCAACTACTTTTACGGATAATGAAATCCGTGACGCTCTTTCCCTGCCACGCCGCCATGCCGCACAATTTCCACGCCTGATCAGCCGTCGCCGAGTTCCCTTAAAATATAACATGTATTCCAAATATTGCCGTGATATGTTATCTTTAAATGGAAGCATCAGATGCCGAATGGGTTACTTATCAACGTCGCGCTGGACTTGTTCGCCCCGGGCGGCCTCCCGCTAGTAAGCTGTCCGGAGAGAGCATGATGACAATCGACCAGGCTGAACTCGGCAAGCGGCTAAAGCAGGCCCGTGAATCCTGCGGTTTAACCCAGGATGACGCGGCCCGTGAAATGGAAATCGGACGTGCCACAATCGCTCAGATTGAACTCGGGAACCGGTCGGTATCCGGTTTGGAGCTTTCCCGATTCTCCTGGCTGTACGCGCGCGACATTCGCGAGTTCGTCGCGCAGAATTTCGATGAGGCTGGTCTTGCCGAGGTCTTGTTGAGAGCGGACGATGACGCTGGCGACGGTGTTCGTAACGCGCTGCGTGACTGTATCTCGCTCGGTCACCAGTTGCGGGACCTCGAAACTCTGCTGGGCATCAGCCGCAGCACTGCCAGCGTGCCGGCATATCCCTCCGTTTCGCTAAGTTCAAAATGGGACGCGATTCAGAGCGGCACACACGCCGCGCAGGAAGAGCGCAGGAGACTCGGACTTGGCTCCGCGCCGGTTTCTGATGCACCGTCCCTTCTGGAGGCTCAGGGAATCAGGACCGGGCTGATCGCGATGCCGCCCGGCATCTCGGGTCTGATGTTAACCCACCCCAACGTCGGTCTCTTTGTCGTTGTCAATCGTGACCACCCGGTCGCACGGCAGAGGTTTTCATGGTGCCATGAATACGCCCATCTGCTTCTGGACAGAACGCAGACGGGTCACGTCAGCAGGGAATCCGAGCGCGCGGATCTGTTGGAAGTGCGCGCCAATGTATTCGCAGCCACGTTCCTGATGCCGGAAGACGGCGTTCGGCAGTTCGTCGGCGCGTTGGGCAAAGGCAGCGCCAGCAGGCTCCACGCCGACGTCTTCGATGAGAGCGGTGTCGTGCCGGTTGATACCCGGAAGGCGGGGGGCAGCCAGGACCTGCAGATTTACGATGTCGTAAGACTTGCCCACTATTTCGGTGTAAGCGTCCTTTCGGCTCTCTATCGCCTGTTGAATCTTCGGATCATTACGGAGCCGCAACTCGACAACATGAAACAACTCGATCAGGCGGGAATGAGCCAGCAGTTATCCGCACTTCTCGGCCTTTCTCAGCAACCCGCTGATGAAAACCTGACGGCGTTCCACCGCCGATACCTTCTTCTCGCTTTGGAGGCGTTTCGGCGTGAAAAAATCAGCAGGCGCAAATTACTGGAAATCTCCGGCAAGCTGGGAGTACCCGCCCCGGAAATAGAGGGAGTTATTGATACTCTGGACTTGGTTCCGGACGAACCGGCCAGGGTGCTGGTGCCGTCGATTTAGTCTTGAGTTCCTCCGGCCCCTATGGTTCTGAGCGATGCTGCGATCGTCCGTGTTGTGGTGACCGATGCAAATATCGTCATCAATCTTCACCACACTTCGCATCTGCACCTGCTGGGCCGACTGCCCGGCCTTCGATTCGTGGTGCCGGATGAGGTGATCCTGGAAATCAGGGAGCCATCCCAGGCGGAGATGCTGCGACAGTTGATCCTGGCTGGGACGCTGGAAACGACATCGGTCTCGGGCACCGATGAACTCTTGGTCTTCGCCGATCTCTCTTCGAAACTTGGCCTCGGAGAGTCGGCATGCCTGGCAATCGCCCAATCGCGTGGCTGGCTGGTGGCCAGCGACGAAAAGCGTCTCTTTTTGAGGGAAGCAATAAGCCGTCTCGGCACGGCCCGTCTACTGAACACCCCCGGCATATTCCTCCTTTGCATTCGCGCAGGGCTGTTGGATTTGGAGGAGGCGGATGCTGCCAAAGATAGCCTGGAGCTGCACCGCTACAAAATGTCGTTCAATTCTTTCCGTGATCTGCTTTGAACTGCCCGGATTCGCTGCACCCGTGGCCAATTCGAGCGCCAGGCTCTACCGGAACCTCTGCACCTCCGCGACAAATCCGGGTCCCCGAAAATCTGAGTGCTGTCGATTTTTCCCAATAGAATCAAATAAATACATAAATTCCGTCTTCCCGCCATGATAGAACTCTTGATATGGGAACCTCCCGCAACCCGATTTCCGCCCATAACGCCCCCCGTTACGGTACCCTTGCGCCCACCCGCCCATCCCACCCCGAAAACCCCCAAAAAAACGCGGGGACAACTAGATCCCCGGAACATACCAAAAACAAGCCACTTAGCGAAATCAGCCTACCCGGGAATAACCCACCAAAACCCGGGAAACAACCCGGGACGACCCGGGAATCGGGTTCACCAGCCCCCAAAAACCGACAAATCCGGCCCTCCGCCCAGCGGAAATATGTAATTTCGCCACACGGTCCCACCCATCTCACTGAAAACAATCAATCTCCCCCAAAACACAGTCCCATTTTTTCGCCCTGCGAACCCATTTTAAGGCCCTGTGAACCCATTAAAACGGGCTGCAGACCCACCCATCCGTACTCTCCAAACCCCTTCCGGACGCATATCCTCGCCCATCCGCGCCCATCTATGGCCATAATCCCCCGCACCTGCGAAAATAAGACTCAAGTGGATTTCCTCTCCGGTCTCAACCCCCCGCAACGCGAAGCCGTCGCCACCACCGAAGGCCCCCTCCTCATCCTGGCCGGCGCAGGCAGCGGCAAAACGCGCGTCATCACCAACCGCATCGCCCATCTCATCACTGCCGTCAAAGTGCCGCCCTTCGCCATCATGGCCGTCACCTTCACCAACAAGGCCGCCGCCGAAATGCGCTCCCGCGTCTCCTCCTCCCTCGAAAATTACGAGCTCAACTCCTCCCCCACCGTCTCCACCTTCCACTCCTTCTGCGTCCGCATGCTCCGCCGCGATGGTGCCGCCCTCGCCCAGATCCGCCCCAACTTCACCACCACCTTCACCATCTATGACGATGAAGACCAGCTCTCCATCATCAAGTCCGCCTACAAGCGCATGGGTCTCGACGACAAGGCCATCCCCCACCGCAGCGCCATGTCGCAGATCAGCCAGTCCAAAAGTGCCAAAGAGTCTCCCCAGGATCTCTACGGCCGCGCCTCCGATCCCCGCCTCATCCGCATCGCCGCCGTCTACGAAGAGTACGAAAAAGCCCTCCGTCAGGCCAACGCGCTCGATTTTGACGACCTCCTTCTCGAAACCGTCCGCCTCCTCGCTCACGATCAGGCCACCCGAGACGCCTGGAATCGCCGCCTCAGCTACATCATGATCGACGAGTATCAGGACACCAATCGCAGCCAGTACGATCTGATGCGCCTCCTCTCCCAGCGTCACGACAACATCTGCGTCGTGGGCGATGAAGACCAATCCATCTACAGTTGGCGCGGTGCCGATATCCGCAACATTCTCGATTTTGAGAAAGACTTCCCCAACGCGAAAACCATTCGTCTCGAACAGAACTACCGCTCCACGAAGAACATTCTGGAAGCCGCCAGCGTCGTCATCTCGAACAACCTCGAGCGCAAAGGCAAGTGGCTCTGGACCGAGTCCGACGAAGGCGACCAGATCACCGTCTACCCCGCGCAGGACGCCGAAAACGAAGCGCTCTTCATCGCCGATACCACGAATAAGATCCGCCGCCAGTACCCCGATCGCAAGGTCGCCGTGCTCTATCGGACCAACTCGCAGTCGCGCCAGATTGAAGAAGCGATGCGCCGCTACAACCTCAAGTACAACGTGGTTGGCGGCATCAGCTACTACCAGCGCGCTGAGGTCAAGGACATCCTGGCCTACCTCAAGTTCTCCCTCTCGCAGACCGATTCCATCGCGCTCCACCGCATCATCAACACCCCCGCGCGCGGGATAGGCAAGACCACGGTGGATCAGGCCGAGCAGTTCGCCGCCGAGAACAACATCACTCTTTGGGAAGCCATCTGCCGCATGCTGGAAACCAACCAGTTCGGCACCCGCGCCCACGCCGCCATGAACGCCTTCCGCCACACCATTGAGGATCTGGCGGACGCCTCAAAATCGCAGCCCCTGCACCTTGCACTCTCATTTGTCGAAGAGCGCACCGGTTACCGCGCCATGCTCGAGCAGGACAACACTCCCGAAGCGCTGGCCCGTCTCGAAAACCTCAACGAACTGATGAATGCGGCCCGCGAAGCCGTCGAACGCGGCGAAACGGCCGCCGACTTTCTCGATCACGCAGCCCTCGTCGCCCAGACCGACGCCATTGACGAGCAGGCCCAGATCACCCTCATGACTCTTCACAATGCGAAGGGTCTGGAGTTCCCCGTCGTCTTCCTCGCCGGCATGGAAGAGAAGCTCTTCCCGCACAGCCGCTCGATTCTGAATGAGGCGGCGATGGAAGAGGAGCGGCGTCTCTGCTACGTCGGCATGACGCGCGCCGAAAAACGCCTGATCCTCACCTGGGCCCGCTATCGTCGTCGCTTTGGCGGAGGCGAACAGGAACGCAGCCTGCCCTCTCGCTTCCTCAAAGAGATCCCGGCCAACCTCGTCATCAACATGGGCGTCCCGGATGAGGACGATTCCGACGGCTTTCCCATGGATGACGTGCCCACCATCGACCTCTCGGCCGAGCGCGACACCGTCCGCCAGGAAGCGAAGCGCAACCTCTACACCGGCAAGACTTACAACTCGCTGGAGAACGTCTCGGAATTTTTCAAGCAGCGAGGCATGAATGTCCCCGTACGGGGCTTCGGAGGCGCTGCCGCGAACGTGCCGCCCTCCACGCGTCCTCCCATGACGGCACCGCGTCCCCCAATGTCAACGCAGCCCCCCGCTTCGCTGCGAGGCCCCGCCGGCACGCCCCCGCGCTCGACCGTGCCGCCCCAGCGCAGTGCGCCGCTCTCGGGCATGGCTGCACGCCTCGCCAACCCGACATCCACTGGCCGACCGGCCACGCAACCCCAAACGACGCCCCGGCCCGCCAGTACCCCATCCCAGACCGGCAGCACACCCCCATGGGCCACCCCCACACCCGCCAGCCGCCCCGCCTCGTCCGGCAGCACGCCGCCCTGGGTTACCCACGCGGATACCCCCGCGCCCACACCCACCACCAACATCCGCCCGGCCACCCCACTCGTCGCGGGTATGCCACCCCGCCTGTCCGCGCTCAAATCCACTCCGAGCCCCGCCCCCAGTCGCCAGGGAGGCCTGTTTGACGCCGATCCCGGCGCAGACACCCCACCCTGGGACACCGCCAGCCCCACCTTCGAAGGGCCGTCCATACAGCTCCGCAGCCAGCCAATTCCGCCCCCAAAACCGCGCGTCGCCATGCCCCTGGCACCCGCTCCCCCGAAACGTCCATCTCAAACAGGTACAGTAGTAGAGCACCCCAAATACGGACGCGGTACCATCGTGCGTCGTGAGGGCGGGGGAGACGATGCCAAAGTTCTGGTATCCTTCGACCGCCATGGGTTAAAGAAACTAGTGGAGAGATTTGCAGGCCTGAAAAAGGTCTGACAGAATACAAGCAAAAAATGAACACAAAGAGTCTCGAAGTAACCGAACGTAAGAAGCTGAAGCGCACTGCCCGTAAGAAGGCCGCCCCCAAGGCGAAACGCCCGTCCACTGTGGCGCGTGGCTCCATGAAGAAAAAGGTCAAGCAGATCGTCAAGGGTCAGACCCGCAAGCGTTAAGCGTTAAGAAAACTGTGTCACGTGCACTGCCGCCGATAAGCAACATCGGCGGCAGTGTAGAACTGCGTCTAAACTTATGGCTGCCAACACTCAAAGAACGAAGCAGACCCGAGCCGCCGCCCTGTGCCTGCTCCTGTCCCTCGCAGGCGTGATGCGCGCCGCGTACCCACCGGATTGGACGGAACCCTTCGCTCCCTTCAAAATTGCCGACAACCTGTACTACGTCGGCAGCAAGGGCTTGGCCTCGTATCTGGTCACGACGCCCGCTGGCAACATCCTGATCAACAGCAGTCTCGAATCGTCGGTGCCGCTCATCCAGGCCAGTGTTGAAAAGCTGGGCTTCAAGTTCGGTGATACGAAGATCCTGCTGATCAGCCACGGCCACTGGGATCACGACGCCAGCAGCGCCGCAGTGAAGAAACTGACCGGTGCGCAATACATGGTGATGGATACCGATGTCCCGGTCGTAGAAAGCGGTGGCAAGGCCGACTTCCATTACGGCAGTGATCCCGAAAGCCAGTACCCGGCCACCAAAGTGGACAAGTCGCTCCACGATGGCGAGCAGGTGACTTTAGGCGGCACCACCCTGACCGCCCACAAGACCCCCGGCCACACCAAAGGCTGCACCACCTGGACCATGAAGGTGACCGACGCCGGCAAGACCTACGACGTCGTGATCGTCGGCAGCCCCAACGTCAACGCGGGCTTTAAATTGGTGAACAACGCGACCTACCCGACGATCGCCCAGGATTACGAGACCACCTTCAAGGTCCTGAAATCGCTCCCCTGCGATATCTTTCTCGGGGCCCACGGCGACTACTTCGATATGCTCGCCAAGTACCCGAAACTCAAGCCCACTGCCGTGAACCCGAATGCACTGAACCCCTTCATCGATCCGGCCGGCTACAAAGCCTACGTCGCCGAACGCGAGCTGGCCTTCCGCCGCGAATTACAAAGGCAGTCCCCCAAGTAAGGTCGCGCTTACTTCGAGACAAACGCCGGGTTGATCCCCGCTTCCGCCACCCTGCGAAACGCATCCCAGTCGCAGGGGAAGCCCTCGGCAGTCGTGCTGCACCCCGGCACGAACAACGGCGTCCGCGACGGCGGTGCCGTGAGCGAGACCGCGGTACCCTCCCGCATCTTGCGGGGCGTCTCGCTCAGCATCCAGAGCCGCACCGTGCGCTTGCTGGTTGCCGCGTCGCGCCAGACTTCGAACACGAACGCGGAGCCCGGCGGCGTCTCGTTCGGAGCGTAGCCCTCGGACGTCCAGTTCACGTCCAGCAGCGTGCTCAGCGGGATCATGTCGCCATCATGGCCCAGCATCATCAACTCCCTGTCACCGGGGTTGCCCAGTGAACCCGCCACCGCCTGGCCGCTCACCGCCTGCTCCATGGAGCGCAGAATGTGGCTCAGGATATTCGAGGCATGTGCCTTCGCGGTATAGGAGGTCCGCTGCACTGTGTTGAGGAAGATGGCTCGTAGCGCCATCAGCCGGTCGATCGTCGCTTCATCGACGCGTCCCCAGCCGATGTCCTTCTTGTCCATGCCATCGACGTACTCCAGGTAGAACGCCTCGGCGATGGTGTTCAGTTGGCTGGTGAGCGCAGTGAGTTCGCCGAAGTGATCGCGCGGTGCCGCAGGCGGTGCGGGTTGCGGTACGTCCGCCAGCAGCGTCCGCTTCGGTGCCTTGCTGCCGGAGGGAGTCAGGATGCTTTGCATCAGGTCCACGTCGGTGCCATACGGGCCGACGAACCAGCGGGGGTTGTCCCCGATCCGACTGCCCAGCGCCGCCGCGGCGATGGTGTGGTCCATCGCCTGCATGCCCGGAGCGAGAGGAGTGGAAGCAGGTGAGAACAGCGGATACTTGAGGTCCGCCCGCAGCGTGTGCACCGGTACCTTGCAGTCGGGGAACATCCCGTAGGCCAGCGCGCGCCCGGTCTCGATATCGCGCTGGGCGTTGTCGGCCCAAACGTAAAGGTGGTCGGCGTCCGCGCAACCCTTACCGGAGAAGAGCCCGGCTTGTGTGAAGTACTCGCGATCATAGCCGCCCATCATCTGCATGAGCCAGCGGCCATGCGCGGTGAGATAGCCGACAGGGACTCCCCATTCGGGCCAGGCGTCCGAGGACAGGTTACCCAGCGACGTGTTCGTGCTCAGCACCGACCGCACGCCGTGACGGCTGAAGTAGACCGCATAGTCGAGCGTCTGCGCGTGGAGTGACAGCGCGCCGAGCAGCAGCGCCAGGATTTTGAAGACCTTCATAGGTACTACTGTACGAAGTTTCATCGAACAGAAATACGCGGGTAACCCCGCACGTGTGAGAATCATGATGGATGAAGACGATCGAACTCGTGTTCTTCGATGCCGGAGGGGGACATCGCAGCGCGGCCAATGCGCTCTGCGAAGTGTCCCGTCGCGAGCAGCGCCCGTGGGACATGCAGATGATGAATCTCCAGGAACTCCTGGACGATCTCGATGTCTTCCGGAAGATCACCGGCATTCGGTTTCAGGACCTGTATAACCTGATGCTGCGGCGCGGCTGGACGCTCGGCTCGAAAGAAATGCTGGTGCCTATGCATGCCATCATCCGCATGGTCCATCCGCAGCAGGTCAAGGGGCTGGAACGCTACTGGAGCACGAAGAGGCCGGACATGATCGTCTCCGTGGTACCGAACTTCAACCGGGCCCTGTTTGAGGCGAAGCAGAAGGTACTGCCGGACGTGCCTTTCGTGACGATACTGACGGACATGGCCGATTACCCGCCGCACTTCTGGCTGGAACGGCAGGGGCCGCACTACGTGATCTGCGGCACCGAGCGAGCAAGGCAGCAGGCCCTCGAACTGGGGCATGCCCCGGAGCGCGTGTTCCTGGTTTCGGGCATGATCCTGAATCCACGTTTCTACGACATCGCCCCGGTGGACCGGGAAGCCGAGCGTGTGAAGCTCGGTCTCGATCCAAAGCTGCCGACGGCGATCATGATGTTCGGCGGTGCGGGCTCCGCCAAGATGGTGGACATCGCGCAGCGGCTCAACGACAGCGGCCTCGACCTGCAGATGATCGCCATCTGCGGCAAGAACGACAAGCTGGAGACCGCGCTGCGGGGTCTGCAGGGCAGAGTCCGGACGCACGTGGTCGGCTTTACCTCCGAAGTGCCCCGCTACATGCAGTTGGCCGACTTCTTCATCGGGAAGCCAGGTCCGGGCAGTATCAGCGAAGCGGTCGCGATGGGCCTGCCGGTGATAGTGGAGACGAACGCCTGGACGTTGCCCCAGGAGCGTTTCAACGCGGAGTGGGTGACGGAAAAGGGTGTGGGGATCTCGTTGCAGAACTTCAAGCGCGGAATTGTAGATGCGACGCGCCGCATGCTGGACCCGACCGAACATGCCCGCTTCAAGACGCAGGTCGCCGGGATGAACAACCGGGCAGTCTTCGAAATCCCCGATATCCTTCAGGCAATCCTAAACCGTTAACTGCTTGCCTGGGCAAACGGCTTCCGCGAGCGATGCACAACTTACCCTTTCGGAACGAAAGCTTGCGCTCGGTGGCAACTGTTCCGTTGCAATGGCACAAACCGCAATCCTTCGGCGATTCGGGTCGCCCTTGCCGGCGTTTGGCCGACAGGACTGGGCATGCCCAAAGAAGGCCATGAACCGCGCTTCCCTTCCGTTTTGGACGTCCGGCGGATAACGGTCACAAATTTCAAAAAATATCTTCGCCCTGTTTTCAGTACCTTGCAGCCCACCCCGCCGAAAACCCCTTGCCCGGCCAGCTACTCTCAGATCGGAAAGGAACTATCATGTCAACCTCCGCACAGATCGCAGCCAACCGCGCCAATGCCGAAGGCTCCACAGGCCCCCGCTCGGACTCCGGCAAATCCATCTCCTCTCTCAACGGCGTCACTTTCGGCCTCTACTCTCGCCGCGACTTTATTCGCCCGGATGAGGAAAAAGAATACGCAAAGCTTCAGGCCGACCTCGAAGCCGAACTCGCCCCCATCGGCACTCTCGAGCGCACCCTCGCAGAAGAGATCCGCCGCGCCTCATGGCGCCTTCAGCGCTGCGGCCATGTCGAAGCCGACCTCATCCTCCGCCTCAACGACAATCCCTATCGAATCACGGACCCCATGGAGGCCGATAGCGACAACTGCCGCAGCATTCAAAACTCCGTCGATCGCGCCCGAGCCCAGGCCAATCGCCTCCTTCACAGGAACATGTCGGAACTGCGTCGTCTCCAGGCCGAACGGCAGCATCGACCCGCGGCTCAGGAAGCCGCTCAGGAAGCCGCCCCGCAAGCCGCTTCAAAGCAGCCCCGGCTTACGCTCTGCACCAATGGCCCTGCCAATGCTGTCGACGAAGCGCCGGCCGCCGAATTGGGTTCGCTTTGTAAAAACGAGAATTCGCCGCACCCCATCGCCCGCAACGCGGCCTGCCCGTGCGGTTCCGGCCAGAAACACAAGCGCTGCTGCGGCAAAGACGCGCCGCCGCTTCTCCACGCAGCCTGATTGTTACGTCAGTTCTGGCCTTTGTCTGCGGCCATTTTTAGTTCTTTGACAACAGAGCAACCTGTTCTTTACCCAGGGCTGCCAGTTTTGCGGTCGCACTAGCCAGGACTCCCGCATCGCTACCCATAGCCACGAACGTGAAGCCGTTGGCCAGATAGCGGCAGGCTTCTTCGGGATCGCCCGTCAACATACCGGCACCCTTCCCGGCGGCGCGAATGCGCGCGCAGGCGTCGGCAATGGCAGCCTGTACTTCCGGGTGTTTCGGGTTGGCGAGGTGTCCCATGTCAGCCGCCAGATCGCTGGGGCCGATGAAAATGCCGTCCACGCCCTCCACTGCGGCGATGGCCTCAATCTCCGCACATGCGCTGCGGGTTTCAATCTGCACAATCACGCAGATGCTCTCATGCGCCACGTGGTGGTAACCCGCGACGCGTCCATAACGATTCGCACGCGGCCCTACCGAGACGCCGCGAATTCCCTGGGGCGGGTAACGCGTGGCGGCGACCGCCGCTCGTGCTTCCTCGGCATTCTGGACAAACGGGATCAGCAGCGTGCGCGCGCCGATATCGAGAATACGCTTGATCGCAACCGCATCGTTCCACGCCACGCGGACGACGGGTTCCGTGGTGCTGGTGGCCATGGCCTGAAGTTGCGAAAGCAGGCCGGGCACTTCGTTCGGGGCATGTTCGGTGTCGAGCACGATCCAGTCGAAACCGGAACCGGCGATGATCTCGGTGGCGATGTTGCTGCAGAGAGAACTCCAGAGGCCGATTTGCTGCTGGCCGGCGGCGATAGCGGCTTTAAACGTATTGGGAGGAAGAGAAGACATGTTTATCTAATTCTCGGTTGGGTGCTCGACGTGATCGATAACAAGTACTTCGATCGGCGACTTCTGTGGTTCGAGTTTCAGGCCCATCTGTTCCTGAACGGCTGTGAAGATCGAAGGATACTCCCCGTCGGTTTTTTCGTCGGGGCACCACCGTAGGTCGAAATCAACAGCGCTGGCGATGTTTGTCTTGTCGACCATCGGCCGGCCACCCACATCCATCGCTTGCGCAAAACTGGACAGGAAGACATTACGCCCCCGCAGCCAGCCATCATCGACCCATTGGATATAGCCGCTACCTCGTGGTTTTCCGTTGTCCGCCGCAGGAGTTGGTTGCTTTCCTGGGATGCCGATAAGCGCGTAGACGGGAATCTCTCTCTCCTCCCGATGCGACAGCAGTCGGAAACGCTCGGCAAGCAGACTCCGCAGCATCAGCCTGAGTTGGTCGCCGTCCACGGAGGCGGAGGCCTTGGCTTGGATGTTAAATCTGGCCCCATCTCCGTCGGTGACCCATTTGGGCACGTCCATGATCTGGAAGACGCGAATGCTGTAAGCCAGCCCGATGATATTGACCAAACGACATCCCGCGATGTTGAGCCTGTCCCCCGGCACAAACTGTCCGCAGGTGATGTGTTCGTTGGGTCCGCTCGGCCGGACCGACGCGACTTCAAACGACGGGGGAGTTTGCGCCTGTACGGAGCTGACGGCGATGGCACACAATATGACCGTTGCGGCTTTCACGTTCTTCAGCGTACCAGGCAAGGGCGCTTGTTGTCGAACTTCCAGTTCGGGATCAGGAATTGCATGGCGGCCGCATCGTCCCGGGCAGCTGTTCCGATGCTTGTGTAGAGCGCGTTGGCGAACTCCACCTGGGCCATGTCGATCTCGACTCCGAGGCCCGGTTTGTCGGGAACGGTAAGCTCGCTGTTCACGATGCGAAACGGTTCCTTCGTAATCCGCTGGCCGTCCTGCCAGATCCAGTGGGTGTCGATGGCGGCGATGCTGCCCGGAGCGGCGGCGGCCACGTGTGTGAACATGGCGAGCGACACGTCGAAGTGATTGTTGGAATGAGAGCCCCACGTCAGGCCCCATTCGCGGCAGATCTGCGCGACGCGCACAGAACCCTGCATGGTCCAGAAGTGCGGGTCCGCCAGGGGGATGTCGACGGCCTGTAGTTGGATCGTGTGGGTGAGTTGACGCCAGTCGGTGGCGATCATGTTGGTGGCGGTCGGAATGCCCGTGGCGCGACGGAATTCGGCCATGATCTCGCGGCCGGAATAGCCGTCTTCGGCACCGCAGGGATCTTCGGCGTAGGCAAGAACCTTCTGATCGCGGCAAAGCGCGATGGCTTCGCGGAGGCTCCAGGCACCGTTGGGGTCCACTGAGATTCTCGCTTTTGGAAAGCGGTCGGCGAGTGCGGCGCAGGCTTCCATCTCAAGCTCACCGGCGAGCACGCCGCCTTTCAGCTTGAAGTGACGAAACCCGTAGCGGGCCTGCGCGGCTTCGGCGAGTCTCACGATGGCATCGGGCGTGAGGGCGACTTCACTGCGCAGTCGCAACCAGTCGTCTTTGGCGTTGAGGTCGGCGGGGTACGGGAGGTTGGTCTTGTGCCGGTCGCCCACGTAGAAAAGGTAACCGAGTGTCTCGACGGTCTTGCGTTGCTGACCTTCGCCGAGTAGAGCGGCCACCGGCACGCCGAGGAACTGGCCGAGCAAGTCGAGCAGAGCGGCTTCCACGGCGGTGACGGCGTGGATGGTGATGCGGTTATCGAAAGTCTGGAGGCCGCGCCCGCCGGAATCGCGATCGGCAAACTGAGCACGCATCGAATTCAGAATGGCCTGATAGTTGCCAATGGGCTGGCCGATGACAAGCGGTTTCGCGTCTTCGAGAGTCTGACGTATTCGTTCGCCGCCGGGGACTTCACCGACGCCGGTGTGGCCCGCGGTGTCAGTCAGGATGACGAGGTTGCGGATGAAGTAAGGCCCGTGCGCGCCGCTGAGATTCAGCAGCATGGAATCGTGACCTGCGACAGGAATCACGCGCATGGTCGCGACGGTGGGGGATGAAGAAGTCATAGGCTGCGAAGTTCCACTCTTTTGATTTCGCCCACAATGAAGAGATAGGAGAAGATAGCGACGGCGGCATTCGCCGCCACATAAACCAGTGCGCCTTTATACGACCCGGTGAGATTGACGATGTAGCCGATGATGAGCGGCGTCGTGATGGTGGTGATGTTGCCGCACATATTGAAGAGGCCGCCGCTGAGTCCTGCGATCTGTTTCGGCGAGGTATCGGCCATGACCGCCCAGCCGAGCGCGCCGACGCCTTTGCCGAAGAAGGCCAGAGACATGATGACCACCACCATCCACTGCTCTGGCGCGAAGTTGCAGAGCACCATGGAGACGGAGAGAATCATGCCCGCGACGATGGGAACCTTTCTGGCCTTCGTGAGGGACGCTCCGGATTTCAGCATGCGGTCGGAAAACAGTCCGCCCACAATGCCGCCCGCGAAGCCGCACAGGGCGGGCAGGGAAGCCGTGAAGCCAGCTTTCAGGATCGACATGTGGCGCTCGTTGACCAGATACGCCGGAAACCATGTGGCGAAGAAGACGGTAATGGTGGTGATGCAGTATTGGCCGAGGTAGACGCCCGCGAGCATGCGGTTGCCCATCAGCTGACAGATCATGTTCCACTGCGAAGGGCCGCCCGCAGCTTTTCTGCCGGTCTCCATGTTGACGAGCGCGCCGCCGCTCTCAATGAATTCGAGTTCGTGCTGGCTGACCCGAGGATGGTCGTTCGGGCTGTAGATTGTCTTCATCCAGATGGCCGCCAGCAGGATGCCGATGCCGCCGGTCACGAAGAAGACCCACTTCCAGCCGTACTCGTGCGTGATCCAGCCGGAGAGCGGCGCGAAGAGCGCAGTCGCGAAGTACTGGCTGGAGTTGAAAACAGCGGCGGCGGTGCCTCGCTCCGCAGTGGGGAACCAGGCGGCGACGATTCGGCTGTTGGCCGGAAACGCAGGCGCTTCCGCGAAGCCGAGCAACAGACGCAGACCGAATAAGAGCAGCAGCGCCGCGCCCGCGTGAAAGGCTCCGGCGAAACCCTGCAGGAAAGTGAAGACAGACCAGGTGAGGATGCTGACGGCGTACACGATCTTTGAGCCGAAGCGATCGAGCAGCCAACCTCCTGGGATCTGCGCGATCACATACGTCCAGCCAAACGCAGAGAAGAGATTGCCCAGTTGCAGGGCGTTGATGCCGAGTTCTTTCGAAGCTGCGGGGCCGGCGATGGAGAGCGTCGCGCGGCTGGCATAGTTCAGCGACGAGACGATGAACAGCATCGCGAGGACGGTGTAGCGGACGCGGGATCTGGTTTCAGGCACGGAACTCACAATTGTATGGCAGCGCAGTGCGCGGTAATTCCACCATTTGAAAAACGGGGATATTTTACAACTTACAGGGAAACGCATACGATGAGGGTTCTGCTCGGTAGTTTGCAGAGGCAGGTTTGCATGGAGCCGCGGACTCCACCAATGCAAAACCCCGTCTCGGGGACGGGGTTTGCATAATCTACTGGAGTAGAAAGGAGGCGATTACTATATGCGTCTTCTGATACTGTATGTACTCCTGATACTCAGGAAACTGCGGTTCAAACTGCGGATCCATCTGGATCTATAGTTGAAAACCGAGGGGGTGGGCGGTAGCCGCCGCTCACCTCCACAGTATCGATTATACATCCGATTGAGATATCGTTTCAAGTCACTGGGCCGGGGTTAAATGGCGCAAGGGCATTGGCGAGGCCCCAGTGTTCGGCCCAGGTCTTCTTCCGTCCGCTGGCAACATCGAGCATCATGCGGAAGAGATCCATGCCCACTTCTTCCACCGTCGCGTGGCCGGTTGCGATGCGACCGGCATCGAGATCGATGAGGTCATGCCACTTTTCGGCGAGTGCCGTGCGCGATGACACCTTGATGACGGGCACGAGCGAGAGCCCGTAGGGAGTGCCTTCGCCGGTGGTGAAGACGTGTATATTCATGGAGGCGAGTTGTTGGGTGCCGCAGATGAAGTCGCTGGCCGGAGTGGCGGCGAAGACCAGACCTTTCGCGGTGACTTTTTCGCCGTGAGAGGCGACCGCGCGGATCGCTGTATTGCCGGCTTTCGCCACGCTGCCGAGAGCTTTTTCCACGATGTTGGCGAGTCCGCCGCGTTTGTTGCCTGGAGTAGTGTTGGCGCTGCGATCGGCGCGGCCGCCGGCGAGGTAGTCGTCATACCACTGCATTTCGCGGATGAGGGCGCGGGCCACGTCCGGCGTTTCGGCTCGCGGGGTGAGCAGATGGATAGCGTCGCGAACTTCGGTGACTTCGGAGAACATGACGGTGGCACCGGCGCGGACGAGGAGATCCGCCGCGGCACCCACGGCGGGATTGCAGGTCACGCCGGAGAAGGCATCGCTGCCGCCGCATTGCAGGCCGACGATGAGGTCGGAGGCGGGGCAAGTCTGGCGGCGACGGCCGTCGAGAATGGCAAGGCGTTTTTCGGCAGCCTCCATGATGGCGGCGACGATTTCAGAAAAGCCGCGTTGATCCTGAAAGCGGATTACGTTGCTGGTTTCGAGAACTGGAAAATCATTACTGAAGAGCACGGCGGGTTGCATTTTTTCGCAACCCAGGCTGACGACCAGGGGTTGTCCAGCCATGTTGGCGTGCAGGGAGATGTGCCGCAGCGTCGCGATCGGGATGGCAGCGCCGGGGGCATTGATGGCTACTCCGCAGCCGTAAGAGTGGGTGACCGCGACGACGTCATCCACGTTGGGGAAGCGGGGCAGCAGTTCGGCTTTGATCCGACGTGCGGCGTATTCGACGGTAGGGGCGACGCATTGCACTGTAGTCGCAAGGCCGAGAATGTTGCGGGTACCGACGCTGCCATCGAGGTTGCGATAGCCCTCGAACGTGTGGCCAGTCAAGGGCGGCAGCGGCTCCGGTACGGATGTGGACAACTCGAGTTGATCGAGCGGCGGTGCCGCGGGCATGTCGATCAGATCTTCGCGAATCCAGGAGCCGGCGGGGATGGCGCGGTTGGCGTGGCCGATGACCTGACCGTAGCGGAGGATCGGGTCGTGCGGGGCGAAGTTGCGAAGAGCGATCTTGTGCGATTGAGGGATGCGCTCGATGGCGACGATTCCATTAGGCGATTGCGCCCCGGGGGCGGCACCATCGGGGTGGACGATGATGGCCACGTTGTCTCGCGGGTGGACGCGGATGTACATAGGTCAATTCTATGCGGCGAGGTCCGTTTCAGGTGTAGCTTATTTAATCGAGGTATTGCTTGTGGTAGCGGGTGGCAATCTGTAGACTTGGCAGGCGGTCGTCAGGCAGCAAGCCTGCACAAGGAACCGAAACACCTATGAAACTTACACGGTTACTGACTTTACTCCTGATGACGTTCGCCCTTGTGGCGGCACCGCAGGCGGACAAGGCGACGAAGCCGGCCGCGGCCATCGGTAAAGCGAGGATGATTGACATCAACTCGGCGACCCCGGTAGAGCTGAGCACGCTGCCGGGGATCGGTGAGGCGTACAGCGCGATGATCATTGCCGGCCGCCCCTACACCCGGAAGAAGGATCTTCTGGATAAGAAGATTATTCCCGCGTCGACCTACGAAAGTATCAGGGGGCGGATCAATGTGAGGTAGCAGGAAGGCCGTCGGCGACGAAGACCCCAGGAGGAGGCAACGGGGGGTTGTCCGCTGGCACCTGGTGTCCGGGGTGGAATGTGGTCACGGGCGGCCCAGTCTGCGGCGGGCGAAGTTTGGGGCAGATGTACCTTGTTTAATCGAAATCGCTATTGCCGTGGCGGGTAGTGTTCGTTAGAATGGCAGGCAGTCCTCAGGCTACAACTTTAGATAAGGAATTGAAACAGATATGAAACTTACCCGGATCATGGTGGCGCTCTTGATGGCAGTCGCGCTGTTTGCCGCACCGGCTGCTGATAAGGCAACCAAAGCCGTGAAGGCGACGACCGCCGCGAAGGCCAAAGCGGAGCTGGTTGACATTAACTCGGCGACGGCGGAACAGTTGGGCGCGCTGCCGGGCATCGGCGACGCGTACAGTGCGAAGATCATCAAGGGTCGCCCTTACAGCGGGAAGGACGACCTGCTGAATAAGAAGATTGTCCCGGCTGCGACTTACGCCAAGATCAAGGCGCTGATCATCGCGAAGCAGAAGTAAGGAAAAACGATTTTTATGATGAACGAACTGGTGAATGAAGTTGCCAGCCGGACGGGTTTGAGCCCGGATCAGGCGCAGTCCGCGGTGACGGCGGCGGTGGAGTTTCTGCAGGCTCGTCTTCCCGCTCCTCTGGGTGGCGCACTGCAGAGTCTGCTGGCGGGCGGCTCGGGAGATGCGGGTGCCGGCGGTGGTTTGATGGGAACGCTGGAAGAAGGACTGGAAGGAAAGGCCATGTCGGCGTTGGGCGGGCTTTTCGGTTCCAAGGGCTAAGGGACGAAGCACAGATTCTGAACTGGAGAAAATTATGAAAAAGACAATGAAGCAGTTGATCGCGGGATTCGCTCTGGCGGCCCTCACTCTCGGTGGAAGCGCGTTTGGCTTCCAGGCTCCGGCGGCCAAAGCGACCACGAAAGCAGCGGCGGCACCGAAGGCCGATGCGGCACCGAAGGCAGCAGCGGCAGCAGCGCCTTCCGACGCGGATATCGCAGCAGCCAAAGCGAAAGGCCTCGTCTGGGTCAACACCGGCACGAAGGTTTATCACAAGGACGGCGAGTTCTACGGGAAGACCAAGGCCGGCAAGTTCATGACAGAAGACGACGCGACCAAGGCCGGTTTCCACGCCGCGAAGCAGCCGGGCGGCACCAAGGCGACGGTAGCGAAGAAGTCCACCAAGAAATAGTCAAAGGCCTGCGGGCCCTTGAGGGTGAGGTGTGATGAAGGCCAGCGGCAAGTTGTCGCTGGCCTTTCTATTGGTGCGGACGGCCGGGATGGTATTCGCTCCCGGTGTGGCCGGTTAACCGGGATCGATAAAAGTTCACTTCGCGTAGATTGCCGGTGGAGTAACGGCTGGCCTGATCGTGGAATTGCTTCGATGCCGGGTCGCCGTTCTTACCCCCCCGCGGTCACGGCAACTGCAGGGACTTTGTGGCCGAATTCGACCACGGCGACGAAGCTGTTGCCGCTGGTGCCATACCATTTCGTCGTCCCGGGATACGCGCGGGCACCGAAGGAGGCGAACGATTCCCAGGGGGCAGAGGTGAACGCGACGGGAGATAGCTGGATTCAATGCGGTCACAATCGTCTTCCGCCTGGGCGTAAATTGCGTCGAAGACGGAATCGGGATCGGACTTGCAGTAGACGTGGGCGCTACCCCAGTCGTCCCGGATGATCTTGACGTTGAGTGCCTGTTCTTCCCGAGGAGTTCTCTTCGGGGATGTCGCGGCAAGGAGTGACCATGCCGCGGGCAAGGCGAGAAGCGCGAATGGCAGGCGGCGTCGCGTACTCAGCATCCCCTCAGTCCAGCGTGTTTCCGAACCAGCGGAGTGGTGGCAGGAAGCGTCTTTGCGCGGGCTTATGGGATAATTGCAGACATAGTGCCGATCCCGGTTAACCTGTTGCTTCGACCGAAAAGACTGCGGCAATTTTAAGGCCAGACTAGTGAATACAACTCAGCAGGTGAGCACCCATGCGGATGAAGTCAGGAATTCGGAAAGGTTTGAATTCGGGCGCAACTGGAGCAATTTCCTCAGACTTCTGAATGACGACCGGATCGCCAGCGCGGTCCAGTCCCTGAGTCAGTTTCTCGAAGTGAAGGATCTGAAGGGACGTACGTTCCTTGATATTGGGTCGGGCAGCGGACTGTTTAGTCTGGCGGCACGGAAACTGGGAGCGAAGGTCCATTCATTCGACTTCGATCCCAACTCGGTGGGCTGCACGCGGGAACTGCGGCGGCGTTATTTTCCGGATGATGCCGACTGGGTGGTGGAAGAAGGTTCCGCACTCGATCCCGGCTACGTGAAATCGCTTGGGAAGTTCGACATCGTCTACTCGTGGGGAGTGCTTCATCACACCGGGCAGATGTGGCTGGGCCTTGAGAACGCTGCGATGGCCGTGGCGCCAGGCGGGAAGCTGTTCATCGCGATTTACAACGATACAGGCACGCAGGCGGCGCGCTGGCACACGATCAAGAAGACATACAATCGTTTGCCGAAGCTCCTGCGGTCTCCGTTTGCGTTGCTGGTGAGCGCGCCACAGGAAGGCAAGGATCTGTTACGCGCGGTGCTGAAGGGCAAGCCGGGAGAATTCACGCGGATGTGGACAGGCGAACTTGGCCGCGGGATGAATCACTGGCACGACATCATCGACTGGGTGGGCGGCTATCCGTACGAAGTGGCGACGCCGGATCAGATTTTCGATTTCTACAAAGCGCGTGGTTTTACGCTGACGAAGATGAACTGCGGCGGCGTGGGACTGGGCTGCAATCAGTTCGTGTTTGAAAAGACCGGAGCCTGAGTCCCTAACTAACGGGATTCGCGAAGCCAGCTTTCCAGCATCAGGACGGCCCACATGCGGGCGCTCCAGTTGTGGCCTGCCTGATGTTCACGCCAAGTTTGGCTTACGGCGGCCGTGTTGAGCAGGCCTTCCTGTTTCAGGTGGCTGCCGCTGAGCAGATCTTCCGCCCACGGTTTCAACGGGCCGCGGAGCCATTGGGCGATGGGGATAGCGAAGCCGGCTTTGGGCCTGTCGACTAACTCGCGGGGAACATAGCGGTTCAGCAGTTCGCGGAGAATCCACTTGCCTTTGCCGTCGCGGAGTTTGAATTCGAGTGGCACGCGCCAGGCGAATTCGAAGAGGCGGTAATCGAGGAGCGGGCCGCGCGCTTCGAGGCTGACTGCCATGCTGGCCCGGTCGACCTTGACGAGAATGTCATCCGGCAGGTAAACCAGAGAATCGAGCAGCATCATCTTCTCGGTCATGTTGGCGAGGCCGGAAGCCTGGCCGGTGGTGAAGGCGGTGGGCGGTTCGGTAGAGCCGGAAACGACTGTTTCGGGATCTTCCCAGACGGATAAGAGGTTCCGGTAGACCGTTTCCCCGCTGGTCTGGCGAAGCGTCGAACCCAGACGGTGGACGCGCGCGCCTCCGGTGGATTCGATACTGGAAGGCAGGAAACTGTTCCAGAGAGACTGCGGTACGCCCTGGAGAGTTGCCGCGACAACAGAGCGCAGGGGGGCGGGCATCCAGCCATATTTGTGAAAGAACTGCGCACTGCTTTGGTATGCCGAGTAGCCGGCGAAGAGTTCGTCGCCGCCATCGCCGGAGAGGCTGACCGTTACGTGCCGCCGGGCCATTTGCGATACGAGGAAGGTCGGGATCTGGGAGGAATCCGAGAAGGGCTCGTCGAACATGCGGGGGAGCATGGGGACGACGTCAAGGGCCTGTTTCGCGTTGAGGATCATCTCGGTGTGGTCCGTGCCGAGATGTTTGGCGACCGCTGCCGCGTAGATTGCTTCGTTGTGGGTCTGTTCTTCGAAACCGATGCAGAAAGTTTTTACGGGCTGGCTGCTCAGGGCCTGCATGGCGGAGACGACGAGCGAGGAATCGATACCGCCGGAGAGGAAGGCACCGAGGGGAACGTCGGAAATCATGCGCATGCCGACGGCGCTGCGCAGCAAGGCATCGAGTTCAGCGACAGCGTCGTCGAAGTTTGCAACGCGGTTCTGAAGACCGCGCTCGGCCGCTTCGCGGGCTGACCAATAAGGGATGGGTGCGCCGTTGGCACCGAGATCATTCGGGCGAATGGTGAGGAACGTTGCCGGCGGAAGTTTTGAGATGCCCTGATAGATCGTATATGGGGCCGGGATGTACCCGAAGCGCATGTACAGAGCCACCGCGTTGCGGTCAAGCTGCGGGCGGAAGGCCGGATGGGCGCGGAGAGCTTTAAGTTCGGAGCCGAAGAGCAGGGCATTTCCGGCCCAGCCGTAGTAGAGAGGCTTCTTACCGAGGCGATCGCGGCAGAGGGTGAGTTCGCGGCGGTCTTTATCCCAAAGCGCGAAGGCGAACATGCCGTTGAAGCGCCGCACGGAAGCGTCGATGCCCCACTGTGAGAAGGCGGCGAGCATGACTTCGGTATCGGAGTGTCCACGGAAGGTGCAGCCGAGGGCTTCGAGTTCGGCACGGAGTTCGCGGAAGTTATAGATCTCGCCATTGAAGACGATAACCTGGGTGCCGCCGGGTCCGGCCATGGGCTGGTGGCCTTCGGCGGAGAGGTCAATAATGGCGAGACGGCGCTGGCCGAGAACGATGCCGGTTTCGGGATCTGCCCAGGAGCCGCTGTCATCGGGGCCGCGATAGGAGATCGCGTCCGTCATCGCGGTGACGCGCTGGCGGAGAAGATCTGCGCCGGATTCGCCGGAACGATCAAGGAAGCCGGCTATTCCGCACATTGGGCAGCTCCGGCTAGGATGTTTTCGAAATCGCTGGCAATGCGGTCCCAGGAGAATCGGGAAGTCACAAGGTCCAGAGCGGCGTGGGCCATCTGGTTGGCGGTAGGTTCGTCGTTCAGGAGCGACAGACACTCGTCGGCGAAGGTTTCGGGGGTATCGGCCAGGCGGATGGTGGAGGGATGATTCACGTCCAGACCTTCCGCGCCGATGGTGGTGGAGACCACGGGTACGCCGCCTGCCATGGATTCGTAAATCTTGAGGCGCGTGCCGCCGCCGATGCGCAGGGGGACGATGGAAACGCGGGATTTCCAGAGATGCGGCCGGACATCGGGGACTGTGCCGGTGATGGTGATCAGAGGGTCCTGCTGCGCGAGGGCGAGGATTTCGGGTGACGGCTTGCGGCCTACCACGGTGACCGAGCAAGCGGGGCGTTGGCGGCGGATCAGGGGAAGTATTTCGCGGACGAAGTACAACATGCCGTCGGTGTTGGGCATCCAGTCCATGGAGCCGACGAAAACCAGGTCGGTGTCGCGCGGGGCAGGCACGGGGGCGCGGAAGTAGTCAATATCGACGCCGGTGGGGACGGGGCTGATCTTTGGTTTGGGGACGCCGAACATGGAGTGCATCAGGGCAGCGTCGGCATCGGAGACGGCGATGATGTGGGCGGCTTCGAGGCAGGCTTTCTTTTCGCAGGCCAGCATGCGTTGGGCCTGGAGTCCGAAGTAGGCGCGGCGAAGAGGATCAGCTGCGTTCTCGGTGTGACGCTGCCAGATCATGGATTCCACGTTGTGCTGGAAGAGTACGCAGTCTTTCAGCGAATCGAAATTGGGGGCGGGGGCGAGGAAATCGCAGACGACGGCGTCGAACTTGTTTTGCTGCCGGACCTGGCGAATCTGATCGCGCATGGCGGGCGTGACCCAGCGCCCCACTGCCAGGGGCAGCGGTGAAAAGACGCTGCCCGCAACGGACGCGAAGAATTTCAGCGAGTTTTTCGGGGGGGCGTCATGGCGCACGGGGTAGACGTGAGAGCAGTACTCTGTGGCGCGCACGAGGCCTTCGGGTTCGGCGGGATTATTGAAGGCGATGTAGTGGACCTCATGGCGCGCATGGAGTCTGCGAATGGTTTCGAGCGTACGAATCTGGCCGCCCCGGCTGGTGGGGTGGAGGAAATCCGACTTTACCCAGAGAATCTTCATAGGGCGGAAGCAGTCCCGGCGGGGGCCATCATGCCGTCCCACCAGCGATCACGACGACCGGTCAGGTACATTTCGCCCCAGAGCTGGAGGTTCAGGAGACGCCAGAGGCGGTCGGTGCCATCTTCCTGCCCCGACTGGTGACGCGCGAGCAGTTGTTCGAGCGCGGCGGAATCGGTAAAGCCGGCGAGGATGCCGTTTTTGTCGCGGAGGAGGTCGAAAACCGGGGTGGCGCGCTTGTCCATGAGCCAGGCGCGTAGCGGCGTCGGAAAGCCCATCTTGGTGCGATAGACGATATCGTGGGGCAGCACATCTTCCACAGCCTTCTTGAAAACATATTTGCTTTCGGCCCCGTGGAGTTTGAGCGAATCCGGGATGGAGGCGGCGAATTCGACAAGAGTGTGATCGAGAAGCGGCACGCGGCTTTCGATGGAGCAGGCCATGCTCATCTGGTCCTGCTTCATGAGCAGTTCCACCAGATAGGTCTTCTGATCGGCATAGAGCATGCGGCTGATCAGGGAAGAGCCCGGCGCATTGTCCATGTAACGGAGGAAAGGCGCGTAGGAATCGGCCTGCGATACGCCGGAGTGGACGAGGGCGTCTCGTTCGGATTGGCCGAAGGCTCCGTAAAAGTTATCGAGATAGAGGGAGCGGACGTCGGAATCGCGGCCGAGAATGGTGTGGAGGGCTTTGCGGCGGAGGTCGGCACTCAGCAGGGGCGAAGTGGCGAGGAACGATCGGATGGCTGAGCGAATGGGGGCGGGGACGGATTGGTAGGCGTCGGCGCGTCCGCGGTTTTGGTCGTAGAAGGCGTAGCGGGCGTAGCCGGCGAATAATTCATCGCTGCCTTCACCGGTCAGAACGACTTTCACGTGTTTCGCGGCGAGTTGAGAAACGTAATAAAGAGAGACGCTGGAGGGCCATGCGATGGGTTCGTCCTCATGCCAGACAAGGCGGGGCAGGGCATTGAAAAAGTCCTCCATGCCGATGACGACTTCGTGATGGTCCGTGCCGATGGTTTCGGCGACCTGACGGGCCCAGGAGAGTTCGCTGTAGGCGGCCTCGGCATAGCCGACGGAAAAGGTTTTGACCGGGCTATCGACCATGCGCTTCATGAGAGCGGCAATGGCGCTGGAATCGACGCCGCCGGAAAGGAACATGCCGAGCGGGACGTCGCTCATGAGGCGCATTTCGATGTTCTCTTCGAGACGGTGCCGGAGTTCGCGGATCCAGTCTTCGTCGCTGCGGAGTTCCGGTTGGGGAGCGGGCGCGGGCACGTCCCAGTAGCGGCGGATGGCGAGGGTGGGGGCTCCGCTGGCGAGATCGACCGTCAGGGTGTGGCCGGGCATCAGTTTCCGGATGCCGGCGAAGAGTGTTTCGTCTCCGCTTGTGTAGCCGAAGGTCAGGTATTCGGAGACCAGCCTTTCATTGAGATTCGCGCTGATGGCGGGGTGTTCAAGAAGGGCCTTGATTTCCGACGCAAAAGCGAAGAGCGAGCCGTTTTGCCAGTAATAGAATGGCTTGATACCCATGCGGTCGCGGGCGCAGAAGAGTCTGCGACGCTCGCGGTCCCAGATGGCAAAGGCGAACATACCCCGGAAATGGGTGACGCAGCTGTCACCATATTCTTCCCAGGCATGGAGGATGGTTTCGGTGTCGCTGCGGGAGCGGTACTGGTGGCCAGCGCGCTCGAGCGCGGGGCGGACGGCAGCGTGGTTGAAGATTTCGCCGTTGAAAACGATGTGGCAGGTGCCGTCTTCGTTGGCCATGGGCTGATGGCCGAGGGCGGAGAGATCGATGATGCTGAGGCGGCGATGGCCGAGGAACGCGGGGCCGTCCGTCAGGTGGCCGGCGTCGTCAGGACCGCGGTGGGAGATGCGGTCGGTCATGCGGCGAAGGGTATTCGCGGCGGAAGAGGGTGCGGCAGTGTCGATGAAGCCGGCTATTCCGCACATCTAAATGGCACCCGGTCTGGTGGCAGCCATTTTCCGGAGGGAAAGGGCGGGAGCCGTTGCGGCAATCGTCGGGATCGGCCGACGAGGCAACGTCCGCAGCGCTTCAGAGCAAGACGCTGGGTTGCCAGTGGAAGAAGACATAGACGTTTGGACTGGAACAACTCTATTATTTTAAAGATAACCTATGGCGGGACGGGAGGAAGCCGGGTGGGAGCGGAATCGGCCGACGGTACCCGGATATTTTCGGTCAGACTGCTACAGTTTAGGTTCAGTTCGGAAGCTGACACCTTTGCGTGAATAACCCTCGTCAATATATTGCGACTCTCGATGGATGGCGCTCGATTGCCATCGCGACGGTGCTGCTTTGTCATGGTCTGACATTGACATCACCCACCACCCGCTGGGAACGATTGCTGAATCCGATCGTTCTGAATCTGGGGCAGCAGGGGGTTTCGCTGTTTTTCGCTATCAGCGGATACCTGATCACCACGCTATTGCTGAACGAATATCGCGCCAATGGTGCCGTTTCACTGAAGGGTTTCTATACGCGGCGCGTGTTTCGAATTCTGCCGCCGGCCTACGCCTATCTCACGGTTATCGCCATTCTGAGTGCCTTTGGCGCGATCACGCTGCGTTCGGGCGAACTGGCGAGTTGTGTGCTGGTGTACAACAATTACTGGCCGGGGCGATCCTGGTTTACGCAGCATTTCTGGTCGCTTTCGATGGAAGAGCACTTCTATATGCTCTGGCCGCTGCTGGCATTTCTGGGTCCGAAACGGGTACGGTGGGCCGCGGTTGCCGGCATTGCGCTGACCATTCTTTGGCGACCATTTGGTCTGCACGCATTTTCCCTCAACGTGGCAGAGCTGCAGCGGACCGACATGCGTCTGGATGCATTTTTATTTGCGTGTCTGCTTGCGCTACTGGTGCATGACAACGAGCGTCTGCAGCGGAGGCTGGGAACCCCCTGGTTTTTTGGGAGTGTGGTGGTGGTACTGGCGGCCGGTTACGGGTTCGACCTGCGGCATCCAATGCAGTTGACGAAGCTGGCTTTTCAGTCTTTCATGCTGCCACTGGTGGTGGTGCCGACGGGTTTCATGCCGTTCAGCCGGATTTCGCGGCTGCTGGAGGCAGCACCCTTTCGGTGGCTGGGACGCATCTCATACAGTGTCTACCTTTGGCAGCAACTGATTTTGCGGGGGGCGGGGGCAGACTCAGGCAGCGCGATGCTGTCTCTTGCGCTGCGGCTTCCCGTGATTCTGGCGTTGGCGAGCGCCAGTTATTACTTCATTGAGCGTCCATCCATGAGGAAGGGACGGCAACTTTCATCGCGACAGGCCCTCATTCATTAGCGCCTGAATCCGAGCTGGTTTTCTTTGGGCGATGTCGGTCGGCAGACCTCCAATCGAACCGCTCAGGGCAGCGCAATGTTGTATCCTGAAACCAACAAGCTGTCCTGATCTGAATATCTTATGACCCCTTCTCCCGCCGCCCCGGCCACACGGCCTGGGATGCCGCAAAAGATTGGCTTTGCCGCTCTGGCGTTCTTTGTCTTCAGTATGTTCAGTTCGGTGGTTGACCTTCTTCCCGGGATTAACTCCATTCGTCCGTCGCTGCTTGATTCCGTCGTCGGGCTGCTTATTGTCGTAGGCTCCGGGCGTATGGTGGAAATGCTGCGGAGCAGTTTGTACCGAACGTATATCCTCCTGACTTTATGGTTTGGCGTGTGTGTGCCTTTCAGCGTTTGGCCAGGCGGTGCCGCGGCCACTATCACCGGCTTCTGGCTGGTGACCTTTCTGGCAATGTTTCTGGCTGGCGGACTGATATGGAACGTCGACCAGTGCAGGAAGCTGGTGAACGTGATCGGGTATTCCGCCACAATACTGTCCGTGATAGCGCTCTATTTTAACAAGCTGGACGATGAAGGCCGTCTCATGCTGCCAAATACCCACTACGGGAATTCCAACGAGTTGGCGCTGATCGGTCTGGTGTCTCTTCCGTTTCTCACTTTCATGACGATGCGCGTTGGCAATGGACTCCGGCGGATACTCGGGGCAGTCGGGTTCGCTCCCATTCTGCTGATGATCGCCAAGACAGGGTCGAGGGCCGCGATGATCGGCAGTGGTGTCGCTCTGATCGCCGTGTTCTTCAATGTCCGCGCCGCGCAGAAGGCAAAGTTGCTGGTTTTTTCCGTAGTGGCGGTTGCGGCACTGCTGGTTGTCCTGCCCTCCAGTATTACGGGGCGCTTTTTTACTGTTTTCAGCGACAGCGAAGCAGCCTCCGCCTCGGTTGATCGAACTGCGGCCATTGAGTCCGCGCAGGCGCGCAGAATGTTGCTGCTGGACAGTATCACGCTGTCGTTCACGCACCCGATTTTTGGCGTCGGGCCAGGCAATTTTGCCGTTGCGCAGGACACGCTGGCAAGGGCACGGGGAGAAGAAATAGGCAACTGGCACCTGACCCACAATACCTACACTCAATTCTCGTCGGAATCCGGCTTTCCCGGGCTTCTGTTGTTTCTGACGGCGCTTGTTTTTAGTTTTCGTTCGATTTCCCGGACCATGAAGATGCCGTTTCCACCGGACAACCTGGAGGCGCAGGATCTGAAGGGTGTGGCTCTTGCGCTCCGGATCTCGATGATCGGCTTTTTGAGTTGCGCATTCTTTGATAGTCTGGCTTACTCGCCGAGCCTGACAGTCATGCTGGGATTCTCCGCGTCAATTGAATATGTCGCCCGGCGCCTGGCGGCGCAGGTAGTCATCCCAGTGGCTACATCGCGGGGACCGCAGATGATCCGGCCGGTACCAAAGCGTCCGATGCAGCCGATGATTGGACGTCAGTTGCCTGGCCGGGCCTGAGCAGCGCGCGATTTTTCCACTGGCGGACCGCTTACCGCATGACGGACTGCAGGCGGTGTTCCAGTACTTCACGGGCAAGCGCTTCCATCGCGGGGGCCGTCAGTTTTCTGCCGTCAATGCGTTCGTACAGGGACCAGGTGTCGGATGGCATTGTCACCCGGATCCAGCGTTCCGGGTGGGTCTGCAGCATCGTCCGCAACTGCGCGTCGTGCTCATACTCCTGGGGGGAAGCGTGCGTGGCGACGATAATGAAGCGCAGGGGAAAGCGATCGAAAACTGACACAAGGTCGTCCACGCGGGCGTATTTTGCGCGATAGGAGGTGCCAGTCCAGTTCTCGCTGGCAAGCAGTTTGATGGGTCGCGCAAGAAGGCGGGCGGGGCGTTGTGGGTCGCTGGTGGCGAATTGTGCGATGAAGGGGCCCTCGGCTGAGGACGGTACCAGAACTGAAGCATCCTCCGGGCGTTCGCGTTTTTCGAGGAAGGCCACCACAGGGCTAATCGTGTTTTCGAGGCGAACGTGCCAATGGAAGCCGACGGTGGCAGCGAAGCCCGCGACGCAGACGGCGGCCAACGCCGGAATGACAAGCGGTCCGGGCAGGTACTTTGGGCGAAGCCAGTCGGCTAACCGGCGAAGTCCGATTCCGGCCAGAATCACCGATGGAGTCAGGATGGGAGCAAGAAAGCGATCCTCAATCATCACGCCGGCAGCCATCAGAAACGAGGTGTAAGTCAGGGGCAGGAGTATGCATACGACCAGGACAGTGTTCCCGCGTTCGTGTTTCCAGATATAGACCGCGCCAGCCATCACCGGTACGATCAGCCATGACAAATTGGTGAGGAGCGAGCGTCCGAGCGCTCCCAAAAGGGTGGCCATAGGCGGGCGGACAAGGCCGTCAAATCCGATTCCGAGCAGGGAGTGGGTTCTCAGTATCCAGGGCCCCCATAACAAGAGAGTGACCGCTGGCATAAGCCAGAAAGTGGGCCGGCGCAGGATGGCCCACCGATTCGTGAACAGAAGAAAAAAGAAAACCATCAGGGGAAGGTGAATGCTATTGAGTTTTGTGAACAGGGCCGCCGCGAGAAGAACTCCCGTCAAGATCGCGCGGCCAAGGGAGGGTTTATCCACCCAGGCGGCGAACGCCAGGCCGAACCAAAGGCAGAACAGCGCCAACGTTGTATCGGTCATCACCAGGCAGTTGCTCCACTGAAACGACGGAGTCAGCAAAAGCAGCAGGCCCGCGAGAAAGGCACCGGGAACTCCCAGCCAGGGTGTCAGCACGCGGAAACAGGTGCCAGCCACGGCTGCGGCCAGGAAAGCCGAAAGGAGCAGGATGGTTGCCCTGTCCCACCCGAACAACATCATCCAAAAACCTTCTATGCCATAGAACAGAGGCGGCCAGTACCCGATGGCGAGGAACGGCATGTGGGTGTAATATTTCGATGCGAATGCGAGGGGAGAGCCGGGGAGTCCCGCGGTGACGTAGTCGCGCACCAGCAGGCCCGACATGAAGTGGGCGGCCTCGTCGGCATAGCCGCCGAAAGGCTCCGCCCGCGCACCGACAGCCGTCTGGAACGCGACCACCAGCAGCCAGTAGGCAAGGAACGCGGCGATGACAACCGGAATTTTCGCCCTGATTGCTCCCGGTGGGGCAGCCTGCGAGGGCGCGTGCGAAACCTCCATCCTTCCTAGGATAACGTAGTTGCAACAGCTTCATGATCCGGCAGTAACTCCGCAGGCGCTTCACCAGAGGTTGGTATAATTACAAACGTCTGTGTTCTGAACGCGAATCACGCGGCAGGTACTCATCGCCAGTGTGGCGGCTGCATCGGAACGGGGGAAGTCGGACAGTGGCGATAGGACACGATAATCATGAATAACGACCCGTACCGGGGTTCAAGATGCTTAACCGAGGGCTATCCGGATCTGGAGAAGCTCGGAGTCGATCATTTCAAAAATCAACAGCCCATACACCACAGTATTCGGGATCTCATTCCCTGCCTGAGGAAACTGATTGATCTTTCCGCGATGCGTCCCACGATCGCGGTGATTGGGTGCGGGCCGAAGCCTGACAGCGTTCGTGAACTGCTCGACGAGGGTTTTGACGCGTGTGGCATAGAGCCGGTGGTGGGCTTTGCGCAGGCGGCCGGAGAATTTCTGGGCGATCCAGCCCGGATAACCGTGGGTGGCGCGGAGATGACGCACCTGCCGACGGGTTCGCAAAGCATTGTTGTACTGGAAAGCGTGCTGGAACATGTCGACTCGCCCATGCTCAGTCTGGCGGAGTGCTATCGAATTCTGGCTCCGGGCGGGGTGCTGTTCCTGAATACCACGAACCGATTCAAGATCTCTCTGCGCGGCGAGAACGGGGAGTTTCGTATACCTTTTTATAACTGGTTTCCCGCGCTGGTGAAGGAAGGCTATGTTTTTAAGCATCTTCACTACGCTCCGCATCTGGCGAATTATTCGGTGAGGCCGGCGGTACACTGGTTCTGCTATACCGAGCTTTGCAGGCTGGGCAGGGAAGTCGGGTTCGCGCAGTTTTATTCGCGGCTGGATTTCAAGGGATCGTATGCTACCGGTGGTGCGCTGAAGCGTTTTCTGAAAGCCACACTTCAGAATGCCACGGCGAAAAGCCCCTGGATCCGGGCATTGGCGCTGCTGCAGTACGGCGACGCGATCTTCATGTACAAACGGCCGGAGTAATGTGCAATCCGCGCAGAGAGCGCTTTGATCGGGAACCCGATCCGTCATGAAAGACTCTACTCCGCCAGGTCTGAATACCCAGGCGTTCTGGCTGATTCTGGCCCGCATGATCGGTTTCATTTGCCTGTTGGCCATGCCCATTGTGATGGCGCGGGTTTTCGACAAGCCGCACGTCGGCATCTACAAGCAGGCCTTTCTGGTGGTTTCGACGGCGGTGGGGCTGTGTCAGTTTGGCGTGGCGCTCTCAGTATTCTATTTTCTTCCGCGGCTGCCGGAACGACGGGGTGCGGTAGTGCTGAATGTGGTGCTGTACCACCTGCTGATTGGCGGCCTTGTGTGCGGCGTATTCTTTTGCTGGCCGAACTGTTTTCAGCTGATTCTGGGCAAGCCGGAACTGGTGCCGCATGCGCGGATCATCGGGCTGATCATACTGACCTGGTTGTTTGCGCTGTTCCTTGAGTTCATCCCCTCGGCGAACGCGGACGTCAAATGGTCTACGATCTTCATCATCGGTTCGCAGATCAGCAGATCCGTGCTGCTGGCGGGCACGGCGATGGTTTTTCACACGCTGGATGCCGTGTTGTACGGCGCGCTGGCGCAGGGTGTCCTTCAGTGTCTGCTGCTGCTCTGGTATCTGAACTGGAAATTCCCCTCCTTTTGGCGGCAATTTCACAGGCCAACGGCGACCGCGCAATTGCGTTACGCGGCACCATTCGGGTGTTATGGCATTCTGAGCTGGGCTCAGGACGACATGCACAATTACCTGGTCTCGCACAGCTATTCGACATCTGAGTTTGCCACCTATTCGGTGGGTACTTCCGACGTGCCCCTTGGGGGGATTTTGCGGGACTCCGTGAATACTGTGCTGCTGCCGCGCATCAGCAAACTACAGCACGAGGGCAAATCCGCGGAAATTCTGGAGCTATTGATGCGCGCGTGGCGAAAGCTGGCGGCGGCCATGCTGCCGGCAGCGGCGCTGCTGCTGGTGCTTGGCCGGGATTTTCTGGCGGCGATGTATACGCCGGCTTTTCTTTCCAGCTGGCCGATCTTCGCACTGAATCTTTCTGTCCTGGTGATGGCGATTTTTCTTGTGGATCCGATTATTCGGACGCATGAGGAAGCACGCCCGTTCTTTCTGAAGCTCCGGGTTCTGGTGGCAGCGATCCAGTTACCTGTATCTCTGCTGGGAATTCATTTCTTCGGGATGATCGGAGCTTTGGCCGGGCTGTTGGTGGTCTCTGTGTTTGAGCGGTCGGTAGCGCTTTACAAGGCGCTGGGGATGGTTCACTTCCGTCGTCACGACATTCGGAAGCTTTCCGGGGTCCTGGGTTTTGCCGTGGCTGCTGCACTTGCGGCAGGGGTGACGTGGATGGTACGGACGCGGATGCCGGAGACGGCGTACCGGATGAATTTCCTGCTTGGAAGCGCCGTGTATGCGGTCGCGTACGCGGTCGCGGTGGCGGTACTTGGTCTGCCGGATGCCGGCGAGCGGACGCTGGTGAACCGTTACTCGCTGCGGTTTCTCGGAATCCGGTTGCTGCGTGAGAAAGCTGAGCGCTAAGTCTGCATTCCGAACTTGCCGCGCCGGCCAGTGGGACAGGCGGGAGCCGTTGCCGTTCCTGCGCGTGATGTCTGATGGCGGAGTTTTGAGTACCGCTCCCTTACGGTCACGGCTTTAACTTTCCACCAGCAGGAAGGTCATGTCGTCGGCCTGCGGGCTGGCATTTCTCTGAAAAGCGAGTTACGGTGCGGTGCCCAGGCTCGCCGCAGGCAATCACTTCACAGTTGACGGAGGGCGGGTCACGCGGCGCTGATGAGTCCGAATCTCTTCCGGAGGCTCAGGATTGGTTTTTCCACGCAGAACCAGGAAGCGGAGGCCGCAGCTATCACGGAAGCAAACTCCAGCAGGATACGAAGCGCCGGGGGAATTCCCGGGAAGACGGTGGTGAGGGCCTTGCCTGTCACGTCCAGCAGGAGTTGCTGCCAAAGATACATCGCATAGGAGATGCTGCCGATGTAGCGTACCGGGGCCCAGTTGAGTGGGCTGGCGGGGACGCAGATTACCTGAACGATCAGAAGGAAGGCGAGCACGCCATTGAGCGCGAAGCCGATAGTGTCGCGGTAATCCACGCCGAATGCACGTTCGGCCGCTGCTGAGAGCACCAGCAGAAACAAGGTGAGCGGCAGCATCCATCGGGCTGAACAAATGACATGGAACATTTTCCCGGCTAAACCCGCGTGTGTCAGCACGGCCAGCAGGCAGCCGATCATGAGGCTATCGGCGCGGGTATCGAAGGCCTCATAGATGTAGCCCTGGTTGACATGAAATCCGTAGATCAGCACCAGCCGGTAGATCCAGACCAGAATGATCGCAAATGAGAGGAAGCGCGCCATGCGTGCGGGGTTACGCCGCAAAAACAGGAACAGAAATGGCCAGAGCAGGTAGAATTGTTCCTCAACCGCCAGCGACCATGTGTGGCTGAAGCCGGTGTTGGGGTCACCGTGCAGCCCCTGGTAATAGTTATTGACGTAGAGCAGGGCCGCGACGAGTTGCGGGACGTTCACGGGTCGGCTACGCAGCCAGAAGAGGGTGAGCAGGACGGCGGCGTAGATATAAAACGCGGGCAGAATGCGCAGGGTTCGGCGCACGTAGAAACTTCGCAGGGATATGGCGCCGGTGCTATTCGCTTCTTTCAACAGCAGCCATGTAATCAGAAAGCCGCTGAGGACGAAGAAGAGAAGGACTCCGGTACCACCAGGCACCGGCAGACCCGCGTGGAACAGAAGAACCAGGGAGACCGCGATGGCGCGAATGCCGTCCAGGCCGGGTATGTGTTTTTGCGCGAGCCCCCGAGCGAGATCGGCGGGCAAGGCAAGTGGTGAAACCTGAGGGCTATCGCTGGGATCCGGCACCGGGTGAGCCTTCAGTATAACGGGCCAAGCGGGAATCACGGGCGGGCATGTGGTGGTGACGCGTGCGCTGTGTGAGGGTACGCAACCCTTGCCCCGGCAGGATCCCAGCGGTAGCACTGGCGTCAGGACTGGTTTTCGTCGAACTGAAGCGTGGTGTTCAGGGTGACCGGCAGGCGGGAACGCAGCGAGAGCCTGATGACGGGAGCGGGTCGCTTTGAGGCGTGGGAGTCGGATCGCCAGCCTTCCATCAATTCCGATTCAACGCCGGGCTGAAGCGCGAGTACAGCATGTTCTCCGATGCGCCATCGGCCGCCGCCGAGGCTGGTTGTGGTTTCCCCGGGATGCCAGAACTGTTCGATGAGGCATTCAGCGTCGTCGCCTTCGATTACGTCCGTGATTACCAGCGTGCATTCTTTCCTGCGGTACTCAATACACCGCCGGTGGCGGATGCCGGCAGAGGCGCACACGGCTTCCGCTATATCCCGATCGGCGTTGGTTTCCCACGTCAGGACCTCCGGTTCCGGTTTGTTGAGCCAGCGGAAGGGTCCGGCGGCGTCGGCCTGATCGCGACCGTTGACCCGGACGGTATTGTGCGCGGAAGAGCCGCGAAAATATTCTCTCCAGGTGGGATCGCCCACGTAAGTGTAGGTGCCGGGGTCAATCAGGATTTCGTGTCCGCCGGCGCTGACGACCAGGCTCAGGGTATCGGAATGGCTGTGGCCGCCGCCCCATGGGCCGAACGGGCCAGCGTCGAAAAGCATTCGGATATCGCCGGAACGTATGGATATCAGGCCGGATTGAGGAAACAGTCGCGAGACCTGCGGCGGTTGTGGCGCGGGGTTCGCCTGCAGGGCCTGGGGACCCAGCCACCAGACTGCCTGGTCGAGCAGGTCCGCTTCGACATAGTCGAAATACCTTCGGTTCAGAGCAACCGAACTGGTAGCCAGGGTTGCGCGCGCGAAGCGGTTGCGGGGCCCAAAAGGAAAGAACAGGCGTCCGCCGTCATCGTCGCCAAGGAATGGAAAAGTACCGTCTGTGTTCACAAGAGCCGCGAGAAACTCCGCCATCGCACGGAGTCTTTCGGTGTCTGGTAACGGATCCAGCGCGTGGTGAAACAGGAATATATCGAGTGCGTAAACGTGGTAATACGTGGACTGTTCGAAGTAACCGCCATCGGGATGGACCTGCTTTTGCAGTTCAGCCAGCAGAACCTTGCGGGCGTTTGCCTTCCATGTCGCAGAGCGTGGGAGCGACGGGATGAGGAAACCGATGGCGTGGAGCGCCAGTGCTTCACCCAGCAGATGGGTGTTTGGAGAAAAATACAGCGACAAATTGTATTCCAGATGCAAGCCGTGGCGGTATAGCTGCGTTAGAAACTCTTCGCGGAAGCCAGCGTCAAGCGCGGGTCCCAGAAGGTGGAAGATCCAGAGCCATGAGAGCGCGCGAAAGCCGACTTCCAGGCTGCTGGCCCAGTTGATGCCCCGCTGAAAGGGATTCTCGCGCCACCAGTGGCGGAGTTGGACGATCACGAAACGGCTGTAACGGGCGTCGCGGGTTATGCTGAAGGCCTGCGCCACCAGGACGAGATGCTGGTGGCGGCTGAGTTCCCAGATGTTCTTGTGGTCTCCGACTTCCTTTGCATCCAGGTAAGGTATGCGGCGGAAGAAAGCGAGGGAAGATTCCTTCCCGCTGACATAGTCCCGCCTCCATGCGGGTTCGGAGCCGGTTTCCACAACAGTCCCCAGCAGCGGTATGTGTCCGCTCATGATTTGTTCGGCCGTCGCGATCAGCCTTGCCGCCCATGGCGTACCGGAAACAGCGGCGGCCACGGCCATGGGATCGGGCAGGCCGGGCAGAGGCGTGGCAACATCCGTGAGACGAGGCGACGGAGGAAAAGCGGCCAGGACGATGTTTGCGAGTTCCTGTTTCAGGCGGAAACGGACTTCGGCGGGACTTCGCATCTGCAACGCATTGTCGCACCCCGCGAGCGGCGGGCCTCATGTGTCAGAGCGACGGCGGCCTTTGGTGCGTCCGGGGGCAGTAAACTCAGAGATACCGATGAAGCTGGGTTACCTTTTGAGCCAGTATCCGACGATTGCGCACACGTATCTGCTGCGCGAGATACGGGGCCTTCGGGAACTTGGCTGGGACGTCCGGACGGTTTCCGTACGGCCCCCGGACAGGAAAACCGATGCGCTGCTGGAAGCTGAGCGCGAGGAAGCCGCCCGCACGTTTTATGTGCTGGGCAGCGGGCCTGCCGCGTTGTTGGCGGATCAGTTCAAAGTTCTGTTCACGCGACCTGGCCGGTACTTTTCAGGCCTGGCCTATGCGCTCCGGCTGGGGGCTTTCGATTTGAAGCAGACTGTTTTCCTGCTGGCCTATTTTGCCGAAGCCGTGCGGGCGGGGAGATGGATGATGTCCGAGGGGATCACGCATTTTCATTCGCACTACAGCACCACGGTTGCATTGCTGATGACGAAGGTTTTCCCTTTGACGTACTCAGCCACTGTTCACGGTTCCGCGGAATTCATCGATCCGATCGGGTTCTACCTGCCGCAGAAGATCGCAGCGGCGAAGTTCGTGTGCGGCATCAGTTCGTTCGGGCGCAGTCAGATGACGCAACTGGTGCCGTATGAAATGTGGGATCGCATTGAAGTAACGCCGCTCGGGATCGATCTGACGGTTTACCAGCCGGAACCGTTTCGCGAAGCTTCCAGGCCATTTGAGATCAGCTGCGTTGGCAAGCTGGTTTCCTTCAAGGCGCAACACGTATTGCTGGTGAGCGTCGATCGACTGGTGCGGGAGGGTCGCGATGTGCGGTTGAGGCTGATCGGCGATGGCCCGGACCGAGCCAGTCTAGAGGCTCACATCGGAGAGCTGGGGCTTGCGGATCGCGTAATCTTCGAGGGCTGGCGGAATCAGGAAGAAGTGCGTCGCCTTTACCGGAAAGCCGATGTTTTCGCTCTGGCCAGTTCGGCAGAGGGGGTTCCGGTGGTGCTGATGGAGGCTATGGCCATGGAGATCCCGTGCGTGGCAACCCGCATCACAGGTATTCCGGAACTGATTCGCGATGGCATCGACGGCCTGCTGGTGACTCCCTCGGATCCCGACGAACTCGCCGAAGCCATTGCGCACTTATACGACGATCCGGTTTTGAGAAGGCGTCTGGCCGAAGCGGGCCGCGCCAGAGTGCGGGCAAAGTATCAGCTCGGTCCCAGCGTCGCGCGATTGTCTGATGTTTTCCGGCGAAGATTGGTCTCATAGATCTCGCCCATTCTTGTAGCTGCCGCGAGATGTGTGAATTCTTTGGCGACGCGTTTGGCGGAGGCTTCGGCGAAGCGACTGCGCACGTCTTTGTTTTCGATCAGAACGCGCAACTGGCTGGCCAGATCTTCGGCGTTGCCGGGTTCGAAGAGGAGGCCGTTGGAATCCGGAATTACCAGTTCGGGGTTGCCGCCGACACGGGATGCAACGGGGCAGCACCCGCAGGCCATCGCTTCCATCAGGGAATTTGAGAGGGCCTCAGAGAGAGAGGGAAGTACGAAAATATCCATGCAGCGAAGCCAGCGGGCGACGTCGCGAGTAGCGGGTTCGAAATGGCAGTTTGCGGCGATGCCGAGTTCGGTGGCCAATTGCTTCAGGTGGACTTCCTCAGGACCGCTGCCCACGACTGCGAGTTTGATATTCGGGGCCATGCCGCAAACGCGGGCGAAGCCTTCGAGCAGAGTGTCCAGCCCTTTTTCCGGGCGAAGTACGCAGACGACTCCGATCACCAATGCGGCGCCGAGAGACGCCGGTCTGGCCACCGGTTCCGGGCGATAGGTATTGGTGTCGATGCCGTTGTGACAGACGAAAATGCGGTCGGCGGCGATGCCTTCATCCACTCTTACGTGTTCCCGCATGGCTTCGCAATTCACCACAACGCCATCTGCGATCCGGTCCATCAGACGGAGCAGGAAGCGCTCGCGTGGCAGGCTGAGGTCGCGATGCGCACGCTGGCTGGAGAGAACTACGGAAGCCCCGGCGAGGCGAGCAGGCAGCACGCCGAAAATGTTCATGGGGACATCGAAGGTGTGGACGATCCGGATGTTGTGGGTGCGAATGTAAGCCGCCAGTTGCCGTGCGCCCCGAAACACGGAGCTATTCATGAACGATGTGACGGGCAGCGTGAGGAGCGGGACCCCGGCCTGCTCGATTTCAGCTCTGCGGAAGCCCTCGGAAACGAAGCAGCAGACGTGTGGCGTGAAGCGGCGGCGGTCGAGAAAACGGGCAGTTTCAGTCATCTGCCGTTCCGTGCCTCCCGATCCGAGAGCCCGGACCATCAGCAGGACGGGGGTGGGGACTGACATTGGTTACAGGATAGCGTACGAATTGGTTAATCGTGCCATGAATGCGCTGTTTCTTCGGTAAGTGCGTGAGATACTGGGCACGTGGAAGAAATTTCGTTTACACCCTCCCGCATTGCCATTGCGGGCCTCGGGTACGTTGGCTGTGTGACAGCCGCCTGTCTGTCGAGTCTGGGTCACAAAGTGATCGGAGTTGATCGCGACGGTAACAAGGTTCGTGCGGTAAACGAAGGCAGGGCTCCGTTTTACGAGCCGGGCCTCGAAGAGATCGTGCGCGAATGCGCGGGGGCCGGGAGGCTTTCGGCCACGACCGATATGGCTGCGGCATTGGCCGAATCGGACGTGGTACTGGTCTGCGTGGGGACACCTTCGGAAAAGAGCGGCAATTTCGGGCTCGAACAGTTGCGCAACGTGTGCGAGGAAATCGCCGCCACGCTGCCGTCGCGGACAGGCCGTCTGATTGTGGCCATCAGGAGTACGGTTTACCCGGGAACGTGCGAGGACGTTGTAGCTCCCATTCTGCAGCATGCCGACAAAGTGGCAGTTGTGGATAACCCTGAGTTTCTGCGAGAGGGCACAGCAGTAAAGGATTTCGTGGAGCCATCCCTGCTGGTGATTGGCGGAAACGACGCCGACGCAGTTCGATATGTGGCGGACCTCTACGCTCCGATTTCGGTTGAGCCGTGCCTCGTATCGACGAAGACGGCGGAAATGATCAAGTATGCCTGCAACAGCTTCCACGCGGTGAAAGTGGCGTTTGCGAATGAAATCGGGGCTTTGTGCGACGGCATGAAGATTCCGGGCTACGAAGTGATGGAGACCTTTTGCAAGGATACGCGGCTCAATATTTCGCCGGCATATCTGAAGCCGGGTTTCGCGTTTGGGGGCTCTTGTCTGCCGAAGGATCTCCGGGCGCTTACTTATCGGGGCAATCGCCTGGATTTGAAACTGCCACTGCTGGAATCGGTTTTGCCCAGTAACGACAGGCAGTTGCAGCGGGCGATTGACCGGGTGATGGAACTGCCGGCAGAGAGGCTTGGCGTCTTTGGTCTGGCGTTCAAAGAGAACACGGACGATTTGCGTGAAAGTCCCGTGGTGCCGCTGCTCGAGTTTCTGATCGGCAAGGGACGCAACGTGAAGGTATTCGATCCGCATATCCAGATCGACGTGATTTACGGCAGCAACCGCAATTTTGTAACGAAGGCCATCCCGCACATTGGCAAGCTGATGTGTTCGCCGCTGGAGGAATTGCTGAGCTGGGCAGAAACAATCGTGGTGGCGCAGAAGCCTTCGGCAGAGATGCGGGCGGCGCTGCTGGCAAGCGGTCTGCGGCTGGTGGATCTGGTGGGCGCATTCCCTGGTTATCAGGCTCAGGTCGCATAACCTTGGCAAGTCAGGCTCAGGGCAACCCGAACTACGCGCCCGCGGAATGGCCTCCCGTAGTCGTGATGGGAGCGTACCGGACCGGTGTGGTTCTGATGCGCGATCTGGTGCGCCGCGGGCTTACCGTCTGTTGCGTCGACAGCAACCCTGAGCAGTATGGTTTTCGCACGGTTTACGGCAAGGCCTGGCTCTGTCCCAACCCTGATGAGCAGCCGGAGAAATGGCTCGAGTTCATGATCGGGCTTTCGAAGAAGCACGCGCGGAAGCCGGTTCTGATGTCCAGCGCCGACGTTTTCGTAAGCGCCATGGCGCAGCATGCGGAAAGGCTGGCGGAACATTTTGTGTTTGTGGCCACGGGGGCAGTAACGCAGTCACTGCTCGCCACAAAGAAGCGCCAATATGAACTCAGCGATGCGCATGGACTCTCTGCGCCGCGGACGCAGTTTGTCACCAATTCCGAAGAGGTTGCCGCATTTGGCCGCGAGGCCCGTTTTCCCTGCCTGTTGAAACCCCTGCATTTTCGCGATTGGGAACGATTTCCCGCCGGACATCCGCTGCTGGGCGAGAAGATCGCGCTGGCAGACTCGCCCGCCGATCTGGCGGACAAGTATCGGCTCGCTTCGGAGGCTTCCGCGGATCTCATGGTGCAGGAAATCATTGAGGGCCCGGATACGGCGAAGCTTGTCTATCTGTCGTGCTATGACAGGACTGGCGAAAGGATAGGGGCCTGCATGGTACGGGAACTTCGTACGACGCCTGTTCTGTTCGGGTCGGCCAGCGTTGTTGAGCCGGTGACGGACCCGGAGGCCGACGCACTGTGCGACGGATTCCTGCGCGGCATTGGTTACAAGGGCATCTGCGAGATTGAAATCAAACGCGACACGCGGGATGGGGTAGTCAAAATGATCGAGGCGAACCCGCGGTATAGTGTTACGGCGGATGTAGCGAGCTATGCCGGCGTCGACATTGGGTGGCTGCACTATCTGGATCTGATCAGCGATATTACCGGAAATTCGGTGGTGCCAGTGGTTCCCTCCGGTCGCGATTTCCGGCATATTGTGCTGGAGCGGGATTCGGCTACTTTTTGGGGTGCCAGGCACGCGGGTTTGTTGAGTTGGGGCGAACTGTTCCGTTCTTATCGCCCCCCGCTGGCGTTCTTCGATTTTGATCTGAGGGACTGGCGTCTGACTTTGTCGACTATAGACCGGGTATTCAGGAATCTGCTGAGTCCGCTGGTGCGCCGCGTTATTCCCCGGCGGCACTGACGAATCAATGGAAATCCGGGCGGCCGAGGTGGACAATCGAGGCCGTCGACTAGTGTAGTCTTTGCCAATATACTGCGCGTTGGTCGATTTTGATGACTTCTTCAGCAATGTTGTTGGCGTGACGGAATTCCTCTATTGCCCTTCGGCAATCCGGCAGGTTTTGATAATCGTCAAAAATGGCATAGCCACCTACTGAAAGCCTTGAGTAGAGATTCGTCAGCACGTCCATGGTGGATTGATACAGGTCTGCGTCCACGCGGAGGATTGCCAGTTGCCCGATGGGTGCTGCGGGCAGAGTTGCGGAAAAGAAGCCCTTCAGGAACCGGACCCGGTCATCCAGCAGACCGTACCGCGTGAAATTCGCCTTAACCTGGTCGAGAGAGACTGCCATGTTGCCCTTCTCCCACGCGAACGTCTCAAGCCGCCGATCAATTTCAGGCAGCCCTTCAAACGAATCCACGACCCAAACCTCCCTGTCTGTAACCTGATACGCTTTCAGTATCGATTTCATGAAGATCGTCATGCCGCCGCGCCAGACTCCCGCTTCAAGCAGATCTCCGGGCACATTTCTGTTGAGAATGTCGACAACGCAGCGTTGCATTTGATCGAGTTGGCGCAGTCCAAGCATGGTTTCAGCGTCCTCTGCGCGATTACCTGATTCATGCGTCGATTCCAGATAATCTTCCACATCAGTCTTCTTCAGCCGGACTGCTTCCAGACCATATCGCGATACGGCGGTGTTGAAACGGTGAATCAGCCAGGACTTCGGACCCTCCGGCCGAATGGTGTGCCTCTCCGTTCCTTTCGCGGTCAGCGTCCTTGTCAGTGCCTTCTTCATCAGATCGAGGTACAAGTCCGCCGCAGTTTCGGGCGGCTGGGTACCGCGAGTGCAGGATGTTGGCTGTGCATGAGGCATGCCTTAGGGTATCTTAATGTCGGGGTTGCTGTGTAACTTAATCAGGCCTGCGGCACCGATGCTAACCTGAGTCTTCGGACGACAATCTCCAGTGCCACAGCAACCCCACGCGAACGTTGAATCCAGCCTTTGGGGACGATTCTGTTTTCACCGTCCACGGCAGGCTCTGCGGATCGGCATTCTGGCTGATGGTCCGGCATTGCAGGCCTGGCTTGGGCCTGTAATCAATTCGATGACTGCCCATGGAGTGGTCGAGTCCATCGATGTTTTCTTCTTTGCCCAGTCTTCCGACACCTCAGCGGCGTCCTCGTCGTGGCTGTTCCGGAAGCTGGAACGCTGGAGTCGCGGGCGCGAGCAGGATGGGTTTGCGCCTGCGGATTCGTTGCCGGAGTCGGCTCGCAGGCATCAGCTATCCGGCAGCATTTCGTCCGGCCTTACGCCGGGGGACCGTGAACTCATTTCGAGTTGGAAACCCGACGTGTTACTGATAGAAACCGCATCGTCGCTGAAAGGCGATTGCACTGGAGTGGCGAGGCTTGGGGTATGGTCTTTCCTGTTCGGAGAACCGGAATTCCGCGCCACATGTCCCCCATATTGGCGGGAGGCGCTGGAGGCGAGCAGCGTCTCCAGCGTTTCTCTACTGGTTCATGACCGGTTTTTTGAGAAAGGGCGGATTGTGGAGTCGTTCGCCACGCCGAATCTGGCATCTCTGCGCTTTACTTGCGATCAGGCCGCTCCTCTGAGCGCGGCTGGTCTTGCGCTGGTCCGAACCTTGACCAAAGCGGCGGAGCGGCAGCAATCGCCAAAGGGCGGAGTGGAGATAGTGATCGGTAGCGGTGAGCCCCGTCTGCCGTCCGGGATGGAGACTGCCGGTTTCATTGCGGGAAAGCTGCAGCGGAGCGCCGTGCTGCGTGCACGTGCGCGAGGCAAAGAACTGCGGTGGGTTGTTGGGATTCGACGCAATTCCGGCGACTCAAAGCTGCCCGATCCGGGGGAGGGCGAACCATTTGCCGAGATTCCCAATCCCCGGGGGCATTTCTATGCCGATCCATTCATTGTGGAATCGAATTCCCGCCACTGGTTGTTTCTTGAGGACTGGATCGACTGCAACGGGCGTGCATGTCTGGTATGTATGGAAGTCCTGCCAGGGGGGGGCTTCGGCGAACCTGCGGTGATACTCGATAAGCCGTATCATCTTTCATACCCGCACGTGTTTTGTCACGAAGGAGAGTTTTTCATGATTCCGGAATCCGCCGATGGCGGAATTGTTGAGCTCTATCGTGCTACCAGATTCCCGTTTGAGTGGAAACCCGAAGCGGCGCTGATGGAAGACACAAGACTTGTGGACACGACCCCTTTTCATTACGAGGGCAGTTGGTACTTTTTTACGAGCACAGTGGAGCAACCGGAAGAGGCTTATCTGTTTACTTCCAACAAGATTGACGGAAAATGGCACTATCATCCTTCGAATCCGATCAGCACCGATACGCGACGTCTACGTGGAGCCGGCGCGATCTTCCGGGCGGGGAATGCTCTGATTCGGCCCGCACAGGACTGTTCCCGGGGTTATGGGTATCAAGTAGCTTTCAATGAGATTCTTCGGCTATCTCCGCGGGAATACTCCGAACGGCAGGTTGGGAGGCTGGGCGCGACATGGACTCCGCGGTTGACGGGTGCACACACATTCAATGCCGATTCCGAATATCAGGTGGTTGACGGGCAAAAGCTGTGCCGGAGAGCCGCTCCTGATCGCGCGGATGCTAGCATGGACAAATAATCAACTTGTCGCATCCGCATGCCGGTTTGGGCCTGCTGCGAGAGATGGATGGACAGTGAACCTCCCGTGACAGCGAATCTTTTGGTTGCGGGGGAGAACAAGGAACAAGGAGTATATGTCTTCGTTTGATTCTTCCGAGGATCGGCTTACGGACAAGTCAGACTGGGATTGGCGATACGGGTCCCAGGCTGCACAGGACACTCCCGCCCGAAGCCGACTGCCCGAAAAATATTTCGGCTCGTATTCCGAGATTCGGTTTTGGTCTTTGCTTGGAAAGCACGTGGCGCCGCAACCCGGGGAATCGGTCCTTGAGATCGGTTGCGCACCAGGCCGTGTTCTTAAGTCCTTTGCCACGCGTTTCGGTTGTATCCCGCACGGGGTCGAGTTCTCGAAACCCGGCTTTGACCTGACATGTGAGAATTTCCAGCGCTGGGGCTATCCGGCGGAGAACGTCATCCATGCGGACCTGTTTGATTCCACGTTTCAGGCTTCGGTAGCGGGCAAGTTTGACATTGTCATCTCCGGCGGTTTCATTGAACATTTCACGGACTGTCGTTCGGTCATCGCCGCGCATCTTGCACCGTTGCGTCCTGGAGGTGCGCTGATCGTCACGATTCCGAATTATCGGGGTCTTAACTATTGGCTGGGTCAACGCACGCTGCCGGACCTCCTGCCGCTTCATAATTTCGACATCATGAATATCGCAGGTTTCCGGGATCTGTTCCCTCCGGCGCAGGTCGAGACTCGCTGGTCCGGCTATTTTGGCGGATTCGACTTTGGGATGTTCGACACCGGAGCCCCGGGTCGCCTTCCCGTAATCGGCCGGGGCATACAGACGATGCTCAATTTTGGGTTTCGAATGGTCCCGCCACCGGAACTTTCCTCGACGAGTCCGTACTTACTCTTTACCGGCCGAAAGATATCTGGCTAGTTCTCTGACCGCTTACTGGATATCCATTCATGGCCGAATGCCTTCCGGGTTGCTTTACGGTCGAACTTCCAGGTGATTCGGGTTCGGCGGCGGATGACGTCCCGATTCCAGGGGGGGACTTCGCTGCGCAGTTTCTTCAGGCTGGGATTCTCCGGATGTGAAGACATTGCCGGGCCAGGAGTCCGATCTCAATTTCGGTCTGGAAGTCTATCGAGCGGTCACAGAACCAGACTGTTGGTGGGGGCGATTTCGCTCAGGTTAGCTTCAGTGCGAATCCGCTCTGACCCTGTCTCTGTCCCTCAGTCGCATGAATGGCAGCTCTACACAGTAATACGAGGCCACGGAAATCAATATTGCGGGCAAGACGGACAGGAAGATCCTGGGATGCTTATCGGGAGTGAGGTAGCGCACTCCGAACAGGCGTCCACTGAATCCGGAGAGGGTGATTCTGTGGGCTTCCGTCAGAACGAGAGCATGGTAAAGATAGAGAGCATAGGAAATCCTGGCGACGAAACGCAGCGCCGGATGGGCCAGAAACCGCCAATACAGGGGGCCGAAGCAAACAATTTGAATCAGCAGCGCCGCGATAAGAACGGGCTGTGCCGAGAAAGCCGTCATTGACAACCAGGGGTGTGCTTTGATTTGTGAATCGAAACCTGCAAGAACAAGTAACGACAGCAGCGGCCCGAGTACCTGCCACGGAGACCGAATGCAGGATGTCACGAACCGGGCCGTCTGCCTGTCCGCGGCTGCATCGGCCGAAAGAATAGCCAGAAGAGATCCGACCATCAGTGCGTCGATTCGGGTGTCGAAGGCGTTGTAGATATGACCGTAAGGGACACCAAGACCGGCGTGAAGGACGGCCCGGTATATCCAGATACCTCCGATAAAGGCCGCCACCACACGCCATGGTTTTCTGCCGGAACGGAGCAGCCAGAAAAGAGCCGCTGGCCAAAGAAGATAGAACTTCTCTTCGATGGCCAACGACCACGCGATGGGCAAAAACTGAATCGTCTCCGGTCCTGCGATCGCCCGAGCGTAATCCGTCATGTAAAAAAAACGTCGCCCAGGGCTCCCACCATCTGACTGCGACTCCGTGGTATCGGACCAGCAGCAATTCCAGACACCAGCAAACGTAAAACGTGGGGAAAATCCGAAACGCTCTTCTCCTGTAGAACTCACGGAGAGAGATTTTCCCGGTGGTCGCGTATTCCCGCAGCAGGATGCCAGTAATCAGGAATCCACTTAGAACAAAAAACAACATCACTCCCAGCTCTCCGGCTGAACTGGGTAATAAGGAGAAGTGGAACAGTATGACCAGCGTTACCGCAACGGCCCGCGCCGCATCCAGACCCGGTATAACGCGGGCGTTGAGCGAGGACCGCAGCATGACATTCCTCGAAAGCGCTTCTGTCGCTACCTCGGGAATTGATGCCGCCATTTAGCTGTTATATTACTATGCCATCGTCTCATTCCCGTCAAAGGCCCCGGCCCTGAATGTTGCCCCGCCCGACAACGGTGCCGGCGGAAGACTGATATACATGCCGCCAATATGCAGCTCCCGCGGGAACCGCAACAGTGCAGTTTCCTCCTGATACCGAAACCGGAGTGGTGGTAGATCCGAGAGCGGGTGTGGCCCCGTATTCAACAGCGCAGCTCTGGGCACCTCCCGGGGCTGCCAGGTGGACGGAAAGCGTGGACGACGACGCCGAGGTCGTCAATGTTGTCAATGTGAAAACATCCACTTCGCTCCCGCACCAGCGCTTCCCGTAATAGGCGGTGCCGGGTGTGAAACCGGATAGTTTCAAAGAGATCCGGCCGTCGAGCGCGGCTGCGCCGGAATCCGTAGTATTTACGACTGGAGTGCCGTTATAGGCGGCATTTGGCCATGCCTCTATTGTGCAGGACGACCCATTTGGCAGGTAGGATATCACTGCGGACGTAACACCGTTCGAAATAGTTCGCGCCGAACGTTCCGCGAATGTGGGCCGACCGTTCTCCACGTCAATCCCCGCTCGCCCCGTAAGCGCTTCAATCTCATCGATATCTGCACCGATAGCGCGCCCGTCGAATGTTGGGTAGAGCGCCGCCTGACCGGGTGCCAGACGATAGTTACTGGCACGGTAGTTGAGGCCGGCAGGCGGCAATGAGTTGCTTCGCTCCTGCCAATTCGCAAACAATGCGGCGGGGTCCGCTCCGCTGACGTTCATGAGATACGTGCCGGCCGGGTATTGGGCGGGTACGTTCGTGATGCAGCAGACTCCCATTCTGTTCATCATCAGGTTGTTGTTGAACTGCGATGCGCGGTCTACATTTCCAATGTTCACGTTATTTACCCATGTGTTAGAACTGTTTCCCCCCGCGATCGGGAGCACAAAAGGCAGGTCCTGCGATCCGATGGCCGTGGAAGGTGCGGGGCTCGAGCAACCACCATAACCGATACACGCGCTCCGGTAAGGAACAACGATGTTCGAGCTAAAAATGGCCTGTTTGGCCGCGCCTGCAAGAAACCCGGATCGGATATCGACAGCGGTATTGTGCTGGACGGTAAGGGCTTCAGTGTTACCCTGGTTCACGACAAAGCCGTCATTAATTGCCTGATACTCGGTGGAGCCGAGATCCATCATCAGATTGTTCTCGATCCTGCCGCCTTTATTTTTTCCAAACCCCACCCATTCCCAATTCATTCCGGCCCCTCCGAAATTGCCGGGGAAACTCTTTCCAACCGCGCTGATGCCGGCGGACAGCATTCGAAAGATGTTGTTCCGGATAATGTAATTGCTGGTCGAAACAAGATAGTCCACAGGGTCGCCGGGACCGCTGCCATTAATCGCGATTGTCATGTTAATTGCCGGGTCCTGACAGGATACGCCGGCATCACAGTTATTTTGCCGATGGAAAACGTTACCTTCAATGAGCCAGTTGTCTCCATACTTCGATTCGATCAGATTCTTGGAATAGACATTTCTGTTTTGGCCGAAGAATGTGCTGTCAAATTTTCCACCGCTACCTATTGCGGCAATTCCGATCCGGGTAGACAGTGTCGGAAACGACGGCGAGGCAACAAATGCACATGTCACACCAGACGGGCACGATACCGCGCCGCTGAAGTTATAGTCCATGTGAATGGCCCCGCCCAGGAGATAAATATAACCGGCCTGCCCGGCAACTCCATTGGCAGTAAAAGTGCTGGCCGCAGCGCTCGCAGTCCATTCTGTGCGCGATATCTGGGGGGCGGATGGCGGGGTCGCGGTCCCGGGGGTTTCCTGCGCCTCATATGCAAAACATCGATATCCCAGGTTCAGGCTATTCGCAACCGAGGAGCAGTCGGCCTGCTGGAAGCGGGAAAGCAACTGAAACTGCGTCGGGCTAACGTAAGACGCCACAATGCCTATATAGGCTTTCAGAGGTTTCCAAAGGTAGTTTCGATAGACTGAAATACCCGTAGTGTTGGTCAGGGTCGCGAACCAGGGATAGTTGCCGCCCGAAAAGATACCTTCCGTGGCGCCTTTTAACTCATTATCGTGAATGGATACGTTTTTGGTGCTCATGAAGCTGATATTCTGCGTGTCGCCACTGGTCGAGTATGTGCCCTCAGCGATGCTCCAGCCGACCTCGAGATTGCGTCCCGCCATGTTGATCGCCGCATACGGAAAGTCTTCCTGATCGTCCGCTCCGTGAACCCAGCAACGAAGGATGCGAATGTCATGGGGTTCGCCCTCCATGCTTGTAATGTACCTGGACATGTAGAACACATAGTAAACGCCTCTATCCGACGTCGGTGCCATTTCAATGCCGTCGAAGGTGATGTTGTAGTTTGGCGCAGTCTTAATCAGGTTGAAGCCGTGACTGAATCCATTCTGGTTATTGCCGAGCGGGAACTGCATCCATGTAACCGCGGGGCCGCCGGGTGTTTCAGAGAGTTGCAGCGTATTGGGGGTTGGAACTGCGGACACGAACATCGTCGCCCCCATTCGCTCGGGCATCGGCGGGACCTCAACTGTCAGGCTTTGGCCCTCCGGGTCGAACTGGGGAATGAAAATCGGAGTGCCGCCCGGCGTTGCAGCCAGTTGCATTTTGTCGGCATTGGCACAGCCGTGGGTTGAAATGCAGCCACCGGAGACGAAGTTTACGATGTAGTAGGGAGTATCGGGCTGCAGTGGCGGTGGGAGCGTTACGCCCACAAAATACACCACCGACCCGTTAGTCAGGCCACTATTCGTGCGAATGTTCATATACCCAACCCTCGTGCTATCGCAACCTCCGTCCACATAGGGCGACTGATTGAGGCTCGCGCAGAAGTAGGCTGAGTACGTGGTTCCTCCGACCGCGACTCTGTCACCAACCTTGAAATTATGCGGTTGGGGTGTAGTGCCCGGCGCATTAGTCAATGTTGTGCCTGTGCCGGACGCGGTCGCCCAGCCGGCATTGTCGCCGATTGCTACTGTCGTCAGCCTCGCCAGTGCCGGATGATTGCGGGTAATCCGATAGCCGCGCGGGTAGCTGTCGATATCTGACGACTTGATCGTTAGATCGTGCCGGTTGCCAGGAATTGTCAGCGAGCCGTAACTCTGGCCCGATGTCAGAATTATCGTGTCACCGTTGGAGGATGCGTTTAGAGCGGCCTGAGCGGTTGTATAGTTGCAGCCAGCGTTGCAAACGGTGATGGTTCCACCGAATGCGGGAATCGCCAGTGCGAGTGCAGTGAGCGCGAATTTCATACTGTTTCCTCTTTGAGTCATGGTTAAAGGCCGCCTTCTAACGCGTCAAACCGGTCATAATCATTTGCCACCAATCGATAATTTCGCCGGTTCTGAAACCAGCCTCGGAAAGCACCAGAAATACCGGTGATACCGCAGCCGTTGGCACCCCCGAAGAGACCGTCACCGCAGATGAGAAAGCCCCGCCATTTATCGCTACCTGCGCAGTGACGGTTCCGGGTGCCGGAGACTTCAGGTCCACGGTGTACCATGTTGCGGCCGCTACCGAGACGCCCGTGCTGACGCAACTCGAAGTTCCTCCATTGAAGACTTCCAGCATCCATGTTGTCGTTGAGTTCGTGCCGGTCCCGCAGGTTCTGGCTGTCGGGTCGTAGCGAATTGCAATTGAGTTCCCGGACCGGTAGACCAGCGAATCCTTGAATCCGTCTTCGTAGGCTCCATTGGCTACTGACGGACCCCAGTCGTCGGTCTGGATGGTAAAACGTACTTCCCAGGTTGACAACTGCGCCGTAGATCCCAGCGAAAAGGCCCATGTGGGGCCGGTGTTGTTGTTATTCAGCGCCAACGCATCGGTTTCACCGCTGGCACCGGAAGTCAGCACACGAACGGTTCCGGGATGCCCGTTGTACCCGGATACCGCGCCGAGTGCCCCCGACCCGATTTCGCACCAACCGAGCGAGCCCACCGTACAGACCGCAGTCTGGCCGCTCGGCAGAAATTCGTCGAACACGTTCATCGTCGTTTGTCCAAAATCAGGCTGGGACGATCCCGCGGGTCCAGTTGCTCCGGTAGCACCAGTGCTGCCGTTCGGCCCTGTAGCGCCAGTTGCGCCGTTGGCCCCGTTTGTTCCCGAAAGGCCAGTTGACCCGGGCAGGCCGGTTGCGCCCGTTGGTCCGGCAGTTCCCGTAGGGCCAGTAAGGCCCGTTGACCCCGCAGGTCCGGTTGGGCCAGCCGGTCCCGTTCCACCGCCACCGCCACCACTGCCACCCGGTTGCAGGCGGAAGGCGGTTCCATCAAAAGTAATACTGTAGTACTGTCCGGCACTAAGATCCCCTGCTGTCAACGGCGTTGAGCCGTCCGATTTCAGGATGGATGTGGCGCCAAGGCCGTCAATATTCAGAGTGACCGCACCCGTATTGGTGGCGATCGATTTAAGGTGGATCACCATACCTGTAGTGTAGGCGGTGAGCGTGGGGATCAGGGAACAGCTTTGGCTGCTCCCGGTACCAGTCGCCATGCACAGAATCTGCTGTCCGGCCTGGGAAGCAGCCCTCGTTTGCACCACGGCCGGGTCAATGCCGATCATTTTTTGTCCAAGGCCGTTCATTGCGATCGCGACGCCGACATCCGGGACAATTTGCATAGGTCCTTTTATCAGCGTACGCTCGTCGGATGCCCCTGCGGAGTCCCAGAGCCCGGGTGTTGCCGTGGCTGTCCACGTTCCCAGCGGAGCGACGTCCGGTGGGAAGTCTATCCCCGTACCCGCATCTGTACAGCCCGAACAGGCAATGCTGAGAGTTCCGCTCTCCCGGACGCTGATGACGCCACCTGGCGTGGCGTACACATATGCTACGCCGGTCCCGCCGAGAATGGTCACCGCCCCCGCCGGGAACGTTTGTGGAGGAATATCCGGGTAACTGACGGTACAACCGTTGAACGTTACTACGGTGGATGCTGTCAGCGACAGACGGCAATCGGCCAGATCTGTTGACTGGAGAGTGACGATTCCGGTCTTTCCCGCCACGCTGGCCACTGCGCCGCCGCCACCGCCGCCGCTGACAGCACTGATCGGTGTCCAGTGGCCCGCCGAGGAGCAGGCATATACATTTGCTCCGGCTGTCGCCGTTGTGAGAAAGAACAACTGGCCGACACCGCACGTTGGGGGTAAAGTAGCCCCTGTCTGCATTGGTTTTGTCGCCGAAGCGCCAGAAAAATCCACGTTTTTCCCTTGTGTCCGTAGATCGATTTGTGTTTGTGCCGGTATGCATATGGCGCATGCATATGCGCATATGGTGCGTAGCGTTTTTTTCATAGAAACCCCAATTTTCGATTCCGTTGTGGTCGCCAGCTGCACATCCAGGATGAAATGCGTTGATCAGGCCACCAAACTCAACTAGACGCTAGCATGAGAATCGGAAGAAGCTAGGCCGTTGGTTAATCGATAAGCCGGACTAAGTGATTGATAATAAGCGCAAAAAAAATATTGCCGGGGCTTGACCCACTTGCAGAACTCCCGCTAATGGGGCTTGACAGAAGTAGTTTTATGTGCCGGAGAGGCATATGAAGCGGTCCCGCGTACATTACGACAGAGCCAACCCTTCGTGGGCCGTTTTTCGGGCGACGACAGACACGCCG
>CAIQWJ010000059.1 GCA_903875575.1 uncultured Acidobacteriia bacterium | reverse complement strand
TTAAGCCTCTCAGCCCCGATTGTACTGCACGCGCAGGTGTGTGGGAGACCAGGAAGTTGCCCGGTTTATCATCAAGCCCGACCCATAAGGTCGGGCTTTTTGTTGTGCGCCGGACAAAACTGCTACGATCATTCCAGTGCCAGCCCCATCCCCACTTACTTCGCTCTCCGAAGAAGATCAGCTCTTCCAATCCACTGTCCTGAAATTCGCACGCGAACGGATCGCGCCCCACGTCCGCGAAATGGATGCCGCCGGCCTTTTTCGCAAGGATCTCCTGACGGAAATGTTCTCTCTGGGCCTGATGGGTATCGAAATCCCCGAACAACACGGCGGACAGGGAGGCAATTTCTTCCAGTCCGTTCTTGCCATCGAGGCTCTGGCCTCAGTGGACCCCTCCGCCGCTGTCATCGTCGATGTTCAAAACACCATTGCGAACAATATTCTCCTCCGCTGGGGCACAGAAAGACAGAAAAGTAAGTACCTGCCGCGCCTCGCCACCGATACCGTCGCATCCTTCGCGCTCTCCGAAGCGGGCTCCGGCTCCGATGCCTTCTCCCTAAAGACGCGTGCCACTGCCGATGGCGACAACTTCCGTCTTACCGGGCGTAAGATGTGGATTACCAACGCTGCAGAAGCAGGCGTCTTCTTCCTGTTTGCCAATGCCGCGCCCGAGCAGGGGTACCGCGGCATCACCTGTTTCCTGATCGAACGCGACACCTCCGGCTTCAAGGTCGGCAAGAAGGAAGACAAGCTCGGCATCCGAGCCTCCTCCACCTGCGAACTGATTCTCGATGACTGCGTCGTTCCCGCCGCGAACATTGTCGGTGAACTGGGCAAGGGCTACAAGATCGCTATCGAAACCTTGAACGAAGGCAGGATCGCCATTGGTGGCCAAATGACGGGCCTCGCACAAGGGGCACTCGATCAGGCCATCGCCTACTCCAAACAGCGCCAACAATTCAATCAGCCGATCGCGAATTTCCAATCCGTCCAGTTCACTCTCGCCGAAATGGCTACCGACGTAGAAGCGGCCCGCCTCCTGGTCTATAACGCAGCCCGCCTGCGTGAAGCCGGACATCCATTCGTCACGGAAGCCGCAATGGCCAAGTTGTTTGCCTCCCAAATCGCCGAAACGGTCGCCTCCCGCGCCGTCGAAGTCTTTGGCGGAGTCGGCTTCACAAAAGACTTCCCGGTGGAGAAGCTTTACCGCGATGCAAAAATCGGCCGCATCTACGAAGGCACCAGCAACATGCAGAAGCTCGCTATCGCCAAGGGCCTGCTGGGCAAGCACTGAGCGACAATCAGTGCGTCATCGAATAAATGATGTAATCGATTCCGTACCGGTACGCCAGTTCCGTCATCTTCTCCGGATACTTCGGTGAGTCCGCAAATTCCCAGGCATCGCCCACGTCCGTGTTGTAGTTGACCGCGACCACCATCCGGTTCTTATCGTCATACATCCCGAACCACGCCGGCGCGGTCCCGGCGGGCTGCACCAATTGCACCGAATCGCCCGGCCCGCAACGCAGATGTCGGGAACCCGGAATCCACGTCCGGTCTTTATCCTTTATGTCGTAGAGCACATGCAGTACCGCATCGGACTCCGCTAACTCCGTAATGGGATGCCCGGGCAGCGCCCGCGCCATGGTTCGCTGAAAAACCGGCCATGACTCCGGATCCTGACTCCAGAAATCGTCCACCACCAGAAATCCACCGCGCAGCAAATACTCATGCAGACGAGCGACCTCAACGTTGCTCAAGTCCCACCAGCCAACCTGCGTGGCATAAATCCACGGATTGTCGAAGATCCGGTCATCCATCAGGCCCATGTGCAGCGGCGCTCCGGTACCCACCCGCGTCAACCGCTTTACGCCTTCGGAGAAATGCGCGTCGGCATCCGGCCAATCTACCACCCACCAGCCATTACCCTGCGCAGTGCGCGAGGAAAAACCAAAGCCCCGGTGGTGGCTCGGCAAATCCGTATACTCCATGCGGATGAAATGAAACTCGCCCAATGGTGGAAACGTGGGCAACTCGCCCTCGGCACTCCCGATACAGCCTCCGCCAAAACCGCCGCCGCCCCCGCCGCCCCGACCGCCACGCTGCGCCCAAGCGCCCGCCGCAAGCAGCAGAGCAGCCGCAATCACCAAGCCGATAATGGGTGTTCTTCGTTTCATGTGAGCGATCGCTCAACCGATTATAGTCACGAAAACAACCATTCAGGGAACATTCAGTTAACTCGCATAACATCAATTTCGGGGGATACAAATGAAACACACCGTGAAACTGATTCTGGCTGTAACGCTATCGACATCCATTTGGGCTGCGGACGTCAAAGTGAAAATGGCGGACCTGCCGCCTGCCGTTCAGACCGCCGTTAAAGAACAAACAAAATCAGCCACTCTGGTCTCGCTCGTCAAAGAAACAGAGAACGGCAAGACTACGTGGGAAGCCGAGACCACGCTCAACGGCAAAGGTCGGGATGTCAGCTTCGATAAGACAGGTGCTGTCGTGTCCGTGGAGCAGGAAATCGATCTCGATGCCCTTCCCGCTGCCGCCCGGACGGCCATCACCAAAAAGATCGGTACCGGCAAGCTGACGAAGGTCGAGTCCGTCACGGTCGGCACTACCGTCAGCTACGAAGCGACCTACACCAAGGCCGGAAAGACTCTCGAGGCCGGTGTCAACGCCGACGGCACGCCCCATAAATAGCCGCCGGGCGACCAGTCGCCGCCCGACAACTCCCGCCTTGCTAAACTGGGTCTTCCCAACATGAAGGCTGGCGTCATCGTATTCCCCGGCAGTAACTGCGACCACGACGCGTGGTACGCAGTCAATGAGAACCTCCACGGTCGCGCCGAATTCATCTGGCACGATTCGACCAGTCTTGGCGATATCGACGCTGTGATTCTCCCCGGTGGCTTCTCCTACGGCGACTATCTCCGCTGCGGTGCCATCGCCCGCTTTTCTCCCGTTATCAAAGCAGTGAAGAAATTCGCCGCCGATGGTGGCCTGGTCCTCGGCATCTGCAATGGCTTCCAGATTCTTGTGGAAGCCGGCCTGCTCCCCGGGGCGCTGATTCGCAACCGCGACCTGAAGTTCATCTGCCGCGAGGTGCAACTCAGCACCGAAACGCCGGCCTCGCCATTTACTTCGGCACTGAATCAAGGTCAGATCCTCCGCGTTCCGATCGCCCACGGCGAAGGTCAGTATTTTGCTGACGAGCGCACGCTGGACGAACTCGAATCTGAAGACCGCGTCGCGTTCCGCTACGTTGAAAATCCGAACGGTTCGGCCCACTCCATTGCGGGCATTTTGAATCACCAGCGCAACGTCCTCGGCATGATGCCGCACCCCGAACGAGCCTGCGATCCCCTGATGGGCTCCACCGACGGCCTCGGTATTTTCGAATCGATGCTGGCGTCACTACCCAACGCAGTTCCCGTACTTTCAAGATGAAAATCACACCCGAGCTGATCGCTCAGCACCAGCTCACCACCGCGGAATTCGACAAGATCGTCGCCCTGCTTGGCCGCGAACCGAGCTATACCGAATTGGGCGTTTTCAGCGTGATGTGGAGCGAGCACTGCTCATATAAGAGTTCCCGCATCCACCTGAAGAAGTTGCCCACTACTGGCAAGTACGTGGTGCAGGGGCCGGGAGAAAACGCCGGTGTGATCGGCATCGGCGACGGTTGGGTGGTCGCCTTCAAGATCGAGTCCCACAACCACCCGAGCTACATCGAACCCTTTCAGGGCGCGGCCACCGGCGTCGGCGGCATTCTGCGCGATATTTTCACCATGGGCGCGCGCCCCATCGCGGTGATGGACTCGCTCCGTTTTGGTCCGATTGTTGGTACGCCGGAATCGGAACATAATCGCCGGATCGTGGAAGGCGTCGTCAGCGGGATTGCGCATTACGGCAACTGCTTTGGCGTGCCGACGGTTGGCGGTGAATGCATTTTTGAAGAGGGCTACTCCGCGAATCCGCTGGTCAACGTCTTCGCTCTGGGTGTCTGCAAAGAAGACGAAATCTTCTATGCGAAAGCTTCCGGCATCGGCAATCCCGTCATCTATGTAGGCGCGAAGACCGGCCGCGACGGTATTCACGGCGCATCCATGGCCAGCGCCGAATTCACGGAAGAATCGAAACAGAAGCGCCCGAACGTACAGGTGGGCGATCCCTTCCTTGAAAAGCTGCTCCTCGAAGCCTGCATTGAAGCGATGAAGACAGGCGCCATTGTCGCCATTCAGGACATGGGTGCGGCGGGGCTCACGTCGTCGTCCTGCGAAATGGGCAGCCGCGGCGGCGTCGGCATCGATATCAATCTTGACCTTGTCCCGCAGCGCGAAACCGGCATGACCGCCTACGAGATGCTGCTCTCGGAATCTCAGGAGCGGATGCTCATCGTAGCGGAAAAGGGCAGGGAAGAGGAAGTCTTCCGCGTCTTCCGCAAATGGGGACTCGATGCCGTCACCATCGGCGTGGTCACACCCGATGGCAATCTTCGTATCCGCCATCTGGGGCAGGTTGTCGCCGAAATTCCCAACCCTGCACTGGCCGACGAAGCCCCGAAGTACGACCGTCCGCACAACGTGAAACCGCATCGCCGCGCGCCGCTCGATGCGCCGGCCAACCTGCCAGTTTCCACCGATCTCTCCGCCGATCTTCTGAAACTCGTCGCCTCCCAGGATCTCTGCTCCAAACGCTGGATCTGGGAACAGTACGACTACATGGTTCGTACCAACACCATCGTGGGCCCCGGTTCCGATGCCGCAGTCGTGCGCGTCAAGGAAACCGACCAATCTATCGCGATGTCGCTCGATGGCAACGGCCGCTACTGCTATCTCGATCCGCGCGAGGGCGCGAAGCTCGCGGTTGCCGAGTGTTGCCGCAACCTGGCCACCACCGGTGCCATCCCCGTCGCGGCTACGAACAATTTGAATTTCGGCAATCCAGAACGCCCCGAAATCATGGCGCAGCTCGTCGAGGCCGTCGAAGGCATCGCCGAAGCCTGCACATTCTTTGAAACCCCCATCACGGGCGGCAATGTCAGCCTCTACAACGAAACCCTGGGCGAAGGAATTTTCCCCACGCCGGTTCTCGGAATCATCGGCTTGATGAAGACAGCTCAGCCCGCGCCCGTCCGTTTTGTCCGCGAAGGCGCGGACCTCCTGCTCCTCGGTGGCTTCGGCAAGTGCGAGGACCGGCGTTTCGGCGGGACCCAGTACGCGAAAGTCATCCTCAGCCAGCTCTGGGGCTTACCCCCTCGGCTCGATATGGACTACGAGAAACGCGTCCATGACGCCATTCGTGCCCTCATCGCTGCCGATCTTGTTGAATCCGCTCACGATCTGAGCGACGGCGGCCTCGCTGTCGCCCTCAGCGAATCTTCTACCAACGAAATCGGCGCGACGGTCACCATGCCTGCGAGCCAAAGGCAAGACCTCGCTCTCTTCGGCGAAGCCCCCTCCCGGATTCTGGTCAGTGTCCGCGACGCCGCCAGAGCTCAGGAAATTGCCGCGAAATTTCAGGTGGAATGCCCCCGGATCGGCGCTACAATGAAGGGGCGGTTACAGATTGGCGACGATTCGAAGATGCTGATAGATCTCTCCACCTCCGATCTGAAACTGGCCTTTGAGGCAAGTCTGCCCCGACTCCTTCAAACCCATGAATGATCACCAGCTCGGCGTGGTACCGTTCGTTGACCCTAATGACACGGAACGTGATGACAAGCTGCACGAGGAATGCGGTGTTGCCGCCATCTACGGCCACCCCGAAGCCTCGAAATTAGCCTACCTATCGCTCTACGCCCTGCAGCATCGCGGCCAGGAGAGCGCGGGCATTTCGTCCAGTGACGGCACCCAGATCTACACGAAGAAGTCCATGGGTCATGTGGCCGACATCTTCACCAACGATGTCATCAAGGCTTTGCCCGGCCCGCTGGCCATCGGCCACACGCGTTATTCCACCAGTGGTGACACGGTGGAACGCAACGCGCAGCCGTTTTCCGTGCATTGCAGTAAGGGCCGCATATCGGTTGCCCATAACGGCAACATCACGAACGCATCCGAACTGCGCCGGAACCTGGAAGCCCGCGGAGCTATCTTTCAGGCCTCCAGCGATACCGAAGTCATTCTCCACCTGGTTGCACATTCTACCGAGAAGACCATGGCTGCCGCCCTGCGCGACGCACTGCTGCAACTCGAAGGTGCGTTCTCGCTGGTCTTCCTTGCGGAAGATCGCATCATTGTGGCGCGCGATCCCCGCGGCTTCCGCCCGCTCGCGATGGGCAAACTCGAAATCTCCGGCGGCAAGCCGGCTTATGTGTTTGCTTCCGAAACCTGCGCCTTCGATCTGATCAACGCCGTCTATCTCGGAGATGTGCAGCCGGGTGAGATGGTGATCGTCGGTCCGGAAGGCGTTTCGCGCGAACGGTTCGCGCCGGAACAACCGCACTCGCAGTGCGTCTTCGAACACGTCTATTTCTCACGGCCCGATTCTTTCGTCTTCGGACGTCAGGTGCAGGATTCGCGCGATCTGATGGGTCGTCTTCTGGCCCGTGAAACGCCTGCGCCAGCCGATATCGTCGTGCCCGTGCCCGATTCCGGCAACTCGGCGGCACTCGGTTACGCGGCCGAATCTGGTCTGCCGTATCGGCTTGCGCTGATCCGTAATCATTACGTGGGTCGCACGTTTATCGAACCATCTCAGGCCATCCGGGATTTCGGCGTCAAGCTCAAGCTCAATCCGGTGCGCAGTCTACTGGAAGGCAAGAGCGTCGTACTGATTGACGATTCCATCGTGCGCGGCACCACCAGCCGCAAGATTGTCCGCATGGTGCGGAATGCAGGCGCACGCGAAGTCCATCTCCGTATATCCTGTCCCCCGACCGTCTCGCCCTGTTTTTACGGCGTCGACACTCCGAACAAAAGTGAGCTGATCGCCGCGAACAGTTCAATTGAAGAGATCCGGCGATTTGTGGAAGCTGATTCGCTCGCATTTCTCTCACACGGCGCTCTGCAGCATGCCGTGGCCGATACTCACGGCAAGTACTGCTACGCCTGCTACACCGGCGACTATCCGACAGATCTTGTGAGCATCGAGCAACTCATCCGAGCCGGCAAAAAGACCGGCGGATAAACTTCGGGGGTGCCGATGCGGCATTTCATTCTGATCTTTCTCAGCGCGCCCTGCTTCGCGCAAACCGTTCGCGAATACGCCTCTCCCGACGGCAAAACCACCGCCATCATATCGACGAACCGCACCGGCGAATCGCGCACGGAAAGTAAGTCAATGCCTGCGGGTCAGGTCTTGCTGATCCATGATCAAACCTCGCCTGACGGTGCGCACGGCTATGGCGTCGTTCAGGCCGCATGGACGGCTGATTCTGTCTTCTTCGTTGCCGGCACGGAAGCGTCCGGCGGCCACCAGTCATGGGCGCACCCGATCTGGATCTATTCCCGCGATCGGAACCGGATTTTCGAACTGGAAAAATCCGGAGTCACCGCGACCACAACTTTCACGCTTGGCGCAGCCGACACACTGCGGGTCAGGGTCTCCGGTTGCAATGGCGGCCCGGAACGCGCCATCACCATCCGGCTCCCCGACTTTTCAATGAACGCGCGTATCCGTGGCGTGGCATGCCCACCCGCGAAGTAGCGGGATAATATGAAAGGTCCCTCAACTTCAATGCAAACACTCGACTCCATGGAAGCCCAACTCTTACTGGATCGCTTGGGGAGCCTCCGGCCGGAAAGCCAGGCAATCTGGGGCAAGATGAACGCCCACCAGATGATCTGTCACCTGACGGACGCATTCACGCTGGCGATGAGCGAGCGCTCCGCCAGCGAGGCCGTCACAGTTCTCAACCGCACTCTGGTCCGATGGGTTGCCCTCCACACGTCCCTGACCTGGCCCAAAGGAGTTCCCACCCGCCCGGAGGTGGATCAGTTGGTGGGCGGAACCCGGCCTTTGGAATTTACTCGGGACGCTGAAGCTCTGGCTGCGGCCATCCGCCGGTTTGCGCAAGTCCCGAGAGACTTCAAATTCGGGCGGCATCCCATATTTGGCGACCTGACGGAATGGGAATGGCTGCGATGGGGCTATCTGCACGCCGACCATCACTTCCGTCAGTTTGGGGTTTGAGCAATCCCGCCCGCGCTACCTTTTATAACCGATCATCCGCAGGAATCCGCGCCGTTTCTCCACATCCTCATCCGTCTCCACGCCCTTCGGCGACGAGCCATCGATCACGCCCAGCACGCCCCGCCCCTGCTCCGTCTCCGCCACAATCACCTGCACCGGATTCGCCGTTGCGCAGAAGATGTTGCAAACCTCGTAAGCCGCCTGCACGCTCTTCAGTACGTTGATCGGGAACGCGTCACGCATCGCGATCGCGAAGAAATGCCCGGCACCCACCGCTGTCGCCATCTCGACCGCCGCCAGCTTCATCTCGGGATCGGTCCCATCGCTGCGTGTGAGGCACGGTCCCGACGCCTCATTGAAGGCGACGCCGAATTTGATCCCGGGCGACGAATTCACCATCGCCTCGTAAAGGTCGTCCACGGTCTTGATGAAATGGCTCTGGCCCAAAATGATGTTGGCATTTTCCGGAATCGCCAGCGGCACGGAATGAAGATTGAGCATACGGAAGTATCGTAACCTGGTGTTGTCTACCGGGGCGCAGCCAGAGAGTGCGTCAGCAATTCGCGGACAAGCGGGGCCACCTCTCCCGCGAACGCGCTCCTGTGCCGCGCCCATCTTCCGGGGTAAGGAAGCTGGATCACCCGCCCATGCCAAACCGTTCGCGCAATACTTCGCGCTACATTGCCCTCGATGGAACGCACCAGGGTGGCAATCGTCTCCGGCTGCAGCCGTCGAATCGTATTAGCCAGCAATGCTTCACTTTCGCGGCACATAGCAGCCCGCATTGCGCGCTCCAGCTTGTCGACTGGTTCCGGGCAGAGGTCGACGAGGTAGCAGCCACACGCGCGAAACGTCTCCAGAAAATGTTCCTCATCGATCGACGGATCTGCCGCCTGAAACGCTGCCCGCATCGCACGGTAGAGTCCCGAGTCTCTCCGATAGAAGAATTTTCCCGAAGCCGGCGGTGACTCACCAACAAATAGAATCCGCAGCGCCGCGGGCCGAAAGCTTCGTCGCAATCGTTCGCGCGCCGCATGTTCAGTACTCGCTGCCTGTTCCCGCACCGACAAAGCGCACCTCCTGATCCACTTTGATCACCCCGCCCTGAATCACCTCGCAGTTCAACGCCAGCTTGCCGCCGAAGCGCTTGACGATGTCGCGCAGTACCTCTGGATCATGTGACTGTGTATCGGGGTCGAAGGTAGTCATGATGCAGCGTCCCCGAAGGTCATGGACGCCGATCACGATGGATTCGGCTCCGTGCCCAACCAGCAACTGCCCGCCCTGCCAGCCTCTTTCCTTCAGCCCCGCGACACCACCAACAACGATGTTTGGCCGCAGCCGTCGTACGTCCCGGCCGAACGCCGCAATCGCGCCATCGGTAGCCACCAGCAACGGGAGTATGTCGAAACGGTCCTGCGTCTCATCGCGAACCAGGCGCGCGCCGGGGCCAGCGGTCCGCTGTACCTGCTCCAGAATCTTCGGACTGTCCCACGGACGTCCGTCGATCAAGACTTCGCCGCTGTCACTCGTGGTCGCGTGAAAGCCAAACAATTGCGGGTGAGTTCTGGATGTCACCGTGCGGCCCGACTTGTTCCGCACCTGAATGCCCCGATCTCCTTCAATGCCCGCTTCTGTCACGCGGGCCGCGTCAACCCGTTCCCCCGCCATTGACTTCACCGGATAGCGCCAAATCTGTTGAATGTTCATTAGCCCCCAATCCAGTCTGAGGGCCGTTTGATGCGGCCACACAGCTCCAGGATTCCGCACCGGCAAAGAAAAAGGCCGCCGATGCTGGTCTTACTGCATCGAGAGAATCGAATACGCCTGCTCGCCATTGACTCCCCTTGCAAGAACAGTCACGTGCACGTTGAGTACCGGCAGACCATTGCAAGTGGCGGGAATCGTAATCGTTCCGGAGGTGGCACCTGCCAGCGCGCCCGGGGTGCTGTAAGAGCTGCCGTTGACCGCGCACGAAAACGTGGAGGGACCGTCAGGCCCGGTTTCCGCTACCGCATTCAGGGAAACATTGGCTAGAGCATACGTCCCTGGGAGGCGCCACTGCACAGCCAGCGGCTGACCGAGGGTGTAACTGGAAAGCGTGCCGCTTGTGGGTGATGTTATGGTGATTGCATCGGTTGTGAAGGTATTGGTCGGCACGCTATAGTTGGCCACGGTTCCCGACAGGGGCGCGACCGCAAATGTGAACAGCGAGTCGGCGGGGATCGGCTTGCTGCCGAGAAAACCCGAGAGTGCGACAAACGAATCGACGTTCACCGTCAGTTGGGTGCCGGGAGTTGGCTGAAAAACTTCCACGCTGGTGGACCCCTGCTGGAGTGCGGAGGCTTTATACCCAGTGATCCCGGAAGCATCCGTGACCTTGACGCCGGTCACTTTGCCTTGTGGGGCCAGCACCTGAATATTGATCTGCGGACCGCTTCCCGATTGGCTGCCCTCATAGGTGTCCGACTGCGCCGTCAGATTGATCGCGGCAATTCTGTTATCTCCACCGATCAGCCATGTGCCGGCCACGTTTTCAAGCCAGAATTCGCTTTGGCCCTGCGTGATGACAAGATCCGCGATTCCGTGTGCGAGGTCGATGCTTTTGATCCGCTGAAGCTGTATGGCCGGAACGACGCTGCCGCGCCAGGTGGTGGCCAGGCTTGCCGCAAGTTGGCTCTGATTCAGACCGTCATGCACCAGATCGGTTGCCATGAATGGTGTGAGCTGGCTGGCCGTCAGCGCGCCGCCGGCAGACGTAACCGCATTGAAAAACCCGGTCAGCGTCGCCATCATGCTGTTGACCGCCGTCTGCTGGGCGGATTGCGCGGGAACAACAAGCGTGCTCGTATTCATGCTGGTTCCGCCAGGACCCGTGGTTGTTGAACCAAGCGTCATGGTGCCGTTACCGGAGTTGTAGCTGATGGTTGAAGTCTGGGTGGTCCCGCCCGCCGCAATGACCACAGTGCCTGCGGCCGCATTCACCACGCTCTCGTCCAGAACCAGATCAAGACCGGTATGGTCCGCGGCAAAAGGGCTGGAAATCAGGTTGAACTGCGAGGCATTGACGCCGGCGTTGGCGAGCCACAACTGTATGAGGCCGGTAGTCGCGTTGCCCAGCAGTTTCACACTGGCCGGGTTTGGGGCGGGCAGCGAGACCGGATTCAGGAATGCGGCATCGATGTCTTTCCCCTGTGACGCATACCAGGCGCGAATGATCAGGTCTGTATACGGATGCGTATTGATGGTGGTTGTCGAGGAACTATCCGCGCTGACACTGTAAAGTTTCGCGCCGGATGACGGCTGTACCTGAATCAGAAAAGGAGGCGTCATGCCTGCCGTGCTCAGTACGTAGGCTCCTTTGGAATCGGTGGACGTACTGCTCGACATTCCCGTGCTGTCCCGGAGCGTTACACTCGCGCCGGCAACAGCCGAGCCTGAAGCCGCGATGCCGCTGACGAATCCGCTCAGATTTAACGTGGCGTTGATCGTCTGATTGGCATTCATGGTCAGTTGGCAGATGTTTGAAGAGGTCCCTGCCGTACAAGCGCCGTACCATCCGCCAAACGTGGATCCAGTGCCTGGCGTTGCCGTCAGCGTAACCACTGTTCCCGGACTGAAGCTCAGGCAACCGGTCCCGCACGAGGTTCCCGCAGGGGAAGCGGCGACGGTGCCGGTGCCCGCTGTCACGAGAGTCAGAACCGGATTCACCACAGGGCCGAAGACGGCATGAACGGACTGGCTGTTGTCCATGGTCACGCTACAGCTGTTCGTTCCGGAGCAACCACCAGACCATCCGGCGAAAGCAGATCCCGCAGCCGCTGCCGGTGTCAGCGTCACTACCGTTCCGCCGGGGAAGGTCACACACCCTGCCCCGCATGAGGTCCCCGCCGGCGACGTGCTGACGGTTCCGCTGCCGGTTCCAGACGTCGTTATCGTGAGATTCTGATTGGCAACGGGGCCCTTCTGAAGTGCGATTACGACACCGGGCTGGGTCTGTGCGCCACTGGTGGTAACGGCGAGAAGTGAGACGTCTCCGGTGCCCAGCCCGGGCGGAATGACAAGATTGATTTGATAAAGACCCGCACCGGACAGTCCCGCGAACGACGGCGTCACACTGACATTGTTGATGAGAATCTGAATCGCGCCGACTGTGGGTGCGGAACCTGTGAACGCCTGTCCGGGTGGCACGGTCGGATTCGTTGTCCCAAGCCCGACCGCGAAGAGCTCAACGACGTCTCCCGGCTTCGCCGCTACCGTCGCGTAGCCCAGAGAACTCCCGGTCGGTCCCAGGATATCGTACGTGCCGCCGCCATAAGATCCCGAGCCATCGCCGCGAAGGATGATCCCTGTGACATGCCTGCTGTCCAGCAGGCTGAACGATGGCGCAGCAGCGGCCAGCGTGACTGTCGAAGTGAATGTTCCGTTTGCCGTCTTCACCGCCACGGAAACAGTTCCTGTCTGGGAATCGTCCGGCACCTGCAGATTGATCTGCGTGGGGCTGACATACCAAAGGTACGCGGGCTTGCCGTCGATTGTCACGCTGGCTCCGCCCAGAGAAGTGGGGAAATCCCCCTTCCATACCGTCGCCGAGCCCGAGAATCCGGTTCCGAAGATGGACACCCATTCGCCGGCCTGAATGGTGGGGACCGCGCTGTAAATCGGAACAATCCCCGACGTGGCGATGGTGGGTATCTGCGGCGTCAGCGTCCCCGTGCCACTGCCCGTTCGCGTGTAGGAAAATGGCGTATCGATCTGGCTCGGCTGCGTCGTGAGCGTGAGTGTGCCGGACCCGCTTCGGCCACTGAACGCCCCCGTGCCGCCGGCCACGTTGAAGCTGATTGTGGTGGTCGAACTGCCGCCGGTGCAGTTCGCCGGGAAGTTTTCAGTCAGCGTCACACTATCGCTGCTGTTGAATGTGATGACCTGGTTGAGGGATGTTGTGCCACCGCAGGGGACCTGCGCCATGCCAGACTCACTCAACGTGAACGTTCCGCTTGCGATGCCGGTAACCGTCGCAGTGCCCGACCCCGATACCAGTCCCACGCCGTTGATCGTTCCGGAAACAGTCAGGCCGGAGATAGTAATTGGAGTGTTTTGCCCCGCCGAAAGGCCGACGAAAAACAGAGTCGTGAAAAGAGCTTTCGCAGTAACCGGGACTTTCACCTGGGCTCCTCTGGAATGTAATTCAGTATACGGTGCGCAAAAAGGCCGCCGGGTTGCCCCGACGGCCCTTTTGATACTGACTTCGCTCGAAGCGAGAATTAATCGCCGAAGCTGCCTACTTCTTCCTTCACTTCGGTCTTGGCTGCCGCCTTCGGAGCCGGTGCGATCCCGCCCAGCATGCTCACCGGCACAAAGCCCGCTTCAATCGGCTTTTCCTTGAGCACTACTTCGCGGTAAAGCTTGGCCATCTTCGCATCCTCAGCGGCCTTCTTCACCATCGACTCATTCCGCGCGCGTGTCTTCTCTTCGCGGGCCGTCTTCGCAATGCCTTTATCGTCCAGGTCATGCTGAATGCCGGCCGCCACGGCAACCGGATCCAGAATCAGCGAGTGATCCTTCGAAGGCAGATTCACGGCCTTGCCGCCCGCAATGATTTCGTGCCGGCCCTTTTCCTCATACCACTTGGTCAGGGTCGCCGTCATGTGCATCTTCTCAACGATGTTGCGCCAGCCCACGCCCGTGTTGTAAGCGCAGAAGCTGATTTCGCCTTCCTGCGTCGAGTACGGAATGATGCACTGCTCGGTGCGGCGGAAATCGTAGTTGAAGAGATCCTGGAACCACATACCCGCGATGAACAGGAAGTTCCAGCGATCCTTGCGGCGCTTTTCGATGTCTTCAAAGGTGCGGTCGCCCGTCACTTTACCGTAGTTCTTGCCCGTCGCGCCCAGGCCCTTGTCGAACTTCTGGAGCAAATCGGTCAGCCGGAAGCTGCTCGGAGCCTGCGCCGGATCGTAGTTGCGAAGCAGTGCCAGCGTACCGCCCAGCACCGTCAGGAACTTGCCGCGCGCCGCGTCGTTGACCGCCGCGATGTCCTTCGCCAGTTGTTCCGCATTCAGGAACGCCGTCACCGGGCTGAATTCCTTCGTTTCCTTGTCGATCATCACGGCCATACCCGTACCGCAATTCGGGTGGCAGCCGCAGCTCAACTGGCCCCAATCGGCATTCGGTCCGTGCACCAGATCCGACCAGTCGGAGAACGTGCTGATAAACGAAATCGGATACCAGTCGCGCGTGGGCTCGCCCATGCCGATCTGGTTCTTCACGTCGTGCGCCAGGTGCGAAAGCGTGTAGCGCTGTGCTTCCCGGCGTTCCGGCGTGATCTCTTCGTCGCGGCCCGTGAACGATACAGGCTGGAACGAGAGGAACGAAATTTTCTTCGGATTGTCCAGCGCGAACTGAATCACGCGGCCCACCTGCTCGTTGTTCACGCCGTTGATGATCGTGATGACAGGAACAATGTCCACGCCGTTCGAGTGCAGGTTCTCAATCGCACGCAGTTTCACGTCAAACAGGTTGCCGATGGCGCGGTGGGAATTCGCCGCGTTGCCGATGCCATCGAACTGGAGATAAGCGTAACGCAGACCAGCTTCCTGCGCCTTGCGGCAGAATTCGGGGCTCTTCGCGAACTCAATCCCGTTGGTCGCGGCCTGCACGCTGTTGTAGCCCACCTTCCGGGCGTAACGAACAGCGTCCAGGAAGTACGGCGAAAGCGTCGGCTCGCCGCCGGAGAACTGTACCGACATCTGGCGACGCGGCTTGATCGAAATCGCGTTGTCCAGCATCGTCTGGATGTCTTCCCAGCTCAGTTCGTGCACAAAGCCGACCTGGTTGGCATCCATGAAGCAGGGATCGCACATCATGTTGCAGCGGTTCGTCAGATCGATGGTGAGTACCGAACCGCGACCGTGGGTCACTGTGGAGGAGCCGTGGTTGTGGAGATCTTTATCGTTGTGGGCGCGAATGTCGCGGCCCGGGAATACGCGTTCCACTTTCTGCAGGAACGCCGGATCCATCGCCATCACGTCTTCAAAGTGGCCGTGAATCGGACAATCCTTCACCATCAGGATCTTGCCGTCGCGCTCGATGATCTGGGCCTTGATTTCGCCCATCTTCTCCGTGCGGAGTACGTCCACCGGCAGTTCGCCGTCCAGAATCTTCTTGCGCATCTCCGGGACGCAAACCGGGCAGAGCGAATCCGTGGTGCGGGGCCAGCCCAGTGGCGGCTTCTGCTTTTCCCACGATTTCAACAGCGGCTTCTCAGACCATTTCGGCGTAAACGACGGGTTCTGCTTGATGGAATTCAGCGCGTTAAACGCGTTCCATGCCACACCGGCCGCAACCGTGACTGCTTTTTCCGCTGCTTTGATCGCTTTTGACATAGTTTCTTGCTCTCCTGAAGTGCTTGAGGACGTCCGCACTACACCTGATATCAGGTATCCTTCAAAGGTAAGGCATCGGCGGGCTTTTTTCGATCAAAAAACATCGAACTGCGCCAAAATGCCGCTCGGCGGGGCGTAACGAGATTAACCAGTCCTCACCCACTCTTCCCCCAGCCGAAAAAGGTGGTATATCGGACCTTGTGGAAATTGTAACACAGCGCGTAAGTAGTCATCTCGTCCGCGAGTTAGCGGCTAAAGTCGGGTTCCACCTGGCTGGAGTGGTGGCCGTGCCAAATGCGGCCCGTTCAGCCCCTGATTTTGCCCGTTACATGAGTTGGGTGGACCGTGGCTTGGCTGGCGAGATGGCTTATTTGACCGACCACCGCGCCCAGGTCCGCGCCCAGTTCGAGAATCTGCTGCCCGGCGTGAAATCCGTTATCTCAGTTGGGCTGTCCTACGCCGATTCCCAGCGCACAGCCGGCATCGCCCGCTATGCCCAGGGGCCGGACTACCACGTGGTGATCCGACGCGGCCTCGAAGCCCTCGCCGCCGGTTTGCAGGAGCACGCGGCCTTCGAATGGCGCGCCTGTGTCGACACCGCCCCCTTGCTGGAAAGATCCGTCGCCCGCGACGCCGGTCTCGGCTGGATTGGCAAGAATACCTGCCTGATCAACCAGGAATCGGGTTCGTTTTGTCTTTTGGGCGAACTCCTTACCACGCTCGAAATCACCCCGGACCCAGGGCTGGACGCCCCCCCGCCGGATCGCTGCGGCACCTGCACCCGCTGTCTGGACGCTTGCCCCACACAGGCGCTGGTCCCCTCGCCCGATGGCGGTTTCGAACTCGATGCCCGCCGCTGCATCTCGTACTTCACCATCGAACTCCGCGGTCCGGCACCGGCGGAACACCTTGAAGCCATTGGAGATAACGTATTTGGCTGTGATATCTGCCAGGATGTCTGTCCGTGGAACCGCGACGTCCCGGCTTCGGTAGATCCAGACGCGGCTACCACGCTGGAAGAACTGGCCAGCCTGTCAGAAGCCGAATTCCGCGCCCGTTTTCGCCAGACCGCCGTCAGCCGCGCGAAACATTCCGCCTTCCTGCGCAATGTGGCGGTCGCGATGGGCAACTCCGGTGACGCCAAATTCCGGCCTGCCCTTGAAAGCCTGGCCGCCTCCCCTGACCCCCTCGTGGCCGACCATGGAAAATGGGGATTGGAACAGCTTTGTCGATGAACACTTCCTGCAGTCTGCTTCCCAGATGCCCCGCCCCCGACGCCACCACCCACTGGAGTACCGTGGAATGGATGGAGCAACACCACACCACGTCTGATATGGTTCGAGGCTGAAACATGATTGAATTCGCCCCACTCGGTCTCACCGCTCCCGATGGCAGCATCATCGGCGTCATTGAAGAAGGCGGCCCCAGCGGTCTCGCCGCCACCGGCGGCACCGTCAGCCTCGGCCCCGAGATGCCGAATCCCGCAGGTAACGCAGCCATAGTCCCCGCTTTCCTGCTGGCTGGCCTCGACGCCGTCACGAAAGCCCGCACCATCTCGCGTCTGGTACAACTCCGGCGCGCCGGTGCCACTTTCGTCCTCCTGACTCACGACGAACAACTCCTCGAATCCTGTGCGGATGAAGTCTGGTGGCTCCGTGATGGCAAACTTGTCGGCCGCGGCGACCCCCTCGAAGTTCTCGCTCACTACCGGCGACATGTCGCATTGGTACTGCGCGAAGTGGGACGTAAACAGGGTGTCTCCCTTGCGCCGGCTCTGCGCGATGGCGATGGCCGCGCCGTGTTGACGGGCATTGAGCTCCTCGGCACGGATGGCTCAGCCACCGTCGTCTGGCGCAGCGGCGAAGCTGTGGCGATCCGGGTCACGGTCCGTTTCACGGGCGACGTTGCTGACCCCGTCATCGGCATCCTCATTCGGACCCGCATCGGCCTCAACGTCTATGGCACGAACACCGAGCTCGAAAACATCCATTTCGGCCCTATGCGCGATGGCGACACCGTGCGCGTCACCTTCCGTTTCCGCGCGGAACTCTGCGGCGGAGACTACACTGTCACCGCCGCCTCGCACGATCCCGACGGTGTCTGGCACGACTGGCTGGAAGACGCCGTCGCCTTTGCTGTGGCGGACGAACGCTACACCGCCGGCGTTGCGAACTTACGCGCCAAAGTGGTGGCAGAAGTCCTGCCGCGCATTTGAGCGGGATGCTCTATCGCGATTTCCCCCCCAGTGCAGTAGCCCGCTCCGATAATTCCGCCTTCGTTGTCCGCAGCAATGACTCCAGTCTCATCCGAATCTGTGCGTGGAGTTCCTGTCCATGTCCCGCAATTCCCAGCATGGTTGCAACATGGCGCGTATCGGAGGAGCGCATCGCCATCTCCGTCATATGTAGCAACGTGTTCGAGGCCAGCACCGTGTCGCGGGCCAGCGAACTCCACGGATCTCCTCCATCGATAGGCAATCCGCTCCACTCACCAGTTCCGATTCCCATGACGGGCCCCAACGGATTGAGAATCTCCTGCGGCAATTGCCGAGCCGAATTGAGAATATTCTGTAGAGAACTGCTCGCCAGCGATGCTCCGGCGCAGTTATAGAGCCAAAGCACCGAAGTTACCGTCGGGAACCCATTCATCGATACCCCAGCGTTTACGCCGCCCACGATGAACCCGTCTGTGGTGCTGTTTGGAACCGTGAAGTGAGCCTGATCGACTCCGGCGAATGTGACTATGCCATCGGGCCCCGATACCTGAGTGACCTGCCAGGCACCAGCCGAAAGGCTCATTGCAGCACCGGAGACAGGCATCCCGTTGGAGAGAATTGAGAACGTCAGCGTCTGAGGCCCGGCGGCCTGGCACACCACCCACGTGCCTTCGTACTTCGGTTTGACGTTGACGCGATTCACTGTCAAAAGACCAGGGCTGACCGTTTGACAGGTTTGCGTCGAATTCCCCAGCGGGTCTGTCAGTGTGAGGCACACACGGTAAGTGCCCGGTGACCACCTGTGGCTGGTGACGAAATGTTCCGCGATGCCGGTTGAGATGTCGCTTGTCCCGTCTCCAAAATCCCAGCTCCACGCGGCCGGGAACTGTCCCGGGCTCCACGAATTCTGTGCGTTGAGAATCAGCGTCGCCGGACCGTCGGATGAGGGTAACACCTGAAACATGGCAACCGGCGCACTTGTCTCCGGCCCCGCGCTCAGCGACCCCTGCAGCACGACGCCATAGCTATGTATGGCAATCGATTGGGGTGTCACTGCGAGAGGCATTTGCACGGCGTAACCGAGAGAGGCCAGGCTGTTGATGCTGGCCGCCGAAAACAGCCCGCCCCCTGTTGCATCGGAGATCGCCCGCAATGCCCCGGTCATCGCCTTCGTGATTGCTCGCGTAATGGCACCGCTGCTGAGAAAATTCAGCGCCTGCGCGTACCACTGCTGCAACTGAATCTGCGGTTGCGAAAATGTCAGCGCTACACTTCCGGCTGCATCAAGCGAGGCAAACAGACTCAGCTGGAAAGCCGCACTGCCCGCAAAAACGCCGTCGAGATGCTGCTCGAACTGCCCGGTCAGCAGAATACTCCCTTCCTGAAACGACCAGTCCAGCGAATCCAGCAGTACCTGCTGCCGCGCGCTCAGAAGGCATTTCGGCCCCAGCGGCGCTGGGTTCGGAATCAGGCAGACGGAACCGTCGGCGATCTTTGGCTTCGCCTTCCCGTGTGGTGCCGGCAACTCGCCGAGTTGCGCCGCGAACTCGGATACAAAAAGATTGCCCAGATAGCCGGAGCCAACAGCCGCCGCCCATTCCTGGGCAGCAAAAATCGTCTGGAGCTGACTGCGGGAACCCTTAATTACATTTCCCGCATTCAGCCCGACCGTCACGGCGTAGGAATTGCCCGCCTGCGTAAAACCTATCGAGGCCGAGCCAAGCATGTCAGCGCCGTACACAAGAGGCGGCAGCGGGTAGGTCCAGCTGGTGTTTTTCGCAATCGCGTCCAACAGTGTATTGACCACCTCGGAAGCCGGCGCGTTGTTCCCTCCCGCACCGGTATGAACCGTAATATCCGACGCTGTGGTTCTGGTCCAGTCCACCGCAAGCGCGGCTCCAGTCAGCGGCGCGGGATCGCCCCCAGTGGTCAGCCCGACCGTCACTCGTGCCGTCACATCGGCCACAGCTGAATAGCCATGGTCCTTTGCATCCGCGGATGGTCGCGAATAATAGATGACCCGTCCCGATACGGATGCGTGGGATTGCCCGCCAGAACCCGTTTGCGGATCGAGGGCGAGCGCTTGCGGACCAAGCAGAATGGTGGAAAACCGGTCCCGGTCGCCCGCCGTCACCAAATGACGGTAGAGTCCGGAAGCGTGCCCGGCATTGAGTAGCTTCTGGATGGCTGCCGTTGTAACCTGCAGCACCACGTCGAAATCGCCGATGGGGGATGGCATTATGTGCTCTTCTCTCTCTAGCTGATGGGCAACGAGTAACCGTTGTAGATCAACTCGATCGTGTTCGTATTCGTGGTATTCGACTGATAGCCGGAAGGCGGGCCGTTGACCCAGATGACCTGCACCAGGTTGCCGTAATTATCGTGTCCCGTGGCGTTCACGCCAACGCTGGTCACCGCCATCGCGTCGCCTGCGCAGAAGATCTGCGATTCGCCTGGCCTCAGATCCCTTCCCGTGAGTAAGAAAGCATCGCTTACGTCAGACCTTGTATAGGTCACGCTCACATTGGTCAACGTATCCGAACTGTTATTGGCAAGTCCCAGATAAAGAAATGCCGCAGCTCCCGAATAGGCGTCGTTACCATCGTTGCTGATAGCACCGGCCATGCCGCCAGCCATCGCCGGCACGGCCCTCGGCTCTGGCCCGAGCACTAGACGTTCCGGGTCCGGATCAAATCCGTACGATTCCAGCAACGTCTTCAACTCAGCGTATTCAGTCGCGTCACGCGCGGCCAGCGGCAGCCCGCCGGCCTCCCTGAGCCCTCGCAAGTAGGCCGATCTCGCTTCCGGCGTCCAGAGAAGGTAACGCAGCACAATCGCCAGCTCCGCAGCACATTCTGCCGACGGGCGATTGACAAACTCCTGCGGCAGTGGCACCAGCGAGCTGAGTTGTTCGAAACCGCCCCGGAGCTTCAGAAGGTAGCTACGCCATGGCTCCGTCAGCCCGGCACTGCCTTCAGCCGGAATCTCATCCACGGGGAATGAGAGAAACAGATCCAGATGTTGAACCAGCGGCGTCACAAATAACCAGCGAATGAGCTGCCGTACTTCCGGATCGTTCTCCATCATGGCCGCCACCGTCGGACTGAACCGGCAGTAGCGCTCATATACCCATTGGTAGAACTCCTCGCCGCTGCGAACCTTGCGGACGACCGTGTCGCGAATCTCCCGCAGACGTTCCACTTCCGGAGCGGACGGAGACCCGTATGCCGCGGTTGCAATAAAGCAGCTGAACGGACCGAAATACGTGCCCGTTCTCCCGGCTGGCGGGGCGGTTACCGGCACCTTTCGCCCGCCCCGAGCATGGCCTCCCGCTGCGTGTTGGGTCGTGTCCCGCTTCGGGAGGTGCGCCTCGGCCCGGTATGCGTTCTCAAACTCGGTGGCTCGTTCTTCGTCCGGTTCCGAGACCACTATCTCCTGGTATCCGGTTGCGTGCGCGATCTCATGCGCCAGGACGCAATCCATCGGAAGATCAATTTTCGTCGGCTGTTCCGTATCCCTGTCCCCGAAGCACCAGTAGCCTCCACCATCGGCGTTCGACGCGTCGAGGTAAATCTCAATCGCGCCTGTTGTCACACCTCCCCGAAAATGCAACATAGTCTGCTGTGTGCAGCCGGCGCACGTATTCATTGGACCCTGGCTGCTGTCGACCACACGATCACCTTCCAGCATTTCAATCGTGACCGTGTCCGGCCCGTTCGCCAGCTTGCCAACATTCACGCAGGTCGTGCTGGCACCGGCGGGCGGTGAGTAGGTGACCTCCCCAGAGGGGCTGATAGTAAGCGTAGGGTCCGGGCAAATCCTGCGAAGCAGCCCGATGACCTCGGTCGAGTGCGTATTCGGACTGATGCGAAGACCCATAGTTCCCGAATCTAGCACAAGCGATGCGGCATTCCCACCCGGGATTCCGGACTTCCAGTCTGTTCAAGCCCCCAAATAATACGTTCACAAATTCTTTACACCTCCCCGACATAAAACATTGCCGCTTGGTCAAAGATGGAGGGGTGAGCCGATAGTACTAGTGCCCGGCCACCGTCAGCGTCGCTCCATCGCAACGCTCCACCAAAAGGAAACGGCAAATGAAAAGACTCTCAGACAATACGCGGGGGAATCTCCGGAGGAACCTCGGCAGCAAGCTGCTCTCACTGGCGCTGCTCGCCGCACCCATGGCGCTCGACGCGCAGACGACAGTGACGCTCTTCGGCGCTCTTTCGAACTTCGACGTCCTCAACGACACCGGGCAGGATACGCACGGTTTTGAAATCGAGGTCGACGGCGTCACCCCCGCGCAGATCTCGTACACCTTCAACGCCACCCGCTACGGCGCCTCGAAGACGGTGCCCATCCCCGGCGGCGTCCTCATCCGCTGGCAGAGCCCGTATGATTCCGCCGCGAATGTCTTTACCGTTTCAACCACCACGCCGAGCACCTTCTCGCCCACCTTCGGTCACTCCTGTGTCATGACAAATATTGTTGGCTGCGATCACTACGGCGTCGGCCTGGTCTACTACTCCACCGCACCCACTGCAACTTCCTATTACTGGCTGGTGGCCGACCCCAACAATCCCGGTCAACTCGTGCGCTTCGCCGGACCCAAAGTGCAGATCCCGCAGCCGACCGTCACCGTGATCCCACCCGCGCAAATCGGCCTGCCGCCGCAGGTTGTCTTCCAGATTCAGGTGGAGCCGCCGCCCCCTCCTCCCATTCCGAAACCGGTTCCCCAGATGGGCGACGCGAAGTGGGTCCGCGTCTACAAAACGGAACTTCAGCGTGAAGTGAATCTCGACGAACTGATTGCCGACAACGCAGCCGTGCCGCAAAATGCCGGTCAGCTCGAAACAGGCTGGAAGCTGCTCCAGTACAACCCGAACAGCCATGGCAACAGCGGCATTCTGCGCAATTCCGGCGGCCTCAACAGTGGTTCGCGTTCCGTGCTTCGCCGCTATGAATTCTTCAAGTACTCGGGCAAATACGATCCGATAGACCATACTGCCCTCTGCCTTGACCCGACCTGTTCTGTGGCTGACCCCTCGGAGGTTGGCGACTTCATCGGCGACCAGAACGCCGCGGCCAACGTGGGAGTCCCCACCCTCACGGTTTCGAAAGTCGGTAACGGCAACGTCAGCGGCACCGGCGCAAAGATCAGTTGCGGCAACGTCTGCTCCGCCACCACGGCCGTGGGTGCTGTCGTGACACTGACAGCCTCGGCACCTTCCAACGGCGTCTTCACCGGCTGGACCGGAGCCTGCACGAATCTCGACCCCACCTGCAACGTATTCGTGAACGATCAGGTAGCGGTGACCGCCAACTTCGCGACCATTTACAACCTGTCGGTGGGTCGCAGCGGTTCGGGCACAGTGACGGCGACGCCTTCCGGTACGGATCGCTCGATCAACTGCGGCGGAGGCGGCAACTGCTCCGCGAAGTTTAAGGAAGGGACCTCCATCACGTTGACGGCAACGCCGGCTGCCGGGGTGAACTTCGTGAGTTGGACCAACGGTTGTGTTGCGACCGTCCCCACCTGCACGCTGGTGATCGGCAAGGATACGGCGGTTCAGGCGAATTTCAAATAAAGGCAACGCGGCGAAGATCGCGTTTCACGGGCGGGGCGTTTCGCTGAAAACGCTCCGCCCGTTCTTGCCGTTCCCCGGATCCGAATCACGACCAATTAACCAAACTTGTGCCACTGGTCGCCGAGAATTGGACAACTGCGAATTCGCCCCACAGACGATGTGCCAGCGCGTCCTCGTCCGAAAACTCGGAATAATATCTCTCCACGGCCGGGTTCAAGGCGGCGTGCTCCCTCTGCGCGGCCATCGCATCGAGGACGACTGACAATTCCGCTATCGCCATATTGCCTTCAATCTACAACCCCGAACGCGCCAGCCTCTACTGAGGCCCGAAACTCCCAAACAAGCTCTCGTTGTGGCCGCCATCCTGTCCGGCATGTCGGGTACCCAATTGACCCCTCGTCAGGGCAACAAGAATAAGCCCGATTGCCCACCCCGACAACCCCATGATCAGCTCCGGCGATGGCGTTTCGCGAATCGTGGAACCGTCCAGGATACCACCCAGCCATCGGGACACGGTGTTAAAGAAAGCGTGCACCGCGATAGCTGTGACAACACTTCCTCCCGACAGGTTGAACAGGAAAGTCATTGAAAAGGAGAGTCCCGTCACAATAAGTAGATAAGTCGAAAAGTGCGTGGAACTCCATGCCTTGCAGAGAAAGAGCGGCAGGTGCCAGGACGCCCACAGGAAGCCCAGCAAAACTGATGCTTTCACGGGACCAAACAACTCCTGCAATCGCGGCAGCGCAAAGCCTCGCCACCCGGGTTCCTCACCGAGCGGCCCCCCGATCACAGTCGAGAGGCCGTAAACCGAGCCGGACAGGAGCGCGCTCCACCGGAGCGACGACAAAGAGCCCGTGGTTAAGATGGCCGCGGGGATCGCGGCAAAGGTTCCAGCGATCAGAATCGGTGCGATAACGAAGCCCACCACGATCGCCCTCATGGTCAGTAATCCGACCCTGGGCCACCTTCCCTCGGTCATGCGCAGCGTGACCAATGCCGCAATGGATGGAGCGCAACTTCCGAGCACTGTCATCACTGGCACCGGAAGATCCAGGGGAATCCAGCCGAGTCCGGCCTTCGACGCAGCCAAAGAACCATAGAACATCCATGCAATCGCGTACGCGAGGGTGAAGAAAACAATCAGTTGGCGTCGTGAAGATACTTTTGCCCCGGATTGGCTGATCGGTGGACTCACAATATTTTGAAGATAACAAACCACGGCGACGATGCGGACATCTACGGCAGTGGCCCGAATGGCGAGTTCCTCCAACGTGGAACAAGACCAGCGACCGCCGCCGCCATACGTACGTGATCACGGTAAAATGTAGCAGTGTCTCAGGCCCTGAAGATCCTCGCGCATGAAGAACGATCCGCGCGACTGGCGGATCAACGGAGCAGGCAAGGTGCTTCCGGTGCCTGCTGCCAAACCGGTTTTGCCGGTGTATGCGAAGAATTTTCTGAAGTTGTTGGGGGACTAATGGCGAAAAAGCGCAATTTCGATTTGGACGCATACCCGTTCGTCGTCCGCAGGATGGCCGACGACGAAGGCGACGGTTTTCTCGTAGAGTACCTTGACGTTCCCTATTGCATCGCGGACGGCAAAACAACGGAAGCCGCAATTCACCACGGGCGGCAAGCGCTCGAAGCCTGTCTGGCAACGCTCGTCGAAACCGGCCACAAGGTTCCGGCACCGGCATCTAAAGGCGATGGCGGATATTGGCGGCAGCATGTGCCGAAGGGCCTGCATGCACGGCTCATCTCAAGGGCGGAACGTGAAGGTGTGAGTCTGAACTCGCTCGTTACTGCCTTGATCGCGGAAGGAATTGGACAGAAGGCGACACTGGAACGCCGCTCATAAGAACAGTCGCGACTGAAGGCATTCGATTGAGCGAAGCAGAAAATGCATCGTCAGTTGGCGACATCACCAATTAAGTAAAACCTCACAAGCTCATGATCTTGCACTTGTAGTCGCGATCTTCCTGGAAAGGATAGATGTCTCGCAGTCCGCTCGCCCGACGGCTAATTATCGGTTGGTCTCCGTTCGATGTGATCGATGAGTAGTTTGTCGATCTTGAGATCCTGGCGGGTGATCTTCAAGCCAAGATCCTCGACCGATGGTGCATCGCCACTGCCGATCTCAATTGTCCTGGCCACTGAACTCGTCCGTCGGATTTTGACTTCATAGTGACCGGTAAGCCCCGTCTTGTCTACAACAGGACGTTCGAAGAACTGGCTGAGGTACTTAGATAAGCCAGGCATCGTCATGCTGCTGTAGGTAGTCGTTTCGTCCAGATCGTCGCCATCTCTCGTCGCCACCCATGTAACTGGCCCGAAAGGTGAGTCACCGTGAGATGACAGCGTCTGCTTGTCGCCGGACCCCGTCGTCTTGATACCGCTCTGAGAAGGTTCGTCGGGAGGGGCGATCTACTGAACCTCCTTCATGTGGTGCCCCTTGGGTGAAACCGTCAATACATTCACGGACGATACTTGGGAGTCCATGTGCCACGTAGCGTTGAAACGCTCCGCGAGCATGTTGCGAAGCATCGCCAGAACGTCGGGGGTTTTCGACATCTTCGGAACAGTGGCAAGAATGTCGAAAAAGTCGGTTTCCAGCCAGGCGGGTCCCACCAGCTGACCTTCGTCCAGTTGGAACGCCCGCATGAATACGTATTTCAGTGGAATGTGGCGAAGGCTGATACGCCCTGAGCCGTCCTCTCCCCAGACCCGGGGAGCCATAGCTCCCTGCCTGTCATCCGGGCTCGCCATTCTGACGGAGACAACTTCAAACTTTGGGCTTGTCTTGACAGGCACCCGGCCTTGGCCCATGAGTGCCGGGCAGATTGCGAGAACAATAGCAATCGGTGCGGCTGGATGTTTAGCTCGAAAAAAACTGTTCATAACCCCTTCGGTATGACTTGGCTGCGTCATGGTCGCCGCTCTGCTCACACTACGCGCCTGGTCAGGACGCCCAAGGTTTCAAAGATATCACTAAATGTTGCGAATTTTGAGCCAAAACGCAAAAACAGCCGCGACCCCCTTCCGGGAATCGCGGCTGTCTTCACTACTCAACTAATTCAGGTCCGGACTTAGTAGTCCATGCCGCCGCCGGGGCCGCCGTGGTCATGGCCGCCGCCAGCCGGAGCCTGCTTCTTCTCCGGAATATCCGCAACCATCGCTTCGGTCGTCAGCATCAGACCCGCAATCGACGCCGCATTCTGCAGTGCCGAGCGCGTGACCTTCGCCGGATCGATAACGCCCGACGCCACCAGGTCTTCGTAGACCTCCGTCTGCGCGTTGTAACCGAAGTTCGGATCGTCGTTCTCGCGGATCTTACCAATGATGATCGCGCCTTCAACGCCCGCATTGTTGACAATCTGACGCACCGGCTCTTCGCAGGCGCGGCGGATGATGTCGACGCCAATCTGCTCGTCGCCATCCACCTTCATGCCGATCAGGCTCTTCGCCGCACGGAGCAGCGCGACGCCGCCACCGGGCACGATGCCTTCTTCAACGGCCGCGCGCGTGGCATGCAGAGCATCTTCCACACGAGCCTTCTTTTCCTTCATTTCGGTTTCGGTGGCTGCACCGACCTTGATGATGGCAACGCCGCCGGCCAGTTTCGCCAGACGTTCCTGCAGCTTTTCGCGGTCATAGTCCGAGGTCGTTTCCTCGATCTGCGTACGCAGCTGCTTGATGCGGCCTTCGATGGACTTCGGCGTACCGCCGCCATCCACGATGGTCGTATTGTCTTTGTCGATCGTGACGCGCTTGGCGCGGCCCAGATCTTCCAGCTTCACGCTTTCCAGCTTGATGCCGGTTTCTTCGAAGATCGCCTTGCCGCCGGTCAGGATGGCAATGTCTTCCAGCATGGCCTTGCGGCGGTCGCCGAAGCCCGGGGCCTTCACGGCCGCGGCGTTCAGCGTGCCACGCAGCTTGTTCACTACCAGAGTCGCCAGCGCTTCGCCGTCAACTTCTTCCGCGATGATGAGCAACGGACGGCCAACGCGCGCGATCTGTTCGAGCAGCGGCAGCAGATCCTTCATGTTGCTGATCTTCTTTTCGTGGATCAGGATGTACGGCTCTTCGAGCACGCATTCCATGCGGTCCGGATCGGAAACGAAGTAGGCCGAGAGATAGCCGCGGTCGAACTGCATGCCGTCCACGGTAACCAGTTCGGTCGTCATGGTCTTCGATTCTTCAACCGTGATGACGCCGTCCTTGCCAACCTTCTTCATCGCTTCGGCAATCTTGTTGCCGATTTCGGAATCGCTGTTCGCGGAAATGGTGCCAACCTGAGCGATCATGTCGCCGGTGATCGGCTTCGCGAAGGTCTTGACCTGCGCCACAACCACTTCCACGGCCTTTTCAATGCCGCGCTTCAGTGCCATCGGGTTTGCGCCCGCCGCAACAGCCTTGACGCCTTCACGATAAATCGCCTGCGCGAGAATCGTTGCGGTCGTGGTGCCGTCGCCGGCGATGTCGGAAGTCTTCGAAGCGACTTCACGCACCATCTGCGCGCCCATGTTCTCAAGCGGGTTGGGGAGGTCGATTTCCTTGGCGACAGTGACGCCGTCCTTGGTGATGGTCGGTCCGCCAAACTTCTTTTCGATAACGACGTTGCGGCCCTTGGGTCCGAGGGTAACCTTCACCGCGTCGGCCAGCTGATTCACGCCGCGAAGAATCGCCTGACGTGAATTTTCCGCGTAAACAATTTGTTTTGCCATTGTGTCTTTAGTCTCCTGATATCTCTTACTGAACTATTTCTCGAGGATGCCGAGGATTTCATCCTCACGCATGATCAGATACTCGACGCCGTCGAGCTTGATCTCGCTGCCGGAGTACTTGCCGAAGAGGATGCGGTCACCCTTCTGCACGTCAAGGGCAACAACTTTGCCGTCTTCGAGACGTTTGCCCTTGCCAACGGCAAAGACTTCGCCTTCCTGTGGTTTTTCTTTTGCGCTCTCAGGGATGAAGAGGCCGCCGCTGGTTTTCTCGACGTCTCCCTCAATCCGTTTGACAACGATGCGGTCATAAAGCGGACGAATGTTCATTACAAAAACCTCCAAAAATGTAGATTGATAACAGACTTCAAACGTGGAAGCGCACGGACGTAAATCGGAGCACCTTCCAAGACACATTATTAGCACATGAACTCGGCGAGTGCTAAGAATTTCCTGCAACTGTTTGATTACAAAGGAAAATTAAATATTGACAACATGTGACTCACATTTCCGCATGGCGGAAACATTAGGTCTTGGCCTCAAAGCCCTTCCCACTCCCGAAACCACGCGGAAAACTCCTCCAACGCAGCCCGGGTCCCCGGCGACAGAGGCACTGCTAGTGGTCCCGACTTCTGCCCCCGCAGTTCCACCGCCCGCCGAACCGCTACCGGCCATGGAAACTGCGCGGCCCGCGTGGCGAAATCGATGAGCCGGGCATCCAGCGTGTCCGCCAGCGCCATGTCCCCCGCGGCAAGTGCCTTTGCCAGCCCTACGACAAGTTCCGGCACCGCGCAGGCGCAGCCCGACATGACACCGTCCGCCCCGGCGCGAATCGCACGACCCACCAACAGTTCCGGACCGCCGAACAACGCGAAGGGTTGTTCCTTACGTAGTTCCAATAACTGCTCGAAGTAAGCCCAGTCGCCGCTCGAATCCTTCATGCCTGCGAAGCGTCCGGTTTCAAACAACCGCCGCGCTGTCTGAATTTCGATGCCCGTGGTGAACGCCGGGATGTTATAGAGCAGGATGGGCACCGCGTCGCTGGCCTCGCGCGCGAAGTCGCGATAGAACTGTTCGACTTCCGGCTGCGCGTAGCGATAGAAGTAGGGCGGCATGAGCATGAGCGCGTCGGCCCCTGCGGTGATAGCGTCGTCAGCCAGTTGCAGCGCCCCGGAGAGCGTGGAATGGGAGACTCCCGCAATGATCGGGACGCGGCTGCGTTTCGCGGCCAGCGAAAGCAACCGATGGCGTTCGGCGAAGGAATAGTTGATGAATTCGCCCGTGGAACCGAAAAGACAGATGCCGTCGACACCGGCCGCGGCCAGGAAGTCGACCAGTTCCAGAGCACCCGCGTAGTCGGCCTCCCGGGTTTTCGGATGCTGTGGGGTGATCGCGGCCGGGAAAATGCCGGAAAGACGGATTTGTCGCGCGGCGCGGCCCATAACTCATGGTAAGGCTATCACCTGTTGCATTCCTGCTGTTCCAACGAAATAATCGGAGTAGCCTATGAGCCTCACACGAAGACAGTGTCTCCTGATGCTCGGTACAGCCGCTGATTCCTTAGCAGCCGCTCCCCTGGCCGCGAAGTGGCGCGAGATCGCCGCTGCAACTGACGGCGTAGTCGGAGCCGCCGCGCTGTTGCTCGGTACCGGCCCCGATGCCGGCCAAACCATCAGCCTGAACGGTGATGCCAGGTTTCCCCTTGCCAGCGTCTGCAAACTTCCCATCGCTATGAACATCTTCGCCATGGTGGACGAAGACAAATTAACGCCGGACCAGCCAATCGAAGTTCTGCCTCGCGATGTCGTGTCGAGCGTCAGCCCGCTGGCAGCCCGTTGGCCTGCGCAGCGAAAGTTTCCGCTCGGCGAAATGGTGGAAGAAATGGTCGCCCACAGCGACAACACGGCCGTTGAGACTTTCTTCCGCATCGGCGGCGAAGGCCCCGGCATGGCGGCGCGGTTCCGCCAGTGGAAAGTCGCAGGCATTCGTCTTGATCGCAGCGAACGCCAATGCGGACTCGACCGAAACGGCGTCGAACACTACCCCCCCACCTGACCAGTGGACCGACGCCGAGATCGTCCGTCTCATCGCCACTACCGCGCAGGCCACGAAATACCGCGCGACGCAACGCTTCCTGAAAGACCCCCGCGATACCGCAACGCCGAACGGCACCGTTACCCTGCTCGCGCGCCTCTTCAACGGTGAAGCGCTTTCGAAATCATCGACGAACCGCCTGATCGAAATCCTCAAGTTAACTACCTCATTCCCCACCCGCATCAAAGGCTTGCTGCCGCCGGGGACGGTGGTCGCGCACAAGACAGGTTCTACCGGCACCACGGGGACACTGACAGCGGGAACCAATGACAGCGGCGTGATCTACCTTCCCGGTGGCCGCCTGCTCGCGCTCTCGGTCTACGTCAAGGCCAGCACGAAGAATGATGAAGTCCGCGATGCCGTCATCGCGCAGATCGCCCGCGCTGCGTTCGATCACTTCGTTTGAGTTTGTGTCATATTCGCACATTCAGTGATATGCTTTTATGTATGAGGACCACAATCGAAGTTCCCGATGAACTAATGCGCACGGTGAAGAAGCGGGCCGCTGATGAAAACGCCACTCTCCGTGAGATCTTTGATCGGGCTCTTCGTCAATATCTGGCGGGTCCTCAACCTGCAAAGAACTTCAAGCTTCGCTGGAAGGCTCACGCAACAGGCAAGCTCTTGCCGGGAGTTGTCCTGGAAGACAGGGATTCGTTATTCGACATCATGGAAGGCCGTCGATGAAGGCTGTCGACACCAACATTTTGATCTATGCCGCGCGGGCGGAATCTCCCTTCCACGCCTCAGCCGTAAAGCTCATCGCCTCCCTTGCGGAGCAAAACGACACTTGGGCCATACCGTGGCCATGTGCATATGAATTCCTCAGAGTGGTCACGAACGCGCGAATTTTTTCGCCGCCCAGTACCCTGGAGGAGGCGCTCGGCAGCCTCGAGTTGCTGCGTGAATCGCCATCTCTGGTCATGTTGGGCGACGGGCCGGCGCACTTGCGACACATGTTGAAGACCGTTCGGGAATCAGCAGCCCGCGGGAATCTCATTCATGACGCGCATATCGCGGCAATTTGCCTTGAACACGGAGTCTCAGAGCTCTACACAATGGACCGTGATTTTTCTCGCTTCCCCGGACTAAAGACTACCCACCCGTTTGCGGTTCCCGGCGCGAAATAGCGCTTTCCGTCCGGAATCCGGTAGAACCCCAACGGTATCCTGAATCCATCATGAAACTTGTCCCCGCCAGTCTCATTCTTTGTGCCATCTCAGTCGCTCTCGCCCAGCAACCCGCCGCCCCCGCCCCGCCGGTTTTGTCAACCTTCGCTTCGTCCGCCGATGTCGCCGCCCTGATCGCCAAAGCCAAAAGCGAGCACAAGGACGGTCAGGCCATCGTTACGGAAAAAATCCTTCAGTTCGCGCCTTACACCGCCACGCTCGAATACCGTGCGTCAGCCGGTGCTCCGGCCATTCACCCAAAAGACGCCGAGATGATGTACGTGATCGACGGCAAGGCCACTTTCGTCACGGGCGGCAAAATTGCCGGCACCGCCATCGAAGGCGGCGACTCCCGCACGGTCTCGAAAGGTGACTTCATGGTCGTTCCCGAAAATACCGCGCACCAGTTCAGCGCCATCGATACCACTCTGGTCCTGATGACCATCAAGATGCCACGTGGCGGCACGGCGAACTAATCAGCTCAGGCGAGAGTACTCTGCCTCAACCGCCAGGTCACCACGTTCCTGCCCCGGTTCGATGCAGTACATGACGATCCGCAGTCCGCCACTGCCATGCGGCGTGCACTCGATCCGCCACCCCCAATCGGGACCCGGCGGCGCGGCGAAGCTGCCAAGGCACCACCATGCCCCGTCAGCGCCTCCAGCCACCGTGCAGATCAACATCCTCTCGCTCATGTGCCACGTATCCACCCAGCACGCCTGCTCCGCGCCCAGCAGTAATGACGCTTGCTGAGGCTTCTCCGCGCCGTCTTTGTGGTACGTCCACGTGTAGTCAAAACGCACGAATCTGCCGCCCAGCAGAGGTGTCACCGTCAGCTTCGATTCCGATACATCCGGCGGTTTCGCCGGCAAATAAAGCGTAGACTTCCCCGACCACTGCCCAACGCACGTCAACGCGCTTGTCATCTCCATTCGCTTACTCCTTCAGAAAAATCTCCGCGTCTGACCGCCGCACATAATTCGCTTCCATCGACGCCGGATCGCACACCGCTCCCGCCAACCTGCGCGCCATCGCCAGCCGTGCAATCATCCCCGCTAACTCGGGCGTCGCAACGGTAGCCGGACGCTGCAAATCGAATCCCGTCGTGATGTACTCCACGGCACGATCTCCCACCATCTCCACGAAAGCTGCCAGTTTCAACACCGACGCCGGAATGATCTCCGCGCCCGCCGCGTCATACAGCGCCGCGAAAACTTCACCCCGCCGCGCATCCATCACGGGAGCCCGTAACTCCCCCGTGCCGAACTGCGCCAGCGCCTCCAGATTCGAAATCCCAACGGCAGGTTTCCCCGCCACTTCCGCCAGGCCCTTCACGGCCGCCAGTCCGATCCGCACTCCCGTAAACGACCCCGGCCCGCTCGCCGCCGCATACAACTCCACATCTGCCAGCCGTACGCCGCACCGCGTGAGCAGCGCCTCCAGTTCGCCGAAAAGTGCCTGCCCGAAACCACCCGGTGCCTCCAGTCGAAACATTTCCAGCACGCGATCCCCATCGGCCAGCGCAATGCTGCCAGTCTCCGCCGCCGTATCCACCGCTAGTGTGAGCATTATTTTGTGAGCGTATAGTTCCGGTCGAGTGAGTATACCTTGCCAAGGCCATTCATTCCATAGAGCCGAACGTGCAGCGCTGCAGGATACTCCGCCGCAATGTTCGCCGGAATCCGGAACGTTCCATCCGCGCCCGTCGCAATCACGCGATACCCGTGGCCGGACGCTGTCACTTCCCCGGTCCACTCCCACACCATATGTTGCAGCGCTTTGGATTGTCGCTTCAGCTTCACGCTGAAGGCCGCCGGTTTCGCAAGCGAGAGAGTGTCGCCGTCCGGTCCGGTAATTTCAAACGGCACCTTCTCAGGGTCCGCCACAATCTCCTGGAGTTTGAGTTCTTCCTCGCGTGAAACGAAGCGCACACTCTTCAGCATCCCCGCCTTCGTGCCCTCGCGCGAGATATGCAGGATCCAGTCATGCCCCGCACCGGGCGGCGTTGCCACGCAGGTCTCGCCCTTACACGGATCTTTGATCTTTGTGTGCGCGCCCGTCGCCGGATCGATCCACTCCGCGTCGTAACCATGCTTCTCCACGGTCACCGTCACAGGTCCGGAGTTCTCCACATAGATGACATATTCAATGCCTTCCAGTTGCAGCCCGCGCCCGCCATCCACATCGAAAAACGGTTCCAGTTCCCAATGCCGGGTCGCTTGCATGAACTCATACCAAACCTTCATTGCGCCAGCCGACACTTCGTCGCGAACCGCCCCGAGCGGGTACTGGCCGTTCATTGTGGCGTTCCACAGATGATGCCGAAATGCGTCTGCCGTTGTATCCGCGGCGCCGAAATTGTTAATCGCCGGATCCTGATACAACTGCTGTTCAATGCTGCCAATCGCGTCGTCCGAACTCTGATACGCGCGGATATGCATCCAGCCGTCGTCAATCAGCGGTGCCGAAGTCGTCATCGTTCGCGTGGTCTCAAGGCGCTTGTAGGGATCGTAGGTCTTCAGGTAGTCCGCAATCTCTTTAGTCAGCGCGCGACCGTCCTCATAGTTCTCCCACGCCTCGGTGCCTTGCCAAATGATGTCGAAAGCCGCCAGCCTCGAAAGCGCATAGGCAAACCAGGTGCGCCGGTCCGCTTCACCCGGCAGCAACCGCGTCATCAGTTCCGGCGCGAAGAACGCGAGGTCAATCAGAATCCCCCGCTGGTTTGCATAGGCGAACTTCTCTTCCGCCGCGCGAAAAAAACCCGGCGAGCGGAACGTTTGTGTGCCGGCCGCATCTACCAGCGTCACTGCCAGATGATTGAAATGCTGTGCCGCCCGCGCATCCACCAGCGACTTCCAGCGCGCCAGATCCAGTTGCCCGAAATTTTCCACCACCGCACCCATATAGAGCGCGGGCGTGAAGCTAATTCCATCCACCCAGGCGAAATGGTGCAGATTCGCGGAACGCAGCGCGCCAGGATGTGCCGGAGCCTCCGTCGTCGCCGTCATCTGCCCCTGCGTGCCGGAAATCCCCGCGACACTTCCCGTAAAGCGAAACGCATGAGTACCCGGCTCGGCCGGCGAGTAGCGAATCACCCACTTACTGCCGCCGTCCCAGAAAGCGTGCGCCAGATAAGTCGTAGCCTTTGGTGATCGAAACTCCGCGTGCAGATCCAGCGGCTTCGAAGTCGGGGCCGAGGGAATATCGAACACCAGGTCGCAGATTCCGTAAACCGGCGTAGGCGCGCAAACCGTCTGTGCGGTCGCAACTGCGCAGACAAATCCAAAAACGGCAGTCAATCGAGCGAACATATAACCAGTCTAGAGGGCCGAGCCTCCAGGCGGCTAAGCCTGACGTGCGCTGCGATACCACTCCAGCGTCTTCCGCAGGCCGTCTTCGAAACTGACCTGCGGCGCATGGCCCAACTCCCGCACCGCCGCAGTTGTATCCGCCTGCGAATCCCGTACGTCGCCCGGTCGCTCCGGTCCATAGTTCGCGGGGATTGAAACGCCTTCGAACTTCTGTAACAGATTCCACGCCTCGTTCAGCGTGATGCGCCCGCCGTTACCGCCGTTGAAGACCTTACCCGAAACGCTGGAAGGCGCTTCCGCCGCCTTGATATTCAGGCCCACCACATCTTCCACATAAGTGAAATCCCGCGAAGTTCCGCCATCGCCGAAGATCGTCGGCGTCTTCCGATCCAGAATCGCCGAAATAAACAATGACAACACCCCGGAATACTGGCTCCCCGGATCCTGCCGCGGGCCAAACACGTTGAAATAACGCAGGCTCACCGTCTCAAGCCCGAAGCACGATGCCCAGACAGACATGTAATATTCGCCCATCAGCTTCTGTGCCGCGTAAGGAGATTTCGGTGCAGCCAGCATCGTCTCCACCTTCGGCAGGATCAGCGTATCGCCATAAGCCGATGACGATGCCGCATAGATCACGCGCCGCACTCCAGCATCTTTCGCCGCCCGCAGCACGTTGAAAGTGCCATTGATGTTGACATCGTGCGATGGCAGCGGCTCATTGATCGAACGCGGCACAGAAGGAATCGCCGCCTCGTGAAACACTACGTCAATGCCTTCCATGGCCTTGCGCACGGTGTCGTAATCGCGAATATCCACTTTGTGGAAGTCCACCGAACCGCGCACTTCGTCCAGGTTCCGTTCGTAACCAGTCAGCAGCGAATCCACCACCGCGACGCGGCTGGCACCCTTCGCTAACAGCCCGCGAACCAGCCCGGACCCAATAAATCCGGCCCCGCCGGTCACTAAGAAATTGTCCACGTTTATGCCCCCGCCGCCTTTAACATTCGTTCCATCGAACCCTGTGCGATCGCCTCGGCTCCGACGCTGAAATCGAAGGCTTCCACCGAAACCCAGCCTTTATAGGCCAGTTTCTCCAGGATAGCAAAAACGCGCTCAAAGTCGTAATTCCCGGCCCCCGGATGGCCGCCGTTCATTTCGTTGACATGCACGTGCCGAACATCCGCATAATGCCGCTCAATCAACCGGTCATGCGGCTCCGTCTCATCCTCGGCATTGTGCACATCGAACATCGTCGAAACCGCCGGGCTGCCAATCTCCCGCACCACCGCAACCGCTTCGTCCAGCGTGTGGATCATGTTGCATTGCGAATGTGGCAGCGCCTCCACCAGAATCGTGACGCCCCGCGCTTCGGCATGGCCTGCGATCCCCGCCAGCCCTTCGGTGTAGTTCTTCACTGCCTCGCCCGCTGTCAGCCCGTCTACCGGGCCACGCTGTTTGGGCGAGCCGAAGACCATAATTCCGTTCGACGCTGCGTCCGCGGGCGCAAGGTCGGCGCAAAGATCCACCAGTCCGCTCACATACCGCCAGCTCTTCTCGCGCAGCGTCTTGTCCGGCGTGGTCACGTGAATCGGGAACGGCACCACCAGCAGCCAGTGCAGGCCGACGAACTCCAGGCCCTCGCCGATCATCGTGTCGCGCAGTTCGCGGCGTTGCGCGGCGCTCAGCGCCAGCGGGTCGTCACCCAACGTAAAAGGGGCCAGTTCGATGCCGGAATACCCGGCGGCGCGCAATACGCGGCACTGTTCCGCCAGCGGGCGCTTCTCGAAAGCTTCGTTGCACATGGCGAAGCGGAATGGATAGGACATTCATTTCATTATGGCTTTAGGGGTCTACCGCCCAGCGATCCACGCCGCGGCGGCCTCAATCACCAAATCCCGCCCCGCCGCCAGCGCCTCCCGCGTTTGTCGCACTTCCACGTCCGGCGTCACTCCGTTGCCTTCCAGCACCAACCCACTCACCGACGTATAACTCGCTGTCGGATACTGAAACCCATCGCCATCCGGCAGTCGCACGATGTCCGAAGGCAGCGCCGCCCCGGCGCTCCGCGTCCCAAAGATCCGCACCCGCTTCAGATCCCGCAGCCCCTGCGCCAGCATCTCTGTCGTGGAAGCCGACCCCTCGTCCAGCAATATCGCCACACGGCCCTTGTAAGTCTCCGCCCGTGGAAACACGGTGAACTTCAGCACCGTATCCCGCATCTTCATTTCACCCAGTTGCCGTCCGGATTCGCCAACAAAAAAGCCCGCGATCCCCATCGCCATAATCCCGATCCCGCCCGGATTCCCGCGCAGATCCAGAACGACGCCCGGCGCATCAGCAAACCCGCGCATCGCGCTCTCAAAGCGCGGCATCAACGTGACCGGATCCAAAAACTCGTTGAAACGGATATACCCCGCCCCGCCCGGCAGCGCGCGCGACTCGAACTCCAGCCGCGTTTTCGGCAGATTCCCGAACTCCACCGTCGTGGCCGAATCCCCACCCTTCACTTCTACGTGTTTCGCCTTCCCGGCGCTGTCCACCAAATCCAGTTGCAGCGGACTCTCCCCTGGTCCCGTCAGCTTCTGTGTCACCGAACGAGTCACCAGACGCCGCGCTTCGCTGTCCTCCAGCGCGCCCGCGGTGTCCAGCAAAGGCTTCACGGCGCTGCCATCGATGCTGTCGAGCACCATCCCCGCCTGTACTCCCGCGCGAGCCGCCGCCGAATCCGCCTTCACGGCCTTCACCACAGCCTTGCCATCCAGAATCACCGTCTCGATTCCGGCGCCGGAGGCCGCAGACGCCGTCGACGCCACCGCACCATACAAATCCCCCGGGATGATCGAATAGTGGGAAACTCCGAGCTTGCCAATCATCTCCCGGAGAATGTCGCGCACCTCAACTAATGACCGCGCTTTCTGAATCCGGGGTTGAAACGCCTCATGAATTGCCTGCCAGTCGAGTCCATTGAGCTTTGCGTCGGGATTGTGATCGCGGACGGTCGTCCACACCACTTCGAACGAATCTCTCCACACAGCCTGTTCTTTCGCCGCCGTCTGCGCCGTAGCCGGGCACGCAATGGCCGCCACCAAAAATACAAGCGCGAAATGGAGCCTGGGGCGCATCAAGTCAATTCACGGCCAGGATACCACGCGTCCGCCACATCCAGCCCCGCCGCCGTCACCCTATTAACCTCTTGCCAACTTCCCCACCTCTGCTATACTCGAATTTTAGTGGTCGGACTCAGGCAGTGGGCGAAAGCCCACTTTTTTATTGGAATCGGGCATGAATCGTACTGCAATCGTCGCGAAGATCGTAGAAATCGCCGAGCGCGTCGCGCAGCCGGAAGGCATCGAAATCGTTGAGGTCGAACTCAAAGGTACCGGTCGCCATCAGGTGCTGCTGATCGTGATCGATCGCCCCGTTGCGTTCGGCGACAAGCCCGCGGGCGTCACCCACGGCGATTGCGAGTTCATTACCCGCCAGGTCGGCGACATTCTGGATGTGGAAGACTTCATTCCCGGCACCTACAGCCTCGAGGTCAGCTCCCCTGGCGTCGAGCGTAAGTTGCTCAAATGGAAGGATTGGGAGCGTTTCGTCGGCGAAAAAGTCAAAGTCGTTCTGCGCGAGATTGTGGCCCCGGCCACCGCGAAGCACTTTGACGGCATGCTTGCCCGCGCCGACGCTGCCACTCAGTCCATCGCGGTCACTCTTTCCGAAGGCGTGGAAGTTACCTTCCCCTTCTCTGAGGTCGACCGCGCCAATCTGAAGTTCGAGTGGTAAACCGGCACCGAAATCGTTTGCTCTTATATTGAATTTGAATCAGGATCGAGGAATCACTGTGGACAGCATCTATCAATCAATTGAACTGCTCAGCAAAGAAAAAGGCATCGACACCCAGATCGTTCTGGACGCCGTCAAGGACGCCATGCTGCTCGCGGCGCGCAAGCATTTCCGCACCAATGAGAACTACGAAGTGGATTTTGACGACCGCTCGGGCGGCCTCAAGCTGTATGCTGTCAAAACCGTCGTCGAAGCCGTCACCGATCCCGCGCTCGAAGCAACGCTGGCCGAAGCTCGCAAAGTAGACGCCAAGGCTGAAATCGGTTCCACCGTCCGCTTTGCCAAGCCGGGCGAGGCGCTCGGTCGCATCTCCGCCCAGACCGCCAAGCAGGTCATTTTTCAGAAGGTCCGCGAAGCCGAACGCGATACCATTTATCGCGAATATGCCGATCGTGTCGGCGAACTGATCAACACCACCATCAAGCGCATCGAAGGCCTGGATCTGGTCGTCGATCTCGGCAAAACCGAAGCCCGGCTCCCCAAGCGCGAGCAGTCGCGCCTCGAAAGCTTCAGCGTGGGCGATCGCATCCGCTGCGTCATCAAGCTGGTGGATAAATCGTCTAAAGGTCCTGGGGTTGTGGTCTCCCGCGCAGATTCTGAACTCGTAAAGCGTCTTTTCGAGCAGGAAGTTCCGGAAATCTACGATGGCACCGTCACCATTCGCGGCTGCGCCCGCGAAGCCGGCGAACGCACCAAGATCGCCGTTTCCAGCCGTGACCGCGATGTCGATTGCGTCGGTGCCTGCGTCGGCATGAAGGGCATGCGCGTCCAGTCGATCATCCGCGAACTACGCGGCGAAAAGATCGACATCATTGAGTATTCCGACGAACCCGTGCAGTTCGCCACGCATGCGCTGAGCCCCGCCAAAATTACGCGCGTGACCATCATCAACCCCGAAGAGCGCCACATGGAAGTCATTGTGGACGATTCGCAGCTCTCGCTCGCCATCGGCAAGAAAGGCCAGAATGTTCGTCTGGCCGCTAAATTGCTTGGTTGGAAAGTTGATATCAAGAGCGAAGAAGAAAAGCGGCAGGAAGTGCAGGGCGCCATCGAGTTGCTGTCCATCGGTGCCCCGGTCTCCATTCTGATCGAATATGGTTTGGCCGAGCCAATCGTGGATGCACTCGTCAAGGGCGATGTCGGCACCATCGAAAAGCTGGGCGGTATGACTCCGGAACTTCTGGAAGCCATTGAGGGCATCGACGAGAACGCTGTTAGTCTCATCCAGCAGGCCATCAATAACTATTATGGTCAGGAATACGCCGAGGAGCCGGCAGCGGCCGAAGCTCCAGCGGCTGAGTCAGCCGAAGGAACGCAGGAAGCCGCTCCGGAAGCCACTCACGAAACCGCGGATTCCGCAGCTGTCGCTGAGCCGGAAGCGGTTTCACCGGATGACTCTGGTACGATGAGTGAATCGGTCGAAGCAGGTACTGAGCCGGGCGAAGACGGTAAAGTTGTGTCTTAACCCTGCGGTGAGCGGTTTGTGAAGGTCCTGGTTATGCGGGGCCTGGTAGTAGTTGTAGTTCGACAACGTGAAACGCCTTAAACATGAGTAAGATTCGAATCAATGAGCTGGCGCGGCAGCTCGAAGTCAAGTCGCGTGAGGTCATCGATAAACTGCACGATCTCGGCATTACCGAGCCGCTGACCCACTCCAGCTCGATCGAAGACGATATGGCCGAGAAGCTCCGCCGCTTTTTTGGCGGCGACGCTTCTGCCATCCCGGCCCTGCCCCGGAGACGAGCCGAAGCTCCCCCTGCGTCCGAACCCTCCGGCCCTGAGCCAGAGAAGGCCAGCCCTGAGCGAGACAAAGCCAGCCCTGAGCGAGACAAAGAAGCAGCCAAGGCTGCTCCGATCGCGAAGCCCGCGCCGGTAACGGAACCTGCCCGCGAAGCCGCTCCCGAACCACGGAAGCCCGTCGCTCCGCCTCTTGCCGTCAATCCTCCGAGCCAGTTCGTCCCCGGCCAGATCATTCCCACGCCTGCTCGCCGGATACCGCCGCCTGCTTCCGTGGCGCCTCCCGTTGCTCCGGCGGCTCCAGCTACCCCGGCTGCCGATGCCCCGGCTTCGAAAGAAGAAACTCCGGCTGACGACGCCAACAAGCCTCGCGCCCTTCCGCTGCGCCCGCCCATGCTGGGCCGGGGCGCACCCATTCATCCACCCGTAGGGCCGCGCACCACCCCGCCCGCCTCTGCGGCCGGTAGCCCGTCGTCCGCTCCATCTCTGCCGTTACGTCCGGTTCCGTCGGCTGCCCGGCCCATTCCTTCGGCTGGTCCCCGGCCCGGTCAGATTCTCTCCGGTCCCCGTCAGCCGCTGCCTGCGGGCGCACCAGGAAGCGGTTCAACAGCAGTTCCGGCCAGTATGACACCGCCACGGCAAACGCCCTCGGCAGGTCCTGCACAGCCAGGCGCTCCGTCGCCAGCCGCCCCGGGCGTCCGCCCAGGTGTTCCGATCGCCCCCGCGCCGCGCGCCCCGCAGGCAGGTCCCGGCCAGCCGCGCCCCGCAGCGCCGCGTCCAACCGCCGGTCAGCCCATCGGTCGCCAGTTCCCTGGTCAGCAGCCGCAACATCCCGGCAGTCAGGCTCCGGGCAGCATTGTCGGTCAGCCGACCGCACGGCCAACCGTGCCGCCGCGTGCCGATCTCGCCGCCCGTATCGGCCAGCAGGCTCGTTCTCCATTTCCCGGTCAGGCCGGCCCGGCTCCCAGCCAGCCGCGTACTTTCCCCAGCCAGGCGCCGCCCCCTTCGGCGATGCCAGGTGCCCCTTCTCCGCGTCCCGGCGCTCCCATGCGCCCCACCACGCCGCGCCCCGGTCAGCCTCTTTATCAGGGCCCGCCGCGCCCTGGTCAGCCTTCCGCCATGCCCGGCCGCACCATGCGTCCCGGTATGCCTGGCCCCGGCCAGCGTCCCGGCGGTCCGCGCCCCATGCACCCCACTTCCCGTGGCGGTGCTCCGCTCCTTGGCCCCGGCGCTCCGCCGCCACCAGATCACAATGCCGCCCGTCGGCCCCAGCCCAACAAGCGTCCGCGCACCTCGCGTGACCGCCGCCGCGACGCCGAAGAAAAGATTCTTCGGCCGCAGATTCGCCGCGATACCGCCGCGCCGCCGCCCATCAACCGCGACATCACCATCTCGGAAGGCATCACGGTCAAGGAACTTTCGGAGAAACTCGACGTCCGGGCAAATCTCGTCATCAAGAAGCTGGTGGATCGCGGCATTTTCGCGACCATCAACCAGACTCTTGATAGCAAGCTCGCCACCGAGCTCTCGCGCGAATTCGGTGCCTCCACTTCCGCCGTCACCTACGAAGAAGAGGCGATGCAGGAAGTCGACCTCAACGAAGAGACCACAGACCGCTTCCGCCGTCCGCCCGTTGTCACCATCATGGGCCACGTCGATCACGGTAAAACGTCTCTCCTGGACGCCATCCGTACGGCCAACGTCGCGGGCCGCGAAGCCGGCGGCATCACCCAGCACATCGGCGCTTATCACGTCGATCACAACGGCCAGACCATCGTCTTTATCGACACTCCGGGTCACGAAGCGTTTACCCGCATGCGTTCCCGCGGTGCCAAGGTCACCGACATCGTCATCCTCGTGGTGGCGGCTGACGATGGCGTCATGCCGCAGACCCTCGAAGCGATCGATCACGCCCGCGCCGCCAAGGTCCCGATCATTGTTGCCATCAACAAGATCGATAAACCCGAAGCTCAGCCGGATCGCATCAAGCAGCAGTTGGCTGATCGCGGCCTCAACCCCGAAGAATGGGGCGGCGACACCGTCATGGTGCCCGTCTCTGCCAAGAAGAGGATCAATCTCGATCTGCTTCTCGAAATGATCATGCTCGTGTCGGAAATCGCCGATCTTCGCGCGAATCCGGCCCGGCCCGCCATGGCCAGCGTCCTCGAAGCCAAGCTGGATCGCGGTCGCGGTCCGGTCGCCACCATCCTCGTCCGCAACGGCACCGTTCGTGTCGGCGACGACTTTATCTGCGGCACCGTCTTCGGCCGCGTCCGCGCCATGATTGGCGATAACGGCCTGCCTGTGAAGGAAGCCGGTCCGTCCATGCCCGTGGAAGTCCTCGGTCTCGAGCGGTTGCCAGAGGCCGGCGACAACTTCCAGGTGGTCACCGATACCGCCAAGGCCAAACAGATCGTTCTCTATCGCGCCGAAAAAGAGCGCGCCGCGCAGTTGGCCAAGACCGGTCGTCTCACTCTCGAACAACTCCATCGCAAGATGGCGGCGGGCGAAGTACACGAACTGCCTCTCATCCTCAAGGCCGACGTCAGCGGTTCCGCCGAAGTTCTGCGCGATACCCTCGAACGCCTCTCTACCGAGAAGGTCACCGTGCGCGTGCTGCGCGCCGGCGTCGGTGCCATCAACGAATCGGACGTGCTGCTCGCGGCTGCGTCCAACGCCGTCGTCCTCGGCTTCAACGTCAAGCCCGAACGCAACGCCGCAGCTGCGGCCGAGCAGGAAAAGGTCGATATCGAACTCCACACCATCATTTATGAGGTTGTGGACCAGATCAAGAAGGCGATGGCGGGCCTCCTCGCCCCGGTTTACAAGGAAGTCTACAAGGGCAAGGCCGAAGTCCGGGAAACCTTCAAGGTGTCGAGAATCGGCACCGTGGCGGGCAGCCTGGTGCTCGATGGCAGCTTCACTCGCGACGCCAACTGCCGCGTCCTCCGCGACGGTGTCGCGGTCCACACCGGCAAAGTGGCCTCGTTGCGTCGTTTCAAAGACGACGTCAGCGAAGTACGCAGCGGCATGGAGTGCGGTATTACGCTCGAAAGCTTCAACGACGTTCAGGCAGGCGACATCATCGAAGCCTACGTCCTGCAGCGCGTAGCCGTAGAAGTAGCGTAAGAAGCTATCAGCGGTCAACTGTCGGCAGTCAGCCCCGGGTCTCCGGGGTTGGCGTAGGCTTTAGCCTGTGGGGTCGAGCGAAGCTCGACGACCTGTTGCAGGCAAGCGCCTGTCGCCAGGCAAATCCTGTTACTGAGCCGCGACTGCAAAGGAGCGGTGGCAGGATCTGTTTGTTAAATCTCGCGGTGGCCGAAGCTGATGGCTGAAACCTGAAAAAATGGCAACAATCGGCGTTCTTACCCTCGAACTTCTCATCGACCAGGCGCATTCCCTCAAGGAAAAGCGCCACGTCGTAAAGTCCCTGAAGGACCGCCTCCGAGGCAAGTTCAACGTCTCGGTAGCCGAAATCGAAGATCAGGACCTGCACAACAGTGCAGTCATCGCGGTGGCGATTGTATCCGCCAGCCGCGATTTCGCATCACAAATATTGCGATCAGTCGAAGACGAAGCAGCGAGCCAGTTAGGCCCCATGCTGATCCGCGCAAATCTCGAATGGATGTAAAGTAAGACTGATCGCTGAAAGCTATTCCCCATGGACGAAAACCGCACAAAACGCGTATCCGAAGCCGTTCGAGAGGAACTCTCTGAACTCATCGGCTTTGAAATGGACGACCCCCGCCTCGCCGACGTCTCGGTGACCGCCGTGGACGTCTCCCCCGACATGCGCCACGCCCACGTCAAAGTCGCCATCGATTCCGACGCCGAAAAGAAAGTCCTGGCCAGCCTCGACCACGCCAAATCCTTCCTGAAACACGAACTGGCCACCCGTCTGAGCCTGCGCCGCACCCCGGACCTCCACTTCGTAGTCGATGCCCACCCCAACGCCGATAGCCGCGTCGAGTTCCTCCTGCGGCGGGCGAAGCGCAACGTGGCAAAAGGATAGGCCCGGGGCTTCCCGAAGCCTATCCGCAGGTAAAGGCCTCCGCTACTTCACCTGATCCGCAATAATCGTCTTCCCGTTCTTATGCGTCCGGAAGACCAGCCCATCGATATCGTCCGCCACATACTCCGGCTCCCGATCCCCGAAATACACCATCCGCTCCTGCTCGCCCGAACTCAGATCAATCCCCACAATCCCCGGCCCCTTGCCCGCATCCGTCTTCACATCCGAGAGCATGTAAACGTAATCTGCCGTGTTCGTCGTCTTGTGATAACGCTTTGACATCGCCTTATCCCATGCCTCCGCCGTCTGCCGACGATTCGCGTTCGCCCAGTCGTTCTCCGAAGTCCCGTAGTAAGTGCTCGCGGCCTGCGCCGTGTACGACGCGTAGACCATCGCGTAAGTCGCAATCGTTGCAATCTTGTTGAAGGTGGAAAGCCCTGGCGGGTCAATTCGCGCCGCCCAGGCAATCTCTTTCCCCGCCGGATCGAACGCCAGCAGATTCTGCGTGCCGCGAATCACCACCGTGCCATTCTCGCGACGAACCAGCGCCAGCGGCGGTTCTGCCGGAGGACCGCCCGACGCCCGGATCGCCCCAATCGCGCCCCCGCGCAATGCCCCAAATCCGATCTTCGCCACCTTCGCCGCACCGCTCTGTTTCGCCTTAAACTCCAGCGGAAGTTTGAACGCCTCTTTCACCTTATTCCCGTTCGCATCCAGCGCCAGCCCGATCAGATTCTTCGCATCCGCCACCAGCAGCGTCTTGCTCTCCGGCAACACCAGCATGTTTGTCACGGATTCCTGGGCACCGTCAAACCGCCACTTCAACTGGCCCGATGTCGCATCGAGCGCCACCACGCCAATTGGCTTGCGGCTGACAAACGGTCCGCCCGGTTGCTGGAATACGCCGCCCATGCGACCGTAAATCACTCCATCCACCAGTTCCATTTGCGGCACTCCGGTGCCATAGTCCGCCGATGTCCACTTCAGCGTCCCCGTCTGTTTATCGAACGCCCGCAGCACGCCCTTGGCCGACGTGATCACCAACGAGTCCGATATGATCGGCTGCGCATTTGTCCGCGCGAAGGCCTTTTCCGTCACATCGTAGGCCAACTTCCAGACCACCTTGCCGGTTGCCAGATCTACTTTGTGAATGCCCGCATAAGCGAAGTAGATCGCGTCGTCGTCCACTGCTGGTGGCGCGTGTCCGTGCAGGTCGAACTTTGGGAAGAACTTCGAAGTCTTCTCCGCCATGTAAAGATCGGCCTTATCTTCAATCGCCGATTCCCACAGCACCTTGCCGCTCGCCAGGTTGACCGCCACCAGTTCCAGCGCGCCTTTACCTCCGGCCCCCGCCGTCACAATCACTACCATGTCTTTCTTGTAGACAGGCACCACCGCAGCCATCTGGCCCTTAACCTTCTCTGTCTCCCAAAGCGTCTCGCCGGAGAGCAGATCAATCGCCACCACCTTCGCCTGCACCTGCACCACGCCCGTGGTCACCGAAACCAGCATGACCGGCGTGCCCTCAATCTCCTCGACGTTCGTTTCGGGGATCTTCTTCAGATCGTCGCGTTTCCACACCGGATTGCCGGTTGCCGGATCGAGCGAGTAAATCCCCGCGTCGGTGCCATACAGGAAGTTGCCGGCGAAACTGACGTGCATCCATTTCACGTCATCCGCCGCTTCGTGTTTCCAAAGTTGGGCGTTGGCTGCGATGGAACCGCAGAGCGCCAATACTACTGCCAGAGCTGTCTTCATTTTGGGGACCCCCTTCGTCAAAGAAGGGTGGATGAAGACCGGTGGAGGAGATTACCAGTGGCGGGCAAAATAACCCCAAACGTGCCAAACACTACACAATTCAGCCCGGCACAAGCCACTGAAAACAGGAGCCTTACAGAAAATCGCACACAACCCCAACAGATTGTGTTAGTTTTGTTTTTGTTGAGGTGCGTCCGCTTTACAAGCGACCACGCCCTTTTCCACAGGAGAGTTTTAACATTAACATGCGCGTGGCTCCCATGACGAGTCGGTTCCTTGACGCCTGCCGACGGCGCCCCACCGACGTGCGTCCAGTATGGTTTATGCGTCAGGCCGGACGCTATATGAAGTCCTACCGCGACATCCGCGCCAAGAATACCCTGCTCGAGATCTGCAAACGGCCCGATCTCGCGGCCACAGTGACTCTCCAGCCCGTCGAAGCTCTCGACGTGGACGCCGCCATCATTTTTGCCGACCTCCTGCTGCCTGTGGAACCCATGGGTCTCAAGCTCAAGTACGTCAATAACGAAGGTCCGCACATCAGCAATCCGATCCTGACCTCCGAAGATATCGACGCGCTTTCCACCTCGAATACGGACGATCTCGGCTACGTCGGTGAAGCCATCCAGCAAACCGTGCGTGCCCTCGCCGGCCGCGTGCCGCTCATCGGCTTCTGCGCCGCGCCGTTCACGCTCGCCAGCTACATGATCGAAGGCGGGGCCTCCCGCAACTTCCTCCGCACCAAGCGCATGATGTACGGCGATGAAACGCTGTGGCGTCGCCTGATGGGCAAGATTGTGGACGTCCTCGCGCCCTTCGCCATCATGCAGGTCGCCTCCGGTGCCCGCGCCATTCAGGTTTTCGATAGCTGGGTGGGTGCCCTCGCCGCTGACGATTACGTGCGTTGCGCGCAGCCCTACTCCCGCGCTCTCATCGAACGCATCAAGTCTACCGGCGTGCCTGTGATTCACTTCGGCACCGGTGCTTCCGGCTACTTCCGCGAACTCCACGCGGCGGGTGGCGACGTGATGGGCTGCGACTGGCGCATCAATATCGATCAGGCTTGGATGGATATCTCCTACCGCTCCGCGATTCAGGGCAATCTGGATCCCGTGGCGCTCTTCGCCCCTCTGCCCGAACTGAAAACCAAGGTTCACGATCTGCTCCGGCGCACAGGTACACGTCCCGGCCATATCTTCAACCTCGGCCACGGCATTCTCCCGGAAACCCCGGTGGAAAACGTGAAAGCGGTTGTCCAGATGGTCCGCGAATTCCGCCCGTAGCGGTCAAGAATGGCAGGTGCCATGAAAATCGCGGTCGTCGGCGGAGGCATCTCCGGCCTCTCCTGCGCTTACTACCTCGGCAAAGCCGGCCACAACGCCGTCGTCTTTGATCCCGCCCCCGGCGGTGCCATCGGCAGCGTCAACGTGGAAGGTTGCATCCTCGAAACCGGTCCGGAAAGCTGGCTCGCCATGAAGCCCTGGGCCGAGCAGTTGATCCGCGAACTCGGCCTCGGCGATGAACTCACAGGTTCCAATGACGCGGGCCGCCGCACTTACGTTCTGCGCCACGGCCAGTTCGTCACCCTGCCCGAAGGCCTGCAAATGGTGGTGCCCACGAAGATCTGGCCCGTCGTTGAATCGAAGCTCTTCACCTGGAAGACCAAGTTCCTCATGGGTATCGAGATGTTCCGCAGCCCCAAGGCCATGCCGGATCGCTCCGTCTCCGAATTCGTGGCAGACCACTTCGGCGAAGAAGCCGTCTCCTACCTCGCCGAACCCCTTCTGGCCGGCGTCTACGGCGGCTCCCCGGACGATCTCAGCGCCGCCAGCGTGCTCCCCAAGTTCGTCGAATACGAGCAGCGCTACGGCAGCGTCGTCGTCGGCACCATGCGCGACAAGCGCAAGCCCTCCGGCCAGTCCATTTTCAAGTCAATGAAGCACGGCATGGGTATGCTGATCGAGACCCTGCTCACCCACGTTCAGCTTGTGCGGTCACGCGTTGCGGCCATCGCTCCAGCCCCCGGCGAAACCGGCTGGCAGGTCTTAGTAAATAACGACTGGCAGCAGTTCGATCATCTCGTGCTAGCCTGCGGAGCCAATCACGCCGCGCCGCTCATGGCATCCATCGACCCGCGTCTCAGCGAACTCCTCGCCGCCATACCTTATACGAGCAGTTCCATCTGGACCTTCGGCTACAACCGCTCCGACGTGCCGCACCCACTGGACGCTTTCGGTTTCCTCGTCCCCCGGCCGGAACGCAACGCCATCATGGCCTGCACCTGGCTGGGTACGAAATGGCTCGGCCGCGTACCGGACGACAAGGCCGTCTTCCGCTGCTTTTCGACTGATCCTGACGTTACACGCGAAGCCGCACTAGCCGATCTCAATCGCCTCATGGGCCTGACCGCCGAGCCCATCTTCGCCCTGAATCACCGCTGGCCGAACTCGATGCCGCAATACGCTGTGGGTCACACGGCACGAGTGGCGGAGATCGACGCCCGCGCCGCCGGCATCCCGAACCTCTCGCTGATCGGCAATGCGTTCTACGGTATCGGCATTCCGGATTGCGTCCGCAGCGCACAAAAGGCCGTCGAACGCATCGGCCCAGCCTAGCCATCTTTCAGAAAGCGACAACCTCGACATCGCCACCGGACGCCGCCACCAGCCTTTCCATGTCGTCCGAGTCACCGGTGAGGATCACCGCTTGATTACGCACCGCCACCGTCACCACAGCCGCGTCAACCACATCCGTCATCCTTGCCACGCCCAGCAACCGCCCCGCTTCGTGCGCCTCGCTCTCTCCCAGAGATACGATCTGGCAGCCTGTCAGGAAACGCCGTAACTGCGCCTGTCTTGGCGACCTGCTGACTTGGGCGACTACCGGCGCGGGAACCATTGGAATAACGCCAAGTTCCAGTCGGGCCCTATGGTCAGCCCATGCCCGCCGCTCGCTTCTGTCTGCGGCTACCAGAACGGCAGCGTCGTAGACAAAGCTCCTCACTCCGGCCGCCGGACTACCCGCTTCGTTCCGAGCTGTGCATGGACGCGACGGCGTGCTTCATCCATTTCTTCCTCAGTGAAGCGACCGTGCTGATCCTCCCACACCGCGATAGCCGCCAACCCAGCCTTCCGTTTCAGCGTCTCGCGCGCCGCCATAGTCATCCACGCCGAGACGCTCAATCGGTCATGTGCTGCGGCAGCCAGGACGTCCTGGTGAACGTCGGGATCTATCGTAATCGCAAGTTTCGGTGACGGGTTTCCACGCGGCATGAAAGTATCCTACTGCAATAGGATACCAAATACCGCCGCGGTCGGCCCGTGGCGTCCGCCATTTCAGCGGTCGAAAACTGGGCCTTTAGCTGGAGTCGAGGAAACACTAACGTCGCGCGAATGCCGGGCCGCATCGGCCCGGCTCAACCAGCCTGATTGCCGGAATCTAGTCCTCCAGAAATACAGCATCCCCAACAGAGACTTGCCCCGGCTCCACGGTAGTCCCGTACATGCCGAAATGAGCCTCGCGTTCTTTCGCAATCGCCCGAAGAACCCCGGGGTTGGCCCCTGTTGTCGCCGGATCCACATTGACCATCACGCACCGTTTGTCGCGTTTGTCCAGCCGGCATCGCAGCGAGCCGGCGCGAAGAATTGCGCCTGCCCATCGATCCTCGGGAAAGGGCTCCGTTTCGCCGGCGTCGATGAGAATATTGGGGCGAAAACGCAGCGGCGCGAGCGATTGCCCCACAAGGTCAGACAGCCCGGCCACGCTTTGAATCGTCAGCACGGACAGCGGGAACGTGTCAAAAACGCCGCCATACTGCTTGATGACTCGGACTCCTTGGCCAAGGTGGCTGGCGAGTTCAGGGGCTGCCACATCCATCTCTTCGCCCTCCGGCGCTTTGACCGCGACCCTTGAGCTTTCGACGTCGTTTGGGCTGACAAACCTCGCCTCGTATCGCCATAAATCAGGCTTTTCCCGAATCGTGAGCCACGGAAAACCGCTGCGTTCCATGTTCGGGCGAATAAAAGCCCATCTCCTGTCTCCGGCCAGGCCATGCCAGGAGACCGCAGCGGAATGTACCGGTTCCGCACCCATAGATTTCACAGGATAACGGTACAGTGCCTGTACCGTTCCGAGCCTTCGGTTGCTCATTGTTTGAAGGTATCAGATGCAATCCAATGCGAATCGCAGCGCAAGGCAACTCGCGATAACCCGCTGATTCTCTCGGTGACAAGAAACATCTTGCATAAAGAACCACGAGCATAGTAGAGTAACTAACGCAGGTAGTCTTTAGCGGCGCTACGGGCAGAATTCGATCCACACGTGGCGAAAGGGATAGTCCATCTTATGAAATCTTCCGTGAAACTGTTTCTGGCCGCAGGGCTCTTCGCCGCATCGGCGTTTCTTTCACGAAGCAACGCCCAGGTCGCCACACCGTCCGCACCTGTCCGCTTCGAGGTCGCTTCCATCCGCCCCGCTCCGGACCGCGATGTCGCATTTGCAGCAATGGCGGCCGGCAAGGTGCCTCACCTGGGCATGAAGATCACTGCCGATACCCTGGATATCGGCTCGGGCACTCTCTTCGGAATGGTCGCCTATGCCTACTCGGTCCGCCCCGACCAGGTGTCTGGACCGTCCTGGCTAACAGGGGACCTGCAATTCTTCGATGTCCTCGCCAAATTTCCTGCGGGAACGACAGAGAAGCAGGTGCGGGAGATGCTCCGCGCCCTCCTGGAAGAAAGGTTCAAACTCACAGCACATCGCGAAAACAGGCTTGACCCCGTCTATGCCCTCCTTGTGGCTCAGAAAGGTCCCAAACTCGAGCCGCCAATTCCCGAAGACGAATTCATCAAAGCCGCAGCAAATCGCCCACAACCGGGGCGCGGCAGCGGCATGATGGGTGGACAGCCAAGCCGCGGCGGCCCGTACGGCCCGATGGTGGGTCTCGTGGGAAACGGTGTCATTCATGTCGAATTCGCCGGCATCACCATGCCACAACTCACTACCTATCTCCTGGGCACCGCGGGGCGTCCCGTAACAGACCAGACGGGTCTTCCCGGCGCGTACCACGTAGTGCTGGACAGGGACTTGGGTGGCGTTCCCCCTGCATCTGCCGATGGCGATAATCGCATCGCCCCGGCCGTCGCCGCCGATCCCGTGGCGTCCATCATCTCAGCGGTGGAAAAACTGGGGCTGAAACTGGAGTCGCGGAAAGACTACGTCGAGCACATCGTAGTCGATCACATCGAGAAACAGCCAACGGACAATTAAGTCCTTGCATAAAGAACCACGTACATAGTAAATTGACTAACGTGAATAGTTACAAATGCCACTGCCCAAACTAACAAAACTTGAGTTGCAGATCATGGAAGCCCTGTGGACCCGCGGCCAATGCTCCGTCCGCGAAATCCAGGAATCCTTCCCCGAGAAAAAGCGGCCCGCCTACACAACAGTCCAGACCACCGTCTATCGCCTGGAAGTCAAAAAAGCCCTGCGTCGCGTCCGGAAAATCAGCACCGCGCTAATCTTTGAGGCCGCCATGTCGCGCGAGGCCGCGCAACGCAGGCTGATCGACGAACTGCTCAGTCTGTTCGGCGGACACAGCCGGCCCATCGTGGCGCACCTGATCGAATCCGGCGACATGACGCTCGATGACATCCGCGAAGCCGAGAAACTTCTTTTGCAGCGGGAGTGGGTGGATTAAAGAAGGGCCCCAACATGAACCTGGAAACACTGCGAACCCTGGCCGATCACTTGTGGCAATCCACCTGGTTTGCAGCGTTCGCGGCTCTGCCCGTGCTGGCTCTGCGGAAGAACCGTGCTCGCGTACGTCACGGCGTGTGGCTGGCGGCCTCCGCTAAGTTTCTGATCCCGATGTCAGTTCTGATAGCTCTCGGCGGGCAATTCGCGAAGCTGATGCCAGTGCCTCGGGCCTCGCCGGTCGCGCATCCCCGGGTCCTTGTGGTGGCAAACGAAGTGAGCCGGCCCTTCGCCGCATCGGCTGCAGTCTTGCCGATAATTCCGCAGCCCGCTTTACCTGCTTCAAATGATCTGACTGATCTGCTTCCCACGGCCCTCCTCATACTATGGAGCTGTGGTTTCCTCGGCATCGCCTGCGCCTGGTTTGTGCGCTGGCGACGGATACGCGCGGCAGTGCGCGCGGGATCGTCGGTCGAACTGGATATTCCGATTCCCGCGATGTCATCCTCCAGTCTGCCTGAGCCAGGTGTTTTCGGGATCATCCGGCCCACGTTGCTGTTGCCCGAAGGCATGGAAATCCACTTATCGCCCGCGCAATTCAAGGCCGTGATCGCACACGAACTGTGCCACGTGCGGCATCGCGACAATCTCGCCGCAGCCTTCCAAATGTTCGTGGAAACGGTGTTCTGGTTTCATCCCCTGGTCTGGTGGATCGGCAAACGCATGGTCGCGGAGCGGGAACGCGCCTGTGACGAAGAGGTGCTGCGGTTGGGAAATCAGCCGCGGGTCTATGCGGAAGGCATTCTCAACGTCTGCCGGCTTTTCAGGGAATCTCCGGTGCCATGCATCTCCGGCGTAGCCGGGGGCGATCTGAAGCAACGCATTCGCGCGATTCTCTCCGGCACCACAGCGCGTGATCTTGGGCCAATACGGCAGGCCGGTTTGGCGGTCTTGGGGACAGCTTGTCTACTTGCACCCTTCCTGATCGGAGTGTGGAACGCGTCGCTCGCGCGGGCCGAGTCACAGGTTACCGTCCACGCTCTACCCGCGCCCAACGTTCGGTTCCGCAGCGCAGAGATTACGCCCTGCCCAAACTATTCCGGGCTGTCGGGCATCAGAAATGCCTCGGACGGTCGCCTGGTGCTCGCATGTGAGAACGTGGACGAACTGATCCGGCTGGCATACGTCACTGGCGCAATCACCAGAGCGGAGCAGAATCTAAACCTACAAGGCCCGAGTACGCCGGAAACGCCAATTACCGCAAGCCCCGCACTCTGGGGCAATCTGAAGGCGCAGCGTTTCAACATCGAAGCGCACGCCGATACGAAAGCGACCGTGGAATCGATGGCAGGCCCCATGCTCCAGTCGCTCCTCGCAGACCGCTTCGGCTTAAAAATCCACGGGGAAACAAGAACTGTCCCGATGTTTGCCCTGACCGTGGCGAAAGGCGGATCCAAATTGAAGCCCGCCGACGAAGCCGGTTGCGGGAAGGCCCTGCCACGGGGCGTTCTCCAGGCACCACCTCCTCCACCGGGCAAGAAGGGAACCAACTGCGCATCCTTCGTGAGTCCCATGGGCCAATCGATGACGCTGGCAGCAGAGGCATCCACCCTTGCCGAATTCTGCCGCCTTCTCTCTGGCCCCATGGGTGGGCAAGTCATCGACAAAACGGGAATCAGCGGAAAGTTCGATATCCACCTGATGTTTGCAGGGAATCAACCAACCGGTGCGCTCGGGGCGCTATACCGGCCGCTGCCGGAAGCTATACAGGAACTCGGTCTGAGCCTGGAGCGCACCACCGGGCCTCGCGAATTCCTCGTTGTCGATCACGTGGAAAAGCCGACCGGCAACTAAGCGTCAACCCATGAACCCAATCTTCCGCGCCACCGGTCTCTCTAAAAGTTTCGGCAAAGTGCGCGTGCTGGATGGTCTCGACTTCGAAGTACCCGAAGGCAGCATCTTCGGTCTGATCGGTCCCAATGGCGCGGGCAAGACGACCACCATCAAAATCCTGATGAACATCCTGCAACCGACGTCCGGCCACGCCGAAGTCCTCGGCATGGATTCCCGCGAACTCGGCCCGGAGGCTCTCGAACGTATCGGCTATGTTTCCGAAAACCAGGAGATGCCCGGCTGGATGACCGTCGAATACCTGATGGGCTATCTCAAGCCCTTCTACCCGACGTGGGACGACGCGCGCGCGAAGCAACTAATAGATCGCTTCGAACTGCCGCCGGATCGTAAACTGCGCCATCTTTCGCGCGGCATGATGATGAAGACCGCCCTGGCCGCGTCGCTCGCCTACCGCCCGCGTTTGCTCGTAATGGACGAACCGTTCAGCGGCCTGGACCCGATGGTGCGCGAGGAACTCATCGAAGGCCTCGCCGCCAGCGCGGGCGAAACAACCCTCTTCGTCTCATCGCATGATCTCGGCGAAGTGGAGAGCTTCGCCACTCACATCGGCTATCTGGATCGCGGGTCGCTTCAGATCACCGAGGAGATGGCGTCGTTGACGGCGCGGTTCCGGCAGATCGAGGTCACCGTTGACACACCGTTCGACGCAGGCGGTCGCTGGCCCGCGACATGGCTACGGCGGGAAGCGACGCCATCGCTTGTACGCTTCGTTGATTCGCAGTTCCATCCCGAACGCACGCCGAGTGAAATCGCCCACATATTCGGGGCCGCAGTGAAGACCGTCAGCATCCAGACCATGCCGCTGCGCACGATCTTCGTGACTCTGTCGCGTCAAAACGATCCGAGGAAATCATCGTAATGCGGCAGGCTTGGCACATCTTCAAAAAGGATCTCCGCGCTTTGCGTGCCGAAGTCGCGCTGCTCGCCACCGTGGCAGCCGTCATTGGCTGGGCGGAGACCCGCCTGTCAGATTCCACATGGGTGGAACTAATCGGCGCGCTGGTGGCGAATTACGCCGTCGCGCGCGTGATCCACCTGGAGGCCATTCCCGGCGATAACCAGTTCTGGATCACGCGCCCATACCGCTGGAAGAGTCTGCTCGCGGCCAAAGTCATCTTCATCCTGCTGTGTGTGCAGTTGCCGATGCTGTGCGCGCAGATTCTCATGATTCTCGCGGGGCAATTCCCGCTCGCGGCAAGCCTGCCGGGCCTGCTTTGTTCGCAGATTCTGGTGCTGTTATGCATCGTGCTGCCCGCCGCGTGCCTCGCGTCCCTGACAGCCGGCATGGTGCCCTTTCTCTTTTCCGAACTGATTCTGGTGGCCATCGGCTTCATTGGAGCAGAACTGCTGCGGGTCGCACCCTTCTCTCTTCCCGCCATGCAACCCGGAGCGGACGCGATGGCGTGGGTTCGCGATTCGCTGGCTGCCACCGTGATCGTCGCCTTCGCGTCCCTCGTGCTTTTCCGTCAATACAGCAACCGGCAGACAAACGCGAACCGTATCTGCGGCGCCGCAGGGCTCGCGGCCGCCGCGATTGCTTTCCTGGTCATGCCGTGGTCCCTCGCCCTTGCCGTACAGAGCCAACTCTCGAAGCAGTCCTTCGATGGTGCCGCGCTCACTGCTTCCCTCGAAACCATCAAACAGACGGTCTTCCCCATCCGGGGACACGGCGAGACCAGCCTGAGCGAAGTCGATCTGCCCATCTCAGTGCACGGCATCCCGTCCGGCATGGAAGCCGAAGCCGACGCGCTCGTTGTGACTCTTTCGGCACCTGACGGACGAACATCAAGCTATGACTTCGCCACCGTGTTTGTCCGGCCCGGCGAACCCGGCGCAGCCCTCGTCAACATGAGTATCGCGGTCGACCCACAGTTTTTCCGCGATGAAAGCACGCACCCGGTGACCGCGCACGCCACGCTCTATCTCACGCTGTTTGGCAAGCCCAGCACCGTGAAGATCCCCATCCGCCAGGAACCGCTGAACCTCATCGACGGCTTGCAGTGCGCAGAGGGTGTGTTCATTCAGTTCAACTGCCGGTCGATCTTCCGCTGGCCTGGAAGGCGAGTCTACGCCGCGATGAAATCCCTTAGCGGTGGCTCGTCCGTGAAGACCATTTCCTACTCGCCGTTTCCCGCAGAACTGGGCTTCGGCTCCATCGAGCAGCACTCGTTCTCAGTCCCCTACGCCGCGTCAGAAGTGGCGATCACAACAACGGAACCTCTCACCCATTTCCACGCTGAACTCACCATCCCGAATGTCTTCCTCTCGCGCTTCACGAAGGAAGCGAAGCACGCCTTCGATAACGGCATGACCGGAACGGAATAACCCCGCTTGTTGCTGTCCGTGGATTCCGGGATCTCAACCTAATCCATCCCCAGCCGGCTCAGCAGCGCCCTGAATTCGGATCGCGGAATCAGCGGTACCTCTACAGCCTTTACATCCCACTCGCTAACCTTGATACGAACGCCCTTCCCTTCCACCCCCTTCAGGAATTCCGCATCCGTCCATGCCCCTTCCGGGACCCCGTCAAACGCGTATAGGGTATACTCACCAGGCCTGACCGCCTCCCTTACCGCGAACGACCCCGCCTGGTCCATTGCCGCCGAACGAATCGTCGCCGGCCAGAGCCATCCCCGTTGTGAAAAACAGCAACAGGCTGTATCCCGCGGTGACAAGCAGAGTCGCGTATCTCGCTGAGGTCATTGGCATCATAAGAAGCAGGCATGCGGACACGCACCCACCGGGCCAATCCTGGGTCACGCCAACAGGTCCACCCCGTCGAAGGAGGCACCTTCCATATTGACCCACCTCATCGCCCCGGATTTCAGCTTTACTTCCGCCCACCAGGCTTTCTTCCCCAGGTCCACATAGGTCGCCCCACAGCGTGCGCCGCCGCATCCGCTGCCATCGGGCCACTTTGCGAAAGAGATGTTGAAATCGTCATAGAACTGACCATTCACCCACGCTTGCGAAAACCCTTCGCCCAGGTAGGTATATGTCAGGACAGTGTCCCCGCGCTTCAGTCCCGATTCGGGAATGTCTCGATCCACATGGATGACGCCGGGGCGGAAAGTGACCACAACACCCCAACAGCAGTCACCTTTTCGCCCTTGCGGACGGTGCCCGCCCGCTTTCGGGTCCCGCGCCATGTGGTGTAGGTCGGGGTATCTTTGAGTGCCGTCCACTCGCGGTACACGCACCCTTCGAATGGGCACTTGTTCTTTGCGATGTAGGGTAGTGCAGGCGCCAGACCCGAACGAACCTTCGGTTCCTGCGCCGGAATACTTCCGGTCAGGGAGAGCATTATTATCACCGCCAGTGCTCTTGTGTCGCCTTGTCGCATCATTCTGGTTCCCCTGAAAAACACCTGAGAAAATTTCCACGGATCGGCACTATCTGGATGACTCTTCATTCATCATGGCACTCAATGCAACAGCTCTCCCGCGTTGCTGTCCGCCAGGCGCCACGGTCTTTCTGACGTGGCGCCTGTACGGCGCGCTTCCCCGCGGTTGGTGTGACCGCGCCAGGGCTCTGCCTGATTCCGGTCACGCCTTCGCCCAAACCGATCGTCTGCTCGACATGGCAAATCGCGGCCCGCTTTGGCTGCGCGATCAACGCATTGCCTCCCTCGTCGCCATCGCCCTCGAACTGGGTGAGCGGCACCAGTTATATGACCGCTTCGCCTGGGTGGTAATGCCCAACCACGTGCATGTTGTCATGCGGCCGCATCGTCCGATGCCCGTTGTCATGAAGTACATCGCGGATGCTACGGAAGGCCCCGCCAATCGGTTACTCGGCCGGTCGGGAAACCCGTTCTGGCAGCGTGAAACCTACGAGCGCTGCATTCATACGGCTGATGAATTCCACCGCGTAGTGCAATATGTGGAACACAATCCCGTGCGCGCGAATCTGGCACGATCCAAAGCAGACTGGACCTGGTCCAGCGCAGGTCTCTGGCAAACCCGCGCTCAAAGGCACGCTGCGGCCGCAGGTCAACCCTAAGGCTTTTGTCCTACATGTCCGATAGAGAACCCAGAAGCTGGTTCTATGACGAATATCGTCCCCTCCGGACGCGAAATCCACTTCGGTAAAGAAGACATCATTGTCAGCAAGACGGACCTAAAGGGCCGCATTACATACGCGAATCATATATTCCGGCAGGTTGCCGGTTACTCGGAAGCCGAGTTGATCGGCAAACCCCACAATCTGATCCGGCATCCCGACATGCCTGCCTGTGTCTTCCAGTTGCTCTGGGACACCGTCGGTCAACGCCAGGAGATCTTCGCCTACGTCGTGAATATGGCGCGCAACGGCGATCACTACTGGGTCTTCGCTCATGTGACACCCAGTTACGATCTTGCCGGGAATCACATTGGATACCACTCCAACCGGCGCTGCCCGTATCCGGACGCTCTGCCAGCCGTCAAGGGTCTTTACGCGCAGCTCTGCGAGGAGGAGCGAAAGCACTCCAACAGGAAGCAGGCAATACAGGCCTCCACACGGATGGTGCAGGACCTCCTGCGCCAACAGGGGAAGACTTATGGGGAGTTTGTATTCGGCCTCTCGAAGTGCACCGCATTAGGTTATGAAGGAATGGGAGTTGCAGCGTAATGGAAATGACCGATACGGAATTCAGGTTGATGAAGCGGATCTCGTCGGTGTGTGAGCGCGCGGCGAATGGCGATCTTGAAGCCAGAATCACCAGAGATTCGGACGATGTACCCCCGGAGAGCTGGAGGAATCTTTGCGGCTCGATCAATGGTCTGCTCGATATGGTGGATTGCTACGTCCGCGAGTCTCAGGCCGTTCTCGAATGTTGCGGCCGCCACGAATTTCACCGCCCCATCCTGGTTCGTGGGTTGCGCGGCGCCTATCGCAAAGCGGCCGTCGTCATCAATCGGGCGGCGAGCGAGATGCAGCAAAGTGCCGAAAGTCTGGCAGAGGCCGAGCGCAGGCGCCAGGAGATAGAAGCCCAGCGCGACGAGATGGAGAAGCAGCGCGAGGCACTGGTGCAGGAAGTCAGCCTGTCCGCGCAGACTGTCGCCGCCGCCTGTGAACAACTCACTGCCAGCAGCAATGAGATCTCCATTCAGCTAAACAAGTCCGCCGGCCTGACGGACCACGCGGTTACGAATTCAGCGAAGGCAAGGGAGGCCGCGTCCTCGCTGTCCGGGAACGCCGGCCGCATCAAGGACGTTGTGAAGCTGATCAATGAAATCGCTGGCCAGACGAATCTGCTGGCGCTCAACGCCACCATTGAAGCCGCCCGCGCGGGCGAGCAGGGCAAGGGCTTCGCTGTCGTCGCCCATGAAGTAAAGGCGTTGTCCCGCAATACCGCTACCGCCACCGGCACCATCGCGGATCAGGTACAGGTCATGGCCACCGCCTCGGGCAATGTGGAAACCGCCATCGGGCTGATCAGTGACTCGGTTGAAAAGGTGAATCAGCACGTGGCCTCCATTGCGATTGCCGTCGAGGATCAGGTGAAGGCCACCAAAGAGATCTCGAGCCGGATGAACAGTGTCTCTTCCAGCTTCTCGGCAATCTTGCGCAAGGGCAGGATTGCCGCGTGAGGTGGCCAGTCTGGGGCCAGCGCTTCAACCCCTGCGGCCGGGCTTCCGTCCTGCCGGGATGGTCGCCTCCTCAGCCGAGTTTGACCGCTTCAATCCGCAGCCGACGGTAGTCCGCCCACCACGAGCCGTCGCGGTAGAGTTCCGGTCGCAGTCGCTGCTCGATTTCGCGCAGCAGTGGCTCGCGGTCGCCCGCCGGGATGCCCTCGAAATAGGAACCGGCGAACATCTCTATCCACTCCCGCATTCCCCGCTCGGGGTGCTCGAGCTCCGTAAAGCGATCGAAGGTCTGCGCCATGCGGATCTCAAAGCCGCACTTTTCGAGCAGCACAGAGTACTCTCCCGTGCTCGGGTAGAACCACGGGCACTTCGGTGTCCGGCTCAACTCCGTCATGACGGCCTCGATGGCACCGCGAATCCGTGCCACGTTGCCCTTGACGCCCATCTCCAGCACGAAACGCCCGCCTGGACGCAACGCCCCGGCCACACAACGTGCCGCGGCTTCCGCCTCATGCACCCAGTGCAGCACAGCGTTGGAAAATACGGCGTCGAAGGTCTCGTCGAAGTGGAAGTCCCGCACGTCTCCCAGCACGAACTTCAGCCCCGGGAAATTCTGCCGTCCCTGGGCAATCATGGAAGGCGACGAGTCGATACCTGTGACTATCGCGCCCATGTCCGCCAGTTTGGCCGCCAGATGGCCAGTACCGCAGCCCAGATCCAGTATCTTTTCGCCCGCCTGCGGGGCGAGCAAATCCATCAGGCCTGAGCCCGCGCGCCAGACGAAGGAATGCCTGTCATCGTAAAGCGAACTATCCCACCGGTCTGCACTCCGCGTCGGCGTCATTGTGCTGCCGCCGTCGGTCCTGTGGTTGCCGGAAACAGATCAAAGTAGTCGTAAATCGTGCGTGAAATCTCTGCCACCGCTTTCTCCGAAACCTCTTCGGGTCGGCTGGAACCCTTCGTGAAGATCGATATTGCCACGTGCCCGCCACGCCCCGGCAACGTAATGATGCCGACGTCGTCCACAACTCCGCCCACAGTGCCCGTCTTATGCGCCACGTCGGTGCCCGCCGGTAACATTCCCTTGATGCGTGCTTTGCCGGTTTGGCACCGTTCCATCACTTCCAGCAGCTTAGTCGAGTAGACGGGTGAGAACAGATCCTTGCGCCAAATCCGCGCCATCAGCTTCGTCATATCGGCTGGAGTTGCGGTATCGCGGATATCGTGCGTTTGCGCGCGTCGGGCCGCCATATGCTCGGCTTCCGGTACTGCGTCCAGAATCTTGTCCCACATATCTTTGGTCCATGTCGATTCCGGTGGCACGGTCTTCACACCACCCCAATCGGCCAGCAGCAGGGCGATGGAACGATCCACGCGAATGCCGTCCAGTCCCAGCGTCCTCATGCGAGCTGTGACGGCAGCCGGTCCGCCCGCCGCGCGCAGCAGCAGATCTGCGGCAGAATTGTCGCTGACCACCATCGTCAGTTCCATGATGTTCTCAAGGGAAAGCGCGACTCCCGGATGGAAGAGCAACTCGGTGATCCGCCCGCTGCCTGGATGCAGATCCGAAGGCTTCAGGGTGACCATTTCATCGAGTTGCAGCTTGCCCGCATCCGCCAGCGCCATGACCTGCACGGCAATGGGAACTTTGACCGCGCTTGCCTGGGGAAAGGGCTCCGTGCCTCGCACGGAAACGTAGCGCCCGCTTTCAATGTGCAGCGCGGCCACGCCAACGACGGCATCCGTAGTGTGGGCCAGCAATTCAATCTGCTGTTCCAGGCGGGTGAGCGAAGGATCCGATGCGGCGAAGGCAACTCCGGCCCAAGCCACGGCCAGACAAGGTATTACGGCAGCAATCCTCATGAAACGAGTGTACGACGAACCCGGCGGCAACTATCGCGGGCGCCGCTCGATTGTCACCGTCTTGACGATCACGGGCTTAATCGGCTTCTCGCCCCGGAGCGGGACCTCCGAGATGCGTGTCGCGACGTCCTGCCCGGAAACGATCTGCCCGAACAGCGTGAAGGTGCTATCGAGCGACTTCTGCGATGTCACGGTGAAGAAGATCTGGCAACTCGCCGAGTTGGGCCGCCCGGCGTTGGCCATCGCCAGCGCGAAGGGCTGCGCAAAGCTGCGCGCCGAGTCGATCTCATCGTGAATACTGGCGATTCCGCAGGCTTTGCCTTCGGCTACCTCTCCGGTCTGGATCATGAAATAGCGGATGACGCGATGAAACTCCAGGCCGTCATAGAAGTGCTTGTACGCGATCTTGTTGTCCTTCGTGAGAGTGGGCTTGGTGCCTTCGGCGAGGGCGATGAAGTTCTCGACCGTGACCGGCGTGCGCTCCGGGAACAACTGCGCTACGATTTCGCCCATGGAGGTGTCGAAATGGGCGAAAAGATCGAAGTGGTTTGCAGGTGGCGGCGGGGCGGGGATATCCTGCGCGACCAGCAGAACTGCCGCACAAAGCGACAAGAGTACGGCCCGAAGCATCAATGGTCTCGTCTTTCAATGGTGACTTTGTTGAGTGCGATGGGGGTCACGGGCCGCTGACCCTCGGCTGGCACATTGGCGATCTTATCGGCGATATCCTGCCCGGAGGCAACGACGCCGAAGATGGTGAAAGTTCCGTTGAGCCAGGGGGCGGCGCCGACGGTAATAAAGACCTGGCAGGCGGCTGTGGTCGGGCGTCCGAGGTTCGCCATGGCGAGACGGCCTGGTACGTCGAACTTCAGTGTTGGGTCGAACTCGTCCGGGATAGGGTCTACCCCACAGTTGCTGCTGCCCGTGCCTTTCACGTCGCCGGTCTGGATCATGAAACCTTTTACGACGCGGTGGAAGATCATGTTGTCGTAGAACCGCTTCTTCACCATGTGTTTCGCTTCGGCATCGGCTGAGGCCTTCGTGCCGTTCACAAGCGCGACGAAGTTCTGCACCGTCTTCGGGGTCTTGTCTTCCAGGAGCCGGACCACGATCTGGCCCAATGAGGTATCGAAGGTGGCGTAGAGGCCGGGCCCGGAGGCCAGCGGGTCGGGTTGCGGGGCTGGTGCCGGTTCTGCGGCGGGGGCGGGTACAGGAGCGGGAGTAGCATCCTGCGCAAAGCAGGCAGCGCTTATCGCAAGGCTCAGCGCAAGGGCGAAAGAAACGGATCGCATCGATTGAATTCTACCGCGACGAGCCGAATCGCGGGGTGAGGTGCAAGCCGTTGCTTCGCGTGCGGGCCCGCACAGTTTGGGCGGCCTGGAATGCTGCGCGAACCGCGGGCGGCGGATAACGGAAATGCATTCAGAATTGGCGCAGGCGGATTTCCACGCAAAGATCGCCAAGGGACGCAAAGGCCGCCAACAAGAGCCACCTGCCTCGTGGGCTCGTGGTCCTACTTGTCCTTGTCTTCCACCAGAGCCTTCAGGCGCTGGAGTTCACTGTTGATCTGCTGTCCGCGCCTGATCAGGATCAGGATGAAGCCGAGCACGATAAGCCAGGCCGCCGAATAACCGTAGAAGAAATATGTCTGATTGAGATCCATGGTCTTAGCCTCTTTAGATTGCGTGCAATTCGCGGCGCAGGGAGTCGATCTCCCGCCGCGCGTTTTCCTGCCGTACCCGCACCATCGCTAACGCCGAGCCGATCAGCATGAACGCGATCCAACTGATCAGGAACGGTATCCTCCAGGCGGGATCGAGAGTGCCGGTCTCGAGAACCGGGCCGGGATGCTGCGTCCTCGCATCGTGCACGCGAATGGCGAGCCATACGAGCGGGATATCCGCGGCGGCGAAGATGGCCACGAAGGCCGAGATGGTCGCCCGCTGCGTTGCCTCGTTGAGTGCCGGACGCATCAGAAGGTAGCCGAGGTACAGCATGAAGCACATGAACTGGCGGGTGAGGCGGGCGTCCCACGTCCACCAGATGCCCCAGATGATATGGCCCCAGATGCTGCCGGTCACCAGGTTGATCAGGGTGAAGACCTGCGCGACTTCGATGACGGCGACTGCCGCCGAGTCGTAGGCGAAATTCTTCGTCTTGAGAAACATGATGCTGTACGCCACGGCGACGAAGTAGAGCGTCATGCCGGCGATCGCCGCCGGGGCGTGGATCAGCAGCATCTTGCCGATGGTGCCCTGCGCGGCCTCGTCCGGCAGCACCATCAGGATGGTGTGCAGGTTATAGAGCAGCAGCAGCGTGCCGGAAATCCCGAGTGTGTATATAGTCTTATCCCGCATTGGGCCTTTCCTATCCAACCAATATAAACTCTATCAGGTAAAGCGATAATGCCGAAAACATGGCGTCAAACACAACGACGAGCCTTAGATCCGCGCTGAGATCGCCGCCATCGCCCTTGAGCAGCGCCGTCGAAATCTGCATGGCTCCGATCAGGAGCGGAATCAGCATTGGGTAGTGCAGCACCGGCAGCATCAGTTCCCGCAGACGTACGTTGACCGTTACCGCGCTGAAAGCGACGCCGGTGATCGTGATCCCCCAGGTGGCCAGAATCATCAGGCCGAGGTGCGGCCAGAAGGAATCCACCCAGTGGATGTTATTGAGCAGGCCATAGACCGGCAGCGACACGAGTTCCACAATCATCAGCAGCACGAAGCTCGCGATCACCTTACCCAGGAAGAGTGACCACGCCGGCATGGGCGACGCGATGAGAACGTCCAGACAATCGTTGGGAACTTCGCGGATGAAGCTGCGGTTGACGATCAGCGCGCCTGCGAAGACGTAGACCAGCCAGAGCAGACCGCCGGAGATATCGTAGAACTCGTCGCGTCCCAGATCGAAGGCGAAGCTGAAGAGCACGAGGACAACCAGCGCGAACGACACGCTGGCGTTGAGCGCTTCCTTGGTGCGGAACTCGGTACGGAGATCTTTGCGCGCTATGAAGAGCGCGGAGAGGAGGCCCTGCTTCACTTGGGCTTCTCCTCATATTTGCGGTAGAGCCAGCCGGGATCGCCCAGCATTTCATCGGTACGCGGGCCGGAGTGCACGATCTTGCCGCGTTCGAGCAAGGCCACCTGCGTGGCCAGTTCCATGGCCTCGCGGATCTGATGGGTGGACATCACGATGGTCGCGCCCTTGGAGAGCGCGTCGCGGAGGAGTTCATGCAGCACCGCGATGGCGCGGTCGTCTAGCGAGGTGAAAGGCTCGTCCAGCAGCAGGATTTCCGGGTTGTGCAGGAAGGCGCGCGCTACGGCGAGGCGCTGCCTCATGCCGCGGGAAAACTCACGGGCGAAGCCGTCGCGCACGCGGGTCAGGCCGACCCGTTCGAGGGCGGCTTCGGCGGCGGCCTTCGTGTCCGGCACGTTCATCAACTGGCCGAAGAGGATCAGATTCTCGTAGGCAGAGAGATCGTCATAGACTCCGATGCCGTGGCCGAGGTAGCCGATTTTCGCGCGCACTTTCTCATCGCGGGCGGATTCGCCGAAGACCGTGACTTCGCCCTTGGAAGGGCGGGAAAGGTTGGCGAGGATACGCAGCAGCGTGGTTTTGCCCGCGCCGTTACGGCCCAGCAGAGCAACGCAGGCGCCAGGAGGTGCTTCGAGCGTGGCACCGCGAAGCGCTGGGTAATCGCCGAAGTATTTCCAGACGCCGTCGGCTGCGATCGCGCTCATTTCTTGCCGTCTGTCCTGGGGTTACCCTTGCGGTACAGGAGGGCGAAACCGATCGCGAGCATGCCAATAACGGAGGCGAGAATCCACTTCACGGCCAGGAAGGTGCCCATGAATTCGCCGGTCACCACAGGGAGGCCGAAGAGCTTTGGCATGTTCATGGAGACTTTGGGGCTGCCATCGTCGGCACCATCGGCTCCACCGGCGGCGGGCGCCGCGCTTTTCAGCGTGCCCTGGCCTTCCACGTCAATTTTGTATTTCGGTCCGGTGATGCCGTAAATCGTGGAGCCTGGCAGGTCGGGCTCATTGCCCAGAGATGTGACGCCGTCGCCTTTGAGGGTGACGCCACCGGGTGCCAGGACTTTCAGATCCGGAGCGCCTTTCGCGAGTACGGTGCCTTCGAGGACGCCGGGGCTGGTGAAAGGCATCGACCATTCCATACGGATTTCGGACTGGCCCGGCTTGATGGGGAAGTCGACCTTGAAGGTGTTGGGCTTGCCGGCTGCATCAGCCGCTCGACGGATGGGCATGCCACCCGGAGCGAGGACGTTGATCTCCACTTTGCCCGCCGCGGCAGCCGGCAGAGTGAACTGGAGCGTGCCGGATTCCGGGTTGTTGAACGTGGTCTTACCGGTGTTGAGGAAGATGTAGCTTTCGGCGACGTTCATGGTGCCGCCGGTTGGCTCAATTAGCATGACGTGCTGGCTGATCTTCGCTTCGCCCGGCAGCTTGCTCGATTCAAATACAGGGATCTCGACGCCCGTGGTCTGCATGCCTGGGGTCAGGGTCTTGTTGTACTGGACGCCCGCGTAGACGGCCTGAAGGAGCAGAGGGCCGCCGCCGGCGTTGGGGACTTCTTTGGTGATGGCGAACTTGCCGGAGGCGTCGGTCTTGACGCTGTCGATGAACTGGGGGCCCTGTGACGTGGGCTGAAAGAGCGTTACGGTGGCACCGGGTTGCGGCTTGCCGGAGGTTCCGTTGGTGACGATCCCGTCCACGGCGGCGCTGGCCAGGTTCACAGCCAGTGTGAGGGTGAAGAGGGCACAACCGGTGAGGATTCTCATGACGCCTCTCCCATAGGCTTGCCGCATTCGCCACAGAACTTCAGGGCCTTTTCGAACTTCGCGCCGCAGGCGGGGCAGGTGTAATTGGGAGCAGTGGCTGCGGGGGCCGGCTCGATGGCGGGTTTGGCTGCGGCCGGCTTTACGGCTGAGGCCGCAGGCTTCGCTGTCGCAACAGTCGCCACGCCCAGTTCCGCCTTGATGCGATCCACTTCGGCGAGCACGCGGGCCAGTTCTTTTTGAAGCTCTACTTTGGTGGTGTGGTAGTCGTCATCCGAGAGCTTGTTGACGCGATATTCGAACTGAAGATCGCGGAGGCTCTCGTAGATGGACGCTTTGCGTTCGTCGAGATGCTTAAACGGCGAGACGGGTTCCGGAGCGGGGAGGTCCTGAAATCGAATGAAGAGCAGGAATCCGATCATTCCGGCTCCGAGTACTGCTCCAACTATGAGGCTTGGGTCCACGAATTAATCCAGCTTCTCCGTATCTTTCTCAATGGCGTCGCGGTAGCGGGCGTAGTCTGGGTCATTGTCGATGGCCGGTCCGGCGGCAGTGGCGGGCGTCAGTTTGTTGCCGCCGCGCAGACGGCGCAGGACGAACCAGACTACAACTCCGCCGAGGGCGAGAGAGAAATAAGGCACTACCCAGAAATAAGAACTTGGATCGCTCAGCAGCGTGAATTCACCGCTTTTCACGAAGGAGGCGATGATGGAATCGTCATTCATGCCCGATTGCTGCATTTTGAAGATTTTGGCGCGGGCGGGTTTGCAGATGTGGCATTGGCCGCTCGACATGCTGCAGTTGAGGTTTTCGCTGCAGCCGCAGGTGCATTTCAGGTGCACGCCGACGCGTTTGACGTCGTCGCTTTCGATTTGGGAAGAAGTTTGGGCTATGGCGGCAACGGCGAGGGCGAGGACGAGGAGGGTGCGCTTGAGGATGCGGGCAGAGGCGGGGGCGTTGCGAATCGCTCCCTTGCGGTCGCGGCTCTCTATGGGGTTGGTGACGGGGGCGCTGGTTGGTGCCAGGTTGCGAAGGAATAGGTTCCGCATGAGGATATCGGCGACGCCTGTGCTGTTGCGTACCGCTGCTCCCTTACGGTCACGGCCCAGAATGGAGGTTGGCGTTTGGGCGCGGTGTAGCGGGTTCACGGTTTCGGGCGCGTGCGCGGATAGCGGGCTGACGGTGCCCGGCTCGGGATTGGCCGATTTGGGTGTGTTATCTGGCATCGGCTTCTGCAGTCACTGCGGCTGCTTCCTTCTTCGTCGTGCTGACGATTTCGGTCCTTGTATACGACCGTGAAACTTTGGCGGGGACGAGGGCTACCAGAGTTCCGAAAATCAGGACGACTGAGCCCACCCAGATCCAGGTGACCAGTGGGAAAACGTATGCCTGCAAGGTCGCCTTGTTGCCGTCGCGGGCCGCGTAATTGATGTAGAGATCCTCATTGAGGCGAGTGCGCAGGGCGATTTCGGCGGTGGCCTGCTGGGTCGCTTTGTAGAAGCGACGGGTCGGCTCCAGAGTGCCGATCATTTCGCCGTTTTTGGAAACTTCGAGTTTGGCGGTTTCCCACTGGTAGTTCGCGGTATCGCCTTCGGTGAGGTCGGCGACCTTCAGGGTATAGTTGCCAACCTTCATGACGTCGCCCTTATCCACGTCGCCTACGGCTGAGGCGTTGAACGGGTGGCCGGAGTAACCGATGAACATGAGCACGATGCCCATGTGAACCAGATAACCGCCGTAGCGGCGCGTGTTGCGATGCGTCAGTTCGATGACGGCCGGGATGAAACCGTGCTGCGACTTTTCGTTAATCGCATTCGCACCGCGGAAGAACTCCAGAATGATGGTGGCGGCGACAAAGAAGCAGAGGCTCAGAGAAATGATGGAGTACGGATAGCGCATGCCGCCGGCGAGCAGGGCGACGGCCACGACGAGGCTGCCGATGCCGGGCCACTGGAAGTTCTTGCGCAGGCTGGCGATGGAAGTACGACGCCAGGCAAAAAGCGGGCCGACGCCCGTGAGCAGCAGCAGGAACAGGCCGATGGGGACCATCAGACGATTGAACCAGACCGCGTCCAGACTGATCTTTTCGGCGGAGAACTTTTCGGAAATGATAGGGAACAGGGTGCCCCAGAGAACAGCGAAACAGCTGGCCAGCAGGACCAGGTTGTTAAACAGAAAACTGGATTCGCGGGAGACGACGCTTTCGAGTTCTGCTTCGCTCTTGAGGAACGGCAGGCGGTCGAGAATCAGCCAGATGACCGAGGCGATGCCGAGGGCGAGGAACGCCACGAAGTATTTGCCGATGGGGGATTCCGCAAAGGCGTGTACCGAGCTCACAATGCCGGAGCGGGTGAGGAACGTGCCGAAGATACACAGGAAGAACGTGGCGGAGATGAGGACCATGTTCCAGACCTTCATCATGCCCTTCTTTTCCTGCATCATTACTGAGTGGAGAAACGCGGTGCCGCCGAGCCACGGGAGCAGGGAAGCGTTCTCAACCGGATCCCACATCCAGTAGCCGCCCCAACCGAGGACATGATAGGCCCAGGCGGAGCCGAGCATGACGCCGGTGCTCTGGAAGAGCCAGGTGATGAGGGTCCAGCGGCGGGTGAGGTAGATCCAGCTTTCGCCGGGCGCGCGACCGATCAGGGCTGACATGGCGAAGGCAAATGGCACGGCGAAGCCGACGTAGCCGAGATAAAGGAACGGCGGGTGGATGACCATCGCCCAGTACTGCAGCAGGGGGTTGAGGCCATTGCCATCGGTGGCCGCAAAAACGATCTTGTCCTGGGCGAGCACCTGGAACGGGCTGACGACGAAGTTGTTGAGCAGCAGGAAGAAGGTCTGGATGGTGGAGAGAATCGCAATCACCCAGGGGAGCAGATTGCGGTGATTCTTTCGCGTGGTGAGGACCGCGATGGCGGCATAGGTGGAAAGAAGGAAGCCCCAGAAGAGCAGCGACCCTTCCTGCCCGCCCCACCAGGCGGCGAACTTATAGAAAGCCGACATGTCGCGGTTGGAATGTGACGCGACGTAGGCCATCCGGTAATCACCGGTCATCAGAGAGTAAACAAGGATCCCCGAGGCCGTGGTCACGAGGACCCAGACAGCGAGGACGGCGCGCTCAGCGCTCAGTGTGAGGAACGGCTTGTTTTTCAAGCGTCCGACAACACTGGAAACGATGGCGTAGAGCGAGATGCAAAACGCCAGCAGGAGGGCGAGGGCGCCTATGTTTTCCATAATCGTTAATGACTTTCCGGAGTGACTTTAGTTTGGACTAAGAACCGTAGGCCGGGGTCTTTTCGGCGGCCTGTTTCTGGATGCTGGCGGGTGCTTCGCCGGGCTTGGAGGCGTATTTAGACGCGCACTTGGCCTGGATTTCGGAAGCGTGGAAGACGCCGTCCGGGCCGAGGCGGCCATCGGCCAGAGCCTGGGCACCATCTTTAAAGGTGTCGGGCAGCGGGTCGCGGCCTTCGTAGGCGACGTTGAGGGTGAGTTTGTCCTGCGTGAGAGTGAACTTCACGATGCCGTTGGCACGAACGATCGAATCGGCTTTGACGTCGCCGCCGACGCGGACGTGACGGGACTGCGCGGCTCCGCCCATCTGAAACAATTCGGAGATCGTCTTGTAATAGGTCTGCGAATCGGCGACACCGGCGGTGCCGAGCCAGACAAGAGAGCCAACGATAACCGCCATCAAGGCACCAAACTTCCAGTACTTGCGCATAGTTTCCTCTTCCATATTCAGTATACGCCCGTTCATAGGGGAGGTTAGTCCCTGGTGCGAGGGGCGCACACGAGTCAATCTGTTTAGACGCGCGATGTGGCGCATCCTTCCTTACCTTTATATTGCGCGAGATGGCGCAGTATTGGCAGGTACGTGAGTGTAGATGCACGAATAGGGCCAGGAAAGGCAGGGTCAGGCTGCGTGGAGGACCGGCGGGGCGTTTTTGCCGCAGCAACGCTTGAACTTCAGGCCGGAATTGCAGTGGCAGAGGGCGTTTCTGGGAGTTTGGGGCGTTTTACAATTCGAAGCCGATTCAGGTTGCTGCGGTTTTTCGCAAAACGAAGCCAATTCAGGTTGAACCGGCTTTTTGCAAAACGAAGCCAATTCTGGTTTGGTGGGGGCAGGTACCGGTGTTGGACAGGGATTTGGGGCCGTGGCGATGATGTCGATCTCGTTGAGACGGCGGCGGGTATCCTGGAGTTCCTGTCTTACGAGGTCATTCGTGATGCTTTGGAAGCTGGCCAGGCCAAAGGTGGAGACGTCAAACCCCTTTTTGAAGTACTCGTTGCGGAACTGGCGCTCGGTCTGGAGTTTGCGGAGTTCGGCGTTGCATTTGTGGAGGAGTCGCTCGTAGAGGGAGCGGGTGCGGTCGATGAGGTCGCGTTTGGCTGCGTCATCTGCGTCATTTGACGCAGCGAGGGCGGCTTCCTGGATAACGCAGCGGCGGAGACGCCAGGAGGTGCGACAGATTTCCTCGACGAGGATGACTTCGAGAGTGTTGGCGGGGGTGAGGTCGGTATGGAGCGACTCGTTGAGGTTTTTGTAGATGGGCTCTTCGCCGGGGCGGATGTCGCCGACGTTGGGGAAGAGGTCGCTTTCAGTTTCGGTGGGCATTTTGTGTGGTTCCTTTCGAACGAGAAATAGCATGTGGGGGGTGGGGTGTTTTGGGGTGGATTTTGGTAAGGCTATGAAAACAGGGGAAATATAGTTTGAAAATCGACAGGACCCACTTGCAGAACTCCCGCTAATGGGGCTTGACAGAAGTAGTTTTATGTGCCGGAGAGGCATATGAAGCGGTCCCGCGTACATTACGACAGAGCCAACCCTTCGTGGGCCGTTTTTCGGGCGACGACAGACACGCCG
>CAIQWJ010000058.1 GCA_903875575.1 uncultured Acidobacteriia bacterium | reverse complement strand
GGCTACCTGTGGCCCAGCACCAAACCAGGCTGGGGCATTGAGGTGGACGAGAAGGCCGCAGCGAAGTATCCCTTCACCAATCCGGCCAACGGCCTCAACGGCGGCTGGGGCGAACTCCGCAAAGGCGACGGCCAGATCATCAAGCAATAGACTGGTCTTCTTAGCGATCTTTGCGTTTCTTTGCGTACTTGGCGTTAACGCAGTCACAACGATTTTTCGCCTATTTACCCAATAGAATCAACAAACCGCCGCGCCACCCCATTTCCCCCGGGGTACATTACTCTCGTATGCAACTCCATCGACAGAAGGTCGCGAACAGCCAGATTCCCGAAAAAATAACGTTTTTGCAACTAGAACCCGAGCCGACAAACAAAATAAAGGACTTAACCGGAATCGATAACCCGAGAACAACCCGCCAAAACCCGAGAATAACCCGGGAAAACCCACCAAACCGCTCAAAAACCCGAGCGGAACCCGGGGGCCCAGGCCTTTTCTGCCCCAGCCGGTGCCGACGCTATTACCGGATCACCAATGAAGGCCGAGCGTTGTTGAATCTTGCCGGCATGGGAGGTGTTCTGCGGCGCGCGAAGACCATGCAGTTGGGCTCGGTGGTGACAAAATGACCGTGATCGGGCTACAGGCAAGCCGATGGATCTACGAGCTGACGCTGCTGCTCTATCCGCCGTAACTGCGCCGTCGATTTGGGGCTGAGATGGCGGAAGCGTGAAGTACCAGGGCACTCTCGAAAGCGCGACACAAATTCGCGGCACGATGGCGAGCCAGGTTCAATCGGGCAAGTTTACCGCAGTGCGCAAGTAAAACTGCTCTAACGCCAGCGGAAGAGCTTCAGTGCCAGGGTGAAGCAGACCACCATCCAGACGGTGAGCACCGCTAATTCCGGCCACATTTGGGCAAGGCTCGCGCCCTGAAGCATGCAACCGCGCAAGGCATCGATTGTGGCGGTCAGGGGCAGCAACCGGATCACCGGCTGTATCACGTCGGGAAAACGCTGCGACGAAAAGAAGACGCCGGAGAGGATCCACATCGGCATCATGATGGAATTCGTCAGGCCGGAGACGCCTTCCACCGTTCGAACGCGCGATGAGACAAGCAACCCGAGCGACGCGAACGAGAGGGAACCGAACACGCAGAGCGCGGTGAAGCTCAGGAACGAACCGCGCATGGGTACATGAAAAACCAGCATGCCGAAACCCAGCAGGGTGCTCACCTCGATCACCAGGGTGACCAACCGGGAAAGGAGAAACGAGAGCAGGTATTCGTAGCGGCGCATCGGCGTCGCCGTCAGGCGCTTGAGCAGTTTTCTGCGGCGGGAATCGACGATGCCGAAAGCCAGGCCCCAGATGGAACTTCCCATCAGGTTCATGCCGAGGAGGCCGGGCACCAGGAAGTCGATATAGCGGGAGCCGGGCTCGCGCATCAGGAGATCGCTGGAGGACACGGGATCGACGCGGCCACCGGCGATTTGCAGTGCCCGATCCGTCAGCATGCGCGCGGTGCGGCCTTCGGGATTTGTATCGTCATAACGATAGACGATGTGCCCGTCGGTGCTGGGTTCGGCTACGAGCGCGACTTTGCCGGCACGGAGAGCCGCTTCGGCGGAAGAGGCGTCGAACTGCTGAACATCCAACAGCTTTTCGCGACGAAGGGAGCTGGCGAGTTCTGGTGTGACGGCGCCAATTTTCAGAACCTCGGCAGGACGATTGCGGAAGGCGAGACCGAGGCCGGCGGCGAGGATGATCGGAAATAAGAAGACCCAGAAGAGCGCTTCCGGCTCGCGGAGGAACTCTTTGAAGCGCACCCCGGTGAGTTGCATGAGCGAGTTGTCAGTGAATTTACTCATCGCGCAGATGCCTCCCGGTGAGGGCTACGAAAACGTCTTCGAGCGTGGCTGAATGGGTGCGGAGTTCGGTGAGAGGGATGCCTTGTCGGTTGATTTCGTCCAGCAACGCGGGTACCGCGCGGTGTAGTTCCGTTACCTGGAGGCGTACATTTTCTTCCTCTACCTGAACTTCGTTCACGCCGGGCATAGTCCGCAGAGTCTCGATGTTCAGCGTCTTGGCTGCGCTGCCGGCGGAGAACTCCACCAGGTGTTCACCGCCGATGGAGGCCACCAGTTCGCGCGGCGTGCCAAGGGCGATCTGTCGGCCGTGGTCCATGATGGCGACACGGTCGCAAAGCTTTTCGGCTTCGTCCATGTAGTGGGTGGTCAGAAGGATGGTCCTGCCCTGACTGCGGAAAGTTTCTATGACGTCCCAAAGCTGACGGCGGGCCTGCGGATCAAGGCCGGTGGTGGGCTCATCGAGGAAGAGGAGGTCGGGGTCGCCCGCGAGGGCGCAGGCGAGGGCCAGGCGCTGTTTCTGGCCACCGGAGAGCCCGCCCACGCGCGAGTTGCTTTTCTCGCCGAGTTGCATGAGGCCGATCAGTTCAGCGGCCGGAGGGCCTTGGTGGTAGAAGCTGCGGAACAGGCGAACGGTTTCGAAGACAGTGAGTTTGTCCGAGAGTTGCGTTTCTTGAAGCTGAATGCCGAGACGCTGACGGAGGGCTGTTGCCTGGGTGCGCCAGTTCATGCCGAGGATTTGCACGTCGCCCGAATCGGGCTCGTTGAGGCCCTCGCAAATCTCGATGGTGGTGGTCTTCCCTGCCCCGTTGGGACCGAGGAGACCAAAACACTCGCCGCGATGAACCTGGAGATCCAGGCCATCGACTGCGACCACATCCTTGTAGGTTTTGCGCAGGCCGCGAACAAACAGGGCGGCTTCGGCTGACGCTGACGACATAGCGTCCATTATCGCCCGAGGCAGCTACTTCGTGGCGAGTTTTTTAATGTCCGGGTAGTTGAGCAGATACGCGCGTCGCTGGTCGAAGAAATGCTTCAGCCCGATGGTTGGGCCGGCGATGGGGCCCTGTCCAGGGTTCGGATCGTCTTTCAGGATGTTGTTCGTGAACTGCTCGTAAGTGAAGAGTTTGTGGGTGTCGCTCTTCACGTCCGCTGCGATCAGCGACTGGTATTGGGTGACGAAGGGCTCCACCTTTTTCCAATCGAGCCAGTTTTGGGCGATGTCTTTCAGGTCGGCGAGATATTTTATGCGGAAGGAGGGCACGGCGAGGAGTTTGTTCAGCAGGGCTTTGCGCGGGTCTTCGCTGCCTGCGAAGGGATCGAGTTCGACGGTACGCGCTCCCCCACCTCCGCCGAAGCCGCCTTCGGTTTCGCGCAGGGTTTCGTTGGCGTCGTGGGGGAGCATGGAGAACTTACCCTGTGCATCCTCGTAGATGCTGTAGTCGCTCATGCGGACCCAGTAGCCGTCGTTGTTGATAGCAGCCTTGTCGAGGGCGAGGAACTTCAGGGTTTCGTCTACATCCAGGAGGCCGGTGAGGGCCTGCTCCAGCTTCACGGCTGGTGTTTCGGAGAGTACCTTGCAGAGGTGGATGAGATCATTCCAGGACTTTGGGTCGTCTTTCGTTTTGATCTCGTAGTGCTGTTTGTAGGATTCAGGGTTGTCGCCGAGGTAAGCCAGGCCGCCCTGTGCGCTGGGATTGCCGGGCACCTTCCAGCGGGCACCTTTGCGGGAGCCGAAGGCTTCCTGAATGAGATCGGCGTTGAACTCCTGCGAATTGGCATAGACGCCCCAGCTTTCGCCGTTGATTACGACGCGCATGTAGTTCGCTTTCGGCGCTGGTATGTAAGCGCGGGCCATCTGCATGTAGAGGACAGTTCGGAGGAAGATAGGGTCTCCGGCCGCGTTCAGCAGGTCCATGGATTTGTAGCTGAGAAGGCGCTGGTTGGGGTCGCTGTATGTGGTGGAGATGCTGAGGGAGCGCTTGCGCCCGGCGGGAACCATCATGAACGACGACGCGCCGCGGAAGTGCACGCCGACTTCCGGGTAGACCTTGCCATCGACGGTCATTTTGGCTGGGACGTCGACGTCGGTGTGATAGAAATCCGCCATCTCCTGCTCCCAGTCGGGATCTTCGAACTGGAGGAAGATGGTGCGGAGAACTTTCGGATCGTAGAGCGATTCCGTTGTATAGGTTTTGACGTCGGAAGGCCTGAGTTTGAGGCCGGGGCCGCCCGG
>CAIQWJ010000057.1 GCA_903875575.1 uncultured Acidobacteriia bacterium | reverse complement strand
TGTGCCATGACGGAGAGCTTAGGGAAAACGTGACTTACTCTCCGGGGGCGTGGCTGAAACGGTTGTAAAAGAGGCGGGGGGTAAAGAAAAGGTTTGGTGAACGCGGTAGGAATCGAACCTACAACCTACTGATTAAGAGTCAGTTGCTCTGCCAATTGAGCTACGCGTCCACGAATTTATTATTCTACCATCCACCCCCATTGCGTGACGATACTTTTGCAGTGACTGGCTGAAAAGCGTTTGCCTCCCATTCGTGATACGCTGGTGTGTCAGGACTACATGTTCCGCAGCCAGCAGCGTAAAACCAAGATTCTGTTCGGCTTATCTGACGCCATCCTCACGGCGTCCGCCTTTGAAATCGCCTACCGTTTGCGGCAGGCCCTGCCGTTCGATCACCGTTTCTTTCTGGCCGACGACAGGAAGGACCTCCTGCTGACGTTCAGCGTACTCAGCTGCGTCACCTTCGGCTACTGGCTGAATGTCAGCGGCCGGCTCGATTCGGCCCGCATTCGCGCCATCCTCGGCGAATGTTTCCGTCAGGTGGGCTACAGTGCGATGGCCTTTGTGATGTTTCTGGTCTTCGGGCACAGCCTGGAGATTCCGCTGGCCCGCGGTTTTCTGTTTCTGTTCTTCGGCCTGAACTGGTTTCTGCTGGCCAGCTTCCGGATCGCGGCGCGGAATCTTGTACCGCTGCTGGGCAATGGCACCAAACGAAATATTTTGATTGTGGGTCTGGGTGATCGCGCGGTGCGGCTGGCGCGAACGCTGGGTAGCTACTACGATCAGGGCGTGCGCATTACGGGTTTTCTTGCGCCGCCTGGGGAACTTGCGGGCGCGGGCCCGAAACCGGTTTGCGAGGTCGATGGACAGAGCTACCCGGTGTTGCCGGTGGAAGATCTGCGCGGAATGCTTTCGAAGCACGTGATCGACGAGATTCATTTCGCGGTGGATTCCGATAAACTTCCGGCGCTTGAAGAAGTTTTTCTATGGTGCGACGAAGAAGGCGTCTGCAGTCGGATCGCCGTCGATTTCTTTCCGCATGTCAACAGCAATGTTGCGCTGGAACGCCTCGGCGGCACGCCACTGCTCACGTTCTCAGCCGCGCCTGACGATGAAGTTCTGCTGCTGGCCAAACGGATGATCGATGTCGCGATGGCTGTGGCACTGACGATCGGGCTGAGTCCGGTGCTATTGGCCGCGGCCCTGCTGGTGAAGGCCTCTTCGCGCGGTCCGCTGGTGTTCCGGCAGGAGCGCTGCGGGCTGAATGGGCGAACTTTCACACTGTACAAGTTCCGGTCCATGGTGATGGACGCCGAGGAGCGCCTCAGCGAAGTGGCGCACCTGAACCAGAAGCAGATAGTGACGAAGATTCCGAACGATCCCAGACTGACACCGGTGGGTAAATGGTTGCGGCGATTCTCGATTGACGAACTGCCGCAGTTGTTTAACGTGCTGCGCGGCGATATGTCGATGGTGGGTCCGCGCCCGGCGATTCCGAGCGAGGTGGCGCAATACCAGCGGTGGCAGCGGCGGCGTCTGCGCATGCGCCCGGGGTTGACCAGCCTGTGGGCGGTGGAAGGGCGGGATCAGGTGGATTTCGAGAAATGGATGCGGCTGGACATGCAGTACATCGACAACTGGTCGCTGGGCCTCGATGCGCGAATCATTCTGCGTACGATTCCGCAGGTGCTTTCGGGCCGGGCGTCGTAGCAGGCAGAGTTAGGTTGCACGGAACTGATTGTCGGCTCGGCATCGGCAGGAGAATACTGCTAAGTCAGGGCGCCGACTAAGCTGGTTTCGATGAATGCCAGTACAGCCTGCGGCGAGACCACGCCTTCCATCGGCAACCGCAGCACCCCCGCCGGCGTGAACTGCGCATTGCGGGTAGCTGCAACGAGGGCCATCAGCTTTTCGCCATCCACCGTAGTTTTCTCGTGGAATTTGACGGTCAGGACGGGGCCGCGGCGATCGATCGCTTCGATGCCGATTTTCTCCGCCATCGTCTTGATCGCTGAATAGCGCATCAGGTAGCGAACGTCTTCCGGTACCGGGCCGTAGCGGTCCGCCAGTTCCTGTTCCAGTTTCAGGCGTTCGTCGGCAGTAGCGGATTGTGCGATGCGTTTGTAGGCGCGCAGCCGTTGGTTTTCATCGGAAATGTAGCCGGAGGGGATGCGGAGATCGAGGCCAAGGTTGAGGGCCGAGTGGATTTCCGGGGCCACTTCTTCGCCGCGCAGCTCTCTGACCGTGTCTTCGAGCATCCGGATGTACATATCGAAGCCGATGGCGTTGATATGGCCATGCTGTTCGCCGCCCAGCAGGTTGCCGGCGCCGCGCAGTTCCAGATCGAGCGCCGCGATGCGGAAGCCGGCGCCGAGGTCCGAGAATTCTTTCAGCGCGGCCAGTCTTTTGCGCGCTACTTCCGTGAGCTCCGTGTCTGGTTCGATCAGCAGATAACAGTAAGCGCGGCGGTTCGAACGGCCCACGCGTCCGCGGAGCTGATAGAGCTCTGAAAGCCCGTAGCGTTCGGCGTGTTCGATGATCATGGTGTTGGCGAGCGGAATGTCCAGGCCGTTTTCCACGATGGTGGTGGAAACGAAGACGTCGAACTCATGTTTCATGAAGCCCAACATGACGCGTTCCAGTTCCGCCTCTCCCATCTGGCCGTGACCGACGCCGATCCTGGCCTGGGGAAACAGTTCCTGGATCATCGCCGCGCGCTGCCAGATGGAATCGATCCGGTTGTGGACAAAGTAGACCTGGCCGCCACGCGCCAGTTCCATTTCAATGGCAGAGCGAACCAGTTCCGGCGTGAGCGGGGCGACCACGGTATGAATGGCCAGGCGATCGCGCGGCGGCGTTTCGATGACCGACATATCGCGAAGGCCGAGGAGCGACATGTGCAGCGTACGCGGGATGGGCGTGGCGCTCATGGTGATGACGTCCACTTTCGCGCAGATCTCTTTGAGGCGCTCTTTGTGTTTCACGCCAAAACGCTGCTCTTCGTCGATGATCACGAGGCCGAGGTCTTTCCAGACGACGTCTTTGGAAAACAGTCTGTGCGTGCCGAGAGCGAGATCGACCTTGCCCTCGGCAAGGTTCTCCAGCCCCGCTTTGATTTCTTTCGCACTGCGGAACCGGCTGAACATTTCCATCTGTACGGGGAAAGACTGGAAGCGCTTTTTGAAGGTTTCGAAGTGCTGGAAGCAGAGGACCGTGGTGGGTGCCAGAACCGCCACCTGTTTGCCATCGCCCAGGGCTTTGAAGGCCGCGCGCATCACGACCTCCGTTTTACCGTAGCCGACGTCGCCGCACAGCAGCCTGTCCATGGGTTGTGAGCCTTCCATATCGCGCTTGATATCGGCGATGGCGGTCTTCTGATCTTTTGTTTCGGTGAATTCGAAGGCGTCTTCGAATTCGCGCTGCCAGTTGCTGTCGGCGGAAAACACAAAGCCCTCGGCCAGTTTGCGCTGGGCGTAGAGCTTCAGGAGCTCTTCGGCCATATCGCGCATCTTCGTTTTGATGCGCGTTTTGGTTTTGGTCCAGGTGGCACCGCCCATGCGGTCCAGCTGGGGCCTGGATTCGCCTTCGCCGCGGAAGCGCTGCACCAGATCCATGCGCGCTAAAGGGACGTAGAGTTTGTTGCCGCCCGAGTATTCGAGCAGCATGTAGTCGCCCTTGGTATCGCCCTGCTGGATTTCGCGAATACCCAGAAACTGGCCGACGCCGTGTTCCACGTGGACCACGTAATCGCCGGCCTTGAGATCGAACTGGTCGGCGGAGAAGGCTCCGGCGCTCAGGCGGATTGGCTTGGCGGCGGTCTCGGGCGAATCGAAAAGGTCGTCAGCCCCAAATATCGCCAGCCCGGCTTCCGGAAACACGCTGCCATGCGCGATGTCGCCGCGGATGAGGGCGGCCGCGGCTGTAGCGGGTTGAGCCCGTTCCCGCAGGTGCTCCGGCACCACGCCGCCGATATCGATCTGGTAGGGAATCGAGTATTCGGTGAAAACGTCGGCGATGCGTTCGAGTTCACCGGCAGTGGGCGCGAAGAAGGCGATCTGCGAACCGGCTTCGATCAGGGTCTTCGCTTCTTTGATGGCGAACTGGAGGTTGCCGTGGAAGGCGAGTGACGGGCGGGTTGGAATGTGGAAGCTATCGGCAGGGTCGGAGGCAGAGTCACCCAGGTCGAGAAGGCGGGTTTCGACTACGTCATGGGCGCGGGCGAGTTCGAGGAAGGGTTCCCAGGCGATCATGCCGGCTTCCGCGTGGGCGTATTCGGGGGCGGCCTGCAACCGGATCCACAGGCGATCTGCCGCGGCTTCGGTCATTTCAGGCTCGTCGATGAGGATGATTGGTTTTTTGAAGAAGTCGAGGATTGTTGCCGTCTGGGGGCGAAATCCGGGGACCAGGGTTTCCCAGCCGGCAAATGCCTCGCCGTCAGCTGGCAAATCCAGGCCGCGCAAGCCGGCTTCGCGCATATTGGCGGCAAGCTCGGAGAGCACGGCGCGCGATTTCTGAAATTCTGTGAGCGGCTGCAGGATGCATTCTGTCAGTTTGTGGGTGGAGCGCTGGGTGGCGGGATCGAAACGGCGGATAGATTCGATCTCGTCGCCGAAGAATTCGATGCGGAGCGGTTCGTCCTGCCCGGGGGGGAAGACATCCAGAATGCCGCCGCGAATGGAATACTCGCCGGCCATTTCCACCGGATCGTGCCGCTCATAGCCGATGCTTTCGAGGTGCGAAGAGAGATCCTCCAGCGGCATTTCCTCGTGCAGTTTGAGGGTCAGCGTGAGCTGGCGGTAATAGTGGGGGGGATGGGTGCGCGCGAGGGCGGCGGCAACGGGCATGACGGCGATACTGACTTCGCCTTTGGAAAGCCGGTCGAGGGCCTCGGCGCGCGCCGCGAGGATTTCGGCGTGGGGCGACATTCCCTGCCCAGGCAGGACATCAAGAGCGGGCAGGAGCAGCGGTGCGTGAGGCACGCCAAGCAGGTCGCAGAAGGCGGCAATGGCGGGGAAGAGGGCTTCTGCCTGTTTGGCGCCGTCGGCAATCAGAATCTGGGGGCGAGCCGTTGCCTTGTGGATGATGGTGGCGTAAGCTGCCCGGGCGGTGAGGGTCAGCCCGGAGAGGCGAAGGACAGAAGGTGGCCCTGGCGAGTCGAGACGCAGGAGGAGGGACTGCAGACCCGAGCTACGGGCCAGGCCGGAAAAGATTTCTTCGATGCGGGGATTGCGCAAGACGGGCCTGTCCTTTTTTTCGGCTACGTTCTTATTGTGACGTGTGGGGTACCTGCGAACGAGGTATTCTTCACTCAGGCCTCAGGCGGCGTAACGGTCCCGGCAGGCTTCAGAACAGAAGTGAACCACCTGACCCTTGCAGACTTTACGGAACGAGCTTCCCGCGGCGACGTAGGTCCCGCAGACAGGGTCCTGATGGAGCAGGGTGGAAGCGTCTGCGCCGCCCCCGCCCGGCTGGGCACCGGAGGATGAGTTGTTGGCGACTGGACGACCGGGCCCCTGAGAATTGCCGCGAAAAGCGCCGAGCACCGCGGTCACCACGGAGCGGATGAGCGAGATCGTAATGAAGAAAACGATGATTCGGCCAAGAAATGCGAGCATAAAAAAGAGAAGGGCGCCCGCTTCATACGAAAGCGACGCGCCCCTCGGTTTGAGTCTTTACAGTCTTACTTACCCTTTTTGGCAGGTGCTTTGGGTGCCGGGGCGTTCGGATCTTTGTAGTTCGCCTGCACGGAAGTGCCGAGCGCGGTAAGCAGATCCTTGGCGGAAGACGCGTTCGGGCCATCCGGCTTCAGGGACAGATATTTCTGGAGCGCTTCCGTGGTGCCCGCCGGAGCCACCATCTTGGTGCCGGAGGCATCGAGAGTCGCTTTGCCCACAAGCGTTGCGCCCAGGTAGTAATAGGCTTCGGCGTAGTTGGGGTCGGCTTCAATCGACTTCTTGAATTCGTCGAGGGCACCGTCCGTCTGGCTGCTGTTCATGAGGAGTGCGCCGAGGTTGTAGTGATACTTGCCGGCACCGGAGGGATCCAGTTCCACGGCCTTCGCCAGTTTGACTTTGGCGTCATCGAGCTTTTTGTCAGCTGCCAGAGCCAGCGCATAGTTGTTGAAGTTGCCGGCGTCGTCGGGAGCGAGAGTCAGGAGCTTGTCGAAGGCGGCGAATGCCTTGTCGTAGATCGGAGCCTGATCGGCACCCTTGGCGGCTTTCGCGCTGCCGACATAGGCTTCGGCAAGACGAGCCCAGACGGCTTTCTGTGTCGGTCCGATTTCGGAGGCCCTGGACAGTTGCGTGATGGCTTCATCCCACTGCTTGTTGTCGATCGCCGTACTGCCGGCTGAGAACGAGTCGTTGAGTTCCTTGTTCTTGGCCAGCTGGGCTTCGCGTTCTTTAGCAGCCTTGTCGTCACCCTTCGCAGCGTCACCCTTGGCGGCGGGAGCTGAGGTGAGGGTCGCCGGCGCGGCGGGTCCGCCTGCAGCTTCTTTGAGGTCGAAGTTGAGAGCGTCGCCGCTGCCGCCGATTGCCAGATAATTGTTGACCTTATCCCGAACCTTGCCATCGACCGTCACTGTAACGTTGTAGTTCGTCGGCTTCATGGAAGTGACGTAGTGGCCTTTCTTGTCGGTCTTGGCCTCCACGTGGGAGTTGATGTCGATGCGATCAAAGGCAACAACGGCGCCTTCGATGATCTTGCCATCGGGTCCTTTGACGGTTCCCTGCACAAACGCGGTTTGCGCGACGGCGGGCACTACCGAGAGGACGAGCGCGAAAGCACTCAGCATGAAGGGTTTAGAACGGAAAGACATTAGCGATTACCTCGACTCCAGAATTGGTTCAGTCTATATAAGGATACTACATAGGTAGACGGCAGATGAGCTGAAGAAGCTACAGGCAACACGTGTAAAAGCAGGTAAAATCCCGTAAAGACGGCGGTTTTGGTATCAGGGTACTTCGATGGACCGGGAAACAGGTACAATATGTCCAGATCCATGCGTACAGCGACATCTTTGTCCAACCTGACTTCGTTCCACAGAGGCGTCCTGAGCCCGGTGGTGATTCTTGCTCTGACCGCAGTGCTGGGGAGTTCGGTGGCATTCGCGCAGTCTAAGCCCAGGGCTGCCGGGGAAGCGACATTCGGGAGCTCCGTCAACGAAGTGATTGTTCCGATCACAGTGACCGATTCCAAGGGTAAGTACGTCTCCGATCTGGTGCAGAGAGACTTCCACGTTTTCGACGAGGGCAAAGAGCAAAAGATCGATTTTTTCAGTCATGAACAGTCACAACCCGTCGTGATCGGCTTCCTGCTTGACATGAGCAGCAATATGAAGCTGCAGTGGAACCATTACAAGGAATCCACCACGGAATTGATGCTGAGTCTGCTCCCCGGCGATAAAAAGTATGCGGGTTATCTGATTACCTATGGAAACGAGCCGGAACTGGTCACGGACACGAGCTCCGACCCCGAAGCTATGGTCCAGAAGGTCGGCAAGATGAAGCCCGGGGGCGGCGCCGCTCTTTTCGATGCCATTTATATGGCCTGCACGAGCCGGAAGACAGTTCTGGGCGAGCCATACCAGCCCAGACGCGTGCTGATTATCATCGGCGATGGACATGATTCCGCCAGCAAGAAGTCTTTGAAGGAAGTCGAGGAAATTGCACAGCGGAATCTGGTTACTATCTATGCCATGGATACGGTTGCGTTTGGCATGCACAATGACGACGAGGCGAATCTGGTCGAGCTCACTTCCGTGACTGGAGGCAAGATTGAGACGCCGCTTGGCGAGAACATGTACAAAGAGGTCAGTGGCTACCTGGCGAACACGCAGGACGCGGGGAATTATGCTCTGCAGGTAGGCACGGGCGGGTACACGGCTGAGGTGCAGAAGTCCATCTTCCTCGCGGTCAGTAACCTGATTGGTGAAATTACCACCCAGTACGTCATCCGCTACCACCCGGATCTGGAAACGGTGTGCGATGCCGACCATCCGAATTGCAACACATCGAAGAGCAAGCCTTACCGACACGTCAAGGTCACAGTAGGATTGCCCAGCGTGGTTGTTCGCGCCCGCGATGGCTACTACCCGTTTGGCGTTCCACAATAGGATTTTGCGGGCGTACTACTGGTTGTAGATTCGGGGAATTTTCATTTTGGTTGGGTGGCTGTAGAATGGATGCTAGGGAAGTGACCCTGTAAGGTTTCATGCTGGCAGCCGTAATCCCATTTCGACCCGTAGTCACCGCAGCCCGGCGGGGGACATGGTCATTGCTGGAAGTGGCCCGGCCCGGCCGCTTGCCAGAGCCTCTGGGCATTCTGTTTATAGACGAAGAGACGGATCGACTGGCGCTGAAGCTTCGGTTGGCGGATGATTTTGAAGGTCTTGAGGAAGACGAAGCAGATTATCTGGGAGCGCTCGAAGAGGATTTTCGAAACAAAGGGTCTGAGGGCCGAGCACTGATTGATTCCCTGGAGGATTCGCTTTCGGGATTCCTGCGGATCACGGACCGCACCACGATTACGTATTCCGGGGATATCCCGGCTGCGGTAGATCATTTGTATGAGGAGCACGTCGCTTCATCGCGGCCCGCTATTGACGAGGGCAGGGTTCTGCCTTTCGTTACCCATCTTCCGTTCTACCCTTTACGGGCCGCCGCTACAAAATTTGGCGACGAGTTCGATGCGGCTGAGGTGAGCGAGGTGGAAACCTGGATGCGGGCTCCGGAGGGTTTGCGTCTTACGGAGGGTATGTTCGTGGCCCAGGTAGTGGGACGCTCGATGGAGCCCCTGATACCTGATGGCAGTTACTGCATTTTCCGGGCCCCGGTTACCGGTTCACGTCAGGGCAGGCGGCTGTTGATTGAGCAGACCGGGGGGCGTGGCATGGATGGCAGGAGCGGATCGGCGGATCTGGCAAGCCGCTATACGGTGAAACGTTATACCAGCCGGAAGACGGAAAATCCCGACGGCACCTGGGAGCACGAGAGCATTCGTCTGGAGCCTTTGAACCGGGAATTCGAAACCTTCGACCTGGGTCCCGGCGATTTCAAAGTGATTGCGGAATTCGTTCAGGTGCTGCCGTCCTGAAGAAGCCGGGGGCCGGCAGCGCCATTCCAGCTGTTTCATTCCGTCGCGCACTCCTCGCCTGGTATGACGACGCCAGGCGTAATTTACCGTGGCGCGATCCCATCCGTCCGGAGTTTTACCGCGTGTGGATCTCCGAAATTATGCTGCAGCAGACGCGGGTGGAAGCGGTCATCCCGTACTATGAACGTTTTCTTTCCCGGTTCCCGGATGTGGAGTCTCTCGCCCGGGCAGAGGAACCTGATGTCCTGACGGCGTGGAGTGGGCTGGGCTACTACAGTCGCGCACGCAATCTCCAACGCGCCGCGCAGGAGATTGTGGCGAACGGCGTTCCCTCCACTCACGAACAATTGAGAGGTCTGGCCGGCATTGGCCCCTACACTGCCGCCGCCGTGGGCAGTATTGCTCTGGGTCTGAAGGTGGCTGCCGTGGACGGCAATGTCATCCGGGTGATCAGCAGGCTCACCAACGATCCTTCGGAAATCACCGCTCCCGCCACACGCCGTCGCTTCGCGGAAGAAGCTCAGCGTCTGCTCGATCCCCGACGGCCCGGTGATTTCAATCAGGCCATGATGGAGCTTGGCGCGACGATTTGTACGCCGCGCTCCCCCGCCTGTGCCGGTTGCCCGGTTTCGCGCTTTTGCGCGGCGCGTGAAGCCGGCACGGAGAGAAGTCTGCCGGTCAAGTTGAAGAAGGATGTTGCGAGGGAAGTTGCCCTCAACGTGGCAATTCTCACCGAGCGGACCGGGAAACTCAAGAGGGTTTTCCTGATCCGGCGCAAGGCGGCGGAACGCCGTCTTGCAGGCTTCTGGGAATTGCCTGTAAAGGACATGTTGCCTGGGTGGCGGGGCCGGGAAGCTGGGCATTTCACACACCAGATCGTCAATGATCGTTTCGGCGTTTCAGTATGGTGCGGCAAGGCCCCCATGGTTCTCCCCGAGGGTGAGTGGTTTACAACCGAGGACTTGCCCGGCATACCTCTCTCAACCGTTGCACGCAAAGCGCTTGCGGTGGCTGGTCGCTTCGCTGCGGCGCTGAATACCCCGTCTCTGAAAAGGTAATACCACCCTACGAAAAAAAGGAGGTATAGTAATTTTCCTCCAATTGCACCAAAATAGCAGTGGTTTGCCAGGTATGTCGATGCCATCCCGCTTTCAAGACGCTGCTGAGGCCCCCCGTGGGCAGTGGTTAGGTTTAGCACGTCAATTTGCCGGGTTGTTCCTTCTCGCAATTGTTTGGGGGGGTGCGGCGCGGCTCGCTTTCGCGCAGGTCACCGGCACAGCCACGAACCCGTATTACACCGTTCAAAGCGTTGTGAATGGTGCCACGCAGACACAGGAGGCACTGGCACCAAACGTAATCGCCACAATTTACGGGACGAACCTGGCGCAATCGACCCACGCTGTGGGACCAGCTGACATTGTGGGGGGGAAACTGCCGATCAATCTGGATGGTGTGGGCGTGTGGATGAATGGCACGGCGTGCAGCCTTTTCATGATTTCGCCGACGCAGATCAATTTTCTTGTGCCGTACGACCTGACAGCCGGAACGGTTCCGTTGCTTGTCTTTCGCAACGGCCTGACCGGACCGACTATCAATATTCCATTGAACAGCGTATCTCCCGGCTTGTTCGTATGGAATGGAAGCTATGCTGTGGCCGCGCACCTGAGCGGCCAGATTATTTCATCCACGGCTCCCGCGCTGGCGGGGGAGATCATTGTGATTTACGCGGCGGGCCTGGGTAAGACCGCACCCGCCACGTCCTCCGGTCAATTAGCGACGACGGCTTCGCCGATCATAAATTTTGCACAGTTGCAGATTCTGCTTGAAGGATCGCCGACTCCAGCCGGCAGTATTCTTTACGCTGGTCTGGCTCCGGGATATGCGGGTCTTTACCAGATCAATCTGCGTTTGCCGCAGGCCCTGCCCTCCAATCCTCACATTCAGCTGTCGCTAACCGGGCAGACCAGCCCTGGGTCCATCCTGCTCTATACCCATTGAGCCGGGCCATTGGTTTCGCCTTACAATTAATAGGGGATACCTATGTTGCTGCGTAACAGACTGACCGTCATCACCTTGCTCGCGGCAGTGCCCGGCCTGCTGCCAAGTCTTCATGGACAGGGCGCGGCACCGCAACCTCAGGCACCGGCGAACTACACAGTGGAAGCGGGTACCCGTATTCCGCTCGCCCTGATCAGCAGCGTGAGCAGCAAGAGTTCCTCGGCGGGCGATCGCATCTATCTGGAGACGGCATTTCCAATCACGATCGGCAATCACATCGTCATCCCGCCGGGCAGTTATGTGGCCGGCACCGTAACGGAAATCAAACGTCCGGGGCGTGTGAAGGGGCGTGGGCAGTTATATGTCCGGTTCGACTCCATCACGCTGCCGAACGGCATTACACGGGAGTTTCGTTCGAGGCTTGGTTCGATCGATTCACGTTCCGGTGAGAAGCTGGACCCGAAGGAAGGCGAAGTACTCGCTGACTCCGGCAAGGGTGCCGATGCGAAGACGGTGGCTACCGGTGGTTTGGCTGGGGCGTCGGTTGGGGGCATAGCGGGTTCCGCGGCAGGGCATTCCGGCATGGGAGTTGGGATTGGCAGCGCGGCAGGCGTTGTGGCTGGGATGGTGGGAGTACTGCTGACTCGTGGCCCGGATGCGGAACTGACGAAGGGCAGCACCATTGAAATGGTGCTGGACAGACCGCTGACATTTGCGGCAGACGAAGTGAACTTTTCCAACATGGCACCGGGGCACTATGCCGACGGCGCGGCGTCGCAACCGGCTAAGAATCAGGGGTTGGGGTTGCCGACAATGCGTCGGCCGTAAGCCGACGTGATCAGGAGCGTCGGCCGTAAGCCGACCTTTGAGAGAGGGGCGGTTGGAAACCGGCCCCACAGGCCTTGAGTTGCTGGTGACGCTTCGCGCCACCATGTTCAGGCGAAATAGCCGGAGGCGGCAATCGCGATCCCTAAAAGAGCGCTGATACCGCCCATCACGGGGAATAGTTTCGATTTTGATATGAAGTACAGAGACGTCAGAACCAGGCCGATTTCGAGTAGTCCCTCGCCGAAATCGTATCGTAAGGCCTTTGCTTCCACGCCGGCTGCCTCTTTGTCCTGCTCTTTTGCGGCTTCCTGTGCGGTTGCCGAGTCCTTATCGTAACGGGTCTTTTCGGCCGCGTATTTTTCCAGCATTTTGGGAGCTTCGGGGCTGTTCGGTCCCAGGACCTTCACCAGGTCCTCACCGAGTTCGAGGTTGTGGAACTTGATTCGTTTCGACTGATAGAAGGACCATTTGTCGTTGGCTTCCGATTTCATCAGGACGGCATCTGTGTGGGACCGGTGCGAGACGATCGTCACGACGGCCAGAAAGACCGCGATGATGGATGCGGCAACTCCGATCATCCTGCCGAATTCATCGGGAGTTTCTTCGTGTTCGTGGTGTATTTCGAGTTCAGCCATGGTGCCTTTCATTCTATGCTGAAGTAGCCGGGCTGTAAACACCGCGGGGGACTGAGACTGCTTGCAGGAGACCGATCAACACGAAAAATGGATGCTGCTGGCGCTGGGGCTGGCCCGCGAGGCCGAGGCGGCGGGAGAGGTTCCGGTGGGTTGTGTTGTGGTCGCGGGAGGCGTGGTGGTGGGCGAAGGCAGGAATTCGCCGATTGAACTTCTTGACCCTACCGCGCACGCCGAAATGCTGGCCTTACGCCAGGCGGCGCTGTTCGCCGGAAACTACCGACTGGAAGAGGCCACCGTCTACTGCACGCTGGAGCCGTGTCCGATGTGTGCCGGCGCTATGGTGGCGGCGCGCGTGAAGACGTTGGTTTTCGGGGCTCGGGATATTCGGTTCGGAGGCGTCCGCAGCAAGTTTCAGATTGCCGATTCCCCGCTGTTGAATCATCGCCTCGAAGTGGTTGAGGGTACGCTCGGTATGGAATCGACAGCAATGTTGCAGCGATTTTTCACAGCCAGACGCGGTTTGCGTTCTCGGGAGGAAAGAGCGGAATGATAACGCGTTCCATGCTGCCTGATGCGTTTCGTCCGAACACAGGGTGGAACGCCGGTATCAGGTCTTGCCCGCCACGCCGGCGCGGCCGCGTCGCACCAGGCGACCGATGGAAGGTACGTTTGCGGCGCATCGCAGCGGCCCTTCTGGTGGCCGCTCTGCTGCTTGCTTTGGGCGTTCGCAACCCGCAACTCCGGTAACTTTGTTGATGTGTTGTCGGGGCGTTGTCGGTTGTCGCCGCGTGGCTGCGGCTTTATCGCGGGCATCGCGCTAATCTCACAGTTTGGATAACCTTACCCACTCACTGGTTGGACTGTTTCTGGCCCGCGCCGGATTCAAGCGTGCGACGCCGTGCGGAACGGCGGTGCTGGTGGTGGCGGCCAACGCTCCCGATTTCGACGTGATTTCCTGGTTCTGGGGCCGCCCCACCTGGCTCCACTGGCATCGCAATATTACGCATTCACTCGTGGGCATGCCCATCATGGCGCTGTTGTCCGTCGCCCTGGTGGCGCTCGTCTGCCGGAAAAAGCTCAACTGGTGGCAGGCCTTTCTCATTGCTCTGGCTGGTGTCGCCTCACATCTGATCCTGGATCTCACAAATGTCTACGGGGTCCGGTTGCTGCTGCCGTTTTCCGGGCATTGGACGCACTGGGATATTGCGCCTGTTGTCGATTTCGCTATCTGGGGGATTCTGCTGCTGGGGGTTGCGGCTCCGGCTTTTTCGCGACTGGTGGGTTCTGAGATCGGCGAGATGATACCAAACAAAGGTCAGGCGGGCTGGGCCGTCGCGGCACTCCTGCTGCTGACTGTGTATGATCTGGCGCGAATCAACCTGCACGGCCAGGCTGTGGCGGAGATCAGTGCCCACACGTATGGAGGGTCGGGGTCCGCGCGCTACGCTCCGCGAAGAGTCGGCGCTTTTCCAACCGCTAGTCCTCTGGCGTGGCGGGGCATGGCGGAAATGAGTTATGGCTATGTGGACGTGCCTGTGAATCTGCTGACGAGTTTCCGCCCTGCCGATGCAGCCACGTATTACAAACCGCCGCGTACTCTCGGGGCGCAGGCGGCCATGGCCACCTATCCGTTTCAAATGCTGCTGGAGTTTGTGCAGTACCCGCTGTGGGTGATTCAGCCGGCGCTCGATGCTGATGGCGACACGCGCGTGTCCCTGCTCGATCTGCGCTTCGGCACGCCGATGGAATCCGGTTTCGCGGCCACGGCGCTGGTGGATAAGGCCGGCCGGGTGCGCGATTCGGTCTTTGGACTGGGCGAGGTAAAGGCACGTTGACTGCGGGAGCGGAACCACCTCCGGGACGCACGCGCATCGGCGGCCGGCTGAAGCCCGAGCAGGTGGAACGCGCGGAATCCGGCAGGCCATTGTGCCGCTGGTGCGGGAAAGAGACGCCGCCGCGCCGCAGAACGTTTTGTTCCGACGCGTGCGTGCATGAGTGGAAGCTGCGGACCGATCCGGGCTATCTGCGCGAGCACGTTCTCAAGCGGGATGCGGGGGTTTGTGCTGTTTGCGGTGTGGACACTGTCGCGCTCCGGCGCGATATGAGGCGGCTGGATTATGCGGCTCGCAGAAAACTCCTGAAAGACTGGGGACTCAAAGAAGGCAGCCGGAAGTCGCTTTGGGATGCCGATCATATTGTCCCCGTCGCAGAAGGCGGAGGGCAGTGCGATCTCGCGAACATGCGGACGCTTTGTCTGAAGTGCCACAGGGAGGCGACGACGGCGCTGCGACTGCGCCTACAGTTTCGCGCGAAGTCCGCCGGAGCTACTTTTTGAAGAGTCGATCGAAGGCGTCCCGGGCATCTGAGGCGCTGCGGGGTGCGGGAACATTCATGCTCGGCACGGGCAGCCGGCCGCCGGCGACACTACCGGTCACTTCGCGGGCGACTGTGACACGCGGCGAAAACAGGGTGCACTCGTTCTGCTGATCCTTGACCGCGATACGCACCGGAATGGGCTTTTGGCACTGGAACCGCGTGGAAGATTCGAAGCTGACGCACTGCTTGCAGCAGTGCAACTGAACTCCGCACTTCGGACATGTGCCCCGGAAATCCGTTCCGGGCTGGAGCGTGGAAGCGCAACTGTAACAGCGCGACGCCGCTACCGATTGCACAAGCCGCGGCAGACGCGGGCCGGTGATGTCGAGTGGCGGGCGCGGGCCGGAAGGCTTCGGCTTATTGCCGTTGCCGTTGCTGTGACCATTGCCGTTTGATTGATGATCGCTATCGCTGTAGCCGTGTTGTCTATATTTACGATCGGAGTCCATGAAGGCCCAAAACTCCTGGTTGAGATTCAATGCCGGCGCTGGATGAGGACGGGGAGCCAGGCACGTTGTATCGGGATCGACAGTTTCATAAACCGTGGGGCACTCAGGGCTGATCCGCTCCCGATGTCCGTTGGCTACACCTCATATTTACCACGGAATGTTCTCGCTGTACAGTGTACTGGTGTAAATAGTGAGTGGTATCCCGAGGATATTAGTTACAAAAATGTCGTCAAGAGGTTTAAAAAAGGGTTTCAGCGGTGCCGGAAGGCGATGTTGGCAGGTCCGGGAACCGAATTACGGGATCGTGCCCAACCAGGGCCAGGGCTGCCGCATATCCCGCAGGGGCTTCCAAATCGCACACCCGGAGGTCGCCGACGGCGGGTTCCATCAATGCTCCTCCCAGTGCTTTGGTCATCGCTTCCCGTCTGGCCCAGGCCTGAAACTGCTCACGTTGTCCCTCCGGAGGATTCCTGTCCCCCAATCTTTGCAGAAGTGCGGCCATGTTCACATTTGGACGGATTCGCTCCAGGTCAATTCCGACCGGAATGCCACGCGTCACAGCTACTATGGCCCAGTCACCCGAATGGGCCAGATTGAACTCAAGCCCGGTATGCCCGTCGAGCGCCGGTTTTCCATGCCGGCCCAGCGTGAATCGGATACCGGCTGCAGGAATGCCGGAACAACGCGAAAGAATCACCCGGAGTGAGGCCCGCGCGATGGTCCATCGGTCGCGATCCGCAGGGAACCGAAAGCGCGCCGCCCGTAGTTTTTCATCTTCTGAAAGAAGGTCTAAAGAGGCCGCGGATGTGGCGTGTTCAGCACCCGATCCCAGGGGCACCAGCCATACTTCCACGTTGCAGGTTGGAGGCAAACTTCATGGTACGGTAAGAATTCCGATGAAATTCCTGGCATCCCTTGTAATCACGACAGGCGTGGTGTGCGCACAGGTTCAGCCGCTCCCGCCAACACCCCAACCCCAGCCCGCCCAGAAAGAAAGCATCATCGTCACGGGCGTGGCGCTACCCGCGCCGCTTGAAGAGGCCGATCGCGATGTGGTCGTGCTGCCGCTGCCGCAGAATGCGCGTCCGCTCTATGATTCCTGGTTTGCTCTGCTCGGCCTAGACGCTGCGCTCGATTTGCAGGAGCGCGCTCCCGGCGGTTTTCAGGCCGATATGTCGATACGGGGCGCATCTTTCGGGCAGACTCTGGTGCTGCTCAACGGCATGCGGGTCAGTGATGTACAGACCGGCCATTTCAATCTGGATCTTCCGATTCCGCTCGAAGCGCTTTCGGGCGTGGAGGTATTGAAAGGTTCTGGCTCCACGCTTTATGGTTCCGATGCCATTGGTGGTGTGGTCAACGCGCGCACCGAGCCGCGGGAAGCGCCGACCTTTCGCATTCTCACCGGCATGGGTAATTTCGGCGTTAACCAGCAGCATGCGATCGCCGATTTCGGTGGCCCGCGCCTTTCGGAAGAGCTCGCGTTTGCCCGCGATTTTTCCTCCGGCTTTGCGTATGACCGCGATTATCGCAACCTGGCGCTCAGTTCTCTTACGGCGTTGAATTCGCGGTTGGGTGCCACTACGGTGCTGCTGGCATACAGCGACCGGCCCTACGGCGCAAACCTGTTCTACGGCAACTATCCATCCTGGGAACGCACAAAGACGTGGTTCGCCTCCGTACACCAGAATCTGGGCGCGAAGACGGAAGCCAGTTTCGGCTTTCGGCGCCACACCGATCTCTTCGTGCTGTTTCGCTACGCTCCGCAGATCTACACCAACCGGCATCTCGCGGATAGCTGGCAGGGAAGTCTGCGGCGTCACGAAAATCTGGCGCACCACGCCATTCTGAGCTACGGCGCGGAGGGGCTCTCGGAAGCCATCAACAGCACGAATCTGGGGATACACGACCGCACACGCGGGAGCGCTTACGCGATCTACGATCTTCGCTTTGCGAAACGGTTTTCGTTCTCAGCCGGCCTGCGCGAAGAGTTCTATAAGTCTGGCGGTACCGACAGCGTGGCGACCAGCCCCTCTATCAGCGGTGCCGCGTGGCTGGATTCGCACTTTAAGCTGCGTGCGTCCGTCAGTCGAGCGTTTCGGCTGCCGAGCTTCACCGATCTGTATTACTCCGATCCGGCGAATCTGGGCAATCCGAACCTGAAAGCTGAAACCGCTACGAATTACGAAGGTGGGCTCGATATGTACGTGAGCCGAAAGATCCATGGTTCCGCGTCACTGTTCCATCGCCGCGACAGCAACGATATCGACTATATCCGCGCGGATGCCAACAGCAAGTGGCAGGCGATGAATTTCGATAAGCTGCATTTCACCGGCGAAGAAGTTTCCGTCAGCTACGAACCGGCCGCGGGGCAGACCTTCGGTGTGGCTTTTACTCATCTGCGCGGCTTCAGCGCTACGGCCAACGTTCTGCAGAGCAAGTACACGTTTAACTACCCGCAGGAAAGCGCGGTAGTGCAGTGGCGCGGCAGCATTGCGGGTCATGTGATCGCCCGTTCGCGGGTGGGCGTGGTGAATCGTTTGCAACGCGATCCGTATGCGCTATGGGATGTCTCGGCGGGCTATGAAACCGGGCGCGTGCGGCCTTACCTGCAGTTGACGAATATCACCAGCACGGTGTATCAGGAGATCCCGAACGTGGCCATGCCTTCGCGTGGCGTTGTGGGCGGCCTGGAAATCATCCTGGCCGGCAAACACTGAGTCAGAAGAGACTTTTCACCAGCAGGACCACGGCCTGCGATTCCGCCGATTTGCCCTCGCCGACCGGGCCAACCTTCTCGGCTGTTTTGAATTTCACGGAGACGCTGGTCACGTCAATCGACATGGTGCGCGCAAGCGATTCCCGTATCGGCAAGCGAAAATCCTTGAGCTTCGGTCGCTCCAGAATCACCGTGGAATCCACATTGACAATACGATAGCCAGCCTGCTCCGCGAGACCGCAGACGTGATCCAGAAAAGTCAGACTGTCCGCGCCTTTCCAGCGTGGATCGGTATCCGGAAAATGCATCCCGATATCGCCCAGCGAAAGTGCGCCCAGAATGGCGTCCGTGATCGCATGCGCCAGAACGTCGGCGTCGGAGTGCCCTTCCAGGCCGAATTCGGAAGGAACCGTCACGCCACCCAGAATCAAAGGCCGGCCGGAAACGATGCGATGTACGTCCCAGCCCTGGCCGATGCGAATACCCGGATTCCCGCTCAACGCGAACTCTTTTCGCGCTCGAAAAACAGCCGCGCCAGATCCATATCGCCGGGCCGTGTGATCTTGATGTTGCGCTCGCTGCCGGGCACGACCCCAATCTCCACATCTTCCAGGCGCTCTACCAGGCTCGATTCATCGGTGCCCACGAAGTTATCCCGCTTTGCGGCCTCAAACGCGCGCGCAAGAATCTCGCGACGAAACACCTGTGGTGTCTGTGCCAGTACCAGCCGCTCTCGCGATATCGTCGCTCGGACTTTTGCCCCGCCCGCCTGCGCGCCGCTTACCTGTTTTACCGTGTCCACCGGAACGATGCCAACGATAGCGGCACCTGTTGCATCCGCTTCTTCCGCCACGCGTCCAATAGTTTCGAGTTCCACAAACGGGCGCACGGCGTCATGAACCGCCACCAGATCCGTAGTGGGATCGAGCGACGCGAAGGCCCTCTCCACAGACTCCTGGCGCGTGTCGCCTCCCGCAACCACAGTGAGCTTACCCTTCAGCTTCGCTACTTCTGGAAGTACCGCAGCATCGCTCAGCATCTCTGTCGTGGACGCCACATCTGTGTCCCGCACAGCTACCACGATGTCCGTCACATACGGCGACGAGGCGAACTTGCGGACTGTGTGGACCAGAATCGGCTCTCCATCGAGGAGCATGAACTGCTTCCGGCTGGTACCGGAGGTCTCCGCGCCGGCGGTGGTCTTGCTCATGCGTGTGCCAAGCCCCGCGGCCGGCAGGATCACGGCAAGTCTTTTAGCGAACGAGTGCAATACGATCCCCCATTACGATCTGTCTCATACTGTTTGGATTCTTTCGGCACTGGCCTCAGTGCCGAGCCAAAAATCAAACCTCTCCGACCGGTTGTTCACGCCGACGCTCAGGGGCGACACGTTCCGTCGTCTGCAAGTTTGCTGCGGAAGTGGCCACGGTTGCGGCCGTCTGGTTGCGTTCTTCGAACTTGCCGAAGATCATCTTGCCGGCTGTGGTCTGCAGAACGCTGGTCACCGATATATCCACCGTCTTCGAGATCATGCGCCGCGCGTTATCAACCACCACCATCGTACCGTCGTCCAGATAGGCAACGCCCTGGTTGTATTCTTTGCCTTCTTTCAGAATGAACACCCGCATCAGTTCGCCCGGCAGGACCACCGGCTTCAGCGAATTCGTCAGCTCATTGATGTTCAGAACTTCCACGCCGCGGACGTGCGCCACTTTATTCAGGTTGAAATCGTTGGTGACGATCTTGCAGTTATAGACCTTTGCCAGTTCGATCAGTTTCATATCGACCTCGCGCACCTGCGGGAAGTCTTCGTCTGCAATCTTTACTTTGACCTTCGTCATCTGCTGGATTCGCTGCAACACATCCAGACCGCGACGGCCGCGCGTGCGCTTCATGGAATCCTGCGAATCCGCCACCATCTGAAGCTCGTGAAGGACGAACTGCGGGATGACCAGCACGCCATCCAGAAAACCGGTTTCCGCGATATCGGCGATGCGGCCATCGATAATCACGCTGGTGTCCAGAATCTTATAGCTGCTGTGAACTTCGGACTCGCCGAACACACCGAGCGCTCCCAGATTGAGCAATTCGCCTTTCGCGGCCCCGGTAGCGGCACCGAAATAGACGAGCACCAGGAGGCACACAATCTGGATGAAACGGATAGATGACGCATTATCACCCACGTGGCTCAGAACGACGCTGACGAGCGCCGCGCTGAATAAGCCGGACACCAGTCCGATGGTAATTCCGATGGTGCGCTTGAGACTGATGCGCGCGAAGCGGCGCTCCAGGAAGATTGCAAAGAACGCCACCGCGCCACCCAAAAGAGCTGCTGACCAGAAAGGATCGGCCTCAGGGCGGAAATAAGCTGCGGCAAAACTAAAAACGGCTACAAAGATGACGCGAACAAGTATGAAATCCAGCACGGTATGAAATCCCTCGCGTGACCGCCACTCTCGCGGCCATAACAGGCCGCTGATTCAAGAGTTTACCACTGTTTCGATGTATACCAAGGTCATGTTCTCCATGGTTTACACGAAACCTGGGTGCGGGGAGGGCTGTTGGCCGGCCCGGTTTGCGCCGGATCGCCGGTCTATGGCTGAAGCGCAAATGTTGCTTTGCCGGCAGGTCCGTTGTAAAGCAGTTCCACCGAATGCATCCCTTTTTCCGCGCCGCTGTAGCGGAAGAAGATCAGTCCGTCCACCGGAAGCGAGCGGTCTCCTTCGGGGAGTGCCGCATTCGAAACACGTTCACTCATCGCCCGCTCCATGGCCGGCGGAACGTGAAATACGGGCGGCGGCGCGGTGCCTTCGGCATCACCCGTTCCAACGCTGCCCTTTGACGAAGATTTTGCCGCCTGCATCTCCGGCGCAAAATAGGAGGGGTCCCGCAGATTCTTGAAGATTGCCGCGAACTGCTCTACAGGCAGGGGTGTCTTCTTACCATTCATCCGGAGGGAGAAATCCGCGGATGAGATTTGCAGGCGCGCTCCGGTTGGCCCGAACACTGCGACTTCCACGCTGATGAAGTCTTCGGTAGTGAGCAGGGCTTCCGGGGTGGGGACTGCGTGACGGTTAAAATCCGCCGCAATGGTGACGGTTCCCACCTGCGCGCGCGATTGGTATTCGCCCGGATTGGCTCTGGGGGGAATGCCCTTGGCGGCCTTCGTGGATGGCGCAACAGCGGCTTGAGGTGCCGCAGGTGTCTGGCCGATCACGATACCGCCGGAAACCAGCGTCAACAGAGCCGCACTGGCGGCAATCTTTATGGATTCATAACGAAACAGCATCTATCTTCCAGTCTAGCCTGGTTTTGCTCTCGTGGGGGTTGGGGTTACAATCCGGTCTGGTGCCGAGAATGCCAGATCCCCAACCATGACACGAAAACCCTTTGCATCGAAAACCAGGCTGAGGTTCCGGCTGGGCGTGTATTTCTGCGCTCTTTCCGGCGTCTGCCGGGCTGCGGAATTTCTGGTCACCGACGCTGGCGCCGTTGCCGTGAAGGATTTGGAGAAGATCGTTGGCGTGTACGGAAATTAGCGAGTTCGGGTTCACCTGCAATCTTTGCGGCGGCAACAGCGTGTTTCCGCAAGAGAGTTTGGTGAACCCCGAGCACCCCTCCTGCACGGGGTGCGGTTCCAACGTACGCTTTCGCTGGCTGATTGACCGCGTGACGCGCGAAGTCAGGCCGGACAAATCGGTCCGCGGCATTGGCCTTACAGATCCCGAACCCGTGGCGGCGATCCTCGCCGAACGCTTCACCTATCTGAACACCTTCTTCGACATCGAACCGCGCATGAACATCCGTTCGGACGAGTCGCCTCTTGGGGAACTCGACTTCCTGATCGCAAGCGAGGTCTTCGAACACGTTGCCCCGCCCGTGGCCGATGCGTTTCACAACGCTGCCCGCATTCTGCGACCTGGCGGAGTTTTTCTGATCACTGTTCCGTGGGTACATGAGGGCGACGGTAAAGAAGTGATTCCGCCGTTGCACGACTGGAAGATCGCACGCGAAGACAGTTGGGTCATCGTGGATGGCGATTCCCGCTATCCCCGGATGTCCTTCGATGGTGGCCCGGGCCCCTGCCTCGGCCACACACGCGAGCACTTTCCCGAATGGCCGTTACCAGAGGGCAAGCTGGAGACATATCGCAACCTTGTCTATCACGGCGGACCTGGCTTCGCGCTCGAAATGCGGCTGTTTACGCGATGTGGGCTGGAAGAGAACCTTCGCGCGGCGGGTTTTAGTTCCGTTGAATTCGATACCTGCGAGAACCGTGGAATCGGCGTCGTTTACCCCTATCCGTGGGGCCACCCGATCGTTGCCAGAAAGTAAACAGATCGTTCCGCAAAACCGGTTTGACTCCAGGTGCCAGCGGCCCCTATAGTACAAGTGGCTGTAACGCTCCACACTTCACGAAATGACTCACAACCGCCGAACCTTTTTGGCTGCCACCGCAGCTACGCTTATCACCTCCGGGAATTCTCTGGAAGCCGCGCCCTCGCAGGCCGCCGCATGGGATCAATTGCCCAAACTTCTGGCGCGCATCAAGCCGCCGGTCTTCGCGAAACGCGATTTCGACATCACGAAGTACGGGGCGGCAGCCGGCCCCTCGAAAGACTGCACGGACGCCATCCGCCTGGCCATTGACGCCTGCAATAAGGCGGGTGGTGGACGCGTGGTTGTACCCGCAGGTATCTTCTACACCGGTGCCATTCACCTGAAGAGCAACGTGAATCTGTACGTTTCCGCCGGTGCCACGCTCCGTTTCATCACGGATCCGAAGAAGTATCTGCCGCTCGTCTTTACCCGCTTTGAAGGCACGGAACTGATGAACTACTCGCCCTTTATCTATGCCGATGGCCAGGAGAACCTGGGCGTTACCGGTGAGGGCACGCTGGACGGCCAGTGCAACCGTGAGAACTGGTGGTCCTGGACCGGTGCCAAACCCTGGGGGCTTGCCGAAGGTGCTGCAAAACCCGACGACCGGACCGTACTGACCGGCATGGGCGAAAAAGACGTTCCCATGGAGCAGCGGGTCTTCGGCGAAGGCCACTACCTGCGACCCGTCTTCATTCAACCCTGTCGCTCGAAGAACATCATCATCGAGGGCGTGACCATGATCAATTCGCCGATGTACGAGCTGAACCCGCTCTATTGCACCAACATCACCATGCGTAATGTGAAGATCGACAGTCACGGCCCGAATAACGACGGCTGCGATCCGGATTCCTGCGTCGATGTGCTCATTGAAAACTGTTCGTTCAGTACCGGCGACGATTGTATTGCCATCAAGGCGGGGCGGAATCGCGACGGACGCCGCGTGGCTAAGCCCACGGAAAATGTAGTCATCCGCAATTGCGAGATGAAGGATGGCCATGGCGGCCTGACAATTGGCAGCGAAATGTCGGCGGGAGTGCGCAATGTATTTGTGGAGAACTGCCGGCTCAGCAGCCCCAATCTCAACGAGGCGCTGCGCTTCAAGACCAACGCCATGCGCGGCGGCATTATTGAGAACGTCTATTTCCGTAACATCACGATCGGCGAGGTTTCCGACGCCATCCTCCAGGTGGATTTCTACTACCAGGAAGGCGCGAAGGGGCCGGAGCACCCGGTGGTACGCAATATCGATATTCGGGACGTCACCAGCGGGAAGTCAAAGTACGCACTTCAACTGCGCGGTTTCCCGGATTCGCCGATGAATGACATCCACTTCGAGCGTTGCGTCTTCTCGAATGTGGCACAGGCGGATATTGTGGAGAACGTCAGGGGCCTTACGCTCACCGAAGTCACTGTCAACGGTAAGCCCGCCAAAGCATAGACCCGGCAATCCGGGTCTTACGCGCGCCGCATCCGTCTGCGATAGACTATTCCACGGCACTGGAGAACTCTATCATGCAGCTAAACTATTTGACTGGAAAGAAAATGATCGCGGCGGGAGCCGCTACGGTCATTGCAATTACTATTGGCATTTCGAGCGCGCAGCCACCGGCTGGCGGCGGCTCGGGCCGCGGCGGACGCGGCGGTTTTGCCGGTGGCGGACGTGGCGGCATTGCGCCGGCCCTCTTCACCGCACTGGATACCAACAAAGACGGCGCGGTCTCGCGCGATGAGATGAAAGGCGCATTTGACGCCTGGTTCAGCGGCGCGGATGCCGCCAAGGCCGGCTCTGTGAGCCAAGACCAGCTGGTGACCGCGCTCAACGTGGTATTTCCGCCTCCGCCCCCGCCTCCGGCACCCCCGGCCGGCGCGGCGGCAGCAGCAGGCGGCTTCAACGCCGCAGGTAATTCCACACCGTTGACGGCGAAACCCGCAGATGTGGACGCCATGATGGCGGCACTGCCAACGAATCCCGGCGCTAAGCCGAAGAAGGCGCGCAAGATTTTGGTGTTTGCTCATACTGGCGCGGGCGGCTTCGTCCACTCCTCCATTCCTCTGGCCGCCAAGACGGTAGAAGCACTGGGCAACAAAGGCAATCTCTGGGCGACTACCATCAGCTACGATGCGGCCGACATCAACGCGGCTAACCTGAAGCAGTATGACGCGATCTTCCTCGACAGCAACACCGGCTGCTTCCTGGACGATGCCGATAAAGCCGTCACGGCGGCCCGTCGCGCAGCGTTCCTCGATTTCGTCCGCAGCGGTAAAGGCATTGCCTCCATTCACGCAGCTACGGACTCCTATCACAGCGACTGCGTAGCGGCCTTCGCGCCTCGCCCCGCCGGCGGCGGTGGTGGTGGACGCGGCGGCACGGCAACCACGCTGGCAGCCCTCATCGTCCCCCAGGCCGACACCAACAAGGACCAGAAGGTCAGCCGTCAGGAACTGGCATCGCTGGCCGATATGTGGTTCGACAAACTGGATACCGACAAGAGCGGCAAAGTCAGCCAGGCTGATTTCGCCACCCGCTTCAACGCGGCAACGGCACCGCCTCAGGTTCCGGGTGCGGCGGGTGGACGTGGCGGCGGAGCGGCTCCGGTTCTCCAGTGGCCCGAATTCAACAAGCTCATTGGCGGCTACTTCAAGTTCCATTGGGTGTATCCGCAGCTGATCACCACGAAGATTGACGACCCGAAGAGCCCGCTGACTGCGATGTTCCATGGCAAGGAATTCGAAATCCACGACGAAACGTACACCTTCGCGCAGGATTCCTTCTCGCGAACCAACGTTCACGTGCTCACCAGCATCGATTTCGACAAGATGAGCCCGGAAGACAAGGCGAAGGAACAGCAGCCCCGCACGGATGGCGACTACGCTCTGAGCTACATTCGCCGCGAAGGCAAGGGCCGCGTGTTCTACGAAGCTCACGGTCACGCGGAAAACATCTACGCGATGACGCCCATGCTGGAGCACGTTCGCGCCGGCATCCAGTATGCGCTCGGCGATATCAAGGCGGACGACAGCCCGTCGAAGAAGTAACCCACTACACCAGTAGGCAAGAAGAACGGCCCGGCAGGGGATTGCCGGGCCGTTTTTTTTGGTTCAGGACTTTTCTGAATAATTCTCTTTCAGCCAGGGGGCAGTTGCCGGGCGGTATTTGTAAGGGTCGCGGCAGGTCTGTGGGTATCAAACGCCAGTTTCAATCCCTGGTGGATGACTTCACGTCCGCGCTCCAGCACTGTTGTACGCCATTCGGCGCTCTCAGGGCAGAATGTTCGGAGCAGATCCTCTTTACCTTTGCTGTCCAGTTCGGCAGGATCGCCGAAGTGATGCTGCCAGTTCTCGGTGCGCGCCGCTGCCAGTGCAGCCATTTCGCTGCACGTGCCGAACTCCTGCATCGCAAAGCAAACCCTCGCCGCTGGAAACATGCGGAAGAAGAGGCCGTCCAGCGAACCGCGCGTTGGCTCCGGCATGGCCCTGACGCGGTCTCCCCAGGCGAGTTGCATCGCGGCGGCATTTTCCAAACGGCAATCCGCGCCATCCACCAGCAGGCTGTCCTCGCCCAACTTTCCGGCACCGGTATGAACGTCCACTACGACCACGCGTTCGGAGAATGCCAGACGTCCCGAGATGTACAGTTGAAAACAGCGCGTTGCCTGCTCATGGTGCCTGCCGCCGTAAGCGAGGGCCTTCGGATAGTTGTACTGACTGCCGGTGGTGGCACGCCGGAAGTTTCGTTTCCCCAGGCGGAATGCCCTCCATGCTGCCAACAGGCCGAAAAGACCGCCAGCCGGCGGAGATACGGGATTCAGCAGCTCCCGGAGGCCCTCGTAGTTTTCCGATACGCCGGAATATTCCTCATCCGCAGCCAGAAAATTGCGGTTCACGTCGACGTTGTTTTCGTTGACCAGGCGCAGCCAGGCCATTCCGTACGGATTCATCACGTGAACAACGCCGACCGCGCATTCATCCGAAGGCAAGGTGATCCCTTCCTCCAGCCACTGGAGCTGAATCGCGGAACCGGCAAAGCCTTCCACGCCATGCACACCAGAGGCGTGAATGAACGCGCGGTCCGGATTGGAAGTGCCGAACCAGCCAATATCGATGGTGAGATCCTGGCCCATGGGCCCCTTCGCATTCAGAAGGATCGACTCGATCTGTCCACCGTTCGCCAGCACACCGGATCGAAAGCGATCCCGTGCGGTGAAGTAATCGCTGGAGAAGAAATCGATCACGGCGCCTTGACGTAAATATAAACCGGCCGGCCGAGCCCGCCGCCGCCGCTGACCAAACCATTCACCTGGATGAAAACCTGAACAGGAGTAGCAGGCAGGGAAATCACGTCGAGAGGAATCTGGACGTTAATCTGCCAGACGCCCACCAGAGTTGGAGCCAGGCCGGAATACTTGATGTTCGCCACAGGAACGGGGTTGGGCTCACCCACAATAAACACGGTTGGAGTGATGGGTGTCGACAATGCTTTGCCGGAAATATCGCCGTCCGGTGGCATGCCACTGATATAGCCCTGGCCAGTCAGGTAAATTGTGACGATACTTCCCGCCGCGGCGGGGTTGGACGAGGTGTTCAGGGAGCCGTCCTGATTCTGAATAGCACCAGCACCGCTGCCCGTTCCGGTTTGCGTGAACACCCCGGGCGATACGGAAAACATCGCAATCGTAGTGACGCCCAGGACGCGTCCGGTGGCCGTCTCAAGCACCTGAACATCCGCGGTTCCGCTTTGCGGAGCGGCGCTCGGAATCTGAAAGTTGATCTGGTCCGTCCCCGCATAATACACCGGTGCCGGGATATTGTTCACCAGCACCTGGACCCCGTTCAACTGCTTTGGCCACGGGAAAACACCAGGCGGCGCAGTGGCTGACTGTTTTCCGAACTGGCCTACATTACCCGTGGACCAGAGCGCGGCGATCATGCCTGGCGCCATGGGAAAGGCGATCGGGGTGGAGTTGATACCCCAGAAATTGGCCGCATTCAGGACTCCGAGGCCCGGGTAATAAATCACAACCCGGTTGGTATCGTCTGCGAGGAAGATATTGCCCCAATTGTCTTCCGCCACGGCGAGCGGCCCGGAGAAGTCCGTCAGAGTGGCATTCGGGGAATAGTTGCCCGTACCGATCAGTTTGTTGAAACTCGGGTAACGAAGCGCTGTGCCTGCACCGGCATCAGCCACCCAGATATCTCCCGTCGTCAGGTTCACGTCCACGCCTCGCGGGATACTCAGACCCGAAGTCAGCGCCACGGCCGCGTAGGTTCCGTTGCCGGCCTGAGAGGAGCGATTAAAGATCGTGACCCGGCCGTTGCCGGAATCGGCTACATAAAGCCGTTCATCGGAATCCACCGCGATGTGATGAGGAGCGTTCATTTGGTTGAGTCCCCCGCCAGCGCCCGAGGAGTTCATGTCGGCCTGGCCGAATACGATGGTTGCCGCCTGACCGTTCGTCAGATTTTTTGCCGCGCCGGCGAAAAACAACACGCGGTTCTGAATCACGTCCGAAACCAGCAGGCCATTGGCACCATCGAAGGCCAACCCGTAGGGTGCCGCCATGGTTTGCGAGGTCGCATCCGTAATCTTCGTGGTGAAATTGATCTGACCCAACACCAGATCAGCGGATTCCGTTATCGCCACCGGGGTGCCGGGCTGGAAGCCGGCGAACGGCGAAGGAAAACGCAGGACGCGGCCATTGCCTTTGTCGGCCACGTATAAGTTGCCGCCTGAATCCACTACAAGGCCCGCCGGATTGCTGAGATTCGAGGAGGTGGGCTGATTGTTCGGGTAATTGCTGATCGAGTTCAGAAAATCCGGCTGGCCGATGACGATGTCCGCGTACTGGCCGGGCTGGATGTTTCGCAGGTCATAGTAGCCAAGAACCCGGTTGTTATAGGTATCCGAAACATATAGATGCGGCACGGCCGAACTGAAATCCACCGCGATTCCGGCGTCAGCTCCGGTGGAAAAATTGAATTCCCGGCCCTGAATGAGATTCACCGTATTCAGATTCATCTGCAACTGGCCCAGCACCCGCGTTGCGCTGCCAAAGCCGGAAGCACCCTGCGGCATCACAATCATTCTGTTGTTCCCGGAATCTGCGACGTACAATTCGGAGTTGTAAAAAAAAGCGCCGGCTGGACTCGAAAACGAGGACGCGCTGGCTGCCGGCGCTCCCTGATTGGCGCTGCCCGTGGCAAAAGTGGTCTGCCCGATCACGGTGATGGCGGCCTGGAAGAAATTATTCAGGTTCCACTGTTCGACGGGCGGATAAACCAAAATCCGATTGTTGAATGTATCACTGACAGCGATCTGATTGCCGATGGCAAAAAGACCCCCGGGAGATGTCTGCAGTTGAAACTCGCTGATGAGCGGCGGCTGGGGCGAATTCTGGTCCACGCCGAGCATCCTGGTAGCGGATTGGCCAGTCGAAAAAGGCGGCAGCCAGACCAGTATCCGTCCACGCTGACCGGCTACTGAGTCCGAGGCAAACAGACGACCGGTAGCGTCGAAGGCGATGCCTGTAGGCGCGTGGATCGCGCTCAAAGAGGTTACCGCCGGAGCCGCTGCCCCGGTACCAGTTACAAACGTTCCCTGGCCGAGAACAATGTCTGCGGCCGGTCCTGAAGCTGCCTGCGAGCCGAGAGTGCTCGCATTAAAGCCCAAAATACGATTGTTGCCTGTATCCGGCACCCAGAGGTTTCCTGCGGAATCAAACGTCAGCGATACGGCGGCGGCACCGGCAAACGAAAGCGTGGAAGCTGAAATTCCGCCCTGATTCGCGGCCCCCGTGGTGAAACCGGGCTGACCGATCACCATATCGGGTAGTTCGTTGGCCGTCTGATTGAAGGGTTTCGGGAAGCGCAGGATCCGGTTATTGCCGGCGTCGATGACATAGAGGTTGCCGGAGGCGTCCACCGCCAGGCCGCGCGGCGACGACAACCCTGTCGATCGCGTGGAACCCGTCACGGCGGGACCTTGTCCGAACGTTGTCACAAAGTCCGGCTGGCCGATGACAATATCCGCCATCTGGCCGTTGCTGAATCCAGCAGCACTGCGAAACCCGAGAATTCTGTTATTACCGGTGTCTGAGACATAGACGGGCGCGGGCGTTGTGCTGCCATCCACCACGACACTGAGTGGCGTCTGAAACTCCCGGCCTTCCACCAGATTGGGGCTGGTGCTGGTTACTTTAGTCGAAGTCTGGCCGATGACCCTCGTCGGCACGGGGTTCAGCGTGATCTGGGCTGTCGCACAGGAAGAGAAGGCAGCCACGCAGGCGACCGCAAGGCGGAATGATCTCATAACAGGTAGGGTCGGCTGACGAAAAATAGTCCGGTGTCCGGGAATGTCTCCCTACTCTGCAACATAGCACGGAACGGGGACCCCTGCCCCGGCGCAATGGGTGAAAACACTCACATCCGGGCATTCGCTAAACTGGACACTTGCGCGTCTCCGCCGTCAGCTATCTCAACACCTGGCCCCTGGTTTGGGGTTTTCTCCACGGTCCCGGTCATGGGCTGTTCGACTTTCGATTCGATCTGCCGGCGGATTGTGCTCGCGCGCTCGGGGCAGGGGAGGTCTCCATTGGTCTGGTCCCGTGCGCCGAACTGGACGGTCTGGGTCTCGACTATCTTCCTGAACTTGGTATCGCGTGCGAGGGTCCGGTCCGCAGCATCCTGCTCATATCGAAATGCGATTTCCGGCAGATCCGGACGCTGGCCGTTGATTCGGCGTCGCGGACTTCGGTGGCGCTGTCTCGAATCCTGTTGGCCGAGAAATACGATTGCCGACCGCAGTTCCGGGCGATGAAGCCGGTCTTGGGCGAGATGCTGTCGGAGTGCGATGCGGCGCTGATTATTGGCGATCCGGCACTGGAGATTGATCCGGCGGTGCTTCCATATCAGACGTTGGATTTGGGTACAGAGTGGGTGGAGTGGAGCGGTTTGCCGATGGTGTTTGCGGTGTGGGCCGGGAAGAGTTCTGTGCTGACGCCGGAGGTGGCGCGGGCGTTTGCGGAGTCGCGGGCGTGGGGGCGCGGGCATACTGAGGAGATTGTGGCGCGCGCGGTGGCGGAGCGTGGATTTGAAGCGGGGCTGGCGCGGGAGTACCTGACGAAGCACATTGTGTATGAGCTGGGACCGCGGCATAGAGAGGGTTTGGAGCTGTTCCGGAAGCTGGCGCGGGTGGCGTTGGCCGAGACCGGGACGGGTGTTTGAGTCGCCACGAAAAGGCGTGCTGTATTATTGAAATATCCGTCTTGCATTGCTCCTGAGTAGCTCAACGGTAGAGCATTCGGCTGTTAACCGAAGGGTTGTAGGTTCGAATCCTACCTCAGGAGCCAAATTTTGTCCGCACGAATTTTTAGCCGCAGTTTGTTAACACCAGCCCGTCCGTAGTCCCCCCGCAGTATCCCCAACAAAGCAAACCTTTTGCCGTGTCTTCCTTCTCTTGTCTCACTCTCGG
>CAIQWJ010000056.1 GCA_903875575.1 uncultured Acidobacteriia bacterium | reverse complement strand
TCGACCACATCCTTCGCTGCGATCCAGAACTCCTGCTGACGCTCCCGCTTCTTTCCCATCGCCATATATAAGTGACGTTCGGAACATTTGCCAGGTCACATGTTGTCGAGAAAAAACTGACTATTACCACGGGCTGCTAGGGGTTGGCTATACGAGTAGTCGACGGATGCGTCGTTCTATCTGCGCGGCTTTTAACGTGGCTGACGATCTGGTCTTGGCAATTGCCAAGGCATGCGGTACGGATAGCCCCTAATACAGTTTCAGCGTCAAGATGCGGCGCCCCAACATGGGCGGCTACGCCGCTGTAACTCTTCGAGATCGAGAGCTGGTTCGCATGCTCGCGAATCGGCGTCAAGAACCATAGCTGTGTAACGAAATGAATGAGAAGACTACATGCATTATGTGATGATTGCGGTTGGCAGTGCGGGCGACGTGCTTCCACTGATAGAAATCGGCCGAAATCTGCGCCGGCGGCGGCATCAAGTTACCCTTATTGCGAACACATGCTTCCGCGAGAGAACTGAGCAGGACGGGCTATCTTTCGTTCCACTGTCGACGGAAGAGGCATGCCAGGTTGCTCTGGAAGACAAATGGATACTCACAACGCGATACAGTGCGGTTTTTTGGCAACGACACGCAGTGGCTTGGAACGCGACGATCTATCGCCTTCTGATCAATCTTGATCCCTCGACGTTGGTTATTTTAACTACTGACCGGCCAAACGTTTGGGCGGACCTTGCGATCCATCGTGAAATGGATGTACCGGCGTTCCGTCTAGTGCTGGATCTTCCAGCGCTATCGGGATGCGCGCCGCTAGAAGGTAATGGAAAGGTGGAAGGGGTCCAACACGCGCTTGAGCAACGGTGGCAAGAACAATGGCGTATAGAAGCAAGAGTGCTCGGGCTGCACGTCGGAAACGCTCATGTCCCGCGTCTTTTCCGATCAACGCGGGCGCGAGTACCAACCATTGCACTGTGGCCTGGAGGATTCGTACCCGAAATTGGTGCCGCTCAGGGTGTTCACAAAGTCGGATTCATTCTGCCTGCCAACTCGAAACCGCGCACCGGCGCAGCCCCGATGGCTGTGTTGGGATCCGGTCACGTGGTGTTTTGCTTGGGAACCGAAGGAACCACAAGAGTCTGGCATAAGCGATTTATTGAAGAGAGCGCCAAAATATGCACACGACTGCTCTGCCGTGGCATTGTCCTGGGCGGAGGCGACATCGATTCCAGCGAAAGGCATTTGCCCAGCCATCTTGAGTGGAAAGTGTTTGAGCCACTGTCGGTCTCGTTGGTAGGTGCTCGTGCCGTAGTGCACCATGGCGGCATTGGAACCGCTGCAGCGGCGATCGCCCACGGTGTGCCTCAGCTAATCCTTCCCCGAGTATTCATGCAGCCCGTGAATGCCGAGTGGCTGCGTCGCTTAGGCGTATGCACCGTACTCGATCCACGGGAATACAACAGTGATTCTGGCGTGTGGCACATCAATAAGATGGTCTTCAGCCACAATTATACGATGCGGGCGTTGGAACTTGCCGGCCAAACTGACTTTTGTGCTGATATGGGGTACTTGTGTGAGGTCCTTGAAACTAAGTCGGCATCGTTTAGATCGACACGACTTCTAAGTGTTAGATGTCGTGGGACATAGCGGTTAATCTAGATGTGTCTGCTCCCTATGGGCTCGGCGCGATGCGGAGGGTTATTGGTGGCAAGTAATGTTGAAGATCCTGAGAGCGTATTCTGGGACGCGGTTATTGTTGGTGCTGGCGCGGGCGGAGCGGCCGCAGGGTACGCGCTGGCCAAGCGGGGCCGCTCGGTCCTATTCATCGAGAAGGGAAAGGACCCCCATACCGATTCCAGCGTGGTCAAGGGCGAATGCCTTCCATCCGACTCGCCGCCAGCACATCGCGTGGACTACGGGCTTTGCCCGTGTCTGCCAGAACCAAAACTGCTTGGGGGAGGTAGATTTTCACCGTTCACTATGGGATGTGGTACCGGCGGATCCACTGCGGTCTTCGGTATGGTCATGGAGCGATTCCGTCCAAACGACTTTACTCCGGGTCTGTTCTCATCTGGTTGCTCGGGCTCGTCCGCGCCAGGCGAGTGGCCGGTATCTTATGACGAAATGGTGCCGTACTATGAGGAGGCCGAACGGCTTTTCAGGATACGGGGTACTCAGGATCCTCTGGCTCCGCCAAATTCGGTGGCTCTTCTTCCTCCGCCACTGGAGACCGCGACGGAACGCAACATGGCCGCTGTGCTCAGTCAGGCCGGACTGCATCCCTATCGAATCCATTCAGCCTGTGAACGGGTACCCAATTGCACAGGTTGCGTCAGGAAGTTGTGTCATCTCAACTGTAGAAAGGATTCCGGAAAAATCCTTGTTAGGCCCGCGGTAGAGCAATATGGTGCGAACATTCTGTCGGAGTGTTCGGTGCAGCGTCTTGTGGAAAGGTCCCGAGTCGTGACTCACGCGATTTGTAACTGGCGTAATCGGGAGGTGTCTGTGCGAGGGCGGCTATTTGTGCTTGCGGCCAACGCGTTTTTCACGCCGGCATTATTGCTGAAATCGATAAGCGCTCATTTCCCCGACGGCTTGGGAAATAGTTCCGGTTTGGTTGGACGGAATCTAATGCTCCATCTTTCCGACGTCTTCCTAGCTCAATCCAAGACGTCGCCCGCACACATCGAATTCGATATGAGTCATGGATTGGCATTCAATGACCTCTATTCGCGAAACGGAGTCAAACTGGGTAACATCCATGCGCATCCAGATAAACAACCCGTATTCGCTACTATTCTCGAAGACCTGCCTTACTATTTCAACAAAGTGTCAGTCGATTCGGGTCGGGTGAGTTATGAATACCATTTCCCGCGGGAACTCAGGTACCGCCATGGGGTCTTTGTAGAAGAGTTTGCAAGGCGGGTCTCTGAATCCTGGAATCTACGGCCACTACGGCCACTTGGGTTGCCGAACATGACACACGCGTGCGGTACCTGCGCACTAGGCCGCGACGCCAAATCCAGCGTAGTGCATCCGTCGGGTCGAATGCACGATTTGGACAACATCTATTTGGTCGATTCTTCGTGGTTCCCGTCCAGTGGCGGAATTAATCCAAGCCTCACGATTATTGCAAATGCTCTCCGGGTGTGCGCACAACTTGTGTAGTTTCCATTCCAAAGATTTCAGAACTTCCCTCCCACCTTCGGCAAAACATCCGCAATCACAGCCCCACTCGTCGGCACCGCCCCGTGATAATCCTCGCCCAGCAGCGCCGCCAACGTTGCCGCAATCTGGCTCTGCGTCACCGCCGCAACTAATTTACGCTCTCCCAGCGCCGGCGTATCCGGACCCATAAACGCCATCCAGATATTCTTCGATTCCGGCACTTTCACCCCATGACTCTTCCACGCCTCGCCGTCCCCGCGCCCATGATCCGTCGAAATGATCAGTGTCGTCACCCCGCGATACTCCGGCATTGCCTGCAGCGTCTCCCAGAGCGCCTGAATATCCCGATCCGCCCGCCGTGCCGACCGCAAATACTCCCCATATTTCCCCGCATGCGCCCAATCGTCCGTCTCACCCAGTGACAGGAACATCACCCGCGGCTTCCTCTGTCGCAGATACTCCATGGCCGTGTGGAACGTCAGATTGTCATAGACTTCGTCATCCCAGTCGTGCGGCGAATCGGCCTTCAGTTCATTCAGCAACTGAATCGTCGGATTGCCCGGAAACCCCGTCAGCGGTTCGAAACCCGCGTTCACCGTAAACCCCGCGCGCGGAGCGTTAAAGATCCACGGAAACAAATCCCAGGCCCCAAACGCCGCGACCTTACCGCGATACGCAGGCTTCCCATGCAGCCACTCCAGCACAGTCGTATTGGGGTTGTACTTCTTGTCGTTGCTGTCGATGCGCGGATCGGCGAATCCCGTGAGGCTCTCGTTGTATCCCGGATACGAGAAGTTCAATCCATTGGTGACGGAAGCCTCTGACCCCAACGCGCGATTTCCGTAAATCTGCCCGTTCTTAGCCACAGTGGACCACAGAAAAGGCATCACGAGCGAGCGGCGTTCTTCCGCAGTCTCGCGCCAGAAATCCTTCCGGAGCGCATCGGTAATCAGCCCCGCGTCCGCCCCGGCAAAGATCTCCTGCCAGCGCATACCGTCGGTCATCACCCAAACCACACGCCGGGTCTTCAGCGCTGGCTGCAATTGTGCCTGTGCGATCACCTGTGCGATCAAAAGTGCCGCGCAGGCAAGCAAGGCAATAGCGTGGAGTGTGCGTCGAAAAGAGGTTGTCATCCGACAACCATCCTAGATGCACACCCAGGACCAACGCAATCTTCTTCTGTCGGTGTAGTTAGCTCTGCCGCGCCAAATAGCCGGTAGTGAGCGTCCGCGCCCAGATACCAGGCACCTGATGTTCATTCTTCAGATGCGCCACCACGTCGTTCGACTTCTTGTTCTCCGCATCGAACTCGTTGAGTACAACGGTCCAGTGCGCCAGCGTCTTGCCCGTCACTTTGACTACCTGCTCATCACTGACGTCCCAATGGTCTGCTATCAAGTATGGTTTCCTTGTGCCGCACAGTCTCGGAGTTGCATATCAAGTGTCGCACCCCCGCCTCGCCGTCGGCTCCACCCGCATCGTCTGTGATATGGTCTCCCCTATGAAGTGGGTCCACTGTTTCACTCTTTTCGGTAGCCTCGCCGTCGTTGCTGCCCTCGCGCAGCAGGCCGCGCCAACCCCGCAAATCGGCCTCCCCGCTGCCCAGCAGTCCAGCAAGCCGAAGACAATTCCTCCCCCCGGTATCGCCGTCCCCGATGCCGATCAGCGCGCCCTCCGTGCCACCCTCACCCGCCTCAACGCGCGCCTCGACGCGCTCAAATCCAATCCCCGCATCGCCGATATCCGCGTCTTGACCAAAGCCGTCGCCTACGCTCTCGATGGCAACGAATTCTTCACCGCCGAAGAGATCTTCAAAGCCAAAGAACTCCTCCGCCTCGCCAGCGAACGCACCGACCAACTCTCGCGCGGCGAAGCCCTCTGGCTCAAGGAAACCGGCCTCTCCGTTCGCGGCTACACCTCAAAGATCGATGGCAGCATCCAGCCCTACGGCCTCGTCGTGCCGCCATCCTACACACCCGACCGCGCCCACAACTGGCGTGTCGACGCCTGGTTCCACGGCCGGAACGAAACCCTCAGCGAAATCAACTTCCTCTGGGACCGCCTCCGTAATCCGGGCGACTTCCAGCCTCGCGACACCATCGTCGTCCACCTCTACGGTCGCTACTGCAACGCCAGCACCTTCGCCGGTGAAGTCGATCTCTTCGAAGCTCTGGCCGACGTGAAGAAGACCTATCAGGTCGATGAAAACCGCATCCTCGTGCGCGGCTTCAGCATGGGCGGCGCCTCCGCCTGGCACATCGGCGCGCACTACGGCACCAATTTCGCAGCCATCGCCCCCGGTGCCGGTTTCGCCGAAACGATGGAATACTCCGGTCAGGCGCAAAAGGGCGTGAAGCTGAACTGGTTTGAAGACAAACTCCTCCACCTGACCAACGCCACCGATTACGCGGCCAACTTCTTTAACGTCCCAGTCGTCGCCTACAACGGCGATCAGGATCCCCAGTCGCAGGCGGCCGACATCATGGCGCGCAACATGTCCACCGAGGGACTGACTCTCTCCCGCGTGATCGGCGAGAAGATCGGTCACGCCTACACCCCTGCCGCCAAAATCCAACTCGAAACCATGATGGACGCGCTTGCTCAGCGTGGCCGCGACCAATGGCCCCGCGAAGTCCGCTTCACCACGTGGACCCTGAAATACAACCGCATGCGCTGGGTCGTCCTTGACGCTCTCGAAAAACACTGGGACCGCGCCCGCGTCGAAGCCCTCGTCGCCAACGATCACACCATCCAGGCCACCACATCCAACGTCGCCGCAGTCAGCTTCGAAATGGGCGTCGGCGCAAACCTCCTGAATCGTGCCGCGAAGATCTCGGTCGTCCTCGATGGGCAAACCCTCTCCGTCCCCGCGCCCTTAACCGACGGTTCATGGACCGCACACTTCCGCCGCACAGCCACGAAGTGGGCTTTTGCCGATGACGATTCCGCTACCCTCCGCAAACGTCACGACCTCCAGGGCCCCATCGACGACGCCTTCATGGACAGCTTCCTCATGGTCAACCCCACCGGCACTCCGCTCAACGAAACCGTAGGAAACTGGACGAAATCCGAAGAAGCCCACGCGATCCGCCTCTGGCGCACCCAGATGCGCGGCGACGCCCCTGTCAAAGACGACACCGCCGTCACCGACACCGATATCGCTTCCAGCAACCTGATCCTCTGGGGCGACCCTCACAGCAACAAAGTCCTCGCGCGAATCATGGATAAACTCCCGGTGCAGTGGTCCACGGAAGCCGTCGCCCTCGGCGCACGCAAATTCACCTCCGCCACGAATGCCCTGATCATGATTTACCCGAATCCGCTCAATCCGAAGAAGTATGTTGTGATCAACAGCGGGAACACGTTCCGCGAGTACGCGCAATCCACAAACTCATTCCAGATCGCCTACCTGCCCGACTACGCGGTGGTCGATCTGACAACACCACCCGATTCCCGCTGGCCCGGCAAAATCGCCGCCGCAGGCTTCTTCGGCGAAAACTGGCAACTCCAAACCAACGACGGCCGCTAAGGGGGAATGGTGGGGGAGTCGTTTCCGCTTGCTCTGTGAGCGCCGCCGCACTTGCAAAACGCCGCCGCTGCTGCCATCGTATGTAAGGAGCATTTCGCAATGAGCACGCTATCCTCGCGGAGATCTTTCCTCGGCAACACTGCCCTCGCCCTGGCGGCGCGTCCCTTGTTATCCCAGACAATCTCGTCAGCAAAAGATGGTGGCGCAGCCAGGGACAATGCTGCCCCCACCTTCTCCAGCGATGTCAAAGTCGTCAACCTCCTCGCCACCGTCCGCACCAAAGCCGGCGACATCGTAGCCGATCTCACCAAAGACGACTTCATCCTCACCGAAGAAGGCCGCCCCCAGGCCATCAAATACTTCTCCCGCGAAACGAACCTCCCGCTCATCCTCGGCCTCCTCGTCGATACCAGCGGCAGCCAGCGCAACGTCCTCGATGAGGAAGCCACAGCCAGCTTTCGCTTCATCGACAAAGTACTCCGCGAAGATCAGGACAAAACCTTCCTCGCGCATTTCGATTTCGACACCGAACTCCTCCAGGACTTGACCCCCTCGAAACAAAAGCTCCGGCGCGCTCTCGAAGATATGGAAGTACCGGGCCCCGGTAACCGGCGGGGCGGAGGCGGTGTTGGACGAGGCGGCGGGCGCGGTCGGGGCGGGGGACGCGGCGGCGGTGGTGCCGGTGGCGGCACAACCCTATATGACGCCGTCTATCTTGCCGCCGACGAAATCATGCGTCATCAGGAAGGCCGCAAGGCCGTAGTCCTCCTCACCGACGGCGTCGATCACGGCAGTCGTGTCTCCATCGACACTGCCATCGAATCCGCGCAACGTGCCGATACGCTCATCTACTCCATCATGTTCGAAGGCGAAGAAAACGGAGGCTTCGGCGGTTTCGGTCGGATCGGCCCGATCGACCTCGGCCCGGACGGCTACAAAGTCCTCCAGAAAATGTCCCGCGAAACCGGCGGCGGCTTCTTTGAGGTCTCCAAAAAACTCAGTATTGATGCCATTTATCGCCGCATCGAAGAGGAACTCCGCAGCCAGTACAGCATCGGCTACACCCCGGACCGCGGCGATCTCCCAACCAAAAACATCCTGCCCGGCGGCTACCGCGCCATCAGCCTGAAGGCCCGCCGCAAAGAACTGGTGGTACAGGCCCGCCAGGGCTACTACCCGGTCGACTAACCCACCGCTCCGCAGTGTAAAACTTCCCCCCATGCTATCCTGAATCTTCTGGCAGAGGTGCGGTAGTCAGGATCGGATGCACGCAGTTCCCGCGATCCACGGGAGAGCATCCAGGAGGGAACTACCGCCGAAATCGCGGGTGCTGATCGGCAGCCTTCGGTTGGGGACGTGAGTTGAATCTCCGTCACTGTCACACGATCATCAGGATCGTGTGGAGCGCTTCCGGGACAGTGAACTTACCAGCAGCACCCTTTCACTCTCCCTGCTCGTGTACTCCGAAGCGTCTCCACCCACAAAGGCGGACTTATGCACGTTTTCGAGCTCACACGAACGCTGATCGATATCCCTTCGGTAACCCCGGAAGAAGAGCACGTCGGCCTGTACCTTCGCGACTACCTCACCCGTCTCTGCGAGGCCCACAACGGCCACGTCGAAACCATGGAAGTCGAGCCGAAACGCCTGAACGTCTTCGCCTCCTTCGGCGACCCGATCGTCACCCTCTCCACCCACATGGACACGGTCCCACCCTTCATCCCCTCCCGCGAGGACGATGAAAATATCTGGGGACGTGGTGCCTGCGATACCAAGGGCATCATTGCCAGCATGTTGATAGCAGCCGAACGCCTGCTCGAAAGCGGCACCCGCAACTTCGGCCTGCTCTTCGTCGTCGGCGAAGAACGCAACAGCGCCGGTGCCTACTTCGCGGCTCAAACGCCACGCGCTTCCAAATTCATCATCAACGGCGAACCCACCGAAAACCAGCTTGCCCTTGGCTCCAAAGGCGCGCTCCGCTACGAACTCATCGCACGCGGCAAAATGGCCCACTCCGCCTATCCCGAACTCGGCGAATCCGCTATCGAGAAGCTTCTCGACGCTCTCCAGGCCATCCGCGCCATCCAGCTTCCGGTCGACCCCATCCTCGGTCCCAGCACCCTCAACATCGGCACCATCAAAGGTGGCCGCGCGCCCAACGTCATTCCCGATGAAGCCCGCGCCGAAATCTTTATCCGCCTCGTCTGCGATTCCGCTTCCACCCGAGAAGCTGTCCGCCTGGCCGTTGGCGATAAAGTCGAACTCACTGACGTTCTGGAGATTCCCGCCCTGCGGCTCGTAGCCGTCGAAGGACTCCCCACCACTGTGGTCGCCTACACCACCGACATCCCGGCTTTCAACGGAGCCTGGGGCCAGCCCTTGTTATTCGGCCCCGGCACCATTCACGTGGCCCACACTCTCGATGAGCGTGTGCCAAAACAACAACTTCTCGACGCAGTCGAAATCTATCAGCGGCTCGTCAGACAACTACAGAGGCAGGCATAATTCCATGAGCAGAATTGAAGTAGGTATCCTCGGCGCTACCGGAATGGTAGGCCAGCATTTCATTAAGTTTCTCGACGGGCATCCGTTGTTCCATCTGACGTGGCTCGGAGCCAGCGAACGTTCCGCAGGCAAACGCTACTCGGACGCTGCCAAATGGCATCTGGGCGGCGCACCGCCCGCCGATATCGCCAACCGTAAAGTGGAAGACGCCAAGCCCGGCAATGCGCCAAAGCTGGTCTTCTCCGCTATGGATGCCGGTGTCGCCACGGAAATCGAACAGGCCTTCGCGGCCGCGGGTCACGTCGTCGTCTCCAACTCCCGCAACCATCGCATGGAGCAGGACGTCCCGCTGCTGGTGCCCGAAATCAACCCCGACCACCTCGGTCTCGTCGCCGGCCAGCAGAGCGCCCGCGGCTGGAAGGGTAAGATCGTCACCAATCCGAATTGCTCCACCATCGTGCTCACCATGGGCCTCGCCCCGCTCATGCAGTTCGGCGTCACAAAGATCATCGCCACCACCATGCAGGCCATCTCCGGCGCAGGCTATCCCGGCGTGCCGTCCATGGACATTCTCGGCAACGTGATCCCCTACATCGGCAATGAAGAAGAGAAAATGCAGGAGGAAACCCAGAAAATCCTCGGCACCTTCGCGGGTGATCGCATCTCGCCGTTAGCCGCCACAGTCAGCGCCCATTGCAACCGCGTCGCCGTCGTTGATGGCCACACCGTCACCGTCTCGGTGGAATTCAACACCAAGCCCACGGAAAAGGATCTCCGTCACGCCTTCGATTCCTTCAAGGGCCTCCCGCAGGATCGCGAACTCCCCAGCGCACCGAAGCGCCCCGTGCAGTATATGGTGGAAGCGGATCGTCCGCAGCCCCGCAAAGATGTCGAACGCGAACGCGGCATGGCTGCCTTCGTTGGTCGCCTCCGCCCGTGCCCCGTGTTCGATTGGAAATTCGTCGCCCTCGGTCACAACACGGTGCGTGGTGCCGCCGGTGCTGCCGTTCTCAACGCTGAACTCATGCAGTCTGAAGGACTGCTGGGTTAAATCTAAGAAAGGCTAGCCATGATCGTCATGAAATTCGGCGGCACGTCCGTCGAATCCGCCGTCGCCATTGAACGCGTCGCCAATATCGTGAAGGCGCGCCTGGATCGTCACCCCATCGTCGTCGTCTCGGCGATGGGGAAGACGACCAACAAACTGCAGGCGCTTGCTCAGGCCGCAATCGCTGGTGATCGCGACCAATACATCCGCCAGCTTCACGACCTGCGCGACTTCCACTCCCGCGAAGCCCGCCAGGTCGTCCCACTCGACCAGCGCGCCGAACTCGACCGCGTGCTCGACGAGCAATTTCAGGAAATGACGGAACTCGTCAAGGGTCTGGCTGTCCTCGGCGAACTGACGCCACGTTCCATCGACGCCATTTCCAGCTACGGTGAGCGCCTTTCCAGCTATGTCGTTTCTCTCGCCTTCGAGCACTACGGCGTGCCCTGCGTGCATGTCGATTCGCGCAAGGTGATCGTGACTGATGGCCGCCACACCCAGGCCGCGCCCATCTTCGACGAAACCTACAAACGCCTGATGGCTACAGTAGCGCCGCTCGCCGCCAACAAAGTCGTAGTCATGGGCGGCTTCATCGGCTCCACCGAGGCCGGCGTCACCTCCACCCTCGGTCGCGGAGGTTCGGACTTCACAGCCTCCATCGTCGGTGCAGGCGTCCATGCCGAAGAGATCCAGATCTGGACCGACGTCGATGGCATGTTGACCGCCGACCCCACCGTCATGCCCGGCGGTCATCGCGTCAAAATCATCTCCTTCGCCGAAGCTGCCGAACTGGCCTACTTCGGTGCAAAAGTTCTGCACCCTGCAACCGTGATTCCGGCTGTGGAACGCAACATCCCGGTACTGATCCTCAACTCGCGTCGGCCCGACGTCCCCGGTACCCGCATTGTGGCCGAGGCCATCAAGGGAGTAAACCCGGTCAAGTCTATCGCCTGCAAAAAGAAGATCACGCTGGTCAACATCCAGTCCACCCGGATGTTCATGGCACACGGTTTCCTGCGTCGCATTTTTGAGATCTTCGATCGCTACGAAACTCCGGTGGATATGATTTCCACGAGCGAAGTGAGCGTCTCCCTGACGATCGACAATACCGCGCAACTCGACCGCATCGTCGAGGAGATCAGTGCTTTCTCCGACGTCACCACGGAACCGGATCAGGCGATTGTCTGCCTGGTAGGCGAGAATATTCGCTACACCCCGGGCGTTGCGGCGCGCGCCTTCAGTTCTCTTGGCACAATCAATATTCGAATGATCTCCCAGGGCGCATCTCTCCTGAATATCGGCTTCGTGATTGCCGAAAAGGATCTACGCGACGCGGTCGCCGCGCTCCACACCGAATTCTTCCGCGATCTTGATCCGGAGGTCTTCGAATGATGACTACGTTCTTACAGAGCCGCGACCGCAAGGGAGCGACTTTCCCTGCGAACCGCGGATACTCCGCCTCACGGACCACTGCTGGTGCAAACAGGAGCTAATTCATGAAAATCGCCATAGTCGGCTACGGAAAAATGGGCCACATGATCGAACTCGCTGCACAACAGCGAGGCATCGAAGTCGCCCTCAAGCTTGACGAAAACAACAACGCGAACTACGAAGGCATCAGCGCGAAAAACTTCGCAGGTATCGACGTAGCCATTGACTTCTCCGTCCCCACAGCTGCGGTCCAGAACATCGTTCGCATCGCGTCCCTGGGCGTCAACCTCGTCGTCGGCACCACCGGTTGGCAGGACCAGATGGACCACGTGAAAAACGTAGTCGCCGGTCGCAACATCGGCATGGTCTGGAGCCCGAACTACTCCGTCGGCGTCAACGCTTTCTTCCGCATTGTTGCCGAAGCTGCAAAGCTGCTCGAGTCCGAGCCCTCCTACGAAGCCTGGGCCTGGGAAATTCACCACTCGGCAAAAAAGGACGCGCCCTCAGGAACACTCCTGAAAATCGTGGACGAAATGCGCCACGCCGGCTACACCCGCAAAGTCGACGTCGCCTCCAACCGCGCCGGCTCCATTGCCGGCACGCACGAAATTGGTTTTGATTCCCCGGCCGACACCATCACTCTCCGCCACACCGCTCGCAGCCGCGAAGGCTTCGCACTCGGTGCGGTAAAAGCGGCCGAATGGATCGCGGGCAAAAAAGGTTTTTACGAATTCGGCGATATCTTGTTTGGAAAATAGCTCAGAAGGACTACCAGGAGGTGGTACATGTTTACAGGATGCGGTACAGCCATGGTCACGCCGTTTCAGGCGGATGGCTCACTCGATGAAGCGACGCTGCGCAAACTCGTGCGGCGGCAGATTGAAGAAGGCATCGACTTTCTGGTGCCCTGCGGGACCACCGGCGAAAGCCCTGCCGTCACGCTGGAAGAGCATTTACGTGTGGTAGCCATTACGGTGGAAGAAGCGCGCAACGCCTTGCGGCGCGTCCCCGTCCTCGCCGGTGCCGGCGGCTACTTCACCCGCGAAGTGATTGAACTCGCGCAGGAGTGCCAGCGCGTGGGGGCAGATGGCGTTCTCTCCGTCACCCCGTACTACAACAAGCCCAGCCAGGAAGGCCTTTTCCAGCACTACAAGGCCCTCGCGGAATCCATCCGGATCCCGATCATTGTCTACAACGTGCAGGGTCGCACTGGTGTCAACGTGGAAACCAACACGCTCCTGCGTCTCGCAGAAATCCCCGGCATCATCGGCGTGAAAGAAGCCTCCGGTAATATCTCCCAGATCGCTGAAGTCTGCGCCCGCCTCCCGGAGAACTTCATCGTTCTCTCCGGCGATGATTCCATCACCATCGGAGTTGTCGCTCTTGGCGGTCGCGGGCTCATCTCCGTCGCTTCGAACGAAATCCCCGGCGAGATGACGCAACTCGTCCGCCTTGCACTGGCGGGTGATTTCGCCGGAGCCCGCGCCATCCAGCGCCGGTTCATGCCGTTGATGCAGATCAACTTTGTGGAATCGAATCCAATTCCCGTCAAATTCGCCATGTCCCGCATGGGCCTGCTTGATGCCAACTATCGACTCCCACTGGTACCGCCCTCCGAAGCCAGCCAGAAGAAGATTGAAGCCGTACTCGAAAGCCTGAAACTACAAGCCGAAGGAGTCGCCGTTGCAAGCAGCCATTGAAGATCTTTTCGATAATAGGCCGGAACAATACACTCCGGCCCACTACGCGGTATTCTCGCGCTTCAAAACCGCGCTCAACAACGGTGAAATCCGCGCTGCCGAGCCCGATTCGAACGAAGCCAGCGGCTGGCGCGTCAACGGCTGGGTGAAGAAGGGTATCCTCCTCGGTTTCCGCATCGGTGGCATTGTCGATATGTCGGTCAACGCCGTGCGCCAGCCGTTCCTCGACAAAGCCACTTATCCGGTTCGCCAGGTGACGGTTGCCGATGGCATCCGCATCGTGCCCGGCGGCTCCAGCATTCGTGACGGCTGCTACATCGGCCGCGGCGTGACCTGCATGCCGCCCATGTATATCAATGTGGGCGCGTACGTAGGGGAGGGAACCATGGTCGATTCCCATGCCCTGATTGGTAGCTGCGCTCAGGTGGGCACGAACTGCCATATCTCGGCGGCCTCTCAGATCGGCGGTGTCCTCGAACCCGTCGGTGCGCTGCCCGTCATCATCGAAGACGGCGTCCTGGTTGGTGGCAATTGCGGTGTCTACGAAGGCACGGTCGTGAAGAAGCAGGCTGTCCTCGGGACAGGCACCATCCTCAATCGCTCCACCCCGGTCTATGATCTGGTGCGCGGCGAAGTTTACCGCGCTACCGACGACCAGCCCTTGGTCATCCCTGAAGGTGCCGTCGTCGTCGCTGGCTCACGTGCCGTTACCAGCGGCCATGGCAAAGACTGGGGCATCTCCATCTACACCCCGGTGATCGTTAAGTACCGCGATGAAAAAACCGGCAGCCGCATCCAGCTCGAAGATCTGTTACGTTAAAGGAATCGTGATGAAAACTGCTCTCTTTATCGGCCTCTCTCTGTTGCTGGTTGGTTGCTCCGCCAGTACTCCGGAACCCGCCAAAACGGCAGATTCCGCCACCTCTGCCGGAGCATCCGGCCAGACCGGCCCGAAGCGCTACCCGATGCACGGTAAAGTGCTCGGGGTTGACGCCGCCGAAAAATCCGCCAAAATCGACGCCGGCCCCATCGGCGACTGGATGGGTGCCATGACCATGAGCTATCCGGTAAAAGACTCGGCTGAGCTTGCGAAGATGTCCGCCGGATCCACGATCGATGCCACGGTCTTCGTCGATGGCGACAACTTCTGGGTAGGCGAAGTGAAGATGGCCGCCGCAACGGCGGCCTCCGGCGCGAAATAGCTCCGTCATGACGCATCATGACGTTTCATGCTCCATCATGATACAATAACAGCCAAGGAGCTCACAAAAATGGTCCTCACACCATCCCGCGAGAAGTTCGCCACCCAGGTCAATTCCGAAATCCTGGTGAACATCCGGATACTTGCCCAGCAGGAAGGTCGCCAGATCCAGGCGCTCGTAGATGAAGCCCTCGCTGATCTCCTCGAAAAGCGCAAGGCGTCGAAGCCGCGTTCCCACGTCATGGACGCCTATCTCGCCAGCCACGAAAAATACGGCGAACTCTATAAACAGTTAGCGAAGTGACCGACTACCTGACGCTTGCCGATGTCCTCGCCATGCATGAGGACCAGATTGCCCGTTACGGCGGCTCCCACGGAGTCCGTGACCCCGGACTTCTGGAGTCGGCCTTGTATCGCCCGCAAACCGGCTATTACACGGACATCGTCGAAGAGGCTGCCGCGTTATGGGAAAGTCTCGCACAGAACCATCCCTTCATCGACGGCAACAAACGGACCGCATTTGCCGCGACGTATACCTTTCTCGTCATTAACGGCGCGATGCTGACTGCCGATGCAGCCACGTCGATCATCTTCATTGCCGGCCTGTACGATACAGGCACGTTCAACTTCGACAATCTCAGGGCGTGGCTGCGTCAACATATCGAATTGACCGGGGCATAATTCCCGTCGCCCCCGAACCCCGCCGCGATACGATATTCCTTGGTCCCCGAACTCTCCGTTGAGAACGCCGCCGAGTGGCTGGCTCGTCACAACCTCCCGACTGCGGGCGTTCATTTTGCCGAACTCGGCGGCGGCATCTCCAACAAGGTGATCCTCGCCGAAAGCCCTGGCTTCCGCGCTGTACTGAAGCAGTCTCTCGGCCAGCTCCGCACCCAATCCACCTGGCTCTCCGACCGTTCCCGCATCCTGCGCGAAGCCCAGGCCATGCGCTGGCTCCAGGGGAAGTGCCCCAACGTGCCACGTATTCTCTTCGGGGAACCCGATACCTTCACCATCGCGATGGAAGCTGCGCCCGCGAATGCCGCCATGTGGAAGACCCAACTCTTCGGCGGCAAACTGGACCGCACCCTGGCCCACACCGCCGGCACCGCGCTCGCCTCCATCATTTCCGCAAGCTGGCACAACCCCGAAGCCGAGCGAATCTTTGGCGATCAGACGGTATTCGACGAACTTCGCCTTGATCCCTACTACCGCTTCGCCGCCGCCAGCCGGCCAGAAGCTGCCGACTACATCCAGGCCCTGCTGAACCGCACGTCCCAACGCCGCGTCAGCCTGGTGCACGGCGACTGGAGCCCCAAGAACCTCCTGGTCGCGGAGACTAATCTCTGGGTCATCGACTGGGAAGTCGTCCACTACGGCGACCCCTCCTTCGATGTCGGCTTCCTCCTCAACCATCTCCTGCTCAAGAGCCTCGCCATGCCGCAACACCACGCTGCACTGGCAAGTCTCGCCGAATCCTTCCTCGAAGGCCTGGCCTCCGGCCTGCCGAACGATGCCATCTGGGTCATCGCCGCAGGCTTCGAACACCTCCCGGCACTGATGCTCGCCCGCGTCGACGGCAAGTCTCCAGCCGAATACCTCAATAGCGAAATGCGCAGCCAGGCCCGCGACACAGCACTGGCCCTCATGAAGTATCCCGTCCAATCCACTAAGGAGTTATTCAGCCGATGAAGATCGAACGTGTCCGGGCCATGGAGATCCTCGATTCGCGAGGCACTCCCACCGTACAGGCCGAGGTAACCCTCTCCGGCGGTATCCGCGCCACCGCTCAGGTTCCCTCCGGTGCCTCCACCGGCCGCCATGAAGCCCTCGAACTCCGTGATGCCGACCCCTCCCGTTACGCAGGCAAAGGCGTTCTCCATGCCGTTCGCAATGTCGAGGAAATACTGGGGCCCGCAGTCATGGGCTTTGATCCCTACGATCAGCCGGGACTCGACATTTGTCTCCTTCAGGCCGGTGACGGACTCGGAGCCAATGCTACGCTGGCGATCTCCTGCGCCGTAGCCCGCGCGGCCGCCATTTCCGCTGGTATCCCCCTATGGAAGTACCTTGCCGGAAAGGGTAAGCCCTCGCTCCCCGTTCCGATGGTCAATATCATCTCCGGTGGCCTCCACGCCGGCAGGAACATCGAGTTTCAGGATGTTCTCGTCGTGCCGCGCGGCTACCGCGATCTCTCGTCCTCCCTCGAAGCCGTAGGCCGCGTTCATCACATGACCCGGGATCTTCTCATAAAACGCGGCTGCACTCTGACTGGCGTTGCCGACGAGGGCGGCTGGGGTCCCCACCTCGCCAACAACGAAGAAGCCGCCTCCATCCTCCGTCACGCCATTACCTCCAGTGGCACCGTCATGGACATCGCTCTCGACGTAGCCGCGAGCCATTTCTTCGATGGCACGGATTACCAGCTCGAGGGCCGCACCCTCTCCGCCGCAGGCATGACGGACCTCCTCGCCGAGTGGATCCCCCGCTACGGCATCTCCTCCATAGAAGACCCCCTCGCCGAAGACGACTGGGACGGCTGGCACTATCTGACCTCCCGCCTCGGCCCGCTGGTCCGCCTCGTGGGTGACGACCTTTTCGTCACCAACCTCGATCGCCTGAATCAGGGTATTCAGGATCACATCGCCAACGCGGTTTTGGTAAAAATGAACCAGATCGGCACCCTGACTCAAACGTTTGCGGTGATCCGGCGCGCCCGCGAAGCCGGCTATGGGGCCGTCATCTCCGCGCGTTCCGGTGAGACCGAAGACTCCTTCCTGGCCGACCTCGCCGTCGCCTCCGGGGCCGGTCATATCAAAATCGGCTCTATTACCCGGTCCGAACGCCTCGCCAAATACAATCGTCTCCTCGAAATTGAAAAATGGGAACTGGGTAAATAGCGATCGCTTAACCCGCAAATAAATTCAATACCGGTTCCCATTGGCCGATAAGTTCCCCGAGGAACTGCGCGCAGCATGCATAACCTACTATCGGGGCAACTGGTTTCGGCGCTCGGATCGATGTTGCCGCATTTCGCCGGTCTGCCAACCCTGACTGTCGTGGGTGCCGGAGTCGTTCTGGCCGTCGTGGCATTGTCCAGAATCCTCGAATGCGCCCGCGACTTCCGTCAATTCGAAAACCGGCTCACGCTGCAGCATCGTGCCGCGCCCGTGGAAGGCGGGCGCAACCGTATTCTGGAAATGCTGGTCTCGAATGAGCCGCTCGGCTCAGTCCTTGACGCCATCGCACGCATGGTTGCGGACCAAATGCCGGGGGGATCGTGTATCGTCCTCCTGAAGAAGGATAGTGGCAAGCCACTTCGGGGCGGAAAACAACTTCCCGGAACCCCTGTTGCAACGGAGATTGGTGCCGCCTGTCGCGCGGCGCCCGAGTGGTGCGATGCCTTCATTCAGGCGGCCAGCCTGCCGTTTGAGATCTGGCGTCAACCCTGCAGCTACACAAGTCTCCCCGAACACCCGGCATGGCGGGATTTCTGCGCGTTATCGCCAGTCTCTGTGCCTGGAACCTGCCGGTCACTGCCCATCGGTGAGGCCGGGGTGCCCATCGGGGCCCTGGTTCTGCTCTATCCGGACCAGCCTCCGGTCGGCGATCAGTGGATGACCAGCCTGCAACCCGTCGCCCGTCTGGCTCAGATCGCGATCGAGCACCGGCGCTTCTGTCTCGAACTGAAACAACTGGATACCGCGATCCTGAGGTCCGACGCCCGCAGCTAGAGGTTCGCCCTCCTGTATGTCGATATCGACGACTTCAAACAGATCAACGACAGATATGGTCATCGCGCCGGCGACGATCTCCTCGCAGAAATAGCCACCCGAATCCAGTCCGCCCTGCGCCCTGGCGACACGGTGGCACGTATAGGCGGTGACGAATTTAACATTCTTCTGCCGGATATCGGGAATATGACGGCCGCCGGCGAGTTGACTAACCGCATTCTCAGCACCGTTCGCGAACCCGTTCGCATCAGCGGTCAGGAACTTGCCGTGACGGTCAGCGTGGGAATCGCCATCTTCCCCGATGACGGCGAGACCGCAGCCGACCTGCAGCGGGAAGCCGATGCCGCCATGTATTACGCCAAGAGTTTGGGCAAGAATCGCGCCCAGGCCTTCTCTGAAAACTCCGTAACGCTGGACAAGGTTCGGCTGGAGAACGACCTCCGCCAGGCGATCAAAGAGGACTGGCTGAAAGTCCACTACCAACCCAAGTTCACAGCCGAAGGCGAATTGGCCGGCGTCGAAGCGCTGCTCCGCCTGAACCATCCAACTCATGGCTCCGTACCCCCGGTTGTGTTTATCCCGGTGGCAGAGGCGACCGGCCTCATCGTTCCCATTGGAGCCTGGGTGCTCAACGAGGTCTGCCGACAGATCGCGGAGTGGCGCGAGCGGAAGCTCGATCCTGTCGTCGTGGCAGTCAACGTCTCGGCTGTCCAGATCCGGTGCGCCGGGTTTGCCGCGGCGGTGGAAGACTGTCTCGCCAGGCATCTGGTCCCGCCCCACTGTCTGGAACTGGAACTGACGGAAAGCATTCTCGTCGATTCCGACAGCGAGGAACACCGTCAAATGCAACTCCTCCGCGCCATGGGGATCTGCATTTCCATCGACGACTTTGGCACCGGCTTCTCATCGCTCAGTTACCTGAACCGTCTGCAGTTCGACGCGGTGAAACTCGACCGATCTTTTGTTCAGACGATCGATACCGACGATGGAGCGCAGCATGTCGTCCGGGCCATGATCACCGTGGCAAAGCAACTCGGTCTGGACGTCATTGCCGAAGGTGTCGAAACCGAGGCGCAGCGCAGGCAGTTGATTGCCGCTGGTTGCCCTGTCATGCAGGGCTACCTGTTCGCGAGACCTGGCTTGCCGGACACCATCGAGCCGCTTCTCCACACCGGACGGATTCCGCTGGAATATGCCATGGCGGGAGATCTCTGCCGGCTCTACAAGGCAGTCGAGCCCGTTTCGTCGCGAGACTCCGTGCCGGCCTGCTAGCGCATCTCCTGCAGCCGCCGGATCCGGTCTTCCGTGCTCGGGTGCGTCGAAAATAACCGCATCATCGAGCCGCCGGCCAGCGGCTTCATGATATACAAATGCTGCGTCGTCGGTGTCGCCTCCATCGGAATCCGCTGCGACCACGTATCCAGCTTCCCCAGTGCGTTGATCAGCGGCTGCGGCGTTCCCAGATACTTCGCCGATGCCGCATCCGCGCTGTACTCCCGCGTGCGCGAGATCGCCATCTGGATCAGCATGGCGGCGATCGGTCCCAGAATCATCATGATCAGGGCTTCCAGGCCGCTTCCACGGTCGCGTTCGTCGCGGTCGCCGCCACCAAAGAACATGGCAAACCGCGACAAAGCCGTAATCGCCGCTGCAATCGTGCCGGCAATGGAACTGATCAGGATATCGCGATTCAGTACATGCCCAAGCTCATGTGCCACTACGCCTTCCAGTTCGCTGTCGGTCATCAACTGCAGGATGCCCTCGGTGAAGGCCACCGATGCGTTGTTCGGATTCCGCCCCGTCGCGAAAGCGTTCGGAGATGGCTCCGGCGTCACATACAGTTTCGGCATCGGAATGCCCATCTTCTGTGCCAGTCCGCCCACCAACGGAGCGACACGCGCGTAAACGGCCGGCGCGGTCTCCGGCGTCAGTGGCTGCGCGCCGCTTGTCGCCAGCGCAATCTTATCCGAAAAAAAGTAACTGGCGAAATTCATCGCCACCGCGACCAACAACCCATATTCAACGCCCCTCTGGCCTGCCAAAGCTCCACCCCCCAGCACAAGGATGGAACTCAGCAGGCCCAGCAGCGCTACTGTCTTGAATGCATTATGCGAGTGGTGCATGGTTCAGTTGTTTAGACGACCGCGGGCTCCACTGGTTTGGTCGGTGCCTGCTTGGTGAGACTCAGCTTCGCGCCTTCGCCATCCCTGTCCACGATCACCGTTTCCCCGGAGAGGAAATCACCCGCCAGCAAACGCAGCGCCAGCGGATCCTGCACCAGCCGCTGAATCGCCCGCTTCATCGGCCTTGCCCCGTATGCCGCATCGTAGCCCTCGGCCATGATGGCATCCTTCGCTGCCACCGTTACTTCCATCTTCACCCCGCGATCAGCCAGCATCCGGCTCACCCGTCCCAGCTGCAGGTCAATGATTACCGACAAATGCTCTTTCGAGAGCGTGTTGAAGACGATAATGTCGTCCACGCGGTTCAGAAACTCCGGCCGGAACGTCTGCCGCAGCGAATCGAGCAGGCGCTTCCGTAAGTCTTCCTGTCCGTTGCGGACCTTCTGATTGACGGAGAAGCCGATCGCGTTCGAATCCTGAATCACGTGGCTGCCTACGTTGGAAGTCATGATGATGATCGTGTTGCGGAAGTCCACCGTCCGGCCCTGGCCGTCCGTCAGCCGCCCGTCGTCCAGGATCTGGAGCATCGTGTTGAAAATATCCGGGTGAGCTTTTTCGATTTCATCGAACAGTACCACCGAATACGGCCGCCGCCGGACATGTTCCGTCAACTGCCCGCCTTCGTCGTAACCCACATAGCCGGGAGGTGCGCCGATCATGCGCGAAACGGCATGCTTCTCCATGTACTCCGACATGTCCACCCGCACCATGGCTTTATCGTCGTCAAACATGAATTCGGCCACAGCACGCGCTAGTTCCGTCTTGCCAACGCCCGTGGGCCCCAGGAAGATGAAACTGCCGATGGGCCGGTTTGGATCGCTCAGGCCAGCCCGGTTGCGCCGAATTGCGTTCGAGACCAGCCCCACCGCTTCCTTCTGACCAATGACGCGCTGCTCCAGCCTCGTCTCCATGTGGATCAGCTTCTGCACTTCGCCTTCGAGCATCCGCGCCACCGGAATGCCGGTCCACTTGGCCACGATCCTCGCGATGTCTTCCTCATCAATCTCCTCCTTGAGCAGAGCGTTGGCCGACTTCAGTTCAATATCGCGGTTCGCCGCCGTCAGTTCCTGCTCAATTTCCGCGAGCTTTCCATACTTCAGCTGCGACGCCTTAGCCCAGTCGCCGGAACGCGTGGCCGCTTCTTCATCGGCACGAACCCGTTCCTGTTCCTGTTTGAGATGCTTCACGCGATCAATCGCGCTTTTCTCCTTCGACCAGCGTTCCTTCAGGATCGCGGTCTCGCCCCGCAACCGTTCGAGTTCGTTCTCGATATGCCGGAGCCGGTCCTTCGAGACCACGTCGTTCTCGCGATTCAGCGCCTGGCGTTCAATTTCCAGGTGCGAAATACGCCGTTCGATATTGTCGATCTCGATCGGCATGCTGCCAATCTGGATCTTCAGCGCAGCCCCCGCTTCATCCACCAGATCGATTGCCTTATCCGGCAGGAAGCGGTTCGTGATGTAGCGATGCGAGAGAACCGCTGCCGCCACAATGGCGGAATCCTTGATGCGGACACTGTGATGGATCTCAAACTTCTCCTTGAGTCCACGCAGAATGGCAATCGTGTCATCGACCGTCGGCTCTCCCACCAATACGGTCTGGAAGCGCCGCGCCAGCGCCGCGTCTTTCTCCACGTACTTGCGATACTCGGCCAGAGTCGTCGCGCCAATACAGCGCAGCTCGCCCCGGGCCAGCGCCGGTTTGAGCATATTCGCGGCGTCAATCGCACCTTCCGAGCCGCCCGCGCCCACCAGGGTATGCAGTTCGTCAATGAAGCAGATGATTTCGCCGTTGGACTCGGTGATTTCCTTCAGCACTGCCTTGAGGCGATCTTCGAATTCGCCCCGGAACTTCGTGCCGGCCACCATGGCGCCCAGATCGATCGCGACCACGCGCTTGTTACTCAGCTGCTCCGGAACATCGCCCTTCACAATGCGCTGAGCCAGCCCCTCCACAATGGCTGTCTTACCCACGCCTGGTTCGCCGATCAGTACCGGATTATTCTTGGTCCTTCGGCTCAGCACCTGCATCACGCGGCGAATTTCCTCGTCACGCCCGATGACAGGATCCAGCTTGCCGCGCCTCGCCTGTTCGGTCAGATCGACAGCATAGCGTTCCAGTGCCTGGTATTTCGTTTCCGGGTTTTGATCCGTGACGCGTTGCGTGCCGCGCACAGCCACCAGCGCCTTCAGAATCGCGTCTTTCGTCGCGCCCTGCTTGTTGAGAATGGAACCCGCCGGGTCATACTTCTGATCGGCAATCCCAAGCAGCAGATGTTCGGTGGAGACAAACTCGTCTTTAAAGTTCTCGGCGGATTTCGCAGCTCCTTCGAAGACCTGCTGCAGGCCGGGCGAGATCAACTGCCCTGCGGGTTGGCCGGAAACCTTCGGCAGCCCGTTCAGTTGACGCTGCGCCTCATGTTCCACGCCATCCGGGAGCAGGCCGCATTTTTCCAGCACCGGTCGCACAATGCCTTCGCGTTCCGCCGTGAGAGCCAGCAGTAAATGAAGAGGGTGAACCGCCTGATGCCCGTTTTCGGCCGCCAGCGCCTGCGCCTGCTGGACCGCCTCCTGCGCTTTCTGCGTGAGTTTGTCGAACCGGAATGCCATGTCTAGGGTCTCCTGCCGTCTTCCGAATGCCCGACGGCCTGCCGTGCAATGTCTCCACCAGTAGTGACGCAAACGGGGCAGGGGAAACTCCCTCTGCCCCGTTACCACTTACTTTAATACGTGACTTAGTGGATTTCGACCTTTACCTGACGCGGTTTGGCCGCTTCCTTCTTGGGAAGGGTGATGGTCAATACCCCGTTCTTGTAATCCGCCGCGACCTTGTCGTTCTCCACCGTGGGCGGCAGGGCGAAACTGCGGGTGAATTCGCCGTAGCTGCGCTCGATACGGTGATAACCCTTCACATTCTCGTCTTTTTCGAACTTGCGGAAACCCCTGAGGGTCATCGTGTTGTTTTCCACTCGGATGTCAATATCTTCGGTCTTAACGTCCGGAAGGTCGGCCTTCAGCGTGACGGCGTCCTCGGTTTCGAGGATGTCAACGGCTGGCGACCATGGGCGGTTGGCCCGTGGTTCGCTCATCATGCGGGTGACCGCGTCTTCGAAGATGCGGAGGCCCTGAAATGGATCAACTGAAATTGCAGTGCTCATGGTTTAGGTCCTTTCAAACGGTTTAGTCGGTAAGAAGTATCTCACCTGACTACGATAATAAAATATGAGCGTGATTGTGTCAAGTAATATTATTCAAGTATTGAATATTCCAGATCATGACCTTTTCGTAGCCACTAATGTTCATGTATGCAACAACTTATAGACAAAACCGCTGCTGCTCTCCAGCATCCCTCGCCCCTTCAGTCTCGGCTTCACCTGCATCCCAAAGTTGCCCTCCCCACCGCCAAGCACCACCCCGTGCCACGTTTTCCTGTGCCGTGACCGTACGCGAGTGGTGCACAAGACTCCACAATCAGTCACGACGCTGGCAACGGCAACTGCTCCCTGCCTGTCGCTCGACGCCGCAACTTCGATATTCCCGTTTGAATCCTGGCTACGGCTGCCGCATGGCCGGACTTTAGTCCACGGCAGCCTTGTAACATAGGCTGGAACCGTAACCCCGGCGCGAATTGGTGAGCAGCAGGAATTGCATTGTCGAAGGGGCCATACGGAGTCGGCCACAACGCCGGAAGCGAACGCTCCGGCTTAAGCGGTCCTGCCCTGCCGGATTTTCCGGTCAAAAAGGCGCTCGTCAGGCTGTTTCTGTTTTGGTCTCGCGCCAGTCCTTCCACCGCCGGAAGTGACGCCCTTCAGGTCTTCCCACGAGTCGCTATGGAATCCGCATCCGCCGCAGGCAGCAGAGCGGGGCGGCGTTTCGCCGCATAATTCGTTCCCTCATTCGCGTCCCGGGTCTTGCCCCAGTGAACGCCGAATCGCTGTTATCAAATCGCGTGCCGAAACCGGTTTCTGCAAATACTCCGCGCTGTCCTGGCCCGCTTCGTTGGCGTTAAACCCATCCATCGTGTGCCCCGACATGTAGATGACGCGCATACCGGGCCTTCTCCGCCGTAATTCCGCTGCCATATCCGGTCCACGCAGCCCGGGCATCACAACGTCGGTCAGCACCAGATCAATCGCTCCTCGATAGCTCTCGGCACTCGCCAGCGCATCGGCCGCATTTGCCGCTGGCAAAACGTGATAACCGGAACCCTCCAGCACCTTCTGCGTGAGCTTTCGGAGTTGCGGCTGATCCTCCACCACCAGGATCGTCTCCGCTCCGCCCTGTTGCGTCCCGGCCTCTGGTTCCGCTCCCCTCTCCGGCATCGCGGAGATTTGCGGCAGGTAGACCGAAAAGATTGACCCCCGCCTCGGCTCCGTATGCACCAATATGAAGCCGCCCGCCTGCCGTACCACTCCATAAACGGTAGCAAGCCCCAGTCCGGTCCCCTTACCGATCGCCTTCGTCGTAAAGAACGGCTCAAACAGGTGCGCACGCGTCTCCGCGTCCATTCCGGTGCCGGAATCGCTGACTGAAAGGCGTACCCAGCTGCCGGGGTGGGCCTCCGGAGAATGGAAAGCGAACTCTTCGCCGATCACGACGTTTGCTGTTTCAATCCGCAGGCACCCGCCACCCGGCATCGCATCGCGACTGTTGGTGACCAGGTTCATCAGCAATTGCGTTACCTGACCAGGGTCGGCCATGATCAAACCAGGGTCCCGACTCAGTGCGAGGCTGAGCTCGATATCCTCGCGGATCAGATGCTGGAGCATGTTGCGAACCTCGAGGATCAGGCTGTTGAGCGAGAGCGGCTGTGGCACGGAAACCTGCTTGCGCCCGAAAACCAGAAGTTGGTGGGTCAGATCGGCAGCCGTCTGACCGGCCTTCCGGATCTCAGCCATATGCGCATAGATTGGATCCTCCGGCGAAAGCCTGCGCAGGATGAGATCGCTGTACCCGTTCATCACCATGAGCAGGTTATTGAAATCGTGCGAGACACCGCCCGCCAGTCTTCCAATCGCCTCAATCTTCTGCGATTGATGGAGCTGTTCTTCCAGTTGTCGCCGCTCGGTAACGTCCGTGACCAGTTCCAGGAACAACCGCTGCCCGTCGCGTTCGAATGGCCGGCAACGGCCTTCCACGGCGAACGGTGCGCCGTCCCTGCGGCGCAGCGTGCGGTTGGTCGCCGTCACTTTATTCACCGCCATCCACGCCCAGGCGCTGCGAACGGCTTCGCAGTCCGGCGTCTGCTCAATCTCCAGCATGTTCATGGATAGCAACTCGTCCCGCGAATAACCGAGCGCGTCGCAGGCCCGCTGATTTACGTCCAGAATCCGGCCTTCCTCGTCATGCAGAAAGAAGCCGTCGGATGCCTGCTCCACCAGCAACCGGAAGCGTTCTTCGCTGGTCCGCAGCGCCTGATTCGTTGACCGCAGTGCGGTCACATCCTGCAATGTGCCACGCATCCTGCGCTGCCCGTCGCTGTGACTGATTCTTCCCTGCGAGAACACATACTTGATTCGCCCGTCCGGCATGATCAGCCGGTGCTCAATTTCCACCGGCCCGTCTCCGTCCCGGAAGACTCGCAATCTGTCAATGTCCGCGGGATGGACCCGCTCCCGGGCTAACGAAAGCAGTGACGACGATATCGACGGATCAACCTCCATAATGCGATACATCTCGGCCGACCACGTCATTTGCCCCAAACTCTGATCCAGTTCCCAGCTGCCAACGTGTGCCAGGCTCTGCGCTTCTTCAAGCATGCGCTGTTTCGTCTGTAACTGCCTTTCCCTTTCGGTGACCTCCGCTTCGGCCCGGGCCCGCTCGCTGACGTCCCAGTTCACGCCAATCATACGCCTGCCGGTGCCTGCGAGGTTCGGGCGAATCACGCCCCTTGCTTCAATGTGCCGGGTCTCGCCATTCGGAGTCACCGCCCGAAACCGGGTGTTGAAATCCATCCTGCCGGCCAGCACCGCTTCCACCTCCCGAATCACACGCGGCAGGTCGTCCCGATGCAGGCAATTGAGCCAGTTATCCACCTTGCCGCCGAAGCCGGAAGGACTTGCTCCATAGATTCGGAACATACAGTCATCCCACGTGAGTGTTCCCTCTTCGATGGCGAATTCCCAGATCCCGATATTGGCAACAGTGGTGGCAAGCCGCAGGCGATCGGTGATCTCCTGCCGTTCCCGCGCGGCCCGCTTACTTTCCGTGATGTCGGTGATGGAGCCCACCATGATGGCTGGTTTGCCATTCGCGTCCCAAATGTTGACCCGGCCACGGGCAAGAACCGCGATAAAGTCTCCCTTCCGCGTCCGCAGGCAAATCTCAATTTCTGTGAGTTTGGTTCTTTTCGCCAGGTGATCTTCCACAGCCCGCTCCATAAGAGGGAGATCGTCCGGGTGAACGCGCGAAAGAAAAAACTCAAATCGTGGCGGCGCTTCCTGTGGGGAGTAGCCGAGCATGCGGAGCCATTGTGGACTGTAATACGCCTCTCCCGTGAGGATGTTCCATTCCCAGAATCCGTCGCTTACCGCCTCGAAGGCGTTGGCGATCCTGTCTTCCAGTTCGCGCTTGAGCGTTGCCAGTTCCGCGTTCTGCCGCGCGAGATTCCTCGAAATGAGATGGAGTTCCAGTTGCCTTCTCACACAGCCGCTGAGCGTTTCCAGCGTCAGGCGCTGATCTTCGGTCAGCGTGCGGGGGATACTGTCGATCACGCACAGCGTCCCGATGGCGAAGCCGTCTTCTGTCAGCAGCGGAGTTCCGGCATAGAAGCGAATATTCGGCTCGCCCGTGACGAGCGGACAGGTCGCAAATCGTGGGTCTGCGCCCGCATCCGGAACTTCGAACAGCCCATGCCCCCGAATCGTGTGCGCACAAAAAGCTATATCGAGGGGGATTTCGGGCACATCCAGACCCACCCGGCTCTTGAACCACACACGTCCCCTGTCGATGAATGAGATCAGCGCAATTGGAGTACCGCAGATACGGGATGCCAGCCGCGCAACCTCGTCGAACGCCGGCTCATTCGGCGTGTCGAGCACTTCGTAACGATGAAGTGCCGCAATACGCGCGGCCTCACTCTGGTCTGTCGCGATCGCGGCGTCAGGGTCTACAGGTTCACTCATCCGTCTTCACGTTGCGCAGCTTCGTGACCTGAACTCAGGGGCGCACCCTGGAAGAGGGGAAGAGAGAGCGCGCCGATGCGCGACCACCGGTGCGTCGAACAAGGGGCTTGGTGGATTTTCGCGGCAGTCTCGCGGTCCCGGCGGGTTGCGTCAGCCTGCGGTATTTCTCCAGGGCTTCAATGGCAGCTGTAAGGTCTGCAACATCGCGCTTCAGTTCCATGAGTGAAATCATCATCGGCAGGGCCTCCGCTGGATAGGAATGCAATCGCAATACCAAAGAAATCATGCCGCAATGTGCTGGAAACAGTGGGTGCCGGCGATGCGAGTTGGTCGAAACGCGGCCCTGATTATCAACTTTGCGAAAGTTATTCTCAAATCTGAGAATAGGTGGCTGCCCCTGCCTGTTCCGGTTCGGTCGCATCGCAGAATACCCGGCTAGGCGCCGCCTGCTGCCGCGGCGGAGCGAGATCGCCGCTGGGTGGTTGCCACACCACAAGCGGCCAGCTTTCGGTACATTGTCGCGGTAGAGATTCCCAGCTGTCGCGCAGCGGCGGAAATATTCCCCTGCGCCTGTTCCATCGCCGCTACAATCGCAGCCCTTTCCGCCTCCCGCAGTCCCAAATACTCCGCCGCTGGCCCGGCCGCGGGTGGCTGCTGCGCCGCCGGAATATCCTTCGCTTCCAGCACCCGCCCCTGGCAGTGCGCCAGCATCCGGATGATGCAGTTCTCCAGTTCCCGTACATTGCCCGGCCATTCCAGGCTGCAAAGAAAATCGTTCACTTCCGGTGCCGCCGCCAGAACGCGCCCCTCCCCATGCTTTTGGATGAAATGCCGGACCAGAAGAGGAACATCGCTGCTCCGCGTTCGCAGTGGCGGCACATGGATGGTGTGTACGTTCAGCCGGTAGTAAAGGTCCGGGCGGAATTCGTTGGCGGCGTTCTTTGCAGTCAGATCGCGATTCGTTGCGGCGACCACCCGGCCGGTGAAACGTCGCGCCGTGTCGCTGCCCAGCGGGCGAAAGTCCCGGTCCTGGAGGACGCGCAGCAACTTGACCTGAATCGCAGGCGGCAGTTCGCCGATTTCGTCCAGAAACAGCGTGCCTCCCGCGCTGCTCTCCAGCAGTCCTCGTCTCTCTCCCACCGCTCCCGTGTAGGCACCGCGCACGTCGCCGAACAGTTCGCTTTCCGCGATACTTTCCGAAAGTGCTCCGCAATCCACGGTTATGAATGGACGTCGCGTTGCATTCGAATCCTGATGTTCATGAATAGCCCGGGCCACCAGTTCTTTGCCTGTGCCTGTCTCACCGGTAATCAGGACAGGCTGCGTCCTGCCCGCCACACGGAGGATCTGTTCACGTACCGCCAGCATGGCACGCGATGTGCCCCACATTCCGTGGTCGGCGTCGGCCGCCTCCAGTTGGAAGCGCAGCAGCAGATTGCGCGCCCGCACCTCACGCAGCTCAGCCGCCCGCCGAATGGTGTTTTCCAGTCGCTGGGGCTGCACCGGCTTCTCAATATACTCGTGCGCGCCCAGCTTCACCGCTTCCACTGCGGAGGCAATGGAGGCATATCCGGTCATCAGGATCACTGTAGGCGCGTTATCGGCAAGAGCGGATATCTCCCGGAGCAGCCGGACGCCGTCCATGCCGGGCATGCGCACGTCGCTCAGCACAACATCGATCTCCTGTCGCTCGATCACCTCCAGGGCTTCGGCTCCCGAGTACACCGCGGAGACCGTATATCCCGCCTCGGCGATTGTCAGTCGGCAATACTCGGCTACGGCGCGATCGTCATCTACTACCAGGACGGAAATTCCCATGTGTGCTGTGCGCTTCAGCATACTGTAACAGATTGTGCCGCCGTGAATACCTCGCGTTGGGTTGTCACGTAGGGTTGTCGCGTAAGGTTGTCGCGTAGGGTGTCAATTCTCCGAAGGCCGCGCGACACTCTCTACCAGTAGATACCCCCGGGGCGCTTTATCCGGGGCCAGTTTCAGCCCATACTGATCCAGCGCCGAAAACACCGAGGGTCCCATCGGCTCATCGGTCGAAGGGAAAACGTTGGGAAAATCCGGCGGAAAATCGCCCGGTGCGCTCTCGTCGTGAGCGAACACCAGATGCAGCGTGTACTTCCCGGTCAGCCCGGTTTTGTCCATCACCGGACGCCCCAGCATCAGCAAGCCCAGCATATTCGCAACCTTTTCGAGCGGTTGATCGGTCGCATCCAGCGTCCAGTTTGGACCCTTCCAGCCGCCATGGTTCTCGCAAAGCGGTTTCTCGCCCGGACCTGGTTCCGGAAGGTTGCCAACTGCCGGAAGCGGTGTGCAACTCCCCGGCTCCGTGGGCTTGAGCTTGCCGGGCTTCGCAACTGTCAGGGAAAAAGCCGGGACCTCCTCTACCTCGCGCCGCATCTTTAGCTGGAAGCGATCTTCCAAAAGTGCCAGCAGCAGGGTGCCAGCCAGCATCTTGTCCGCGGGAGTGCCGCGCCCAGTGGGGCCGGTTGCCACCGGATTACTGGAGACAGCCGCAATGGTGTACCGTTCCGAGTTCATCCAGGACGGCCCACCGCGGATGCGCCGGGCATCGCCGGGCAGGCCGGGATCGTTGATCAGAGGCTCCTCTCCAAACTGCGCGTACACGTCGATCATGTCCGCAACAGTCATGCAGTTGATGGTGAGACGGCCAGGTGCGCGGCTGAAGTTCCGGCCACCGCCGCCGCTCTTACCATCGCGCCCGCCACCCGCGCCGTCCGTGGGGCGGCAGGGCCGGATCGAGGCCGCATCAAAACGCGGTTTGGACGATGGATCGGACGTCTGCGCGAACGCCACAGCCACGGAAGTTGCCGCCAGCACAATAATTCCGAATTTCATCTCACGCCTTTCTCGCCCTCTCGTACAACACTCCTGTCAAACCAACGCCTGTCAGGATGAGAGCCAGCCACAATCCATCCCAGATCCCGGCTACACCCCACCCCAGCCGGAAGCCCAGCCACCAGCCCACGGGTAATCCGACGACCCAGGTTCCACAACATAGACGATTTTGTATCGCCCCAGCGCCGGAATTCCCCCGTGTTATGAGCGTGTGCAAATGACTACCGGTGGCACCACCCACCGCACAGCCCTGACTCTCATTTATTTCTTGACTGAGGACACGCAGCACTTGTGAGTAACCTGTCCGGTGACCTTCGAAAGGAGGTAGCACACAGGCGGATCTCCCTGGCTGTATCCGTCGGCGCGCACGTAGGTGAAGCCACGACATTGGCCATCCCGGGCGCACTGAGACTGACAGGATTCGTGCGTTTGCCCCCCGCCGAAGTAACGCAGCGTTTCCCCCTGAAGTGTTGTATTCGTCTGCAGCGCACCAAATCCCTCTGGCGGAGCTGGTACCGCAGACGCCGGTCCCGGAGGATACGGATTCACGCTGGTCTGTGACGGGACCACTTGATTGGCCGTTCGGGGAAATGCCGTCGGGCTGAAACACTGGATCGCCGTGACACCGGATTCCTTCTCCCCGGCCGCATAGGTGAAAGCCACGAAGGCTCTCGGTCCAAAATACTCAATCAGTCTTCCGGACGAATCCTGCTGCAATACCGGTGTTTGGGTCAGCTTCATCATCGCGACAGCGTCTTCGCGAGGCGCTGGATTGAGCAACGCCACCTCAATCTTCGATACCATGCCCGCCTCGGCATCGTAGGTCACCCGAATCGGGCCAGAGCCGCTCAATGGCTTGTATTCCGAACCTCTGACAGGCGCGCCCAGTATCCGTTCCGCCTGGAGGCGGGTACTCTGACCGGCGCGCAGTCCCGCGCACAGGACCTGTCCAAAAACTGCGGTGGAACCTGCGAACAGAAGGGCAACTGCGAGAATGGCGCCCGAATGGCGCGGTGTGGTTCGGTAGGGGTTGTTCTGGATCGGCATAAGGAACGTCATTTTTCGAGGCGGAAGTCGCCGGCGTCATAGTAAAGGCCTTTTGAGTCAACATAGCCCAAATAACCCGACATACGGGTGGGCGTCAGGAATAGAAACTCCTCCTGGGAGCCCCTGGCAGGGGCAATCGTCAGAGAATTGCCATCCTGTTTCGCAGTAAAAGGGATCTCTCCATTGGTTTCTCTCGCGAAATTGATGGTCCCCCGCAGGGTCTGCCAGGTCGTGGTCGAATCGAACTGAATTACGGCATATCCCCTGTGCGCTCTCCATGTGGTGCCGGGAAGTCTCACCGGCTGTGTTGGCGGTGCCAGTGTATCCACGCTTGCCTTACCTGGTACCGCAGTTGCCGGGATGCCGTTCCGCCGGTAGGTATAACTCGCAATGTTCGGATAACCGCCTAAGCAATTGGCCTGTACCACAAAATACAGATCGAAAGTTTCAGGTCCCTTCGCGTCCATGCGGACAGTCTGGTCCACCTGGGAAGATGAACTGCCCTTGCGTATCTCCACCATTGCCTTCCCACCGACGGCGGGGGTCACAATGGTTTGCATCACTTTCAACGGATCGGTCCGAAACCATCCCTGTATGTATTGGCCGGAACCAATCGACCCCGTCGCCCTCACCGTCAGTTGCGCGTCCGCATCCGATGAAATCACGGGTGGAGCCTGAAATGTAATGCTGGCCTCATCCGACGTATGATTCTCCGCATCCGTTGATGACATTGCAAAAGAACCGGCTGAAATAGAGCAGTTCGGGTGGGGAAAGGTGAACAGATTCGAATCGGTGGACACCAAAGCCCAGCGGCCCGCGCCCACAGTTGCCGCGGGCCGGGGAGCGGTCGCTGTGGATGGACCGGGCGGAGTTTGTGTGGGAGGTGCGGGAGTAACGGTGTTCCTGGGGGGCAATCTGGTGTTCACCGGCGGTTCGCGGTCTGTTGGCCCCGGATCGACGCTTTCCACCGGCCCGAAGATCGGCGGTACAGTGGCGGGCTTGGTCTCGGGAGGTGTGGGACGGATGTTCTTCGGGGTGGTGCCCATGGGCGGGGGCGGTGGTCCTGGCAGGGGCACGGTCGGATCTGCCGGTATCACTGGTTTGTTCGGTCGCGCGATGGGGATCGTAATCGGGAATCCTGTCATGGATACCCATTTGCCGCCATTCCAGAACACACTGGCACCCGGTACGGATTTCAGCGGGACCACACGGCAATCGTTGGCTTGCGGTTTGCCCGGAAACGCGGCATTCATCGCATCAATGCAGCACATTGCAGAGGAAAGGCGTTGAATTCCGTCGTGCGGGAGGCAATCGTTGCAAACCGATTTCACTCCCTGGTTGTTGCCTGTTGCATACCAACTGCGCCTGCAGACGCTCTGGAAGTTGCTGGATAGCATCAGTGCGTCCGCTTCCGCTGCGGCAGCCGCCGTCGTAGTGTGTTTCGACACAACCTGCTTGCCATTAGCGGTGAGTGCCCCGCGCCCGGCATCGTCATGACCCAGGGTGATCCACTCGTCGGGCCGGTCGGGAGCCGGATTGTCGGAACGGAGTACAAGGTTATAGAAATCGTTGATCTGCGGCAGGGCTGCGGGCAGCGTCAGGAGCGAAACCAAAGCAAGTAAAGCGAAATGGCGGCGGTTCATCGAGGCCTCTCCGGTCGCGGCAGGGAAGGGTCCGGTCCGGCGACGCCACACTGCCAACCATTGCTACATCATGCAGGAGTAAACTTCTTCAGGCAAGGAAAATCACTTCGCCCTCTCGTACAACACTCCTGTCAACCCCACACCCGTCAGAATCAGAGCCAGCCACAAGCCATCCCAGATCCCGGCTACACCCCACCCCAGCCGGAAGCCCAGCCACCAGCCCACGGGTAATCCGACGACCCAATACGCACCAAGGTTCCACACCATGGACGATTTTGTATCGCCCCAACCCCGCAGCGCGCCGGTCGCCACCGTCTGCAAACCGTCGAATATCTGGAACCCGGCGGCGATGGCGAACAGCGTGACCGAAAGTGCAATCACGTGGGGATCCGCCGTGTAAATCCCCGCCAACTGCCTTGGCAGCACCAGAAAAAGGACCATCGAAGCCACTTCCACTACGGTCCCCACCGCCAGTGCAATCCAGCCCGCCCGCACCGCGCCCGCCCGGTCTCCGGCCCCCAGCGCCTTTCCCACCGACACCGCCGCGGCCGACCCCAGCCCCACCTGCAACATATAGGTCACCGCCCCGGCATTCAGCACGATCGTGTGCGCCGCCAGACTGACAGGATTGATCATCCCCGCCAGTACCGTGGCGGTGTGAAACACGCCCACCTCAAGGCCGATGGTCGCGGCGGCCGGCAGGCCCAGTCGCAGTAGCTTGAGTACCAGCTTGCGGCCGGCGTGCAGGCCTCGGATGGCGCCGGGATCTTCCAGCCAGACCGCAATCATGAGGAACCCCGCCAGATAAACCCGCGCCAGACAGGTGGAGAGCGCAGAACCGCGAACTCCCATCGCGGGCGCGCCCCAATGGCCAAAAATGAGAATCCAGTTGCCCAGCAGATTTACCAGATTCGACGACACCAGCGCAACAGCCACGGCCCGCACGCAGTGAATCCCCTGCAGAAATCTTCGGAAGCACGTGTAGACAAGGAGCAAGGGCAGACTCCACACCAGCACGCGAATGAAGGCGGTGGCGTCGTCTCGCACGGCGGGTGTCACGCCAAGCTGCGAGAGTAGTGGAATCGCAGCCAGAATGACGGCGATCGCGATTGGCGATGCGACCAGCGCGATCGCCAGTCCGGAACCCAGTGACCGCCGCGCCTCCACCCGATCCCCCGCGCCGTGCGCATGCGAGACCAGCGTATCGAGCCCCGCGAACAGCCCAACGGCAGCAATCGCAAAAGGATAAAACAGCGCTGACCCCAGACTAGCCGCCCCAATCGCATTCGCGCTGTTCGGCAGTTTGCCGACCATGATGACGTCCACCACGGACATCGCCATCCACCCCAACTCCGCCAGCGCCAGCGGAATGGCGAGGCGCAACATAGCGCGAATGTCCTTTCTCCAGGGCATGAAACCAGAGTAGCTATCGGCAAACCGTGGTCGGCTTTCGGTCCACACCCGGTGCATGAAGCCTTCCGCCTGACCCGGAAAACCGCAGTGGCGGCGCATTCGCGAAACCAGAAACGGAACTGAACCGTGACCTCGGGGGCGGCACCACTTCTGTACCTTCCCGACCACGTTCCGTGCCCGCTTGTCGTTTGTCTTACCTGGCCACTACCTGCCTGCTATAGTGTTGAAACTGGCAAAAATGCCCCGGCCGAAAAGCCCCAGGAGCCTTATTGAATGGTTTTGCAGCGGACCGTCAGCCAACTCTTCCTCCTCTCGCTCGCCTGCATGTGTCTGCACGCGGCCGAATCCGTTCCTTCCGTCACTGCGCCTGTAATCCTCGAAGAGGACGCTCTGCCTGTCCCCACCCGCGCCATCCCGTCCGTACTTCTGGACGCCGAACTGAGCAACCTGCACCGCCCGCGCGTCGTGACAGGCTGTAAGATCTCCCCGTTAACCGAGATCTGGGACCTCAACGCCCAGAGCTTCGAAAAGAACGCGGATACCGAACCGGTTGACGTTGACGATCTCAGGCCGGACGCGGCACAGGCCCTCGATACCTTCAAGGGCATGGTGACTTCACTGGGCGGCAGGTTCGAACTGAAATCAGCCTATCGCCCGGCGGCCTATCAGGCCCATCTGCATGAGGTCTGGGTGAAGTGGGTGAAGGAACTTCGGGGTAACCGGTCGCGGGCCTGCAGCGCTCTGCGCGAAGAGGTCGGCGCGGAATTCGCGCGGCATCAGTTGCTCGTCAAACAGCAGCCAGTCCCGGTTTCCGACCACGTCCTCGGCCTGGCATTTGACGCCGCCGTCGGCGTGCCGCGTGGCGCGCGTCTCAATGGCAAACGCGTCAGCGTTGACAAACTCGCCGCGCTCGTGGGCATCAAACGGCCCACCATTCGTCGTGATCCGGTCCACTTCAAGCTGCTTGCGGACCGCCCCGCCGCCATGAGTTACGTTCCATCCCTGGGCACTTACTGAGCGGCAACCCCGCAAGTACTCTACCCAAACACTCCAAACTTTAAGATCAGAAGCATCCTGTGGGGCAGGCTTCCAGCCGGCCTCCTCTGCCCGCGCTGATCTCACTGATCGCCGCTCTCCCCATGCCCCCCCAAAAAAGAAAAAGCGGTGGTGACCAGGTCACCACCGCTTCGTCCTTCAATGAACTCCCGATCTACTGCACGCTGGGGCTGTCGTCCGCCTTCAGATCGCCAAGAGCGTACTGGATACCCGCCAGCATATGCAGCAGGAAAGGCCGCCCGTAGTACACCTTCTCGTCATGGCCGTGCGCCTCGTAGAATACGCGCCCATTACCCACGCGCTGGATGTAGCTGAGCGCATAGTCGCCGTCGGTCCGCTTCGTCGCCGCCGGTTCCTTGTCCTTGTCGTTCTGGCTCATCCTGTCATAGTTAATGCTCGTCAGAACGTGTACCCGCTTGCGGCTGAATGAGTCCTGGGCGAAGGTATAAGTCTCGTCCACCACTTCATAGCCCCTCGGGCCAAACATCTGCGTCAGCGGGCTCTTCGGATCGTCGATCTTCACCGAGATCAGCGTCGGATACGTCCAATGGAACTTGAAGAATCCGCCAATCATCTGGTTGAACTCCGGCCACGTGCCCTGCGGCTGCGCCGGGGCTGCTGCCGGAGCGCCGGCTGCCGGGGGTGCGCCGCGACCGCCGCCGTTTCCATGATAGGAGTCGGTTGCCGCGTGAATGCCCGCAAGACCCTTCCCGCTCTTCACGAAATCAAGCAGCGCCTTCTTGCGAACCTCCGAGCCGGCCGGGTCGTTCGCATCGTCCAGAAACGCGCCCGTGGTGCTGTCCAGGAAGAGCGCATCGTACTGCTTCAGATTTTCGGCAGTGATGACGGTGTGGTCGTACGTGATCGTCGTGCTCCACGCACCGGTTCTGTCGCCGAGATACTCAACCATCTTGGCGGCCAGAGGAATCGAGGAGTGCACAAAACCGTTGGCCCTGCAAAGCACCAGGATCTTACGTGGGCTCGCCGGTGTGGCATAGGCTTTATCGGGCATGGAAGCCATCATCGCCGCCACGTCCGAAGCGCAGGCCACTTGCGGAAGACTGCTGCGGCCGCCGCAGGCGTCGGGCGTCCCCGGGCCGCGTCCACCACCCGAACCTCCTCTGCCGCCGCCCGGTGCCCCCCCGGGGGGCGGACCCTGCTGGGCAAAAATAAACGCGCTTAGCAGCAGCGCCGCCGCGCATGTCGAAGCGATTGTGATCGTCTTGGTCGTCAACTTCATGAAAGTCTCCTGAAAGAAAGGGGTTCGGGGTGAAGATCCGGTTCGACGAGTATTATATACGAATTCTGACTTCCGCAAACGGCCTTGACAGGCTTTTCACGTGGGGAGCGATGCGGACCCCGATCTGGCGCACCCGTCTGCGCCTGCGGTGTCTGGGCCATGAGGCAGTCGCAGTCCTGATGCGGCGAACCTCCGCATGACCGCAGCCGAAGCGCAAAACCCGCGCCTGGCTTTGCATAGTGGCTTTGCACAGACTGCGTCACCCCCATCGGTTGCTATCCTATCCGGATATGTCAGCCAGCGGACGGCTCACGTCGCTTGACGCCCTGCGTGGAACCGTCATGATCATCATGGCTCTGGACCACGTTCGCGACTTCTTCCATTCCGGAGCCATGTTTCAGTCGCCTCTGAATATGGCCACAACCACGCCCGCCGTCTTCCTGACTCGCTGGATCACCCATTTCTGCGCCCCCGTCTTCCTGTTCACCGCCGGTATGAGTGCTTGTCTGTTCCTGGCGAATGGCGGCCGCACAAAAGCGCAACTGTCGAAGTTCCTCGTGCTTCGCGGCCTGTGGCTGATCCTGCTGGAGGTCTTCGTCATCAGGTTCGCCCTGTACTGGAGCTGGAGTTCGAACTATCCCGTCTTGCTGATTACCCTTTGGGCCCTCGGTGCCTCCATGATTGTGCTCGCGGCCCTGATCCACCTGCCTGTCCGTTTCCTGGCCGCGCTCAGCGTCGCGGTAATCCTGCTGCACAATCTCACGGACCGCGTGAGCGCGTCGGCATTCGGCGGTTTCGCCTGGCTCTGGAATGTATTGCACCAGCCTGGTGCCGTCACCGTGGCTGGAAGGGTGGTCATCCTCGGGTATCCCTTACTCCCCCTGGTCGCGACCATGGCGGCAGGCTATTGCGCAGGCCATCTCTTCCAGTCCAGTCCCCAATTGCGCCAGCGAACCCTGTTCCGCCTGGGTGGCGTCATGATCCTCGCCTTCGCCCTTCTGCGGACCCTCAATACGTATGGCGACCCCTCCCATTGGAAGGTACAGAAGTCCATGGTGATGACAGCCCTGTCGTACATGAACTGCACCAAACAGCCAGCCTCGCTGGACTTCCTCCTGATGACGCTCGGACCCGCCCTGATCCTCCTTGCCCTTTACGACCGCATCGGAATCTCGGAGTCCAATCCTCTGCTGACCTATGGCCGCGTACCCTTGTTTTACTTCGTCGTGCATTTCTTCCTGATCCACCTGATCCAGTTGGCCGCCACTTGGTTTCGCTACGGTTCTACGCCCTTTCTATTCCTCCCGCCGCCATCCGTGCAGGGCCCGCGAGCCATGTTCCCTCCGGGCTTCGGCTACCCTCTGTGGGTTGCCTGGTTAGTCTGGGTCTTCGTCGTTCTCGCAATGTATCCGGCGTGTCGCTGGTTTTCGAAGAGGAAGGCGCAGAGACGGGACTGGTGGCTCAGCTATCTGTAGCAGCTGGACCCATGAAGCACGTCGTGCCTATGAACAAAATACCCGAGGTCACGCTGAACGAGGCGGCTACCGCACCGACCCTGGTTTGCCTCCCGGGAGCGATGTGTTCGCCGCAGGTCTTCGCCGAAGCCGCGAAGCGTAGCGACCTCCCGGCGATAGCACTCGCCTGGCTGGAGGACGACGGCCCACACGATCTTCTCTCCGTAGCTGCACGCGTTTCTGCCGCCATTTCTCATCTGCCCGCGGTGATCCTCGTCGGGCACTCGGTCGGCACACCAATTGCCATCCTGACCGCGCTGCACGAAGCGCGCATCGGGTCCCCGCGGATACAAGGTCTGGTGCTGTCGAATAGTGGCGCCAACACCCACGGCCATGGTGACATCGCTGGCCTGATCTCCCGGATTCAGAACCAATGGAACCAGGAGTTCTGGGATACCTTCGTGGCCCGATGCTTTCGCACCTTACCCGCCTCCCCCTTGCTGGAGCAGGTCCGCGCCTATCCCTCCCGGTTGCGGCAACAGGCGATCGTCGAAGCTCTTCTGAGTCAGCAGGCAACGGATCTCGCGCCGTGCCTCCACGCCCTGCCGCGCGTCCCGGTCGCCGTCGTCCATGGCAGGCATGATCCCGCACGCACGCTCGCACACGCGCAGGAACTGGCTGGCGGCATCGCCGGTGCCACACTTCACGTCATGGACACTGGGCACACGTCCTGTGCTGAAGATCCTGAGGCATTTTCCGTCGTCCTGCGCGTAATAGCCCTCGGGCAACCCGCCGGGTCGCTGCTGGCCGCGCCTTCCGTACGCTGACAACTCGCAGCTGTGTTCGGCTGTTGACTACCCATCCCTGACAGGAGTGTGCCCAATACCCTTGATAGTCCGCGTCGGAGATAGTCCGCGTCAGACGCTATTGCTTGTCGCTGACGCTGACGCCCGACGTGCCGTGCTTTTTATCAGACCAGTCAACGGAAAGAGTTTTGCCGTCTGCTGAAACCGTATAGCGACCCACCCAGATCACCTTGCCGGCGAACTTATCGGTTTCCTCAACGCTGTTGGCGGAGATGCGTTTCACGGAGACCGCGTCCCAACCCGGATCGCCCTTGGGCTTTGCTTCCTTGCCGTCGAATGTGGCGGTGTAACCCCAGTCGTTATTGTCGGTGCTCATCGTGATGCTGTCCGCCATGGTCTTGATCGTTGTGTTGACGCTGTTTGCGGAGAGATTCTCCACTTTTTCGGTCTTCCACGAACCGGAGATCGCGTGTGATCCGGCCGGTCCCTTGTCAACCCTTGTAAGTTGTGTGGTTCCGGTTTCCACTTGATCGCCCGTCAGGCGGCCGCTGAACTTTGAGGTCATATGAGCCCCATCAGCGGATACAGTGTTGGTCGTCGTTGCGCTCCGGTCTCCTTTCCGGCCAGTGATTTCTATGGTGTGGGCGTCCACTACTTTGACGGCGATCGTGTCCTCATACGGATCGCCTGTGATTGGCTGATCTTTGCCATCGGCCTTGACGGAAATGGCCGGGACGCAGGTGGTGCACTTATACGTGCCGTTCGTCAGCTCGTAGGCCTGCGGTTTGGTGGGTAACTGAGATTTCTGCGGGTTGAATTTCCATGTGCCATCGAGCGGACTGGCTCCGAATGCGATGATCGGTGCGATGAACAAGGCTGCGAGTTTGAGTTTCAAGGTGTTTGCCCTCTCCTTATTTGAAGTGGAACGGTGACGCTTCGCGTCGGCGTTTGCGATTGATCAAGTATACACAGAATCGCTGAATCTGCACTGACTGTGCGCTCCCGGCTGATGCGCCAGTCGGGGCCGCGCAGATTCTTCGGGCAACAGGAGCGTGGTTGCGATTGGTTGGACGGAAATGCCCGATCTCTCCGCTATTCCGCCGAATCATGATGCCTTCAGGGCCGTCGCGGCAACGCAGTATCTGCTGGCGAGTCCGGCCGGCAGGATAGTGCCAGGTGCGCCTGTCGGAACGGCCGGACGGGGGCTTGCGTGCAGCGCTTTCAGTGGATTGTGAGTGGCGGGGATGCGGGATGACGGGCACATCGCGCAGGATCAGCGGTCCCCGGCATCGACACCCTGGCCGCAGCCCGGCCCCGGACGTTCCGAGCGTGGCGCGAGGTTACTGCAGGACAAAGAAAAAGGGAGGAACCCCCTGAGTGGGCCCTCCCTCTTTTGCACTGTACTTCTGCTGGTGTGCTTAGTTACATGTTGTTGTGATGACGACAGCGCCGTTGTTGCCGGTCCCTGTGCCAACGGTGGGACCGTATTGCCACCAGAGGAATTGAGTGCCGGTAATCGGGACGCTGCTGCCGGTGCAGGTACCAAAACCCGGAGGGCTGGACGGCCCGGCGCAGGTCAGTGTCGTCTTATCGGCGCTGCCAGTAGTTTCCGCGGAGGTGGGAGGCGCCGCTGCCTTAAAGAGGGTGATTGGTACGTTGGTCAGGCTGTAATACACAATATTGTTATTCGAAATCGTGCAGGAGGTAGAGGAGTTCGTCGCCGTCATTACCGAATACCCCGGGGGATTAGCGACGTTGGAAGTGTTGCCCTGCAAGCCTATCCATATCGTTGAGCCGACCGTCGATGTGCCGACTGTGTGGTTAAACCCGGTCAGGCTTCCCGTGCTGCCTCCGGTGGGGCCAGTGGCACCGTTAGCTCCGGTGGGGCCAGTGGCGCCTGCAAAGCCGTTGGTACCATTCGTGCCGGATGGTCCGGTGGGGCCTGTCGCCCCAGTGGTGCCGACACCCGTGGCGCCGGTCGCACCGGTTGCACCAGTGGCACCAGCGCCGGTCGCGCCAGTGGCACCTGTCGCGCCGGTGGAACCATTGGTGCCGTTGTTACCAGTGGCACCCGTTGCGCCAGCGACCCCCGCGCCGGTTGCGCCCGTGGCACCAGCTATGCCGGTGGGACCCTGATTACCTGTCGCGCCCGTTGCACCTGTTGTACCCGCGCCGGTTGCGCCCGTGGCACCGGTTACGCCGGCGGGACCCTGATTACCTGTCGCGCCCGTTGCACCTGTTGTACCCGCGCCGGTTGCACCCGTGGCACCGGTCACGCCGGTGGGACCCTGATTGCCTGTCGTGCCCGTTGCCCCCGTTGTTCCAGCGCCGGTCGCGCCTGTGGCACCTGCTACGCCCGTGGGGCCCTGAATACCAGTCGCGCCGGTTGCGCCAGTGGTTCCAGCGCCGGTCGCGCCGGTGGCACCCGTTACGCCGCTGGGACCCTGCGAGCCGGTTGCGCCCGTGGCCGAGGCCGAGCCAGCCGCGCCGGTCGCACCTGTGGCACCCGTTGCGCCTGTAGTTCCGTTATTGCCGGTGGTGCCTGTCGCACCGGTGGTACCGGCACCGGTTGCACCCGTAGCTCCCGTAGCGCCGGTGGAGCCTGTGGCACCAGTCACGCCCTGCAGGCCAGTTGAGCCGGCGGGTCCAGTGGCGGTGAGGAGGACTGTCAGAGTTGCGGGATGGCTGGTAGTGGAGCTCTCCTTTGTATCGAGGGCAATGTTGACGGTGCCATCGGCCGGGGAGATGAGGAAGCCGTTGTTCGAGGACGGGGTGTTGATCCAGCCTTTGACGGCGTTGGTGGCGTCGACGGAGACGTAAACGCCGGCGGCGGAAATATTAAGGCCGCTGGAGACTGCGGCTGCCGCCACGGGGGCGTTCGTGCCGTTCACGGTCGATTCGGTCCAGGCCCCGTTCGCAACGGAGATGTTGACATTGCCGGCGGCGGTGACTTTGTTGACAAAGATCGTCAGAGTGGCTCTGGAAATGTTGGCGGCGGTGACGCCGGAGAGGGGGGACAGGTCAAACTGCGCGAGCGACTGCGAATTGTTGACGCCGTTGACATTCATGGACACGGTGCCGCCGAAGTTGCTGCCGTTGCCCGCCACCACATACGCATCCTGCGTCAGGGGGACAGTTTGGGCGAAGGCGGCGACGGGGAGCAGCGCCAGGCCGCAGAGGAAATTTCGGATCGATTGATTACTCAAGTGAGGTCTCCAGTGTGTTGGGGAAAAACTGGTTGGGCTGTGGTTGGGACGGACTGCGAAAGAAGAGTGCTATCGGCTGGCATCAGGGTGCCGGGTTCCGTGTGTGCGGAGGCAGAAGAGATTGCGGCGGCGGCGAATACTTTCATGCGGCGATCATTCTCTTTCTCAGCACCGGACAAACTCCCCTTTTAGACCCTCCAGAGAATCTGACGGTTGAGGGATAAGGGCTTTGAACTCTCGTTAGTATGCGGGAAGACGGTGGGAGTGTGCAAGTGTTTTTGTGACATTGTCAACGCCACGTGAGAATGTCCTATTAGTGCCAGATAGAAATGTCCTCTTGACGAAGTCAGGCTGGGGAGGTGAAAGAACAAGGAGTTCTCCCTATGACCCAGCAGGACAGAGACCGATTGGTAGTACTGCGGAAGGC
>CAIQWJ010000055.1 GCA_903875575.1 uncultured Acidobacteriia bacterium | reverse complement strand
TCGACCACATCCTTCGCTGCGATCCAGAACTCCTGCTGACGCTCCCGCTTCTTTCCCATCGCCATATATAAGTGACGTTCGGAACATTTGCGGGGTCACATGTCGTCGAGAAAAAATCTGACTATTACCACGGGCTGCTAGGTATAACGCCATGATTCTGCTCCATATTTCTAACTGCCCCCCCTCCGTCAACAGCAAGAATTCATTTTGCTTTCATTTTGTAAGATTATGGCATACAATCCTAGTTGTCGAAGCGGCACTTGAGGCGAGATGCTATGAATATACACTTTTTATCTGGGTTACCACGTTCTGGAAGTACTCTTCTTGGTTCGATATTGTCCCAGAACCCAATCATAAGCACGGGCATATCCACTCCACTGGCTGAGATTTGTTCGGCAGCGTTGAGAACAATGAGCTCCGCTGAAAGGGCCCAGGTCATCACCGACGAACAGCGAGGGGCGATTCTCACCGGCATTATCACTAATTATTACTCACACCTCGGCCATACGGTAACCGCGATAGACAAGAACAGGGAGTGGTGCCAGATGCTTCCCGCGCTTGCTCGTCTGTATCCCCAGTCCAAGGTAATATGCTGCATCCGCAACCCGGCTTGGATTCTAGACAGCATAGAACGGCTTACCCAAAACAATTCTCTCCTTCAATCGAAAATGTTTCCCCCGGACATTAACGATGTCTACCAACGCGCCGAGTATCTTTTCAAGACTGGACTCATCGGATCTTCAATGCGGGCTTTGCGGCAAGCATGGTTCAGTGAAAATGCCGACAGATTGGTAGCGGTACCATACGAGGCGCTAGTTGCTAGTCCAGAACGTGTGCTAGGTCGCCTGTACGACGCACTTGGCTGGCCGCCGTTCGCCCATCGGTTCGATGGTCTCTCCCACGATGAGCCTGAGTTCGACGGAAGATTGTTTATGCCGGGCCTTCATAAAATTCGGGATCGGATTGACAATGTTGCCCGCCGAACGATACTACCGCCAGAGATTTTCGCTCAATACAATATGGAATTTTGGAATGGTAGCGAAGACAACCCACGGAATGTGTTAATTGTGTGATGGAAAGTAAAAGTAATCATTGACACGGAAACAAGTCCGGGATATACTCCACATGAAAGTGGTCGCTCTTCGTTAGTCATGTTGCTCTCAACTAGGACATTTCGCAGCGTCGGTGGAGTGGTGGCAGTGCAAATCTTGTGCACTGTTTGTAGCTCCTGCTCACGTCCGATCACAAAAGAATTCAGATATGGGCACGAAATCCTCTGGCGAGAGAGTCAGAGCAGGTGCGCGCCTAGCTACCCAGAGGTATCGATAGCGTCTGGCACGGAGGGCCTCGCGGTCGCCTTACTCGAATTTGGAAAGTCTGGGAACGTCACCAGAGTCGATGTCTTACAGTCACCAGACGATCCGATTAAGAAAAGCGTAGCGTCGTGCGCTGAGAGATGGCGGATTCTGCCTGTCGACAGTCCAGATTCACAAGTTCACCGGCTCGGGGCGAGTGCTGAGACCCGCCGCACCGGCAAGCTCTATTTTTATTTCATAATCGCTTTTGGAAAGCCCACTGTTTACCTGGCGAATGACCCGGACGAACGGGGGCGGCTCTTGGCGTTGGCAAGGGCGGAAAAAGATAATCCGTGAATCGTCTGAAGAACGTGGCGAGGGAGATCTTGCTGACTCTGGGGATCGTGTCTGCAGGAATAGCAGCATTCGACTACGGACAACAGTGGTGGGCGAGTCGGGCGGCGCCCGCAATTCAGGTGGGCGCAATAGTTTCATTTGCCCTGCCACGCGCAGGGGAGTCAAGGTACTTGATTGTCGCGACATCCAAGCGCTGCCCGTACTCTAGAGCCAGCGTCGCATTCCACCAAAGGGTTATCGACTATGCCAAGTCTGGTGGCATCCCGGTTGTTTTGGTGGAGCTGAAAGATGAGGACTCACCGGAGGAAATCAGGCGGTATGCCGGCCCAAATATCTCGGTACAGACGGTTTCTGCTCGCCGCAGCGGCATTGTAGGGACTCCCACCGTCGCGCTGGTCGAGGCCGGCAGAGTTAGCGGGCTCTGGAAGGGGAAGCTCAATGCGAGCCAAGAAAGAGCGATGCTTGGCCGGCTCGGCGGCAACTCTCTGAGTACGCTCTCTCAGCAAGGATCAAAGGCAGAGCCTCTCGAACTCGGTGAGCAGGATCTTCGGACTTGGTTAGCCGGAGGTGTCATCCTGGACACGCGTGATAGAACCGCTTTTGAGCGCAAACATTTTTCGGGTGCGCTCAACATACCCGAGGACGAACTGGGAGCTCGGATGAGCCTCGAACTCCCCAGTCGAACGACTCGTATCGTGCTTGACTGTGGCGGGATAGATTCTGGCAGCTGCTCGGGGGATGCCCAATTGCTAAAGGCGGTGGGAAAGTTCAGGGACGTATGGCTGTTAAACCAAGGAGCCGTTAGCGCTTCCTGTTCAGTTTCACACCTCTCTACATGAGTTCCGTTGGCCGTGAAAAAATAAGGGTCAGTTTCGGAAAGAAAGAAGGTGAAAACAATTATGACTAGAACAACAATTTCGCAATGGGCAGCGCGGGCACTTATCGCCGCGCCGCTAATCGTTGCCGGTCACGCAGCCGTAGGCGTGATCGACACCGCAGAGGCGAGCAACTGTTACCGATGTCTTCTCGATCCGGGAATCGGGTACTTTTGTTTTGCTGGCGACTATACAGGCACCAATGGCTGTAGGGACTCGGGAGACGGTTCTTGGTGCACGATGAATTATGGCTGGTGCAGTTAAGGACTGCGGTCGCACCTCCCAAAGTGGCTTGGCGGCTTGCCGCCGAGCCACTTTGGGTCCGCTCGCCCGACCAATGTAAAAAATGATGGATATAATGGGTTCGACAAAATATCAAAAATGGGCCGTGTCGTTAGCTATTTGCCTTGCAATAGGTGCCGTCAGCGACGGTCGGGCTGACGGACTTCGGTTTGATGTGGCATCGGTGAAGTCAGCTGCGGCCGGACCGCACTTTGGCCTCCGTTTCAAAGAGAGCCCGGGTCGAATTCACTATTCAGCTGTCAGCCTTAGAGAGCTCATCGTGCGCGCGTATCGGCGGAAGGACTACCAAGTGGACGCCCCTGGGTGGATGGCTTCCGAGTACTATGATGTCGAAGCAACTTTTTCGCCGGAGGCTGAATCACGGGTTCCCGAAATGCTCCGGACACTGCTGACTGAGCGGTTAAACCTGCGCGTGCGGTCAGTGGACAAACCCGTAAAGGGACTGGCGTTGAGAGTTCGACCCAATCAAACCACCACGTTAAGACCGGCTTCAGAACCGGGCAAGGGCGGCATTGCGTTTCTGGGAGATAAACTGGCTGCAAACTTGTCGACTATGGGTAGTTTTTGCGATTTACTGTCATCCCTCTTGATACTTCCCGTTTTTGATGAAACTGGCTTGACTGACAGGTATACATTCGAGTTGAAGTTGCCCCCGGAAATCAGTGCTACTGGACAACCCGTGTTCGGGGATGCTAGTGCAGTCATTGCTTCACTAAAAGAAATTGGTTTAGTTCTCGTTAGTCGCACGGTGACCGACAACTATATTATCGCCGACGGGGCTGAGCGCATCCCGACGGATAACTAGGTCGGTCGCGCCTATCCAACCAGCGAACGGTGAAACCCCACTCAACTGAAAGACGGAAATATATGAACAAGTTAGTCTTACGCCCGGATTCCTTTGCGCGGTCGCCCGTTGAAGCTGTGCTGATTGTGGCATCGTTAGTTGCCGCTATAGTATTTGGCTACTCGGTGTATCAGCGGGCGCAAATGAGCAACCAGCCACCAGCCCAACAGTCGCTTGACTATCCGCCGGGGAGCCAGATTCAAGACTCAGGGCATCTCGCACTCGCTGGTTCCAGTCTCACGCTTGTCCTGATGACATCAAGTTCGTGCCACTTCTGCGCAGAAAGTCTGCCGTTCTATCGGCGTATCACGCCAAAAGCTCATAGTGATGGCGTTCGCGTCGTCGCCATCACACGTGAAGATCCGGATGTCAACAAGAACTATTTGGCCGCCAGCGGAGTGGCGGTGGACGACGTTCTGTTCGCCGACGACGACGGTATTCGCGTTGCGGCGACCCCGACCCTATTGTTACTCCGAAGTGACGGCTCGATTGTGAATTCGTGGGTCGGCAAGTTAACGGCGGCACAAGAGAAAGAGATCTGGTCGTCACTATAGGCGGCGATACGTGAGCTGCCGCTCTCATGAATTTATCGCCAAACAACTTTTACCACAAAATGCATGTGCGGAATCTGCGGACAATTTGGTTTTGGGCTTCACTCGGAATTGCCGAATGTAACCGAGTGGCGGCCTCTGATTCAGATGATGTCGAGGCGAGGTCCAGACGATCAAGGCATCTGGCATGATGAACGATGCTTGATGGGTTTTCGGCGATTAGCGATTATAGATCTATCTCCAGCCGCAAATCAACCTTTCATCAGCCCTGATGAGCGGTACGCGTTGGTTTTTAACGGGGAGTTGTATAACTTCTCGGAACTTGCTTCTGAATTGACACATCAGGTTCAGTTCGGTACACGGGGCGATGCGGAGGTTGTGCTCCATTCTCTAATGACATGGGGCGCAAAGGCGTTGAGCCGATTCAACGGCATGTATGCGTTGGCGTTTTACGACAAGGTTGAACAGACTCTGCTCCTCGCTCGGGACCATGTCGGCATGAAGCCCCTATACTTTCTGTCTGACGCCACGGGTGTGGTATTCGCGTCCCAGTATGACCAGATCGCTAGGCATCGGAAGGCGCGCGGCAGATCGTTTTCAATTGAAGATGTTGCGACGTATCTTCGGATTGGATACATACCGGCTCCAGGAGCGCTCCTTCAAGGAACGGAAATGGTGGAGCCCGGTAGTTGGGTCTCATTCTCCAGCGCTGGAAAGGTTACGCGCGGGCGGGTTTTTGAATTCCAACCGGAATCAGGTCCCGTTCTCAGCGGACCAGATGCTGATGAGGCAATAGCTGATGCCCTGGGCCGGTCGCTACGGCGACATATCGTCAGCGATGCACCTGTCGGCTGTTTTCTTTCCGGTGGTGTGGACTCAACTCTTATAGCGAGTGTTTGGCGAAAAGTTGATCCAGACCGTGTAATTCCTGCATTCACAATTGGTCGGCCGGATTCCGCATTCGATGAATCCGACGAGGCGCGCACGCACGCAGATGCGATTGGATTACAGTTGCATTTAGAGAACCTTAGTGATCACGAAGCCGAATCCCTCATTGATGACGTCTTTGAGGCCAGTACCGAGCCTTTAGCGGACCCCGGCATATTTCCAAGTCTGATGGTATCGAGGATGGCGGCAAAGAAGGTCAAAGTAGTACTTTCGGGAGAGGGCGCGGATGAATTGTTCTGGGGATACGTCGGAAGGCAGTGTCCCTTTCTGAAAAATGTCGCCTACGGAAACGGCGATCGTTCCCTACAAAAATATTCAAGCTGGTTAACTGACATTCGTCCAGAAGAGTTCGAGTCGTGCTTCCCAGTAATGCCTTTTTCGCCGCTGGGAAGTCAAGCTGCAGACCGCGAGATTTATTCTGACATTGCCCGCGCCGCGAGCGAAATGAGACGTTATGAGATTCAGACCTATCTGCCGTTTATTCTGCTCAAAACTGACAGAGCAAGTATGTTTCACTCGCTCGAAGTGAGACTCCCTTTTCTCGACAAGGAAGTCATCGAGGTCGCGAGCCGAATAAGATGGGACAGCTGTCTTGATCTAGACAGGGGGGGCGGCAAGCAACCCCTCCGGAAACTACTTGCCAACAGCGGGATCTATCCATCGTTGCCAAAGCGCGGGTTCGGCGCACCCATCGACAGGTGGTTGCGCGGGTGTTTGTCATCCAGGATTAGTGATTGTCTGGAGGGGATCGAGGTGCTTGCCGGAATTCCGGTCAATCGTAAGTCCATCACCAAACTCTGGAGCGCCTTTCAAAGTGGCCAGAACCCTCGCGGTGCCGTCTTTTGGCGGCTATTGTTACTTTGCGAGTGGGTGCGTCGCAACATTTGAGGATGCGGAGTGACAGTCAGAGAGCGCCCCGTCACTGGCAACCGTCAAAATGTCAAAATGGAGCACCGGATGGCAAGATTTGATAGCCGGTGGGCCACGAGGACACCCTTGGGGTTCCCAGGTCAGGAGTGCCCAGTACCCGGGTTTTTCGCAGGTGAGGTGCCGCTGGTAGCTTAGCTAGATAATCTGGCTCATTGACTAAATGCAACGGATCGCCTCGCAAATAGTCACCGTTCGAGGCGGCTCCAGCGGGTGACGCAATGGAAATCGGAGAAGACGCGGACGCGGGGGAGCGCGAGGAATTCGGGCCAGGTCCACTCGACGGGTTGTCCCACATGACCAAAGATGCGGAGTTTCCAGCGGTTGAGGTCGATGGAGGGCGGGCCGCTGGCGTCGAGCACCGGCCACTTCTTTGTTCGGGATTGTCCGGAGGGCAGGCGGTTCTGACGGAGCGTGTCCGGGCTGATGATGACGCCTTCGGGGGCGGAGTCGGGTGTCGGGATGGAGTCGCCCTGATCTTTTGACCTGTCCATGAAGAAGCTCATTGGTGCCGTTGGGTTCAGCTTAACCTGGCGGCGGGGATGGGCAGGGCTCGTCAGCCGTCGCTGGCTTCTCGATATACTGACCTTTTCAAATGACAATCCTGGACGTAAATCAGATCCGGCAGATTCTGCCGCATCGTTATCCTTTTCTGCTGGTGGATCGCATTATTGAGATGGACGAGGAACACATCGTCGGCATCAAGAATGTGACGTGCAATGAGCCGTTCTTTCAGGGGCACTTTCCGGAGTTTCCGGTGATGCCGGGCGTCCTGATTGTGGAAGCCATGGCGCAGACCGCCGGGGTGCAGGTGCTGAGCAGCATTCCGGATCGCGATAAGAAACTGGTCTTCCTGGTTTCGGTGGATGCGGCGCGGTTCCGCAAACCCGTGGTGCCGGGGGATCAGTTGCGCATTGAGATGCGAGTCACACGGCGCAAGGGCACAGTGGCCAAGATGGCCGGGCAGGTCACCGTAGATGGTGTGCTGGTGGCCGAGGCCGAAGTCATGTGCAAGCTGGAAGACAAGATGGAGACCCCGGCGTAAGGCCGGTTCGCACCGAGTGGCGATTCATCCCACAGCTATTATCGATCCCGCTGCGATCATTCATCCGGATGCCGAGATCGGTCCGTTCTGCGTGGTGGGCGCTGAAGTAGAGATCGGCGCGCGCACGCGGTTGATGGCGCATCTGTACGTGGAGGGGCCCACGACGATCGGGGAAGACAACGTTATTTATCCGTATTCTTCGATTGGCGCGGCCTCGCAGGATCTGAAGTACAAGGGCGAGCGGGCCTTCACACGCATCGGCAATCGTAACAGCATCCGCGAATTTGTTTCCATTCATCGCGGCACCGTTGGGGGAGGGTTCTATACAACCATCGGCGACGATTGCCTGATCATGACCTACGCGCACATTGCGCATGACTGCACGCTTGGCGATCACGTCATTCTGGGCAATAGCGTGGGGCTTTCCGGTCACGTGACGGTACAGGATTGGGCGGATATCAGCCCGTACAGCGGCGTGCATCAGTTTTGCCGCATCGGGCGGCATGCTTTCGTGGGGCCATACAGCGTGATCAAGCAGGACGTGATGCCGTTTTCGCTGACCAGCGTGCAGCCGGAAGTGCAGGTTTACGGTGCGAACTCCATCGGGCTCTCGCGGCGGGGCTTTGAGAAGCCGGCAATTGAAACGTTGCAGACAGCGTTGCGGCTGCTCACGCGTTCCGGGCTCAATACGACTCAGGCGGTAGAGCGGATTCGCGCGGAGATATCGGCAACGCCGGAACTGGAAGAACTGCTCGGGTTCATTGCGTCGTCTGAGCGCGGCGTGATTAAGGGATGACGGGCAAATGAAGTACGGCATCATCGCCGGTAACGGCCGGTTTCCGGTGCTGGCGCTGGAGACGGCGCGCAAACAGGGCGATGAGGCGATTGCCATCGCGATCAAAGAAGAGGCGTCGCCTGAGGTGGAACGCGCGGCGGCGCGATGCCACTGGATATCGCTGGGTGAACTGAGCCGGCTGATCGACATCTGCCATCAGGAAGGCATCACGCAGATCATGATGGCCGGGCAGGTGAAGCACGCGAAGATATTTTCGTCGATCCGGCCGGACTGGAAGCTGATCAAAGTGCTGGCGGCGTTGCCGCTGCAGAATACCGAATCGCTGATCGGCGCGGTGCAGAAAGTGCTGCTCGAAGAAGGGATCTCGCTGGTGGATTCCACGCTGCTGCTGAAGCCGCTGCTGGCGGAGATAGGGCCGATCACGAAGCGCAAACTCGATTCCGCGGAAGATCGCGATGTGGAATACGGTCGCAAAATCGCGCACGCGCTGGCAAGTCTGGATCTGGGGCAGAGCGTGGCGATTGCAGACCGGGCCTGCGTCGCACTGGAAGCGATGGAAGGTACGGACGCGATGCTGCGGCGCGCGGCGAGCCTGGTGGAAGGCCGGAAGTTGTCGCTGGTGAAGGCCTCTGCGCGACGTCGGCATTTGTTGTTTGATGTACCGGCGATCGGCCCGAAAACGATTGACGTGATGATTGAGACGAACACGACGGCGCTCGCGGTGGATGCCGGGCGCACGCTGCTGCTGGACCGCGACGAACTGATCGCGAAGGCGAATGCGGCGAAGATCGCGATTGCGGGAATGGAGACACTGGGATGACGCGCGTGGCTGTTGTGGGTGCCGGAGCATTTGGGCGGAATCATGTCCGTGTGGCAGCGGAGAACCCGCGGGTGCAGTTGACGCATGTGGTGGATGCCGATGCGGCGCAGGCGAAGGCGCAGGCTGCCTTGTACGGCGCGGAAGCGTGCACTTCAGTGGAAGAGATTATTGGGAAAGTGGACGCTGCAATTGTGGCCGCACCGACTTCCGTACATGCGGAGATTGGCTGCCGTCTGCTGGAAGCCGGGATTGACGTTCTGGTGGAGAAGCCGATTGCGCCGACGCTTGCAGAGGCTGACCGTTTGATCGACGCCGCCGCGCAGCGGGATCGCATTCTGCAGGTGGGGCATCTGGAGCGGTTCAATCCGGCGATTGTGGAACTGGAACGCATTGCCACGCTACCGTTGTTTTTCGAGATTCACCGGATGAGCGTATTTACTCTGCGGAGTCTCGATGTGGACGTGGTGCTGGATCTGATGATTCACGATCTCGATATCGTACTGGCGCTGGCGCGGGCGGAACTGAGCGAGATTCGCGCGGCGGGGATTTCAATTCTTTCGCCGAAGGTGGATATTGCCAATGTGCGGCTGGAATTTGCAGATGGGTGCATTGCGAATCTGACGGCGAGCAGGGTTTCGACGGAAAAAATTCGCAAGCTCCGCGTATTTCAGCCGGGGCAATACATTTCGGTCGATTATGCAAAGCAGTCGGCGGCAGTGTGCACGGTAGGCGGGGAAAGCGGCATTGCGTTCGATCAGTTGCCGATTACCGCGGCCGAGCCGCTGAAGTTGCAGTTTGACGCGTTTCTGGATGCGGTGGAGACGCGAAAACAGCCGAAACTGACTGGGGTGGTGGCTCGTCGAACATTAGAGGTGGCGCTGGCGGTTCTTGATAGAATCGAACAGCACGCGGCGCTTGTAGGAAAGACGCTGGCCGCCCACACCTGATCGACCGGATGGAAACTCCACTCGACAACAACCAGATGCCGTCGGGTTCGCCTTTGGCGGGCGAAGATCGCGAACCCAATTTTCTGCTGGTGCGCGATTCGAGCGGCGATTGGCCGCAGTGGAAGCAGGCGGCGATTGGTTCCGCGATTTTCCATCTGGTGGCGATTACGGCATTGTTCGTGATTAAGGGTGGGTCGTATGAAACGCCGCCGCCCGAGCGTTTATTTGTTCCTTACGTTACAAAATTGTATTTGCCGAAAGAACTGACGCAGAAGGCTCCGAATAAGGGGCCGCTATCGAAACTGCTGATGGCACCAACAGCTCCGGTACCGAAGCTGTCGGAGCCGGCCCCGAAGGCGGCACCGCCGCCCGCGCCTGTGCCCAAACCTCAGCCGCCTGCACCGAAACCCGCTCAGGCGCCGCCCTCGCCACCCGCACCGATACCCCAGCCGTCGGCACCCGCTCCGGTGGAAGCTGTACGCAATCAGCCTCCGCCAGCCGCGCCTCCGCCCGCGAATGTGCCGAAGCCGGAAGCTCCGAAGATGATTGTGGCGGAGTCGCTGCAGGTGAAGCCGCAGGCGCAGAAGGCTCCCAGCATACTGGCACCCTCGAACCCGATACAGGATGCCATGCGCGCGGCGGCGAATGGCGCGGCGATGCCCCGCGATCGCGTGGGCGATTCCAACGACGCCGGAATTGGCACTGGTTTGAATCTGGCACCTTCCGCGACGCGCCCACAATCGAGTCTGGAGATCAAGAGCGATCCGATGGGTGTGGATTTCCGGCCGTATCTTTTGCAGGTGCTGCAGTCGGTGCGTACCAACTGGTTTGCGGTTTATCCCGAAGCGGCGCGGTTGGGAATGCGCGGACGCGTGGTGCTGGAGTTCACGTTATCGAAAACCGGCAAGGTGGTGCACGTGCAGTTCGCGGGCAGCGGTCAATCCGGGGCGAAGGCGTTGGACCAGGCTGCGATTGCGGCGATCAGTGCGTCGGATCCTTTGCCTATGTTGCCCAGGGAGTTCAAAGGCGACAGTATTGTGCTGGCGATGACGTTCATGTACAACATGCCGCGTTGAGGGAGCGATGCGGGTTTGAACGGGTGGGATGTTACGGTAAAAGTATGGATAAACGACTCGCTAAGCGGCACAAGCGCCAGGTAGCACGCGCCCGCGCCAACGTAAAGACTTCGGAGCCGGATCTTCGCACACCCGAACAGATTGAAGCGGACCGTGAACTCAGCCGCGCAGGTGGCCTCGGCGGTGGCGGTCAGGCAAATCTTGCGGCACCGGGACGCCCGATGCGGCATAACCCGGCTATCGCCCAGGGCAGCGCGGCCAAGACCGCTACTTAACGGTCATCAGCCCCGGCCCGTTGCGATTACGATTTCGCGAAGTTGTTCCGGCGCTATTGCAGAACTGACAGGTATACCTACGCGCACCTTTACACGTGGCCGGAACAGCTTTTCCCGGCTGCGGAAAACTTCGCCGCCCCTGCAACTGAGTGGATGTCCCCAGAGGCCGTCGATATGCACCGGCACGATGGGGCAATCGATGCCTCGCAGCACGCGTTCGTAGCCTCGTTCGAAGGGGCCGACTTCGCCGGTGCGGGTAATCTGACCTTCAGGGAAGATTGCGACCAGTTTGCCGTTCTGCAGTTCTTCGCGGGCTGTTTTCAGTGCGTGGATGGTGGCCTTGGGGGACGCGGCGTCGATAGGGATGGCCTTCAGGAGCGCGAAAAATGGGCGCGCCAGCGGTGCGTCATAGATCGGCTTCCACATCAGGAAGCGCATGAAGCGGCGCGTGGCGTAGCCGGCCAGTACGGCATCGGCATAGGAAACGTGGTTGCAGACGATCAGGCCTGCACCGGACTTCGGGATATTCTCCTTGCCGGTTACTTCAATGCGAAACAGGGTGTTTGCGATCGCGTACAAGGCGAAGCGCAGGGCGATGGCGGGCACGAGGCGTGTCACCACGACGGCCCCGGCGAGGGTTGAAAGTCCGAGGGCCGCGAGAATCGCGCGGGGACTCCAGCCGAGCACGCCGTGCATCAGGATGAGCATGGCATAGGCGAGCACCATCGCGACGCTGTTCATCAGGTTGTTGGTGGCGAGCATGCGGCCTTTTTCATCGGCGGCGGGCGCTTCCTGAAGATACGCGTTCAGCGGCACTGCCATGAAACCACCGCCGAATCCCACCAGCACGAGGGCGGCCAGGGCGATGCCATAGCTGGTGGTTGCGGCAACAACGAGCGCGAAGGTGCCCATGATCAGGGAACCGGCGGGGACCAGGCCGGGTTCCACGTGATCTCCCGAAAGTTTGCCGGCCACCAGACTGCCGACACCGATGCCCAGTGCCAATGCCGTGAACAGCAGGCCCGCGCGGGTTTCCGCAACGTGCAGAATCTCGCTGCCTTCGAGCACCAGCACGAGTTGAAACAGCGCGCCCAGAAACCAGAACCAGGAGATGCCGAGCATGGTCAGAGCGAGTGGCCGGCGCGTGCGAAGTTCCCGCACGCCAGCCAAAATTTCGCCGAAGGGATTCCATGCGAACGATGCCGTACGCCCGGCGGCCGGTACTTTGGGAATATGCAGGCAGAACAATGTACCTGCGAGGGCAATGCCGAGCATGGTCATGCCCATGCGGAACGGCTCCAGCTTCCAATGCTCAAAGAGTGCGGAGCCAAAGCTGGTACTGATGACGATCGCGACGAAGGTGGTGAGTTCCAGCAGGCCATTGGCGCGGGAGATCTGACTTTCACTTACCGCTTCGGGCAGGATGCCGTACTTCGCGGGGCTAAAGAAGGTCGCCTGCGTGCCCAGCAAAAAGAGTACCGCAAAGAGCAGGCCAAGACCCCCGTTGACCAGCGCATAGAGGCCGAGTGCCATGGTCACGAGCTCCAGCGATTTCGTGATCTGGAGCATGCTTGTCTTGGAGTAGCGATCTGCGAGTTGCCCGGCATAACCCGAAAAAAGAACGAAGGGGAGAATGAATGCGGCACCGGCAATCGCGAGATACCTGGAACTCTCGGCAGCGTTTACCGCGAGACGCACAGCGGTGAACGACACGATCATCTTGTAGACGTTGTCGTTGAAAGCCCCAAGGAACTGTGCCCAGAGAAAGCCTTCGAAGCGGCTATTGGCCAGTAGTGCGACGTATCCGGTAGTTTTTCTGTTCGGTTGCATGACCAGTTTTCTCCGGGGGGCGCGTCAATCAGCCAGTATGCACCATGAGAGTAGTGCCCGAGGGCAGCGTCTCTAAATGATAAGCTGACAGTCTTGAACAACCGTCCCGATCCTCCTGTGCAATGGCGCAGCGTCTTTTATCCGCCGCAGGACTACTCGTATTTTGCGCAGCCGCCCGCGTTTGAAGCGGCGAATTTCGTTGGGCGTCTGAATGTGTTGAAAGCCGCATGGATGGCGGATGCCGCCACGCTTGCGTACGCCCGTTCCGGCCCTGCGCGGATCGTCGCGGCTCAATTGGGGGACATCCTGCAGCGCGCCGGCTTCATGCACTGGGATCTGCTGGGGGACTGGTCCGGGGGCTCAACCGCGACGCAGGCATACTTCGCGTACACAAACGAGTTTGCGGTGCTGACATTTCGAGGTACGGAGAAGGACGATTGGCGCGATATGGCCGCTGACCTCGCGGCCTGGCTTGTACCTGTGGACGAGTCAGGAGCGGGAGGAAAGACGATATTCGATATGTCCGTTGTAGCGGCGCTGCTTGAGCCTGCGGCACCGGCGGTGCATTACGGGTTTCAAGCGGCGTTGAGTGAAGTCTGGGACCAGGCTGCGCAGTTACTCACGGAGTATCGTGCGGCCACCGGGAATGAGATCTTCTTCACCGGGCACAGCCTGGGGGCCGCACTTGCGACGCTCGCCATTGCGCGGTTCAACGGCGGCAACGCATCGTTGTATACGTTTGGTTCGCCGCGCGTGGGGAATCGGGCGTTTGTAGCTACGCTTCGCGACAGAGCATCGCTGGGGCACTACCGTCTGGTGGACAATTACGACCTCGTGACGCGGGTGCCGCCGGCGCTGCGATGGTATTCGCACGCGGCGAACACTTTGTATCGAATAGAAGCGGGAGGCGGGATTCGGGACTGCACAGCGGACCCGGGCGCGGAAAGCGGTGACGTCGCGGAGTTGACCCGCGACGCGCAGTGCCTGATGGAAATGCGCTTTCCGATTGACCTTGCTGGCAAGCCGCCAGAGGACTTGTACGATCACTCTCCCGGGTGTTACTGCAACCGGATCTGGAATGCGGTGAAGTGACGGACGCCGCCCGATCGTCGTTCTATGAAACATCGCCATTTCATCGTGCTTCCACCCGCACCGGCACGATAGGGCGGCAGCGGGTTTTCCCTGACCTCGATATTGCTGAAGCTCTCGACTATGATTTGCGCCGGGAATACTCCGAGATGCCCGTAGCCAGGCATCCCCCGGCTGTTCATGTCACATGGTCCCCGAAGCGACCGGCGCGCTTTTGTGCGCATATTCCGCTCACCGTGACCCATAGCTCAAACCGCTTCCCAGTGCTCTTGGCCTGGTCTTCGATTGCTTTTGCTGCCGCCGCTACTTTTGAAAGATCACAGACGCTCATCAGTGGCGGGTTGGCCGGCGCCGGAGTGCTGTTGGCTGGAAACAGCAAGGCGAGCACCAGAAAACCGAGGGAGCGAATCATCTGGACGCAGGATAACGCAAGAGAAGCGATGTTCCGGGCCCGGTCGGTAGTTCAGGACTCAACGAACGGTGGAAGTTTTCTGCGTCGTGGCCGGCAATTGATGACCGGCTGCCGTTTCTGATGAGCGCAGTCCCGAAGGAAAAGGTTGATCAGGTTCTGGCAGGGCATTCCCAATTCAGCAGCCAGTTCCCTGAAGTAAGTAAAGGACATGACGTAGAGGCGAATCGTCACCTGTCGTGTGAGCTGGCTGGATCAGGGGTTTTTTCGGGATTTGGAAAAATCGTATTCTCTTCTCATGGAAGGCTTCGGCACATTTCTACTTATGGCGGCGTTCATGTGACCTGGCGCACTGAAGCTATTATTGGGTGAAGAACGAGCACTTGCCCACGCGAAATGCATTCCCTCACAGGAATCAGCGTTCATTGCCGCGGATGCGAATGACGCTACTCTCCCTCATAAACCTTCCGAAACCCCTCCGTAAAATACTGCTTCCGCTCAGGATCCACCACCATCGCCTCCAACCCCTGAGCCCGCGCGAGCGCTAACCCCTTCTCCGGCCCCAGCATGAACACGCCCTTGCCCAGCACCACGCCCTCTTCCGCCGTCTTCGCCATCACGCTCACTGCAATCGACGCCGTCGCTGGCCACCCGGTCCGCGGATCAATAATATGGTGGTAACGCACACCGTTGACGATCTTGAATCGCTCGTAATCGCCCGATGACACCAGCGCCACGTTCGTGACCGACGCCACGCCCAGCATTTCGCCATGCTCACGTCGCGGATCCTGAATTCCGATATGCCAGGGCTGTCCGTTCTTCGTGCCTGAGACCAGCACGTCGCCGCCGCCATCAACCATCGAATCCTCAAACCCCGCCCGCTTCAGCGCCGCTGCCGCACGGTCAATTCCATACCCCTTCGCAATCCCGCCCAGCCCGATGTTCGTGCCTTCCGGCAGATACACGCTGTTGCCCACGATCTGAATCGCGCGGTAGTTGATGTGTTTGCGCGCTTTCTCAATCTCCGCCTGAGGCGGCACTACGAACGCGTCGTCAAAATGCCAGATCTTACCCATGCCGCGCCACGTCACGTCGAAAGTACCTTCCGTGATCTCGCTGTAATGAATGCTCCGCTGTAACAGCTCGCGCAGTTCCGTCGGCACTTCCACGGCATGCTTGCCCGCCGCCGTGTCTACCTGAGAGATGGGTGATTCCGGCTTCCACTCACTCATCATGTCTTCGATGCGGGAGAGCTCGGCATAAGCCTGGTCGATCGCCTTGCGCGCGGCTTCGGGATTGCCATGATCCGGCACCTCAATGGACCACGACGTTCCCATCATCGACCGTTCGATCTTGACGAGCCCCAAAGGTTCGGGCTGGAGGGAACTCACTCCAATGTGTGCGGTCCCGGTCGCGAACCGCAGAGCGACCAGTCCGCCGACGAATAACGTAGAGAGGATCGTTCTCCGCCAGGGAATGGATGTGGACATCATTTTTAACGAAAGCAAGTCGGTAGCCACAACCCGAAATACTGCCCTCCGCTAAATGGCCTAAGGCTTGCTCAATTGGCGTAGGAAATGATCACTGGCGCACCAATCAAAAGGGCTGAATACGACATACGGGCGGCCCTGCTCCAAATCACGCAGCGCTCTGTGTGGAATGGCGCAAACATCTGCGTCTCTGCTCAACACAAGGAAAAAGGGTCCGGGAAATGCTCAATGAGTTTTTGATCGCTGCCGCCTTAATGGGTGGGCTCGGCGTTATCCTCGCTATTGTTCTCGCTTTCGCCGACAAAAAGTTCTACGTCTGGGAAGATCCTCGTATCGATCAGGTGGAGCAGATGTTGCCGCTCGCGAACTGCGGAGCCTGTGGCTGCCCCGGTTGCAGGGCGTTTGCCGAAAAGGCCGTTCACGGCGAGATCTCGCCCGGACGCTGCACGGTGAACAGCCCTTCCGGCATCGCGAAGATCGCGGCCTTCTTACAAGTGGATGCCGGGTCGCATGAGAAGCGGGTGGCGCGGCTCGCCTGCGCGGGTGGCACAAATGTCGCGGTGCAGCAGTCGCATTACGCCGGGCTGGAATCCTGCCGCGCGGCGGCGCTGGTTTCGGGTGGTGGAAAAGGTTGTAGCTGGGGTTGCCTCGGCTTGGGCGATTGCGAACGCGTCTGCGAATTCCACGCCATCGACATGGACGTCAACGGGCTCCCGGTCGTCACGGAAAGCAAATGCACAGCCTGCGGCGATTGCGTCGATATCTGCCCCAAGGTCCTGTTTTCACTGCATGGTGTGAGTCATCGCCTCTGGGTTTCCTGTAAGAATCTGCTGAACGGCGAGCTCGCCGCAGCCGAATGTGAAGTGGCCTGCACGGCCTGCGGACGCTGTGCCGCCGATGCCCCCGCCGGGCTTGTCACTATCGTCAATAATCTCGCGGTCGTCGATTACTCACGGAACAGCAAGGCTAGTGCCGTTCCCACTCAAAGATGCCCCACAGGTGCCATCGTCTGGATCGACGAGAAGCGCGGACCGGTGAAAGGACTCGACGCGAAAAAGATCACGCGCAAGTCCCCCCGCCCGGTCGAACTCGCGGAACTGCCGAATTCGGCAGCGCGAAGCAGTCACAATTCAATGACCGAAAGGTCGAGGTGAACAGATAGCATGAGCACACAACGTGAATTCCGTTACCCCGGAATCCGGCAGGCAGTTGACGGCAACACCGCCGTCATCATGTGCGAGCGGGAGTCCACCGACGCCGCCGGCGCATACCCCATCACGCCGTCCACGCAGATGGGCGAATACTGGGCTGAAGAATCGGCCAAAGGCCATATCAATATCTCCGGCCGACCGCTGATCTTCATCGAACCGGAAGGCGAACATGCCGCGGCTGCTGTGACTGCCGGTCTTTCCATGACGGGCCTGCGCGCCGCGAATTTCTCTTCGGGCCAGGGCATCGCTTATATGCACGAATCGCTCTATGCGGCGGTCGGCAAGCGGCTGACGTACGTGCTGAATATGGGCTGCCGCGCGATGACGAAATCGACGCTCAACGTCCATGCCGGGCACGACGATTATCACTGCATTGACGACACCGGCTTCTTCCAGTTGTTCGGCAAGAGCGGCCAGGAAGCCTGCGATCTCAACATCATTTCGCACCGCATTGCGGAACTGGCGCTGACGCCGGGCATCTGCGCGCAGGATGGTTTTCTCACCACGCACCTCATCGAATCCATGATGGTGCCGGAGCGCGAACTGATCGCTCAGTATCTCGGCCGTCCGGACGACATCATCGACACGCCGACGCCCGCTCAGCGCATCCTCTTCGGTAACAAGCGCCGCAGGATTCCGGAGCTTTGGACGGTGGACAACCCGGTCATGATCGGCACCGTGCAGAATCAGGACGCGTATATGCAGAGCGTCGCCGCGCAGCGGCCGTTCTTCTTTGCGCACATTGCAGACCTCGCGAATAACGCGATGAACGAGTTTTACGAACTGACCGGTCGCCGTTACCAGCGCGTCTCCACTTACAAGATGGAGGACGCGGAGTACGTGATCGCGGGGCAGGGCAGCATGATCGTCACTGCGGAAGCGGTGGCGGATTATCTGCGCGCCACGCGCAAGATCAAAGTCGGCGTCATCAATCTCACTATGTTCCGGCCATTCCCGGGCGATCTGCTCGGCGCCCTTCTCAAAGGCCGCAAGGGCGTGGCGATACTGGAACGCGTGGATCAGCCGCTGGCGGTTGATCTCCCGCTCGCCCGCGAGTTCCGTTCCACCGTCAGTCGCTGCGTGGAAAACGGTGCCTTCGCCAACGGTTCTGTCCCGTTTCCCGATCACGCCATCTACAGCCGACCGGGCGATGTGCCGCCCATCTACTCCGGCTCCTACGGTCTCGGTAGTCGCGACTTACAGCCGGAAGGGATCATCGGGGCGATCGAAAACATGCTGCCCAAGGGCGGGCACAAGCGCTTCTTTTATCTTTCGATCGATTTCATTCACGACAAGCCGTTCACTCCGAAACAGGAAATCCATCAGATTCAGGTGGCGGATTCCTATCGCGGCGTCAAGGATCTCGCGGTTCATGGGAGTGAGAATCCAAATCTCCTCCCCAAAGACAGCATCACCGTCCGCATGCACTCGGTCGGCGGCTGGGGTGCCATAACCACAGGTAAGAATCTTGCGGTGACTCTGTTTGACCTGATGGGTTATCACATCAAGGCCAATCCGAAGTATGGTTCGGAGAAGAAGGGCCAGCCCACCACTTACTATCTCTCCGCCGCGCCGGAACCCATTCCGATCAATTGCGACTACGTCTATGTCGACGTCGTCCTCTCGCCCGACCCCAACGTCTTCCAGCACTCCAACCCGCTGGCTGGCCTCAAAAAAGGCGGGGTCTTTATCCTCCAGTGCGCTCTTGATGGTGCCGACGAAGTCTGGAAGCAGATTCCGGAACGCTTCCAGCAGATGATTATCGATAACCAGATTAAGGTCTTCTATCTGGACGCCTTCAAGATTGCGCGTGAAGAAGCGACCGACGCCGAACTCCAGTTCCGTATGCAGGGCAATGCCTTCCAGGGCGCGTTCTTCGCCGCCTCGCCGGTGATGAAGACGGCGAAGCTGGGAGAGCAGCAGCTCTTTGAAGCCATTAAGTCGCAGCTCGAACACAAGTTCGGGAGTAAAGGCGCGCGCGTTGTGGAAGACAACATCCGCGTGGTGCGTCGCGGGTTCGATGAGATCCATGAAATCACGAATAAGGTGCTTTCTACCGCTGGTGCGCTGATCCGCAAGCCTGTCGACCTGCCTCTGATGCTCAAGCAGCGTCTGAGCAGTTCGGACCAGATGACGGACATCCACCGCTTCTGGGAACAGACAGGCAACTTCTATATCTCCGGCCGTGGTAACGACAATCTGGCCGATCCTTTCGCCGCCCTCAGCTTCATCCCTGCCGCGACGGGCATCTTCCGCGATATGACGGGCGTTCGCTTCCAGCATCCGGTCTGGAAGCCCGAGAACTGCACGGCCTGTGGCTCCTGCTACACCATTTGTCCTGATACCGCAATCCCCGGACTGGTGCATCCCGTCAGCGCCATTTTCGAAACGGCTCTCAAGAACCTCCAGCGTGAAGGCCTCGTCGTCACGCAACTACCACGCGCCGTCCGCACTGTGGAACAAAAGCTTCGCAACAGCCTTGCTGCCGCCGGTGAAAAAGCCGACGTGCAGCGTTTGCTCGATGACGCCATTGCCCAGGCGAAAGCTGCGGTAAAGGCGGATTCGCCCGAACGCGCGGTGTTAGATCAGGAGTTCGGCCTCTTCAAACAGGCTCTGGGCGATTTCAAATTCAGCGTGACGCAGCCATATTGGTCCGTTCGCGAAAAGAAGGCGAAGGGCTCCGGCGGTCTCCTTTCCATTACCGTCAATCCCTACACCTGCAAAGGTTGTATGGAGTGCGTGAAGGTCTGTAACGACAATGCTCTGGTGGCGGTGGATCAGACCCCTGCTTCCATCGCGAATCTCCGCCGCGACTGGGAATTCTGGGAAACTCTGCCCACCACTCCCGCCGAATTCATCCGCATTGAAAATCTGGATGAAAAGATCGGCGCGCTCGAAACACTGCTGCTCGATAAGAAGAACTACGCAGGCATGGTTGGTGGCGACGGTGCCTGCCTCGGCTGCGGTGAAAAGACCGTGGTTCACCTCTTCACGGCCACTGTGGAAGCTCTCATGCAGCCTCGCGTGGCACGCCAGGTAAAGAAGATTGACGATCTTGTCGCTCAGTTGGACAGGCACATTCGCCTCAAGCTGGCGGCCACGATGGACCTCAGCGACAGCCATCGCATCGAAGATACCCTGGCCAAGCTGCACAATCAGGACGTCACGCTGGCCAGTTTCTCCGGCACTCTCGACGAACGCCGCAGCGGCAAGACCATTGATGCCGAATGGCTCCGCTGGGTCACCCAGTTGCTCGCGAAGCTCAATCATCTGCGCTGGCAGTATGTCTCGGGCACTGCCCGTAACGGCCGCGCCAGCATGGGCATTATCAACTCCACAGGCTGCACTTCGGTCTGGGCTTCTACTTACCCGTTCAATCCGTATCCGTTCCCGTGGGCGAACAACCTCTTCCAGGATTCGCCATCCATGGCGATGGGCCTCTTCGAAGGTCACATGTCGCACATGGCAGATGGCTTCAAGGCTATTCGGCAGGCGGAGATTGAGCTCAAGAGCGGTTACAACAAACAGAAGCACGAAGACTTCTTCACCTACTTCGACTGGAAGCAGTTCAGTGATGATGAACTGCACCTTTGCCCGCCCGTGGTCTCCATCGGTGGCGACGGAGCGATGTACGATATCGGCTTCCAGAATCTTTCCCGCATGATGATGTCCGGCAAGCCGATCAAGGTTCTGATCCTCGATACGCAGGTGTACTCCAACACCGGCGGCCAGGCCTGTACTTCCGGCTTTACCGGTCAGGTGTCGGATATGGCGCAGTACGGTAAGGCTTTCCACGGCAAGGAAGAAGTGCGCAAGGAAATCGCGCTGATCGCGATGGCCCACCGCACCACTTTCGTCGCCCAGGGCAGCACTTCGAATACTACGCATCTGATTGAAAGCTTTATCGACGGCCTCAACGCCAAACGGCCTGCGCTGTTCAACATTTACAGCCCCTGCATGCCGGAACAGGGCATTGCGGACGATATGGCCGAACACCAGAGCAAGCTGGCGGTGGAATCCCGCGCTTATCCTCTGATTCGCTACAACCCGGACAAGGGCACACTCCCGGAAGAGTGCTTCGATCTCGACGGCAACCCGTCGCTCGAAACCGACTGGCCAGAGTATTCACTCGAATACACCGACGAACAGGGCCAGAAGGGCAGAATGACGCTGCCCATGACCTTCGCCGACTTCGCAGTCACCGAAGGCCGCTTCCGCAAACAGTTCCGCACCGTGCCGCGCGACGCCTGGAACGACAACATGGTGCCGCTGCACGAGTATCTGGACCTCACGACTGACGACAGGGAAGGGAAGTTCCCCTTCATCTGGGCCGTCAACGCGAAGAACAAGCTCATTCGCGTGATTCCGGCCGAACCGCTGGTCAAATCCTGCGAAGACCGCCGCAACTTCTGGCGCATGCTGAAGTCTCTCGCCGGCGTTCGTGCTCAGGTGGGCACGGCCGACGCCGAACAGGTTCGCGCTGAATTCGCTCAAACTCTGGCCGCAAGGCTGATGGAAATGGCCGCCAGTGGCGATGTTCTCGGCAGCGGCGGCGGCAGTTTGGCACTGCCCGCATCGGGTCCCGCGGCCATCGCAGCGGCACCAACCGCCGCCGCCATTGGACAGCCCGCGGGTGACTACACTGCGCCGTGGATCGATTCGGCTACCTGTACGGCCTGCGATGAGTGCATCAACATCAACCCGAAGATCTTCGCCTACGACGAAAGCAAACACGCGTACGTGAAGAATCCGAAGGGCGGGCCCTACAAGGATTTGGTTCGCGCGGCCGAGAAATGCACCGCGCAGATAATCCATCCGGGGACGCCGTTTGATCCCAAAGAGAAGGACGCGGACAAACTGCTGAAGCGCGCAGCCAGGTACAACTGAGAACTCACTCAAATGGCACTCCTGGAATTCTTCACCGGCAAGCATCTCGATCGCGGGCTGCACGTTCCGGAACACAAAGACCTGACCAGCGGACTCCCCATTCGTCGGCTGCCGTTCGCGCCCATGCTGGTGGTGCCGCTTTCGCAGCATGCCGGCGCGCCTGCGATCCCCCTGGTCCATGAGGGGCAGGAAGTGGTACGCGGCGAACCCATCGCGAAAGCGGGCGGGTTCATGTCCGTGCCGATGCATTCGCCTGTGACCGGGCGCGTCACGAAACTCGCCCTGGCTCCTACGGCGCGTGGCGATCTCGGGATGGCCATCTACATCACTCCTTATCAGGCGGCCAGCCAGGAAGTTCTCTATGGCGCGCCGCAGGATATCGAGAACATGACGCCGGAAGAGATCGTGCAGGCCGTCCAGAACACGGGCGTTGTCGGCCTGGGCGGTGCGGCGTTTCCCACGCACGTGAAGATGAAGGTTCCGGACGGAAAGAAGATCGATACCGTGGTCGTTAACGGCTGCGAGTGCGAACCTTACCTGACCACCGACCACCGCGTGATGCTGGAGTATCCGAAGGACGTGCTGTATGGCGCGCGGATCGCCATGCGGGCGCTGGGCGCGGCCAACGCCGTGATCGGTGTGGAAGACAACAAGATGGACGCGGTGGAAGCTCTCCGCAACGCCATCGATGCCAACCGTACCGCCAACGTCGGCATCACAGTGGAATCCGTTCCCGCCAAGTACCCGCAGGGCGCCGAGAAGATGCTGGTAAAGGTTCTTCTCGGCCTGGAAGTTCCCACGCGCGGTCTACCCGCCGACGTTGGTCTGGCTGTCTTTAACGTGGCCACTCTTGCGCAGATCGGCGAGTTGCTTCCGGTCCGTCAGGGCCTCATCGAACGTGTGGTCACCATCACCGGGCCCGGCGTTCGCAAACCTGGTAACTATCTGGTCGCTCTGGGCACGCCGCTTCGGTTCGCGCTCGAACAGGCCGATTGCCGCGACGATGTCTCCTCCGTCATTTTGGGGGGCCCCATGATGGGTGCCGCCGCCGGGTCGCTCGACATTCCGATCACGAAAGGCGTCACCGGCATCCTGGTTCTCACACAGAAAGAAGTGAAGGCCAGCTCGCAGATTTACGCCTGCATCCACTGCGCGGCCTGCGTGGACGTTTGCCCTATCCACCTCAACCCCTCGCATCTGGGCCTGCTGGCGCGGAAAGATCGCTACGAAGAAATGGAAACCGATTACCACCTGATGGACTGCTTTGAATGCGCCTGCTGCAGCTACGTCTGCCCCTCGCACATTCCGCTGGTGCAGTATTTCCGCGTGGCCAAACAGATGAATCGCGAACGGGCGAATCGCGAACGGTTGAAGGCCAAAGAAGGAGCCCACGCATGAGTCCCGCGACAACTGTGATTGAAGTCCGCACTGCGCCGCACGTGCACTCCGGGCGGTCGGTGGAAGTCATCATGCGCAACGTGGTCTACGCGTTGCTGCCCATGGCGTTTTACTCCGTCTGGCTGTTCGGCCTCAGCGCCGCGTTTCTTATCGCCACCACCACCGGTGCCTGTCTGCTGATTGAGCATCTCTGCTGCGGGGCGGCGGAGCGGGAAAGTTCCATCGGCGATTACAGCGCGGCCATCACGGGCCTGCTGCTCGGTCTCACACTTCCTCCGGCGCTGCCTCTCTGGATGGCTGTGGTGGGTGCCTTCATCGCCATCGCCCCCGGCAAGATGATCTTCGGCGGCCTCGGCTTTAACGTCTTTAATCCCGCGCTAGTGGGTCGCGCTTTTCTCCAGGCGGCGTTCCCCTCGGCCATCACAACTTACACCCCCGCGCAGGCCATGCACCGCTTTACGGAATTCATCCCCACCACACTGGCCATTCCGTTTCTCAAGGCTGCTCCCCTGAAGGACTGGATCGCACAGGTTCGTGTGGATGGCTTCACCGGCGCGACGCCGCTGATGCTTCAGAAGTTCGAACACGTCACCACGGACACCTGGTCGCTCTTCCTTGGCACTCGCGCCGGTTCGGCCGGTGAAACCTCCGCGCTGCTGATTCTGCTCGGTGGTGTTTACCTGATCGTCCGCAAGATGATGGACTGGCGAATTCCCGCAGCCATGCTGCTGGGCGCGCTGGCCTTGAGCGGTTGCTACTATCTGTCGAATCCGGCAAAGTACCCCAGTCAGCTCTTCGTACTGTTTTCCGGCGGCCTGATGCTGGGCGCCATCTTTATGGCCACCGACCCGGTGGCCTCCCCCGTCACTCCGCGCGGCATGTGGATCTACGGCATTCTTATGGGCGTGATCACTGTGGTGATTCGCTTCGAAGGTGGCCTTGCGGAAGGCGTCATGTACGCCATTCTGCTGGGGAATGGGCTCTCCCCTCTGATTGATAATCTTACGCAGCCCCGCACTTACGGCGCGGGTAAGCGAATGTTCGGAAAGGAGGCGGCAGCCAAATGAGTACGCTCATTCAACCCCCCGCGCAGCCAGCGCCTCCCGGCGGCCGCATGGTTCGCATGCTCGGTGCGGTGTCGCTCATTTGCGGCCTTCTGATTGTCGGCACGAATGTGGTCACGAAAGATCGCATCCGCCAGAATCAGGAAACCATCATGCGCGACTCAGTCGCGGAACTCCTGCCCGGCATTTCGAAGCAGATCATCTACGGCGTGCAGTCGAACGGCGAACTGAAAATTCTGCCCGGTCTGGAAGAAGGCGGCCAGCGCGTCTTTGCCGGCTATGACGGCTCGGGAAAGCTGCTCGGTATCGTCATCGAATCGAGTGCCCGCGGCTATGCGGACCTCATTCAGGCCATGTACGCCTACTCTCCAGAGAAGCAGGCGATCACAGGCTTCAAAGTCGTCGATATGCGCGAGACGCCGGGACTGGGCGACCGAACTCGGAGTGATCCGGACTTCCTTGCGAATTTCAAGTATCTCGACGCGACCATCGTAGACGGAAAACCCGCCAATCCGGTAAAGGTCGTCAAACACGGTTCTAAGAAAAACGCGTGGGAGATCGATGCGATTTCCGGCGCAACGATTTCTTCGCGCGCCGTCGGCAAGTTGATCGGTACCAGTGTGCAGGATGTGATCCCTGTGGTGCGAAAGAATCTCGACCGAATTGAGAAAGGTCAGTAATGAGCGAAGCAGTCAGCTGTCACAACGAAAAAGCCGAAATGACCGCGGATAGCAACCCGTTCCTGAACGGCTTGTGGAAACAGAACCCGGTCTTTGTCATGGTGCTGGGCATGTGTCCCACGCTCGCCATCACAAACAGCGTGCGCAACGCCATCTCCATGGGCCTCGCCACTACTTTCGTGATGGTGGTCTCTTACGGACTGATTTCCATGATCAGGAAACTGATCCCGAAACAAGTGCGCATTGCGAGTTACATCGCAATCCTGGCTATGGCGGTGACGGTGGTGGACTTCCTCGTCAAGGCCATCAGTATCCCAATTTACGTCGCGCTCGGTGCCTACATCCCGCTGATCGTTTCCAACTGCCTGACGCTCGAACGCGCCGAAGCGTATGCTGGCAAGCAACCGGTTCTGAAATCGATGCTGGACGGCCTCGGTATGGGCTTCGGTTTTACGATCGCCCTCACTATGCTGGGTGCGGTTCGCGAAATCCTCGGTGCCGGGACCTTCCTGGGCTTTCACCTGTTCGGCGCGAACTTTGAACCCTGGGTTCTCTTCCTGCTGCCCCCCGGCGGCTTTATTACGCTTGCCATGTGGCTGTTGTTCTTCGCGTCAATCAAGGAACGCAGCGCGAAACGTGAGGCAGCGGCGCTGGAACAGTCGCAACCTCAACTCACTGGCGCTGTGGAGGCAAGAGCATGAACAACGAGTCGCTAACCCACATCTTCCTCGATTCCTTCCTGATCAACAACTTCGTATTGTGCGTCTTTCTCGGTATGTGCTCGTTCCTGGGCCTCTCCGGCAAATTCGCCACCGCCTGGCGCATGGGCGTCTCCGTGATGTTCGTCATTGTTGTCAGTGACGCGCTCTCTTACGCGACGAATCTGCTGCTGGTTCGATTCCACGCCGAGTACCTCCGCATCATCATGTTCATCGTGATCATTGCGGCCACGGTGCAATTGACGGAAATGTTTATTAAGAAGGTGAGCCCCGCGCTCTTTCGGGAACTGGGCGTCTACCTGCCGCTGATCACCACGAACTGCGCGGTCCTGGCTGTGCCGATCTTCCAGACTTCGCGCGGCTACAACTTCGTACAGAGCACGGTCTTCTCTATCGCGGCCAGCGGCGGTTACTGCGCGGCACTGGTGCTGCTCTCTCTGGTTCGCGAACGCGTTCTTCTCTCCGATGTCCCCAGCCTCGCGCGCGGCACCGCCATGACTCTGATACTTGCAGCGATCCTCTCCATGGCATTCATGGGGTTTGGCGGCATGGGAGCCGGATAGAGCCATGGGAAACGAAATCGTCGACGCCCTGCTGAGCGTTCTCAAAGCCGCCGCTGGCTTCTTCATCGTGATGTCGATCTGGCTGGGCATTCAGGCCTTCGCCCGAAAGAAGAGCGGCTGTGCAAAAGATCGGGACATGCTGGACTATATGCTTCATGGCTGCGGTAACTGCCTCCACGGCAGCAGTTGCGAAAAATCGAATGAAAGAGCCCGGATTGTTGCCGGGCCGGGAGTGGGAACACTATGAATCTCTACGAATACGACTTCAGCAACCTGCGCTTGGCGACCATTTTGTCGAGCGAGCGCATCACGCCGGCTGACGATCCCGTTGAAGTGCGCCACCTGGTCCTCGAAGTGCCCGGCGAGCAGATGGACTACATGGAAGGTCAAAGCATTGGCGTCCTCGTTCCCGGACCGCATGACTTTGGTGATGCGTATCACTTCCGTCTCTACTCCATCGCCAGTCCGCGCCACGGTGAAAACGGCCAGTCCGATACGTTCTCTATCTGCGTCCGCCGCTGCTTCTATATCGACGACGTCAGCGGGGAGCGCTATCCCGGCCTCGCCTCCAACTATCTCTGCAACGCGGTTGCCGGCGACGCCATCCAGATCGCCGGCCCCTACGGTTCGCGCTTCTCGGTGCCGGACGATTCCACAGCGAACCTTGTGATGGTTGGCGTCGGCACGGGCATCGCGCCGTTCCGCGCTTTTGTGAAGCACATCTATGAAGAGCGTGGCGGCTGGAAGGGCCAGGTTCGCTTGTTCTATGGCGCGAAGACCGGCATGGAACTGCTCTACATGAACGACGTCCGCCACGACCTCTCGCTTTACTACGACGAGAAGTCTTTCAAGGCCTTCGAAGCGGTGAGCCCGCGGCCGCACTTCGACGCCCCGCCGGATCTGGAAGGCATCATCGCGCAGAATGCGAAAGAGATCTATGAGATGGTGAAGAAACCCAATACGTACGTCTACGTGGCGGGCCTGTCAGACGCAGCCAGGAACTTCGCCAAAGTCATGACATCCGAGGCGGGCTCGAAGGATGTATGGAAAGCCGACTACGAGAGATTGGTGCAGGAAGGCCGCTACGCTGAATTGCTCTACGAGTAATTCAGCGGGCTATCGGCACGAGTTTCGACCCACGAAGTTTGCGGTCCCGGGTTACGAGGCGTGCGCGATGTACGATGCTGGTTGCCGCGATTAGTTCGTCGGCGGGGTCCGACACGAAGTCGAGCTTCGTCGACATACGGCATATTTCAACGTTGAGTGGCCACACGTATACTCTTGTCAGGACACGCGAAAAATCAGCGTCGCCTGGATCAACAGTGATCCGTCCGAGTTGATGAAGCTTTGCGATCTCCCAGATGACGATTGCCGAAATTCCCCAGGCTTCGCCTGCGAGCAACCGCTGCTCTGCTGCCGACAAATTGCCATCCAGTGCATGTAGCAGGATGTGCGTATCAAGATTCAGCATGCCAGCGGATTCCGGTGGAGAGGATGTCTCCCTTCACTTGGATTTTGCCTTTCATGCTGCCAATCAGACCGGCGCAGTCGGCGTTTGCCGGGATGACACGGGCCACCGGCCTGCCATGCTTGGTGATGACGATGCCTTCGGGGTCGAGGTTGTCCAGCAGAGCGAGGCATTGCTCCTTGAATTTGGAGGCGTTTACTTCCATCATATTTCGATCATAACATGGACAGAAAAAAAGACTGGTCAGTTTAATTGACCGTATATGCCAGTCGGCATCCGTTCCCGGACAGCCCGCCCGGCAATGCTGGATCGCGCGGTTCAGTCCCGGTCAGCTCCTCAATAGCCCTATCAAAGCCTCCGTCACCTCACGCGGTCGCTCCAGCGTGGAAAGATGTCCGCAATCGGGAACAATCACAAGTCGCGCACCGTCAATGCCTCCGGCAATTTCCGCAGCGATCGCCGGCGGCGTTAATTCGTCGCTGTCACCAGCCAACACCAGCGTGGGGCAGTGAATCGTCCGGCACGTCGGCCGCGAATCCGGCCGGTTCATCAGCGCGGTCTGTTGCCGGATGAATCCCGCCGCGCCCGTCTCTTCTGCCATGAGTCGGCAGATATCGCGCAGCTGGCTGTCATTGTGCCGCATCGGGTGAACGTACAGCGGGAATAGCTCGTCTGAGATCTCTGACATCGACCTCGTCCGGGTGCCGTCCATCAGCGCCCGGCGTTTCACCGCCCGCTCCGGCGTATCCGGCCGCGAACTGGTATCCAGCAGAGCTAGCTTTGTTATCCGCTCCGGTGCCTGCCGCAGGATCTCGAAGCTGATGTGCCCACCCATCGACAAGCCGATCAGGGCGAAGCGTTCCGGTGCCGATTCCAGAATGGCCCGCGCAATCTCAGCCATGCTCTCATGCTGGTCGTGCCTCGCGATGGTCACGGGACCCACAGTCCAGAGTTGCGGGATTTGTTCCGCGTACAGCCGCGCGGAACATCCGAGGCCGGGAACGCAGAGGATCGGGAGAACGTTGCTCATTTCTCCACACTACATCGCCACACTACATCTGAAGCTTTGAGTTATTTGAACTTAGTCGCCCGAGCCCGTACCGCCGATGTTGCCGACGTATCGTCCGCCCTGGGCGTCCCCGGATGAATACACTTCGCCGGACACCCTTCCGCGGCCTTCACCAACTCCGCGAATGTGCCCGCCTTCGCATTCCCGATGTAAGCCTGCTTATTCGCGTCATACGCGAAGACCAGCGGGTTCACTTTCATGCAGTCGTTGCAACTCGTACAGAGAAACGTATCAATGTACGGATCTTCAGGAGCCGCTTCGGCCTCGGCGCTCTGTACCGGTACCGCACTCGCCACCGACGGCGAAGCAACAGGCGAACCCGCCGAAGGCGCAGTCAGCGCCACAGTAGCAGCCCCGGCCAGCGACTGTCCGTCCGCCAGCATCCCGATCACCCGGTGAATCGCCGCCGTCGCACCTTCCGCCCTTGCCTTCTCCTGCGCGTCCGCCCGGGCCTTCACGACAGCCGCTTCCACGTGCGCGTTCTTCACTCCGGCCAGTTCTTCAAATACCCGATACGCCTTCCGCCGGTCGCGGCTGAGGTTTACCAGTTCCCTGGTCACAACCGCGCGCCGCGCCTGCCCGTTCTCATCGATTACCCGGAGATACGGTATCGCCAAGGGAGGAGCTTGTCGATACCTCTCCAGGTATTCCGCTAATTCCATCTGTTCTTCGTCACCGTCGGAGTCGGGAAGAAGCCGGAATTGCCCGCGAAATTCATTGGAAACTGCCACTGCGTGAGCTGCCGTCAGCGTTTCGGACGACGACACCTCCTGCAGTTCAAACCGCTCCATCCAGCTCTCACCGCGATCCGGATCGTACCGATACAAGGGAAACGCGCGCGTCAAATGCAGCAAACTCGTCTCCAACCACGCCTGGGCTTCGCTTGCCTCAGTTTCCCGCGCGGGAGGCACACAGATGACAGCCACCGCAGGGCGCAACGATTGACTGACCGCAGCCAAACCAGCCTTCAGATGTTCCGGATGTGCCAGCGAAGACTGCAGCACAAACGCCTCGCGATGCGCGATGGAAAGATATCCAAAATCCGGCATGAACCCTCTCAGATCGCCATCCGAATCGCGGCCCTCCAGCCCATGATGCGGAATCAATACCTGCACTGGCCTGCCAGACCGCAGCAAACGCCCGAAAGATGCAAACGAAGTCCGCGCCAGCCATTCCGCTGGTTCTAAGACCACGAACGCCGGCGATGCCGCCAGTTCTTCAGGATCTGCTGTCTGCCAGTCGAACCGCGCCAGCCATTCCTCATGGACGGCAGGTTCGAAGGCACCTTCCATTTCGAGTTTCGCCGCGCGCAGGGCACGCAGATACCGCGCGAATCTCTCCAGTCGCTCATCGCAAAACTCCAGCGCGGCCTCAAAGCTGTCGCCGCACTGCCTTAACTGACCACCAAAAGCTGTGGCACTTGCGGGCGCCGTGGCCGAGTGGAACAGGAAAAACGTGGGCTCGTGTCTGGTCTCTTTGATCGCGTGTTCCAGGGTTGCCAGAATGCCTTCCACGCGCTCCCGCCGCTTCGGTTCCATCTGCCTTGTGGCATCCGTCTTACGATGAAATGCCGAAGCCAGCACCGACGCGTCGAAATAGCTCGCCTCCGAACCCATCGAAGCCGAAAGAATCTCCGCGGAAGACCCCGCAGCCGTGTGGGCGTCGTCAAGTCGCAGCAGTTCCCGTAACCGCTCGCACTGCCGCGTCAGTTTTGAGAGGAAGAGTTCCTTCGCGGCCCGCCTCGCTGTCGCAACGGTCGCACCATAAAGCAGGGGCAGCGCGTTACGTGTGAACGGCACCAGCCAGCCGTCCTTTGGCAAAGTCTTGCGCACACTTCCCATTCCACTGCCGAACCGGTCTTCCAGCGTATCCAGTGTCCGCTCTCGCACGTCTGCGATATTCGCCAGATCGGCATGCGCCGTAGCTTCGTCGAATGCGTGGATCACCGTGTCGGGACTGTCAGTCCTGCTGCCCAGCGCCGCCGCAAAAGGCTGCCACGTCAGGTCTGTCGCAACATAGACGGGCCATTCGGCCTCGACGCGCGTCAACCCGGCAAGGCCTTCCAGTTCCAATGGCCGGAGCGGTCCGCGCGGTTTGGTTCGATCCATCCCGCGGCCTGAAATGTGAACCGTCCGCAAATGCAACGTATCATTTGCGCTCGCATCCGCACGCGCTTGGCCGATCGCATCCGCACGCGCTTGTCCGCCCGCATCCGCACGCGGTGCGGCGTTAGTATCCGCATACTGTTCCGCAACTTCCGGCAATATCGACGCGCTGGAGGGCAAGTTAATTCCTCCCCTGAACCGCGAACCGGTCCAGCATCCCATTGATGGCGGCCATTTTCTCTGCGCGCGTGATCTCCAGGCCCTGCTGCGTCACCGTGTCGTACCGCGACGCGTTGTCGTTCTTATAAAACACGCCGATCGGATAAACGTCGGTTCGGTCCGCCAGTTCTCTCGCCTTGCTGAGATCGCGGGGATCGTGCTCCAGAGTGCGAGGGAACATGCCTCGAATCGGCTCCGCCAGTTTCACCCCGCGCTCGCTCTCCATCAGCAGCATCTGGCTGAAATCTTCCTGCACTGGCGCGAATACATGTGAACTGAAATGCGGGCAGCGTTGCAACACCCGCACGAACGATGCGCCTTTGTGCTCATGCGCCGCGCGGATCGTGGCATACAGATGCGGCGGATTCCAGTCCACCGTCTGCGCCACAAACGAAGCGTTTGCAATCCCCAGGACCACCGAAATCGGGTTCAGCGGCGCGAAGAAAGAGCCATGGGGCTGCGTGTTCGATTTCTCCCCTACCCGCGATGTCGGCGACGTCTGATTCTTCGTCAGCCCGTAAACGTTGTTATCCAGCAGCAGGATCGTCAGATCCATGTTGTAGCGGATCCCGTGAATCCAGTGCCCCGCGCCGATCGCGCAGCAGTCGCCATCCCCGGTCACCACAAAGATATCCAGATCCGGTCGCCGGCTCCGCACGCCCTCCGCCACAGGCAGAGCTCTTCCGTGCAACCCATGGAAGCCGTACGTCTTCATATAGTGCGGAAAACGGCTGGAGCAGCCAATGCCGGAAACCACCACGGTCTTCTCCGGAGGCAGTTGCAGGTCGCGCGCCAGACGCTGTACCGTGCTCAGCACCGCGTGATCGCCGCAACCCGGACACCAGCGCGCCTCGGCACCCACGTAGTCTTCGAGCGTGCACTCCCTCGCCGGAGCTTCAATCTCCCACTCTTTCTTCAGCCCGTACATTTAACTCTCCCTCCGCGTCAGGCGCTGCCGCAGTTGTTCCTCAATCACACCCGGAGGCAGCGGACTCCCAGGCACGCGCGACCAGCAATCGATATCCACCAGCGTCTGCGCCCGCAGCAACTGCGCCAGTTGCGAATAACGTCTCGAATCTTCCGTGATATACGGCTGGCCCACGTCGTCGCTGTAATTGATTTCAATCGTCATGACCTTATGGAAACGTCCGAAGATCTCTTTCAGCCCCGGCTCCATCGGCGAAAGGAACCGCAGATGCACCGACGAAACCTTGAGTCCCTCAGCACGCAGGCGGTCCACCGCTTCTTCGATCGCCCCCAGTGTGGAACCCCAGCCCACTACCAGCAAATCGCCGGTGTTGTCGCCGTAAACCTTCGGCGGTTTCAGTGCGCTGCGCAACACCGCCAGCTTGCGGCTGCGCATCTCCATCGACCTCTGGTTGATCTGTGAATCATAGGCGACGTGGCTCTCTTCGTCATGCGCCAGGCCCGTGATGACATACTCTCCGCCGCGCTGACCCGGTATTGGCCGACGCGAAAGCCCGGTCTCCTTGTCCCACGCAAACGGCGGCACTTCCGGATTCCACGGCGATTGATCCACTGGTGGCGCCAGCCAGCTTTCCCGTAGTTCCGGCCGCGGAAACGGCTTCTGCCCGGTCGCCAGATTGGCATCCGAAAGCACCATCACCGGTCCGCGGAAATCTTCCGCCAGCTTCCGTGCCGTGATCATGAAATGGAAACATTCTTCAATGGTGGCCGGCGCAATCACAATCTTCGGGACATCGCCCGGCGACGCATACAGCGCCGCAAACAAATCGCCCTGTTCGATCTTGGTGGGCAGTCCGGTGGAAGGTCCGCCACGCTGCACCACGACGATCACCAGCGGCACTTCCGCCATCACCGCATAGCCCAGAAACTCAGTCTTCAGGGCAAGCCCCGGGCCTGACGTGATCGTCACTGCCGTCTTCCCCGCGTAAGAGCAGCCGATCGCAAAACCAATCGCAGCAATCTCATCTTCGGCCTGATGTACGATGCCGCCCGTCTGTTCAATCGTTGAGGCCAGGAAGTGGGAAGCCGAAGTCGCCGGCGTAATTGGATACATGGAGCAGACTTCAATCCCCGCGGCCATTACCCCCAGCGCCAGCGCCTGATTGCCGTTCATCACCACCATCGGCGTGGTCGATTCGTGCGGCGGCACGTGGAATCGCAGCGCGACGTTCTCCAGCGCCCAGTCGTAGCCGTCTGTGAAGAGCGCCTGGTTTTGCTTCACCGAGGCCTCGCCCTTACGCGCGAAGCGCTTGGCAATTTCCGCGCCCACGGCGGAGGGGTCGAAATCGTAAGTGGCGCAGAGCATGCCCAGCACCCACATGTTCTTGCCCTTGCGAGGGTCGTCGGTGAACTTCCGGCATTCCTGCTCAATCGGAACTTCGGTCACCACCAGGCCGCGTTCGCGGAACTCGTTCACCGCTTCGTTGTACTTGCGGCGAATGCCAGGGTCCGGATTTTCCGCCCATGATTTATCGACGAACAGCAGCGTCCCGCCGTGCAAAGCCTTCGAATCGAGCCGGCTGTAAAGTACCTGCTCATTGAACGCGATCACCAGATCCGCATAGTCGCCGGCATTGGTCAGTGGCTTGGATCCGAGGCGGATGCGGTAACCGCTGGCACCGGCGCGCGACCGGGCCGGCGGCTGGATCTCAGCAGGGATAATCTCAACCGTCCAGATGCCGTTGCCGTTCCGTGCGCAGAGATCGGCAAACATCTGGCCGCAGGTTTGCGCGCCTTCGCCGGAATCGCTGATGATCTCGATGACGTGCTCGGTGATGATTTGGGGCTTGGTCCCGCTGGCGACGCCAGAGCTCATGATGATTACTCCCGATTGGATGTGTCCGGGAGTCAAGAGCACGCCTGGTTCCAGGGGCGGAATGCGGTTTTACACCCTGAAAGCCGCAGCAATCGATAGTTTGCGCGGCTGTCCTGCGTCAAATCCGCCAGGATGTGCGTGATTTGCCGCTCGCTGCGGGGACCTTTTTTCGGCCAGTCGAACCGCGCTGACTTCTCTCAGCTATCTCGGAGTATTCGCAGCGGGCTGCGGATTCACCAGTACTCCGGCTCCACCGCGACCCACAGTCACCGGCGCCGGATTCAGGAATGCCGGATCCATCGCGGCGATGTCCACGCGATAGCTGACCGAGTTCGCTGTGGGGAAGTTGGCGGGTACTTTCTGTGTCACGTTTCCGGTGGCGGCCCACTCGGTTCCCCGCTGCAAAGTCGTAATAAAGCCGACGCAGCTCATCGCTGACACATCGTGGCCCAGCGTGGTATGAAAGACCCGTCCCTTGCCGTATGAAAGGACCATCAGCATCGGCTCGTCACGATTGGTCCCCGTGCCAGGCAGCGGATCCGAGTGCGCCGTCGCCAGAACTGTCATATTCTCTCCGGGACCACGCAGAGAATTGTATAGCTCGTCACCCTGGTGCATCCACAGTGGCGGTAACCCTTTCGTGATGGGGTGCTCCGTGTCCCGCATCGTCACCTGGAATGGCAATCGGGCGGAATGTGAACCCGCCGGTCCGGGAGTCGTATCCGAAATGAGCTTGCCATCCCTGAAATACCAGAACGGGCCAGACTTTTCGTTACGGTTTCCCCAGCCCCCCACTCCGATCATGACGTTGAACGCGGACCACGTTGGAAACGAATTGTCAGTGGCGTGTACCGCTACCAGACCCCCACCTTCCCGGACAAACCGCTCGAAGGAGTTCATTGTCTCGGCAGGCCATTCGAGAATATTCCCGTCGTTGTTGTAGTTCATGACCACAACCCGGTATTGACCGAACTCCGGTTTGAAGGCGCTGAAGTCACCACCTTTTGGGGGCGACGAGAGAACGTCCGTCTGAAACAGGCCGGTTTCATCCAGAGCTTTTTTCAGCACAGGTGTCGTTAACTGCCAGCGGTGGTTGTTTTGCCCATCCAGAATCAGTACCCGGATAGGGGCCGCCGACAGGGACGAAGCTGCCAGAAACATAAACGTCAAAATGGTCCGAACCAGCCTGCTCATCTCTGCGGCTCCTCTTCTCGCAGCATGGTTGCCGCAATCTGACCATATTATCGAATTCACAGGACAACACACTGTGGCTTATCCGCGATCAATGGGCGATAACCCCGATCTTAACCGTATTCGCACCTGCCCCAACCGAGACATCAGTCCCGCTGCTCAGCGCATTCATCAGCCGAAATGGATTCTCGAAGCTTTCGCGGTCCCCCGATTCGAGCGCCACTGTCCGATACCGCCCCGGTCTGATCCTGCTTACGGAGAATCTCCCGTCCGCTCCTGAGTGGGCAGTCAACACTCCGTACGGATACTCCACCCCGTTGTTCGGCCACGGTGCGAGGAGCACCTCGTGGGGTTTGCCTTTATCCGAACTGATTTCTCCCTCCAAAGCGCCAGCCTGATCGGAGCAGAGGATCTCCAGATCCTGCACCCGGGTTGCCTCGCTGAGCACGAACTCGTCCCCCGCAATCGTGCGCCCGTTATAGATCACCGAATCGACAAATAGTCCAGCCGGAAGACCGATGGCATCCACGCTGATCCTGCCTCCGGGCGAAACATAGATTGCCTGCACGAATCTCCCGCTGCCGTCCACCTGCGATGGGTCGGCCTCCGGCACCCGGCCGCCGGGATTATTGCCCGGGCGCGGAATTCCGCGACCCACGCTGAGCCGTATGGATCCCTTCGTTACTGGCCGGACAGCATCCGCGCCGGATACCGTTTCGCCACTCTTCATAACAACCCTGCCGTGAATCGTTAAGGGAAGCCTGAGTGTGAGTTCAACCTTTGTATCCTTCGCATCGTCGCCGTTGCCGATGTGCACAAGGGTATCCGCCAACTGCCGGGGAAACAACATTGGCCCTTCCGGGATAGCGGAGATCCGATAATTTCCGGGCGAAACCCCTTCGAGTACATTCTCCAGGCCGCACTTCGCGTTGTGCAGGCGTGCGCGGCTGTAAGGCAAAATCACATCCGCCTGCGCCAGCACCACGTAATACCCGCCTTCGCTGCAATCGCCCGTGATGCGGAAGGTGATGGTTTGCGGGTCGTGGCGGCTGAGCCGTATTGTGCCGACGTCCATGGTCGTTCCGGCTGGAACCGCCAATGGCGAAACAGTCGAAAAATCGCCGCCGCCCGGCCATTCCTGCCATCGGTACTTCTTATCCACGGGCAAGTGCCCATCAGGGGCCGTTACGGCGTTCACGGTGCCGTTCAGCTCCAGAACATAACGGCCCGGGCGTATATCGCGAATCTCGAATTTCCCGTCTTTGCCCGTCGGTACACCCTGGACATAACTGAGCCCCTCCGGCCTGCCCATGGCGAACGTAAACATCAGCGGCTGCACGGGCAATCCGCTGACCGGGTCGCCTGATTCGGCGTCCAGCACTCGTCCTTTGAGCGTGACGGCGCGAGTCACCGCCGTTTCAATGACTCCATCTCTGCCGACCGGCGGCATGTTCGCGGGAACCGTGCCCGGTGCCACCAGAAACTCGTTGAGCATGAAATAACCGGTTGCCTGTACATTGAAGACCACGAAACGATCTGCCGGGTTAACCGACGCGCGGCATGCACCGTTCGCTCCGGTGACGCACTCGACCGGCGGGCCGCCTTCCCCCACACTCATCAGGCTTACGGCGGCATTCGGAACCGGCGCACCAGTGCCGCTGTCGCTTACCTTTACGGTGAGCATGGCTGTATCTGCAGGCGCGGCTGGCGGAACGGACGTCCCACCCTGCGCCGCCAGTATTCGGGCCACCATTAGCCCGTACAATGCATACCGGGAAATGCACTGTGTCTTCATCGCCGTGCTTTCTGATGTTAGAACAGATTCGCGTAGGTGAAACGGCGTTTCACGATGTTCGCATCAATCTGAGTTCACGGAAGCGCGGGGCGATCCGGGCCACCGACCTGCTGAACCTGGCGCGAAGTTCATCGACTGACCAATGAACCAGACGGATCGGCCGGTAAGTCCGAACCACGATGCCGCATTGAGCATATGGCGGTCGTTCGTCCAGATCTCCCGCTCTCCGATTTCCTTCGCCGTCGCCAGATGAACGGCATCTCCGGTACGGATAAATACGTCGACTGGTGCCGAAATCATCAGCGCACCCGTCCTTCGCAGCAGGCTTTCCCCCACCGGAATAAGATTCCACAGACCTTCGTCCATATGCTCAGAGAACCGGTCTGAGAGATGGCGTACGTCTTCCGCTGCCGCCCTGCCTTCGCGCAGTTGGCGATGAAGCACTGCGTGAAATTCGGCGAACGCCCAAAGCGATGAATAAAGTACATCCGTCTTCCTGCCAGTTCGCGAACCCGGCTGGACTTCGGCTCGTTGAACTACATTTCAGGTCAGCGATTCCGATCGTCTTCAATCATCGGCGTGCTATCCCCGACCTGAGGCATCCGGGCCCACACATTTTTCATGGAGGTGAAAACCTTCGCCTTGCCGGCTGCGGAAAGTCGAAGCGGAGAAGTGACCGGTCGCAATTACGCCACGGGCTCGCCGCGGCGCTCGATCACGATGACGCCACCTTGTTCAGCTTCGCGCACCAAATCCGATGTATGAATATGAAGTTCCCGCACGGACGTACTTCTCATGTGCCGCATTGTAGCAACTCCAGCCTGGCAGGAGGAGGCTCCTTCATCGATTTCGTGCCGCCCAAAAATAATCGGGGGGCACGGAACATTTTGTTCCGCGCCCCCTCGAAGGTCGCACCTGTTAGTTTGTCTTAAGACGGTGTCGGGAGTTGCCTTACTTCGCCGCCCCCGCCGCCGGCAGCGCGAAACTCATGAAGTTGGAGCCAGAAGCAATCAGAACATGCTGCCGCCCATCCAGCATAAACGTGATCGGAGGATTCCCCGGAGTCGCATTCGCCTGGTGCCAGAGCGCCTTGCCCGTCTTCGCGTCGAACGCGATGAAGTTTCCGTAGCCGTCGCTGCCAAATAGCAGCCCGCCGGCAGTAGTCATCAGGTTCTGCGCGCCCGCCGCCATCGGATGGGTCCATGCTATGTTACCCGTCTGATAGTCGATCGCCTTCAGTGAACTTCCCAGATTTGCCACGCTGTGTTCCTGTGCGCCGTACCCTTCCGGCTGCGGATCGTTATCGCTCCGGTAGAAGACCGCATAGTTCTGCGAAGTGCCCACATAGAAAAGTCCGGTATCGGGGTTGAATGCCGGGCTGGGATAGCCCGTGGCGCCGTTTGAAGTCGGCGAAGTCAGCGTACCTGCCGCTGAGGGTTCCTTCGTCTTGTCGGGTATCGGCTGTCCATTGGGCGCAATGCCGGTGTACCAGTTCAGGCCTTCCACAAACGGTTTGGTCAGAATGCTCTTGCCGTTGGTCCGGTCGAGCACAAAGAAAAGCCCGCCACGATAGGCCTGCGCCAGGAGCTTCCGCGGCTTCCCGCCGATGGTGCCGTCAATCAGCACCGGAATCTGCGACGCATCCCAATCATGCGTGTCGTGCGGAGAATACTGGAAATACCAGGCTTTCTTCCCGGTGTCCGGATTGATTGCCACCACCGAGCATGTGTAGAGGTTGTCGCCCGGGCGGCTGACGCCTACCATCGTCGGCTCCACATTACCGGTCCCCACGTACAACAGGTTGAGCTCAGGGTCGTAGGTCGGCGCAGTCCACACGCCACCGCCGCCATGTGCCGCGGCGGCCTCGCTCGGCCACGTGTTGAAGCCGGGATCGCCTTTGTGAGCGGTCGTGTAGAAACGCCACTGCAGATCGCCGGTTTCGGGATCGCGCGATTCCACGTAATTCGCCATATCCAGGAAGTCGCCGCCTATGCCCGCAATGACATGGTTGCGGATGATGGTCGGTGGGAAGGAGCAGAAATGATCCTGCTTCACATCGGCAATGACCTTGTTCCAGCGCTCCTTGCCCGTCTTGATGTCCAGCGAAATCAAATGGCAATCCGGAGTCTCGAAATACAGCCAGTTGCCGTAGATACCTGCCCCGCGATTGCCCAGCTGGAAAGCCGGCAAACCCTTCCATACGTAGTGCCAGATCTCATGGCCGTCGTGAGCGTCCACCGCATAAACAGCGTTGGGAACCACGGTAAAGAGAACGCCATCCACCAGCAGCGGCGTACCGCGAGGGTTCACCTGTCCGGCTGGCGGCAGGTCGGTCCCGGGACCGCCGGAGAACGTGGGCGGCCCGCCGGATCCGATCTTGGCCGTCCATTCCAGCCGCAGATCCTTCACTGTGGTTGTGTTGATTTCTTTGAGCGGGCTGTAGCGGCGGCCCGAGTAGTCGCCATTAAACGTGGGCCAGCTATCGGCTTTCGGCTTTTGAATATCGGCCTGCGTCAGAGCCTGGGGAAACGCGAGCCCGGCAAAGGCCGCGGCTGTCAGAAGAAGGGATGGGAAGATTCTCATTTTGCCGGCTCCGTTACTTGATGGTTGCAAGATAAGCGGTCAAATCGTGCATCCGCTGATCCGTCATGGTTTTCAGAATTTCAATGTGCTTTGCCAGCGGGTCGTGGTTCTCTACGCTGGGAATGCCGTCTTCACGGGGCCACGTTTTCTGCGTGCCGTCGGCGAGCCGCAGGACCACTTCGAAGTCGGTCACTCGCACCGGCGTGCCTTCCACTTTTGTCTTGTCGGCCAGCGTGACGGTCGCCGTAATCGCCAGAGGTCCCGGCGGAACATCCGGGGCCGCTCCGCCACCGCGCCCGCCACCAAAGCCAGCGCCGCCTCCACCGCTGAAGCCCGCTGCTCCACGTCCGCCACCAGCGCCGCTGGCACCGCGTCCGCCGCCACCACCACCGCCGCCGCCACGTCCGCCACCGGGGCCGCCGCGAGAAGGCATTGCTACGCGATCCTGCAGCGTGACGATGTCGTACTTCGCACCAATCCCTTTCATGTTGCCGGTAATACTATGGCACTGGGTGCAGCCACCGGCCCCGTTGAAGTAGGCCTCCCCAGCCTGGGCGTTCCCGGCCTTGGCAACCGCCTCCGGCAGGATCCCGTCGCCCCTCTGGTTCGCCGCGTTCATGATCCGCGAGTGAACGTAAGCCGCGATATCGAAGACCGCCGTTTGCTCAAGCGCCAGCTTGACCGCTTTCTGATGCACAGCGCCCTTCAGGTATTCGGCCATTCCGATGCCATCTTCATCGCGAAGAGAGACGTCGGACCGGATCAAATCGGGGCCAGCCTGCCCGCCCTTGGCCTTCTCGCCGTGGCAGTAGCCGCACGTCTTGTTGTAGGATTCCTGTCCGCGGGCGATGGCTTCAGGCGTATAAACCTTGAATCTGCCGCCTCGCTGGGCGAAAGCGCCAGGCGCAAACGTCACCGCCGCGCACACTAACAGGGCGGCGTATTTCGAATTGAATTGCATGAATCTCTCCATCGTTATCAGAGCACCGTCAACCACGGCCTGGAACCATCCCTGTGGTACCGGTTCCATAACTAAACATCAAACTCTATCATGAAACGGTTAGTAAAGGTGCGGGAACCATTGTAATAGATTGTCTGCGCCTTTGGCTCAGCAACGGTGAAGGCCGGAGTACGCGTCGAAGGAGCCATTGCCACGTCGGATCCATCACAGTGCGCGTGATTTGTCGCGTGGCCGGTCTTCGTTTGCAAGCGTCGATCGCAGCCAGACAACCTCGGGATCATTCATGAAAAGCACATGGATGGTTACCCGGCCCACGGCAGTCAACCCCATAATCTCCGGGCCATTCCAGCGGAAGTGGAGATCCCAGTCGTCAAGTCTCGGATGGAACAATCTGGTGAGTTCGCTCGTCAACGGGTCGATCCCGGCCACGTTTGGCCCCTTGTAACGATTGCAATGCATGCAGGCGAGCGCCAGATTCTCGGGGCGTTCTGTGCCGCCATGTTGTTTTGCGATAACGTGGTCGATTTGAAAGGGTGCTGGATGTAACGATGAGGGCAGATGACAGTATTCACAAAGCCCTCCAGCCCGCTCACGTACATTGCGAAGCGCTCCGGCGTCCAATTGTCTTATTTTTCCGTCGCGAGCAAAGACTGCCTTGCCTTGGACTGCATGACAGCCAGGAGATTACTGACATGAATATAGCTATCGAGCTCCGCAGCCTCCGTCCCGGCCAGCGAACCGAGTTGCGCGCGTTCGCTGAGCTCATTCATCCGCGAAATGTCGTCTTCGCCGAATCGGAATGAAAGAAGGTAATTGGCGGCATCGCGCGACAGGCTATCGGCCCTGGTTTCGATCAGGCGCGCGAGTATGCCGGATTCCGTACGTTGCCCCAGAAGCTGTGAATTCGTGGCCATGTACCGTCCTTATTCTAGCGCTGTCGGCAGCCTGCCGGAAAGGTCTTACGCGCTCGCCCAGGGGTTGACCAGGTCAACGCCCGTCTTCTGAAAGTCCGCAGTGTTGCGGGTTACCACTTTTAAACGATGGACCAGCGCGGTGGCGGCGATTAAGGCATCCCGTTCAGCCCTGGGATCGGGCACGTGAAGACTTGCACAGCGTTGAGCGACCGCCGTGTCTATCGGGAGAATGCGCGATTCGAAGGTCGGCAAAACGCGATGCTCCATCCACGTGCGCAGGACGGCTCCCTGGGCGGAATCGCGCCGCTCCATCAACAGTATGCCGAGTTCGATTTCGAGAATGGTAATGGACGACAGGAAGAGATCCGCCGGGTCGACGCCGCGAGCCCAGGCGGCGACTCCCGGATCGGTCCGGCTGCCCCGGCGCAACTCCGAAACAACATTCGTATAAATCAGATACATCCGTCAGGTCCGCAGGATGAAAAACGCCGCTACCTATGCGAGGCGGGTGAAATTCGATACTTTCTACGCCGGTTTCGCTCAGCAGTTCCAGAATACTCGGACCCCCGCCTGTCAAGCGGCGATACATATCGTGGCGCATGAGCACGTAGGCCGGCGTTCCACGGTCCGTGATGATGACTGGACCTCCATCGGCAGCCCGCTTGGCACGGCTGACGTCCTAGTTGAATTCGCGACTGGAGACAGTAACGATTGTCACAGTAAGGCAAATACCTCTTGATACTACAATACTACATCAGATGGAGGCCCCTGGAAGTTTTGGGCGTCAGGCATTTTCCGGTTGCTTAGTCTTTTGGGGCTTTGACCTTTCGCGGCATTTGCACCATTCTATTATCCCCAGCACCCTGGGGAGCGAGTTCTCAACAGATGTCTGCTGCAAAAAACAAACGGCCAGACACCGCCTTAGCGGTATCTAGCCGTTTCAATTCATACCCCGTTCAGCGGGTCTGCCCGAACTACGCCGTAGCCGGATCCTTCTTCTCCGGATTCACACCCAGTTCAGCAATCGCCTTCGCCGCCTTCTTCGCGTCGAACTTGCCGTCTCTCGCGAGCCGCGACAACGTCGCCACCACAATCGACGCCGAGTTCACCTCAAAGTGACTCCGCAGATACGCCCGGTTATCGCTGCGCCCGAAACCATCCGTACCGAGCGCCACCATACGACCGCTCAGCCACGGCGAAACCTGATCCTGCACAGCCTTCATATAATCCGACGCCGCAATGATCGGCCCTTCCGTCGCGCCCAGCACCTGCTGCACGTACGGAACCTTCGCCGTTTCCACCGGATGCAGCATGTTCCAGCGCTCGGCCTGCAACGCATCACGCCGCAGTTCGTTGTAGCTGGTCACGCTCCACACATCCGCCGCCACGCCGTACTTCTCGCCCAGAATCTTCTGTGCGCCGATCACCTCATTCAGAATCGACCCGCTGCCCAGCAACTGCACAGTCGCCTTCGGCTTGGCCACTTCACCCTTGCTGAAGCGATAAATGCCACGCAGAATGCCCTCTTCGCTGCCTTCCGGCATGGGCGCCTGAAGATAATTCTCGTTCCCCAGCGTCAGATAGTAGAAAATATCCTCGCGGTTCTCAAACATGCGCCGAATACCGTCGCGCACAATAATCGCGATCTCATACGCAAACGCCGGATCATAAGAAACCAGGTTCGGCACCGTGCTCGCCAGCAGCAGCGAATGCCCGTCCTGATGCTGCAAACCTTCGCCTGAAAGTGTCGTCCGGCCAGCTGTCCCGCCCAGCAGGAAACCCTTGCCGCGCGAATCCGCAAACGCCCAGATCTGGTCGCCCACGCGCTGGAACCCGAACATCGAGTAGTAAATATAGAACGGAATCGAATCAATCCCGTAGTTCGCGTACGCCGTACCGGCCGCCGTGAATTCCGCCATCGACCCCGCTTCCGTAATCCCCTCTTCCAGAATCTGTCCGTCCTGAGATTCCTTGTAATAGAGGAAAATATCCGCGTCGTGCGGCTTGTAAAGCTGTCCGCCGGAGGCATAAATGCCATACGTGCGGAACATGCCATCCATACCAAACGTGCGCGCTTCATCCGGCACGATCGGCACAATCCGCTTGCCGAATTCCGGATGCTTCATCAGCTTCGTCAACATGGCCACTGCCGCCATCGTTGTCGAAATGGCGCGGTCGCCTGACCCGCCACGGAACTCTTCGATATAAGCGTCCGTCGGAGCCTTGGTCTGCGAAGCCACCGGCTTTCGCACCGGCAGATAACCGCCGAGCGCTTTACGTCGTTCCTGCAGATAGGTGATCTCTTTGCTGTCGTCCGCAGGGCGATAGAAACCCGTCTTCGCCGCAATCTCCGCCGGGATCGACATCTGGAAGCGGTTGACGAAATACTCTACGTCTTCCGGCTTCAGCTTCTTGTTTTGGTGGGTCGGGTTACGTGCTTCGAAGTTGTCACCAAGGCCGTAGCCCTTGACGGTTTTGGCCAGAATCACCGTCGGCCCGCCCTTGTGATCCATGGCGGCCTTGTAGGCGTTGTAAACCTTGACCGGATCGTTACCGCCGCGCCGCAGAGCTTTCAACTGCGCGTCGGTCATGTCTTCCACCAGCGCAGCCGTTTCCGGATACCGTCCGAAGAATTCCTTGCGAACGTAAGCGCCGCCCTTGGCCTTGAACGCCTGATACTCGCCGTCCACGCACTCGTTCATGAGCTGCACCAGGCGGCCCGACGTGTCCTTCGCCAGCAATTCGTCCCATTCGCTCGCCCAGACGCACTTCACAACATTCCAGCCCGCGCCGCGGAACGAACCTTCCAGTTCCTGGATCACCTTGCTGTTGCCGCGCACCGGTCCATCCAGGCGCTGCAGGTTGCAATTGACCACGAAGATCAGGTTGTCCAGCTTTTCACGGACAGGCATCCCGATCGCGCCGGTCGATTCCGGCTCGTCCATTTCGCCGTCGCCCAGAAACGCCCAAACCTTGCGGTCCGTCGCGGGAATCAGTCCGCGATGCTCCAGATACCGCATGTAACGCGCCTGGTAGATCGAGTTGATCGGCCCCAGCCCCATCGAAACCGTCGGGAACTGCCAGAAATCCTTCATCAGCCACGGATGCGGATAGCTCGAAAGCCCCGGCGTATCGCGCAACTCATGGCGGAAGTTATTCAGCGCGTCTTCGCTCAGCCGACCTTCCAGAAATGCGCGGGAATACACACCGGGTGACGCATGGCCCTGAAAATAGACAAGATCTCCCGGTTGGTCGCCAATGCTGCCACGGAAGAAGTGGTTGAAGCCCACCTCCAACAGCGTCGCCAGCGAAGAGTACGTGGCAATATGCCCGCCAATCCCGTCATCCAGCTTGTTCTGGTGCGACACCATCGCCATGGCGTTCCAGCGGATCAGGTTCTTGATCTCACGCTCAATCACCCGGTCGCCGGGGTACGGGACCTCCTGGTGGACGGGGATCGTATTGATGTAATCCGTCGTCGTCTGAATCGGAACCTTCACGCCGTTTTCGCGTGCTCGCTCCGTGAGTTTGTCGAGGAGGAAGTTGACCCGGTTCGGTCCTGCTTCGTCCACGATCTGGTCAAGCGCTTCCATCCATTCGGCTGTTTCCCGGGGATCGAGGTCGACCTTACGTTCAGTGGCTGTCTGGTGCATGGGTTAACCCACTATTATATGTGATCGACCGAATCGGACGCTGGCACCTGGCGGACGACTTTAACCCGTTACGCTCCAAACTCATACGCAAGGCTTTCCACGTGGCCTCGCCAATATGGCTTTGGCCCTTCCGGCAACACCCACGCTACCTCGCCCCGGGTCATTTTTCGGGCCTGAACGTTCCCGTGATCAATCCATGGGTCAGCTGAATCGCCTCGGCTCCCGGACCCTGGCTGCCTAACGACAAGACTCCGACTCGCCCAACTCATGGTCCTCACCACCAGCCAAACAGCTAAAATTCGATTAGACCGTAAAATGCCCACCACCCTCGAAATCGCATCTGCCCTCAGGAATGGCACCGCGGCCCGGCGCGCAGGCCAATTTCCGGAGGCCCTGCATGCCCATGCAGCAAGCCCTCGATATGTGCGGTCCAGGTCAGGATTACGAACGCGCCCACGTCTTACGCGAACTCGGCGAACTCGCGCGCAATGCAGGCGACCTTGCTGCCGCCGAAACCCACTATCAGCAGGCAATCCATCTGCTCCGCGCCTCCGACGATCCCCTCAAACTCGCCCACACCCTCCGTCACCTCGGAGACGTTTACGCAACCAGTAGCAACTGGACGGCCGCTGAACCCCTCTACATGGAAGCGCTCACTCTCTACCGCCAGCACCCCCAGTCCGACCCACTGGATCTTGCCAACGCCATCCGTCCTTACGCCTTCCTGAAAACGGAAACTGAGCAGCCCAAACAGGCCCGCGAACTCTGGGCCGAAGCCTGCACTCTCTATGCGTCGGCAGGCATCAACGCAGGCGTCGAGGAATGCCGCGAGCGTCTCGACCAGCTTCATTCATAAACGTCGGCGCACCTGTTACGCTTTTGAGATGCTGCGAAAATCCGCGTTCGCGTTCCTGTTCGCCTCGGCGATCTTTACGATCGCTTGCCAGCCAAAACCAGAACCCGACAACCGTCCTGCGGAACAATCCGCCATCCGTACGCTCGACGAGCAATGGTCCGCCATCGCAGGCAAGAACGATCTCGACGCCACGCTCGCCTATTACGCCGACGACGCAGTACTTCTTCCCCCGAACGCGCCGATCGCATCGGATAAAAAATCAATTCACGACTCCTGGGCCGGACTTCTGGGGCCGTTCACGGCCGTATCGTGGAAGGCAACAAAGGTCGAAGTCTCAAAGTCAGGCGATCTGGGCTATTTATACGGCACCTACAAACTCGCCATCACCGACCCCAAAGGCCGCGCTGTGCTCAACGATACCGGCAAGATTCTCGAAGTCTGGAAGAAGCAGTTCGACGGCACCTGGAAGTGCATGGTCGACACTTACAATTCCGATCTACCGGTCAGTCCGGCTCCGGCCGCGCAGAAATAACGCTGCCTGTTTCTGAACGGACAAAGGCGTGCCTCCGCCCGCAAACCGAGGCATCCGGCGTTATTGCCCGCCCGGAACCGGCATCGAAACGGGTGCGCCCTTCGCCTTCACCATGAACACCAGAAACTTCGCGGGTCTGGTAGGGCTGGCATTGCGACTCACCGTATGGATGTCGTCCGGCTTCTCGTAAAACATTTCGCCAGGGCCAAGAGTCACTTCCTTCTCGCCCTTCACCCCCATCACAACGCTGCCTGCCAGTACATAAACGAAAGTGGAAGCCTCGTGACGGTGTGGCGGCGAGACCGCGCCCGGCGCCAGTTCGATGGTCAGCACAGTCGCTTCTTTCCCGGCAATGCCAGGCAGATCCTTCGTCATGAGCGGCGTGGCCTTCACGGGTGAAGGCACCGTTTGCGCCTGTCCGATCAGGACGAAGGCTGCAACCGCTGCGGCGAAGGGAACCAGTTTGTGGATCATCGTGCCATTGTCTCAATCTTCCTCAAGTGGCCGGACGGTCTCCTCTGACAATTTCCGACACCCCTTCCGTTTTGTGCTTGAATGCCTTCAGCGATGAATCTGAAGCCAGCCATAACCGCGCTGATGTTGGCCGCGAACCTGTCGCACGCACAGAACACCACACCTGCGAAGCCAACCTTCGAAGTTGCCTCGATCAAACTGAACTCCAATTGCCTGCCCGCGCGTCCCGGCATACAGCCCGCCGGAATGTTTGTCTACAAATGCGTGCCGCTCGAAATCGTGATCCGAGTCGCCTGGGTGAACTGGATCAGCGGTTACCGCAATCTCCATGGGCGTTGGACCGAGCTTGTCGGCGGCCCCCGATGGGTTTATTCCGACTACTACGACTTCTCGGCGAAGGCCGACCCGAAGACGACTCGCGCTCAGATCTACGGCCCAATGCTTCAGGCTCTTCTGGAAGAAAGATTTAAGTTAAGAGTTCATCGGGACACAAAGACAGTGCCGGTATATGCGCTGACGCTCGCCAAGGTCGGGCTGAAGATTCAGCATTCGAAGGACGGTGATTGCATTCCCGCTGATGACAGCAGCGGCCAGCCCCCAACTGCTCCCAGCACGCGTCATATTTGTGGCGTCGAAGTGGCGAGACCCGGTGGTCAGGGTTTTGTGTACGATTTGTACGGTGTCACGATGGCTGACCTGGCCGAGTTACTATCCGTCAGAATGGACCGCGACGTCATCGACAAGACCGGCGTTCCAGGCAAATATGACGTCCATCTGACCTTTGCCCCTGACGAATCAACGCCCGGATTCCCCAATTTGGGTGGCAGCGTGAATGGCGTTGTCGGCACCCCAGCCGACTTGGCCGCTGGTTCGACTGGGACTTCGATCTTCGCCGCGATAGACCGGCAGTTGGGACTGAAACTCGAATCGGACAAAGGCCCCGGCGATATCCTGGTGATCGATTCCGTCGAAAGACCCAGCGAGAATTAAGCCCGCAGGTCGGGCGCTCCGGTCAGGATTCTTCGCGTGGGGCTACCTGATCACCTCGGCGGGCATCCGCTTACGCACGGCGGACCGAACTTCTCGCGCCAAAATGATTGCCCTCCTGGCATCGCTTAATTGCGGTTCCTTCCAATCATCCGCGTAGCGAACATCCACGGCATAAGGATTCAACTCGACCAGATCCTCGATTCGGAATGGAAGTCGCTGTTCCGCAGGAATCAGTGACGCCAGAGCCTTTAAATCGTGAGTTCGGGACGAATGAATCCCCAACAATGTGAGCGGTCATTTCAGGTACTTCTCCGCAGCCTGCTGGCAATGAAAACATACCGTATCGAATGGGCAGCCTTCCTCAATCGCCATAATTCGGTTCGCGGCTTCCAGATCGTGTTCGGCCTTCCGAACCCATAGCCGAAGAATCTCGACAAGCTCAGGCCGTGCGTTCATAAAGGATCTTGCCCTCGCGCGATGCCGGCCAGTAGACGGTGTTTACTACGTCCCGGTACCGCTCGAATCGGGATGTCGTCGAAACGACAATATCCGTGGGTCTCGGAAAATCCAACAGCGACGCGTACACTTCCGCCGCGCGTTTGTGCGGGTCCGTTACGTCGGCAAACAACACCAGCAGATCGATGTCGCTATCCGCCGTCGCCTCGCCTCTGGCGCGGGACCCAAACAGACTGATCTTGTCCGGCGCGAACCGTTCCGCGATTCGCCGGACCAGTCCCTCGGGAACTTCGGTGCTATCGACGACGCTCATGGTAGTCATGATATCAACTGGAAGCGGTGATCCCATGCGATTGAACTTCTTCCAGACCTCGGGAATCCTGCACGCGGAATGGATATAGCCCCTTCACACACGAAAGCACGCGCCCAATCCCCGCCAGATCCTTCGCCACCTCAACGTGACCCCACTCCGACACCAACTCCGCCACTGCCTCCGCCTGTCCAAACCCCAACTCCATCGCCAGCAATCCACCCGGCTTCAGCACTCGCCACGCCTCCGGCACCAACCGCCGATAAACATCCAGCCCGTTCGCCCCTGCAAACAAAGCCCGCGCCGGCTCCCAGTCCCGAACCTCACTCTGCAGCGTCTCCTTGTCCGCCTCCGCCACATACGGTGGATTCGAAACCACCGCGTCCTGGCTTTCCGCGGCAACAGCTGCCAGCAAATCCCCCACTACGAACTCAACCCGCGGCGCAGCCCCCAGTCGCGCCGCATTCCCGCGCGCGACCGCAATCGCTGCCGTCGAAATATCCGTGGCCACCACCCGCGCCCGCGTCTCCAGTGCCAGCGTAATCGCAATCGCGCCAGACCCCGTCCCCACATCCACCATCCGCCCCGCGCCCTTGCCGCGCGCCAGCACCGTCTCCACCAGCAACTCCGTCTCCGCGCGCGGAATCAGCACGTCCGGCGACACCGCAAACGCGCGCCCGTAAAACTCCTGTGTCTTTGTGATGTACTGCAGCGGCTTGCCCTGCATGCGCTCATGCAGCCACCGCCCGTAATGAATCCACTCCACCTCACGAAGCTCCTGCTCCGGATGTGCGTAGAGATAAACCCGCTCGCAATGCACTGCGTGGCAAAGCAGCAGTTCCGCTGTCAATCGCGCCTCCGCCACGCCCGCCTTACCCAGGAGTTCAGCCCCCTGCGCGACTGCCGTACGTAGCGTCACGGCTTACTCCGCGCTGGCTTCGTCGCCCAGTTTCTTGGTCTGGTAATGCGCCACCAGCGCATCGATGATCTGGTCCAGCCTGCCCTGCATCACCAGATCCAGCTGGTGGAGCGTCAAGCCGATCCTGTGATCCGTCAGCCGGTTCTGCGGGAAATTGTACGTGCGAATCTTTTCGCTGCGGTCACCCGTTCCCACCATCGCCCGCCGGTCCGCGCCAATCGCGTCCTGCTGCTTCTGCAGTTCCATTTCATACAACCGTGAACGCAGCACGCGCATCGCCTTCGCCCGATTCTTGATCTGCGATTTTTCGTCCTGGCACGAAACAATGGTCATTGTCGGCAGGTGCGTAATGCGTACTGCCGAGTACGTCGTATTCACCGACTGCCCACCCGGGCCCGAAGAACAGAAGGTGTCGATCCGGATGTCCTTCTCTTCCACCTTGATTTCCACTTCGTCCGCTTCCGGCAGCACCGCCACCGTAATTGCCGACGTGTGAACGCGCCCCTGTTGTTCCGTCTCCGGTACGCGCTGCACACGGTGCACGCCGCTTTCGAACTTCATCCGGCTGTACACGCGATTCCCGCTGATCAGCGCCATCACTTCCTTGAGCCCGCCCACCGCCGAATCGCTCTGCGACGTCACTTCCACGCGCCACTTCTGTGTTTCCGCATAGCGCAGGTACATGCGGAAAATCTCCGCCGCGAACAGGCTGGCCTCGTCGCCACCCGCGCCCGCGCGGATTTCCAGCACCACGTCCTTTTCGTCCAGCGGATCCTTCGGCAGCAGCAGGATCTTCAGATCCTGTTCAATCTGCTCCATCCGTGGCGCTACGCCCGCAATCTCCAGCTCCGCCATTTCGCGCAGTTCCGGATCTTCCTCGGCGAGCATCCCCTTCGCCTGATTGAGCTCGTCTTCCGCCACCTTGTAGTCGCGATACTTCGTGACGATATCCGTCATATCGCTGTGCGCCTTGGCGACTTTGCGGTATTGCTCGCCGTCACTGATTACGGCGGGGTCCGCCATCTGCGCCGTTAATTCGGCGTAGCGGGACTCCATCTGGTCCAACTTGTCGCGGTATTTCATGAATTCTTTTAGGCGATGACCAACTCGCCGCCCTGTTGGGCTTCGAGCGCCATGGCGCCGTTCAGTGCCAGAATGGCAACTTCAGCCTGCTCGTCGGAAGGCGGCTTGGTCGTAATGCGCTGCGTCCAGAGCCCGGGTGCGGTGAGCACCGCCAGGAACGAACCGCGGCGCTTCGCGGCAAAGCGGATCAACTCATAGCTCAGGCCCGCAATCAGGGGCAGCAGTGCGATGCGGATCGCAAACTTCGCTGCAAAGCCCTGCACCGGGATGAACATGTAGACCAACATCGAAATCAGCATGATCACAAACATGAAACTCGTTCCACAGCGCGGATGCCAGGTCACAAAACTCTGGGCGTTGGCGATATTCACCGGCTTGCCCGATTCGAAATTGAAAACAACTTTGTGCTCGGCACCGTGATACTCAAACACCCGGCCAATATCCTTCGACCGCGAGAGCAGAAACAGGAAGCCGATAAAAATGGCCAGCCGAATCAGTCCGTCCACCAGGTTGAACAGGATCTGTCCCTTGAGCACAGGCAACTGGTTCGACAGCATTTCCGTCAGCTTCAGCGGCACCAGTTTATAAAGGACCACAAAGAACAGCACGGAGAACAGCACCTGCCCGTTCATCATCCAGCTCGAAACCGCCGGCGACGGCTCCGCCTTCTTCTCGGCAGGCTTGTCCGTATCTTCCAGCACCGCGTTCGCGGAAAACTTCAGGGCCTGCATGCCCAGTTGCATCGCCTGTCCCAGCGTTCCCAAACCTCTGAGGATGGGCCACTTAAAATACGGGCGCGTGTCCGAAACCCGCTTGACCGGCATTTCCTCGGTCACGATTTCACCATTGGGCTTGCGGACGGCCACGCAATAGCTGTGCGGCGCGCGCATCATGACGCCTTCCATCACGGCCTGGCCGCCGACAAGGGTCTCCTCGCCGCTCTCAAGAATGGGCAGCATCTGGACGTGCGCAAATAGCCGGAAGAACTTTCGGAGGGACAATGGATTCCTTTGTGTAAGACCATTATCTCATAAGTGAAAATCAGGCGACTCACTGCCAATAGTGAACTGGCAATGGTTAACAGGACCTCAGATCCCGCTCTGCATCTCCAGCAGCAACTCCTCGGTCGTCTCCCATCCAATACACGCGTCCGTAATCGACACGCCATATTTCAGGTCCGCAGTGATCGGCTGGCTGCCCGGGTGCAGATGCGATTCGAGCATCATCCCGATAATTGCCGGGTTGTCCCGCATCTGCTCCACCACATCCCGCAACACCAGCGGCTGCCGCGTGTAATCCTTCGCGGTGTTTCCATGGCTGCAATCGATCATGATCCCCGCCGGCATCCCGCCCGCTTTCAGCTTTGCGCCAACCGCCGCTACGCTCTCGCGATCGTAATTCGGCTTGTCTCCGCCACGCAGAATAATATGCCCATAGGCATTCCCTCTGGTGGAAACAATGGAAATCCGCCCGTTCTCGTCCATCCCGAGAAACGTGTGGGGAGCCTGCGCGGCGCGGATCGCATTCACGGCGGCGTCGATATTCCCGTCCGTCGTATTCTTGAAGCCCACCGGCATCGAAAGGCCGGACGCCATCTCGCGGTGCGTCTGAGACTCCGTCGTGCGGGCGCCAATCGCGGCCCACGCGATGAGATCGGCAAAGTACTGGACCGTGATCGGATCCAGCGCCTCCGTTGCCGCCGGCATGCCCATTTGATCCAGTTGCACCAGTAAACGGCGCGCCTCCGTCAGCCCTTCTTCCATTTCGAAGGTGCCGTTGTGATGCGGATCGTTGACGAATCCTTTCCACCCGACAGTGGTTCGCGGCTTCTCGAAATACGCGCGCATCACAATCAACAGCTTGTCGCATTTGTCGGCGACAGCTTTCAGTCGCCTCGCATATTCCAGTGCGGCCTCGGGATCGTGAATCGAACACGGTCCCACAACCAGCAGTTTCCTGCCGGATTCGCCGCGCAGAATCCGTTCGATTTCCTGCCGTGCGGCCAGAACGGTTTTCCGGCCCCGGCCAAGCGGGAGTTTTTCCATGAGAGCTTTGGGAGAAATGATCGGGTGGTAACCCTGAATGTTTTGATCGAAAGTACGCTTCATTGTCAAAATGGCTTTCCGGACAGACTTCGACACGGAAGGATCAGGCGCGGTTCGCCTGTCAGGTGCCGGAACTTCAAGTGTTGCACTTCGCCCTGATTGGGCGGGGAGGTCGACCGCTCGCCACGGCACACTCCCGGCATCACAGCCACCTCGCCTCGCGCTATTGCGACAGCGACATGGATATGTCGATGGGAAGACTCCCGGTCAGCGGCTGGTTTTGCGTGGTCGAAGAAGTCATACTTACCAGCCACATCAGGGAATCGCCGGCTGGTATCGTAGCCGAGAACGTGGCATTGCAAACCCCAAGCTCACTGGGGGGAATGATGTTTGCGTAAGTCTGAACGGGATTCTGTATCTGAAGCGTGCTGGCATCGGTGAAGACGCACGAAGCGCCGGGAACCGTGACCAGTTGACCGCTTCCTCCCTGCCGTTGAAAGCGATAGAGCTGGGCTGTGATCGTATAGGTCACACCGATTAGAATCACGGTGTCCTGAGGGTTGATCACGCCATTCAGCTTCGTGAATGTCGTCGTGACGGGCATGACCTGCAGCACTCCTCCGTAAATGTTGCCGAAGTAAGCGAAGCCGTTATTCGCATTGAGTTGGCCGATAGGCAACGCGGCGGGCATGTAGCCCGAAATGGGCATCAGGGCACCGGTTGCCCCCATGCCGCCGGAATTCGTAGTCAGCGTTGCCGCGCTGGCCTTCGTGCCATTACCCACACTGGACAAAAAAGCGATAGATGCGGCCGAACCCGTAGGCCCCGTAGGACCCGTTGCGCCTGCCCCGGTCGGTCCGGTTGCGCCATTGGCTCCATTGATGCCGTTCGTGCCTGTCGCGCCCGTGGCTCCGGTTGCACCGGTCGCGCCTGTAGCCCCATTCAGCCCATTACTGCCGGTCGCGCCCGTTGCCCCCGTCAGGCCTCCGGAAGTAACAATCGTCAGAGTTGCCGGATGGCTGGTCGTCTGGCTTTCCTTGCTGTCGATGAAGACGTTCACCGTGCCATCCGCCGGCTTAATGAGGAAGCCGTTGTTCGCGGTCGACGTCAGCCAGGCTTTTACGGCGTTCGTCGCGTCGACGGAAACATACACGCCTCCGGCCGACAGGTTCAGGCCGCTGGCCACGCTGGCACCCGCAACCGGCGCGTTTGTTCCGTTCACTCCGGACTCCCTCCACGTGCCAGTCGCCGCGGAAATATTGACATTGCCCCCGGCCGTGACCCTGTTTACAAAAAAGTGAGCGTCGCCCTGGAAACGCTGGCCGCGCTGACATCGCCCAGAGCCGATAGCTCGAACTGGATCAGCGCCTGCGCATTGTTGGCTCCGTTGACGTTGAGAAAGGCGGCACTGCCGAAGTTGCCTCCAGCATTGGCCACTACATAGGCGTCCTGCGTCACCTGCAGAGTCTGCGCAAAGGCCGCGACCGGCAAAAATGCCGCGCTGAATAGCAGTCGCCGCAGTGCACCGGCCTTGTGGTTTGTTCCCATGTATTGCTTGCTTCCTCCGTAGGGCTGAGTCAGGGCTTCGCTTCGCCGTGTCGTGGCCTCTTTAAGATAGTATGCCGGAAAACGGAGGGCGATTCCAGCGCGCAAATCCTGAAAACACCTCAGCATCCGGCAGCCTTAGTATAGACTGGAAAATTCCGTCATGACCGTTTCCTGCCCAGAATGTCGCAGCCAGGATGTGCGCCGCGTGAAGCGCAATTCGCTGATATTAATGCTGAAGAGCTTTCTGGGTTCCTGGCCGTACGTGTGCCAGGCCTGCGGTCACCGGTTCTCATCCCGCAAACGTCGCGTCCGGCGTTCCCACTCTGGGCATGGCGAATCCGAACACCACCGCTCGGAACACCACCACTCCGGCTCCAGCCGGCAACCGGATTAGTCGTCACACCGCCTCAACCCCGGACAGCGCAGGCACGCGCTCCGGGTCCACTTTATCCGCCGTCACCGCCACCGCCGGCAGCAACACCTGAAAAACACTCCCCTCACCGGGTGCGCTCTGCACCAGGAATCCGCCCCGGTGCGCTCTCACAATCCCCGCCGCCGCCGCCAGTCCCAGCCCGCGCCCTGCCAGCTTCGTCGTGAAGAACGGATCGAAAATGTGGCTCCGCGTCTCCGCGTCCATCCCGCACCCGCTATCCGCTACTTCGATGCTTACATATCTGCCTGGCCGCAACTCCTGCACCGATTCGGCCGCTCGCCCCGTCCGCTCGTCCACCTCCACCATGCTCGTCGTGACGCTCACTTCTCCCGCTCCGTCGCCACACGCCTCCACCGCGTTGATGACCAGATTCATCGTCAATTGCTGGATCTGCGTCGCGTCCATATTCACCAGCGGCAGCCCTTCCTCCAGTTCCAGGTCGATTCGCACATCCTTTCCAGCCGAAGATCGGAACAGCCGCGAAATATCCCCGATCACCCTCGAAACATCCGCGTCCTCCACAATAAACTGGCCCTTGCCCGCATACGCCAGCAACTGTCGCGTCAGATCCGCCGCTCGGTCCGCCGCCCGCAGCGCCTTGTCCAGTTGCGGTTTCGCGGGATCATTCCTGCCCAGCATGTCGTGCGTCAACGCCACGTTGCCCATAATGATGGTGAGCAAATTATTGAAGTCGTGCGCTACGCCGGCCGCCAGTAATCCCACGCTTTCTGCCTTCGCCGCCTGGCGCAGCCGCTCCTCCAGCCTGCGGTGTTCGGAAAGATCCAGCACCCACGCGATCCACGGTGACGTCTGCCCGGCCTCGAACGTCGTCACCCCCACCATCACCGGCACCCTCCGGCCATCCACTGCCACCATTTCCCTCGCCACGGGATCGCTGAATCCCCGCTCCCGAAGTTGCCCCAATATGCGCTCATCCGTGGGCTGGTACTCCGCCGGAGACAGCGTCGAGGTGCACAGCGCCCCGGCGCGCAGATCCTCCCGCGTATATCCCAGCATCCTCAGAAATCCGTCGTTAGCCTCTGTCACCGTATCCTGATCGCCGGAAATAACGCCGATAATCGGACTGTCGAACAGCCGCCGCAACCTGGCTTCGCTCGCCTGCAGCGCCTTCTGCGCGGCGCGCAGCGACGTCACATCGGAATACGTGGCGATAGCCGAACTCTGCCCCGCCGTTCCCTGCAGCGGCCGCGAATTGATCATCACCGTTCGCTGCATTCCGTCCGGACGCACAATGTCGATTTCTTCGTTGAAAAGTGTTTCGCCGTTCAACAGGGATCGCTCAATTGGCCAGTGCCCCGTCCCCAGTTCCTGTCCCTGAGCGTTGCGAAACGATTCCGGACGGTGTGTATAGATATCGTCCCCGGTCCGGACCGTCTCACCCAGAATGCTCGATGCGGCCGGATTCGCCAGTTCCACCCGGCTTGGTGCCCGCGGCGTCCGCTGATCGTGGGTCGCAATCAGCACCCCTACCGGCAGATCCCGAACAATCGCATCCAGACGGTCGCGTTCCTCTTGTGCCCGGGCTTCTGCCGCTTTGGCCGAGATTGCGGCCTCCATCGCCTCAGCCTGGGCCAGTCTCATCGCACGGATTGCCAGACATACCGCCAACGAGGCTACGCTGAACATAAACCCGGCAAAGATCCTTGCGCCCGGTTTCGAGGTGCTCGTAAACAGCAGGTCGTTCAACACTACCGTGGATACCAAAAGCATCCCCGTCGTCACCAGCCCCGGCACAAATCCGCCGTACCACGCGCTCAGCACCACCGCCGGAATATACGAAACGTAAGGAGCACTCTGCCCCACAAACGGCTTACTCACCAGCGGCAGCGCAATCCCAAGTCCCACCGAAACAACGGCAACTGTATATGCTGTGACCGGGCGGCGTCCGTGGTGCATCGTTTTAGTTCCTCGTCAGCTCTGTTGCTCAGAACTCGCTGGGCCTAGGATATCAGGATTTCCCGCCCTTGCCCCCGCCCGAATCCGTCGCCGCCCCCAAATCCGCCTGTACCTTCTTCGGCAGTCCCGCCCGCACCAGATTGTACGAATCCCCAATCAGCCCCTTCAGTTCCGCCGCCGGCAACGTGTCGAAATCCGCCGCTCTCACCCAACTCGCCCGCGCCATATAAGGAGCCGGAATAATCCCCTCCACCTCTGTCAGCGCCGCAAATTCCTCCGGCGAACACTTGAAAGCCACAGTCCGCGAATCCTCCAGCAGGCAAACCACCGCAAACATCTTGCCGCCAATCTTAAAAACCAGATCGTCCACCCACTGGATCTGCTCCGTCGCATAGGGAAAACTCAGGCAAATACCGCGCAGGCGTTCGAGCGTCATGGTTTTAGGTAATAATTAGACTACCCCATATCTGGCAGATATGACGAGAGATACAGCGGCAACTGGTGATTCGGTGACAAAATCGCCCCGGGTGCGTCTACACGAGCAGGAAACCCCGGTGCGGGAGGAAACCGAGATGTACCATGCCGCGGAAACGGTAAACGTAGGTTTGGCGGCGCCTTTAGACGAATCAGGCCTCATTCGGGCGGCCCAGAATGGCGATCAGGACGCTTTCGAGCGCCTTGTGCGGGAGTACGACCAAAGCGTCCTCCGCATCGCGACCAACCTTCTCCGCTCGCCCGACGAAGCGCGCGACGTCTATCAGGACGCCTTTCTCAAGGTCTATCGAAACCTCAATTCGTTCCGTTTCGATTGTTCGTTCCATACCTGGCTCTACCGCATTGTCACGAATATCTGCCTCGACCGGCTGCGTCGCCGGAAAGTCCGCAAAGAGGAATCAACCTCTGTCGAAACGCCGGACGGCATGGTGGATCGTGTCACCCAGGTTCGCGAGGAAGGCGCCCACGCCAATCCCGAGCGCCAGATGTGGAATCGCGAGCTTTCCGGCGGTATCGCCCGCGGCCTCGCCGGCCTGACCCCCCGCGAGCGCACCGTTTTTGAATTGCGGCACTATGAAGGGTTACGCCTGCGTGAAATCGGCGACATGATCGGCACCACTGAGGAAGCCGCCAAGAACTGTCTGTTCCGCGCCACGCAGAAAATGAGATTGAGTCTGGAAACTTTTGTATGAACTGCTTAGAAGCCGGTAAAGAAATCCCGAATTACTGCTACGGCGAAGTCTCGTCGGAACTCGAAGAACTCGTCGAGTCTCACCTGGCCGACTGCCCCGCCTGCCGTACCGAACTCGCGCGCCATCGCAAATTTCTCGAATTGTTGGACGAACGCGAGCCGATGCTCGATTCTTCTATGCTCGTCCAGTGCCGCAGCCAGCTAAACACCGCCATCCGGCAGCAGGCCTCCGTTGAAGCCAGTCATAGTGCTGGCTGGCGCGGCTGGCATCGCGTCCTCGAAACTCTTCGCGATTTCTCCCGCGTGCAGATCCCTTTCAAAGTCCCCGTCGGTGCCATGGCGCTTGTGGCCCTCGGCTTTGTCGGTGCCCGCTACACACCGGAAAAATTCGGCGGCGTGCGCGCGGCCACCATGGAGCCTCTCTTTTCCAGTGTGCGCTCCGTTGAGCCAAACGCCGGTGGCCAGGTGCAGATTGCAGTCGACGAGACCCGCCGCCATATCGTCTCCGGCTCCATTCAGGATCCACAGATTCAGGAACTCCTGGTCAGCGGCGTGACGGACGGTTCCAACGCCGGCGTGCGTCTCAAGTCCATCCAGTTCCTGCATGACCAGGTCTTACCCGCCGGTGTGGGCAGCGCTGATGTGGACCAGGTACGCGCCGCCCTGCTGGGGGCACTCCGGAACGATCCCAGCGCTGCGGTGCGCCTGAAGGCCCTCGACGGACTGAAACAATTCGCCTCGGACGCGACCGTCCGCACCGCGCTGGCCGGCGTTTTGCAAAAGGATGAAGACTCCACGGTACGCATGCAGGCTATAGAGATGCTGGCCACGCACCATGACGATTCCCTGGTCGGAGTCCTCCAGAACGTGGTGCAGAAGGAAGACAGCCCCCTCGTACGGGCGCAGATTACGCAGTTGCTGGCGCAGTTAAAAGCGTCGGTGGGGACTTATTGAAGTTGTTTTTGCCGTTCAGCGACAGCTGAACGGCAGGTTTTGCTCTTGGCTGAACGCTGAGAGCTGATCGCTGAACGCCGTTCGCGGCTTTCAGCCGTGAACAAGGAGCTTTTGATGTTTTGGAAGAAGACTGGCTTGCTATGCATCGTGGCGGTGGCCCTGGCCATCGTGGGCTACGGGCAAACCACCACGAAACAACGCGCGCGCTCGGCAAATATGCAGGGTGCTCCCAGCATTGGCTATCTCGGCGTCGGCGTCCAGAGCCTCACCGACGAACGCGTCAAAGCACTCAACCTCAAAGAACGCTCCGGCGTTGAAGTCAAGACCGTTACCGAAAGTGCCCCCGCCTCCCGCGCAGGCATCAAAACGAGCGACGTCATCCTCGAAGTCAACGGCCAGAAGATCGACTCCAGCGAACAGTTCACTGACGCCATTCTCGGCAAAGCCCCTGGCACCAAAGTCACCCTCGTCGTCACCCGCAACGGCGCAAAACAAACCATGGTCGCCACCCTCGGCCTGCGCCCGGCGGACCTCCCCCTCAACGGTGCCCCGGAAAGCATGGTTCCCTCGCCCTTCGGCATTCCCAACCCCGATGACATCCAGCCCATGCCCGCCCCCAGAATCGGTTTCGAAGGCGAGCCCCTCACTCCCCAACTCGCCGAGTTCTTCGGTGTTCACGACGGCGTCCTCGTCCGCGCCGTCACCGAAAAGACCGCCGCCGAAAAGGCCGGCCTGAAAGCCGGTGACATCGTGACGAAAGTGAACGGCATGCCCGTCACCAGCCCCCGCGAAATCTCCGGCATCGTCCGCCAGTCGAAGAAGACAGTCATCTTCACCGTAGTCCGTAACAAAAAGGAAATGACACTGAATCTGGAAGTGGCCATGAACCGCATCCCGTCCCCGTTTGTCTGCCAGCCAACGCTCGCTGAATGCTGAGCGTCAGAATGCTCCTGAAGGGCGCATGACGCTTCCGTCAGAGCTCTCAGGCCGACTGGATCGCGTGGGCAACAACCGTTCCGCGCTCCCCGAACCCGCCGCCATTGCGTGGCTCGCCCATCTGGAGCGCCTTGAGCGTGATCGCAGCGATATGGAGATCATCAACCGCAACGCGCTTCGCCTGAACCGGGAAGCGCGGGACACGCTGGAATACCAGCAAATTCCGTAAAGCGCTGCGATCTCGATCTGGTTCGTAAACCCCCTGGCTCCGCCGATCCGCGAAAGCACCGTGTATTTGCCGTGGTCAGCCGCCAGCCGCTGATTGACTCCGCGTTTTCCTCTGTCATCTGCGCCCCGGTATACTCGCCACACGATGGTTTGAATACCCAGGTGCCGGTAGGCCCAGCCGACGGTCTGAAACCCGTCGGGTCAGCCGACGGTCGTATCAACGACTCCAGCATTCATTGTGACGACCTGGCCAGTTTGCCCAAATCCATGCTGACAAACTACGTCGGTCATCTCAAGCCGCCGGCCCTCCGCTTACTGAACTCCGCCCTGGCTATCGCACTGGGTTTGGATGCCGCACTCGATCCGTTCCTGTCCTTTCCCGAATGACGGAAGTAGACCCTACGCCGACCCGGGAATTACTGCGATCTTCATTTTGCCTGCCTCTTCTGCGCGCTAAGTCCACTGCTTTGCTCAAATGCCGGCCCTCGCCACCCTGCCGGACCGCCTCACCGAATCCGCTATCCAGCACGTCGCCAGCGAGATAGTACTGGAACTAACCTCCCCGCTGGAATCGTGCTAAACTCCACAAATCTATTCCATATGCGGCTCCTCCGTACAGCACCCATCCTGGCCTTCGCCACCCTTTCCCTGTTCGCGAAGATGCCGCTCCTTCCGGAGCCGTCCAATCCCAACAGCCTGACCCCACCCCATGGCCTCAACATCGTCGACTGGAAACAGATCCGCGCCGAGTACGAACGGCACCGCTACGGCGCGTTCCCTGAAGCGGGCGGCGGACTCCAGGCCCGCAGCTTTGAACAGCAGTGGCTCGCGCATTTCGATGGCCGCGGCTTCACTGTCGTCCCGGACCAGGGCGGATGGCGTTGGGGCCTCGAACTCGCGGGAGCCGCGGGCAAGGCGCAGGCGCACACCGAAGTGAACCGGATTTCCTATCTCCGGGCCGAAGGCCTGCAAGAGTGGTATCTGAACGACACACGGGGCCTCGAACACGGCTTCACACTGAACCACCCAACCGCCTCCATCCGTTTGAACGTTCGCGGCAACCTGTCCGCCCGCGCCACCGTCGCACAGGCGTCGAATTTGTGGATGCCAGCGGCGCCGCCAGAATCAACTACACCGGCCTCACCGCCTGGGATGCCGACCACAAAACCATGCCGGCGACGATGACCGTCCAGGATGGCCAAATCGTCCTGACCGTGGATGACCGCAGCGCGCGGTATCCCGTAACCATCGATCCGATTGCGCAGCAGGCGTACCTGAAGGCGTCGAACACGGGCGCGGGTGACAGTTTCGGCCACTCCGTGGCGATTTCCGGGGATACCGTGGTGGTGGGCGCGTTCCAGGAGGACAGCAAGGCGAAAAGCGTGAACGGGAACCAGAGCGACAACACCAGCAGCAACAGCGGGGCGGCGTACGTGTTTGTGCGCAGCGGAACGGCGTGGACGCAGCAGGCGTATCTGAAGGCGTTCAACACGGACATTTTTGACAATTTCGGCTATTCCGTTGCGATTTCCGGGGATACCGTGGTGGTGGGCGC
>CAIQWJ010000054.1 GCA_903875575.1 uncultured Acidobacteriia bacterium | reverse complement strand
TCGACCACATCCTTCGCTGCGATCCAGAACTCCTGCTGACGCTCCCGCTTCTTTCCCATCGCCATATATAAGTGACGTTCGGAACATTTGCGGGGTCACATGTCGTCGAGAAAAAATCTGACTATTACCACGGGCTGCTAGTCCGGCGTAAGACATTCGCCGACAATTGTGGACAATAAATCGAAGATTTGGTGAATCCACTGTAAATGTTCGGGCTTCATGAGGACGGACCGCAGGCAGAGCACCGTGCCGGAACCATCATCCGGCAACAATTGAGGGAAGTAGCGCACGGGTAGCCGGATCAGCGCCAGATGCAGATTCCGCGCCGCGGCTCGGTCAAAAATCTTCTGCGATAACTCCGAAACGGCTGCGGCCGTCTCCGCCCGGTGCGCCCACACCACAATGTCCAGTTCCGGCATCAGTGGCACCATCCAGCGGGAATCGCCCCGCAACCGCTCCACAAACTCCAGCGCGGCAGCACGCGATTGAGCCAGATCAGCCGCAAACTCGCCGTCACGAACCAGCGGCAGCAACCGCTGCGTCGCCCAAAGCGCCACTGCCGCCGCCCCTGGCCGCGAGCATTCCAGACTAATCTCCCCCAAATGCAGGTCTTTCGAGGAAAAATACGTATAGGGCGAGTCGTGCTTATAGAGCGCGCCCACTGCCGGATCACGAAACAACACACAGCCGCACCCATAAGGCTGCAGCCCGTGCTTGTGCGGGTCAATCACAATCGAATCGGCCTGCCCCGCGCAATCGAATGCGGCGCGGGTTTCCGGTGCCAGGTTGTCGGCCAGCGTGAAGTAGCCCCCATAGGCGGCATCCACGTGCACCCGGAACCCAAACCGCTCGCGCAGGCGCAGAATCTGCGGCAGGGGATCAACTGACCCGGTCCCCGTCGTCCCCAGCGTCGCCACCACACACCCGATATCGCCCCGCTCCGCACGTTGCTCAAGCGCGCCCATATCCATCCGGCCATCCATCGTCACCGGAATTGACTCAAACGGTAGCTGCAGCACGCCACTGATACGCCCATGCGTGTAATGGGCGGAAGCGGACGCCACTGTCACCTTTCCCGGTGCCAGGCGGCCAGCCACCCATAACGCCTCCAGGTTCGCCATGGTGCCACCCCCCGTGAGGTGCCCCAGAAACTCCGCCCAGCCGAACATGGCCGCGATCCCGGCCACTGCTTCCTTTTCCATCGCGGAACTGGCGCGGCCGCCATCGAGCGCGTGGTTGTTCGGATTAACCCACGTCGCCAGTGCGTAGGCCGCGCGCGCCACCGGATGTGGCGGCTTCAGCATCTGTCCGGCGTAGAGCGGATGGAAGTAAGGATAGTTGTCGCGCAGCCGCTCCGCAGCCTCCAGCAGGACTGGCTGGATGCGGTCGGCTCCGGTCGCCGAAGCAGTAAACGGAGGAAGAGCGGAAAAACCGTCATCCATATGACGCAGTGCATCGCGCAGCGCGTCCAGTGAGTTGGATTCAAGATGCTTCAAAAGCTAACGTACCGCATTCGGGCGCGGCAAGCTGGGTGCAGCCCATTGCCAGTCAGACGGGGTGAGAATCTCGGGCCTGCCGATTGGCTTCCGCCCGGCCCGAAACGGCGCAAAACCTAACGGAGCGACGGCACGTTCGCCGGTTTCAGGTACCGTGAACCCCTGCGCAGTTTCCCTGCATGAGGGTGTTGGGTTCAGCACACTCATCCGGTCCAGCGTTTTGGAATCGCCTGAAGGGTTCGCACCGCGAGCTACAGCAGAAGGTTTCGTCGACAGTTGCGGCATGGGAACCGGCTTTGCTGAAGTACCCGCGCGCGACAGTGGAACAGCGCATGTGGCCGGGCCGCCGACTATTGTCAGGTCGCTCGCACTGAAGTGAATACCCGGCTCCACCACCATCACAGCTTCCTTCTGTGCAATACCCTTCGCCTCATCGCCAGCACTCTGACCAAACGCCGACCCGCACGCCAGAACCAGCAGCCCAACGCATATTCGCATGGTGTGCCTCCACCCGAAATTGTACCGCCGTTTTGAAGGTAATAGAATCGATACCGATGACCGAACAGGAATCACTGCCCGTCGGATCCCCAGTCGACGATAAAGCCGCAAGGCACCCAAAACGCCTTCGCCTCGAAGGCACCTACACCATCGTGGAACCGCTCGATCCAGCCCGTCACGGCGACTCGCTCTGGCAAACCGCTGGCGGCGCCGCCAACCAGGGCCTCTGGAAGTACATGCACAGCGGTCCTTTCCCGGAGCGCGCGCCTTTCGACGCCTACCTCGCCAGGATCACCGCCGGCGACGATCCCCTTTACTTCGCCATCGTCGACCGCGCCACCGGTCGCGCCACCGGCATTGCCTCCTGGATGCGGATCGACCCCGCACAGCGCGTCATCGAAGTCGGCGGGATCGTCTTCACCCGCGAACTCCAGCGCACCCGCGCCGCCACCGAAGCCATGTACCTGATGGCGCGGCACGTCTTCGAAGAAATGGGCTACCGTCGCTATGAATGGAAGTGCAACGTGCTCAATGACGCCTCGCAGAGCGCCGCCCGCCGCCTCGGTTTCTCCTTCGAAGGAGTTTTCCGCCAGCACATGATCGTCAAAGGCCGTTCCCGCGACACCGCCTGGTTCGCCATGCTCGATTCCGAATGGCCTGTCCGGAAAGAGGGTTTCGAGCGTTGGCTCGCCCCCGACAACTTCGACGAAAACGGGCGTCAGAAAACGCCGCTGCGGCATGGCTGATTCGCACCCATGCCGCATTTGCTACGATGACGATTCCGGTATCCCTGTTGAATCTCCGCCCCCACAACGCACTTTCGAGGCGCACCTTTCTCGCCCAAACCACGCTGATCGGTGGAGCCGCGGCTCTGGTCGCCTGCTCCGCGAAACGCGCCCCGCGCTACCAGGCGTGGCTCTTCGTCGCCAGCGCGGCCGAACGCGGCATCGTGGTTTCCGACCTCGCCAGTTTTCACCGCGCCGCCACCATCCCGCTCAATGCTGCCCCAAACCAGGTCCTCAGCGCCAATGGCAAGGTCTTCGCCGTCTGCAATGAAGACCAAACTGTTTCCGCAATTGACCCCGCGAAGCATACCGTCTCGGCCAGGATTTCCGCAGGTGGACGAATCGTCGCCGCCGCGCTTACTGACCAGGGCAAATACCTCGCCGTCGCTCTGAGTCAGCCCGCATCGCTCGTCGTCATCGACACCGGGAGCAATAAGATCGTGCAACGCACCGCGCTGTCTGGCACTCCGAGCGCGATTGCAGCATCGGAAACCCAGGCCGCACTTGTGCTGGAAGTGACAGGTACGGGCAAAAAGACGGCGGCAGCCACCATCGCGCGCGTGAGTATCCCGTCCGGCCAACTGCTGGGCGTTTCCGCCGTGGACGCCGGCCCGCTCACCGCCATAGACTATCGCCGCGACAACCAAACCATCTTTGTCGCCGCGCCCGACGCGCGCGAGATTATTTCGCTGAACGCCGAGACCGGTGCCGTGCTCGCCCGCCTGCCCGTGCCCATTCGCCCGGCGCGTTTTTGCGTGGATGGCACCGGCGGCCAGGTATTCGTCACGGGAGCCGACCACGAAGCCCAGTTGGTGATCTTCAGTCCGTATCAGAATCAGATCGACCAGACGATGTACGCCGGGCAGGCACCGTACGGCATGGCGGTGGCACCGTCGCGAAACGAACTCTTCCTGAGCAATCCCGATGCGGGCGATGTCGCGATAATGGATATCGACACGCGCCGCATCATCGCGTCGATTCGGACTGGCGGTAAGCCGCGAGAAATCCTGATCGCGGCGTTACCCGGAGCCAGCCCGACGGATGAAGAATACGCGTTCGTGGTGGATGGAGATACCGGCGCGGTCACGGTGATTCACATTCCAAGCGTGCTGCATCGCCACGGCGACGCGTTGATTGCGGAAGCCCCGAAACCGATTTTTGCGGTGTTTAACGCGGGCGCCGAGCCGCAATCAGCGGTGATTGTGCCATACGCGGCGTGAGGTCAGTTCGCTGACAATTCCGGATTGATGGCGGCCAGCCGCTCCATCAGAGCGACTCGACACAGTGCGTTGCCCGACGCGATGATTGAATCGATGTGGCCGCGCAGTCGGAGGTCCGGCGCAATTGCCAGATGAAGCGAATCGAGCGCGCGCAAACCGTTGTTGAGACCGTAATCACTAACGAACCGCTCGGCCAGTTCATAATGGCCAACGCTTAATCACCTTGCCCGCGAATTCCCGCCGAACAATTGTAGTGACATTTCATGCCGTTCCCGCAACATCGCGGTAACTACCGTTACGAAGCCCTGCGAAGCATCGTCACCGCAGCCACAAGCGCAGTGCCGAAACACACGCCGATGCCCGGCAACTGAACCACGTCCACGGCCCGAATCGCCGCCAGCCTGCCGCTCGTAGTCATCATCGCAATAGAAGACCGACCAACACCGCGTGTTTAGGATTTCTCATGGGAAGAGACACCACCGAATAGCTGCCTGCCGAATCACATTCAGGCTGCAACCTGTTGTACCCTGCGAAGGTGACCCGAACAATGACGGCACTGGCAGCGTGGGCCATACTCGGCACGGCAACTCCTGCACGCGCCCAAAGAACCTTCGCGTCATCGGACCTCCCGAGCGGCCAGAGCATCGCCAAAGTCGTGTGCCTCGACGATGCCATACAGAGCTATGCGCTCTATCTCCCGTCCGGCTACGCGCCTAATCGCGCGTGGCCAGTGATTTACGCGTTCGACCCCGCCGGACGGGGTCTCAACCCCATTGACCGCTATCAGGCCGCTGCCGAGAAATACGGCTACATCGTGGCCTGGTCCAATAACTCGCGCAATGGACCGTGGACCGTCATTGAGGCGGCGGTCTCAGCGATGACGAAGGACGTCGCATCGCGTTTCCGCATTGACCCCAGACGCACTTACGCCGCAGGCATGTCCGGCGGGTCGCGTGCAGCACTGGCCCTCGGCCTGTCGGTACCGGATATGGCGGGAGTCATGGCATCGAGCGCAGGTTACGCAGACGGTAAGCGGCGAAAGGAACTTCCTTTTGCGGTTTTCGAAACGGCGGGCACGGAAGATTTCAATTATTCGGAGATGCGCGAAATCGATCGCGACCTGACCACGCCCCACCTTCTGGCGGTGTTCGAGGGTGGCCACATTTGGCTCTCGCCGGAGTTAGCCATGGACGCGGTCGAATGGATGGAACTCCAGGCAATGAAGTCGGGACGCAAGCCGCGCGATCAGGCGGAGGCGGATGCAATCTACGCGACGCGCGTCGCCAGGGTGGCGACCGATCAGGTGGATCAGGATAGCTGGCTCGCGACGAAAGCGATCGCGGAAGATTTTGCAGGGCTGAAGGATGTGTCGCAGTTCACGGCGAAAGCGACCGTCATGGGTAAGGACAAACGCGTGCGCGACGCGATCAGGACGGATCTGAAGCGGGATGACGAAGAGCGCCAGACCCGCCAGGCGATCCAGGTGGCTGTTGCAAGCCTCGCGAACAGCAACCAGCACGCCGACGCACTGAAGCAACTCAGTCAGCGGGCAAAGACGCTGTCGGAAACGGCAGCGGGGCCGACGGACACGCCGGAACGCCGCATGGCGCGCCGGGTGTTGAGCGAAATGCTCATGAATGGTTCGACGACGAAGGATGCCGAGTATGGCGCGATCCTGAAACAATACCGGATGGCGCGTCCGGGACGATAACCCGGAGCGCTAAAGCGATACTAATCGCTACAATGATGGGCGTCGCCAGCAACTTTCAAATGCATCGTCCCCACCCCATTGCCGTATTCGCACTTGCACTGCTGACGGTCTCCCTCCCTGCCCTGGCCCAGAAACACCCCGTTACCGCCAACGACGTCTTCCCCCCGCCATCCGGCCTCTCCGAATCCATCCAGTGGTGCCCCGCCGGTGACCGTTTCGCCTTTGCGGAAGGCGGCGTCCTCTTTCTCGTCGACGCCGCCACCGGCCATCAGCAAACCGTCCTCTCCCTCAACAAACTCGAAGCCTCCGCTGCAAAACCAAGCACTCCAGAACCTGCCGACTGGACCAATCGCCGCGTCGCTGAACAATCCCTCCAATGGTTCGCCGATAACCGCCGCATCCTCGTCCTCGCCGCCGGCGACCTCTTCATTGTCGACACGAACAGGAAGAACTTCGAAACCCTGCTCCACACTCCAGAAACCGAACGCGACCCCAAACTCTCGCCCGATAACCGCTTCGTCTCCTTCCGCCGCGGCCACGATCTCTACGCCCTCGAAATCGCCACAAAGAAGACCACCCGACTCACTGCGGACGGTACCGACACTCTACTCAACGGCGAGCCTGACTGGGTCTACCCCGAAGAACTCTTCCTCAACACCGCACACTGGTGGTCGCCCGACAGCCGCGCCGTCGCCTATCTCCAGTTCAACGTTTCGCGGGAACCGGTCTTCCCTCAGGTTTCGCTGCTTGATACGCACGGAGTCGTGGAACCCGAGCGCTACCCGAAAGCCGGCGATCCGAACGCGGCCGTGCGACTCGGCGTGGTGCCGGTGACCGGCGGCACCACTAAGTGGATGGACCTCGGCGCGCCCGCCGACCAGCTGCTGGCGCGCGTCGTCTGGTCGCCCAACAGCCACGAAATTCTGGCCGAGAGCCTCAACCGCACACAGAACAAGCTCGACCTCCTGCTGGCCGATATCCGCACTGGCACCGCAAAAGCCGTGCTGCATGAAGAAGACAAGCACTGGATCAACGTCGTGGGTGAGCCGATCTTCCTTGGAACCGGTGACCGCTTTCTTTGGACCAGCGAACGCTCCGGCTTTCGCCACATCTATCTCTGCGGCATTGACGGCAAGCAAACCAGCCCACTCACGCACGGCGATTGGGAAGTGGACCACATCGCAGCCGTCGACGAAAAGCATGAACGCGTGTTTTTCACCTCCACGGAAGCCAGCCCCATCGAGCGGCAGCTCTACTCCGTGAACTTCGACGGCACCAACAAACAGCAACTCTCCGATCAGCCCGGCACTCACGCCGTTTCCGTTGCACCGACACTCGCGTTCTATCTCGACGACTACAGCACCGCAGCCCAACCCCCGCGCTCCACTCTGCACACCGGCGATGGCCGCGAAGTCGCCGCCTTCCGCGAACCCAACCGCACCGCCATCGATAACTACGATCTCCAGCCCGTCGAAACCGTCAATGTCAAAACCAGGGACGGCATCACTCTCTACGCGCATCTGATCCGCCCCGCTGGCTACGTCACCGGTCAACGTTACCCCGCCGTCGTCATGATCTATGGCGGCCCTGACGTACAGGAAGTAACTGACACCTGGGCTGGCGTCGATTTCCCGCAGGCGCTCGCACAACAGGGCTTCCTCGTCTGGCAGTTGGATAATCGCGGATCCAAAGGCCGCGGCCACGCTTTCGAATCCGTCATCTATCGCAACCTGGGTGCGCGCGAACTGGCCGACCAGCGCGAAGGCATCGACTACCTCGTCGCGCAAGGTCTCGCCGACCCGCAACGCATCGGCATGTACGGCTGGAGCTACGGCGGTTTCATGACGCTCTACACCGCCACGCACGCGCCCGGCCTGCTGCGTGCCGCCATCGCCGGCGGCCCCGTGACCAACTGGCGCAATTACGATTCCATCTACACTGAGCGCTATATGGGCCTGCCCGAAGAGAACGCCGCCGCGTACAAGGCGAGTTCGCCCGCCGAAGCCGCAGCGCAAATGGGAGACACGCGCCTGCTCATGGTGCACAACATTGAGGATGACAATGTCCATTTTCAGAACACCGTGCAGATGGCCGCCGCGATGGAAGAGGCGGGCAAGCAATTCTTCATGGTGGTCTATCCCGGCCGCACGCACAGCGTCACGGGAGCTGCCGCGCGCCAACTTCTCAACGAAGCAACGAAGTTCTTCAGCGACAATCTGAAGTAGATGGATCCTCTGCTGAAATGGGCGCGAAAGAATCAACCCGCGCTGATCAAATGCATTCGCGAACTGGTGGAGTGCGAGTCGCCTACCGATTCCCACGGCGACGTCACGCGCTGCGCCGAACTCCTGGCTGATTCGTTTTCCGACATCGCCGACGGCAAACTGCTGCCGACGCAGGGCGCGGGTAAGACCTATGTCTGCCAGTTCCGACTGCCGGGCACCGGCAAAAACAATGCGGACGGCGGCATTCTTGCGCTGGGCCATTCCGACACCGTCTGGCCGATGGGTACGCTGCGCACCATGCCCTTCCGCAAGCGCGATGGACGCCTCTGGGGACCCGGAGTGCTCGATATGAAATCCGGTCTGGCGATGTTCGCGTTCGCCATGCGGGCATTGCGGGAGCTGGATATACCAGTGGCAAGACCGGTCTGCATGCTGGTGAATCCGGACGAGGAAACCGGCAGCCTGCATTCGCGCGCCGATACGGAATTACTCGCTTCGAAAAGCCGCGCCGTGCTGGTGCTGGAACCAGGCACCGGACTGGCGGGCCACGCCAAGACCGCGCGTAAGGGCATCGGCAGTTACCGTGTCACGGTGCGCGGGGTCGCAGCGCACTCCGGCGTTGATTTCCAGAACGGGGCCAGCGCCATTGTGGAACTCTCGCGTCAGATTGCGGAGAAGATCGCCGGCTTCACTGACCTGCCGCACGGCATCACGGTGAATCCTGGCGTCATCTCCGGAGGCACGCGTTCCAACGTGATCGCTGCACAGGCCGAGACTACCGTCGATATCCGAGTTCCCCGCGCCCGCGACGCCGCAGCCCTCGCGAAGAGATTCCAAAGCCTGCGTCCCATCGATAAACGTTGCACTCTCGAAGTCACCGGTGGCCTGAATCGACCGCCGATGGAGCGCAGCAAGGGAATTGCGGAACTCTTCACCCTGGCGAAGACCTGCGCTGCGAATCTGGGCGTCACGCTGGAAGAATCCGCCACAGGCGGCGGTTCCGACGGTAACTTCACAGCAGCACTGGGAATCCCCACCCTCGATGGCATCGGAGCAGTAGGCGAAGGCGCCCACGCCGCGCATGAAAGCGTCCTGGTGGATCGACTAGCCGACCGCGTAGCTCTTCTGGCCCGACTGGTAGCGGAGATTCACTGAAACCCGCCCCCTCGAAATGTGCTAACGTGGCGGCATGTTCCTGAGATCCGTCGGCACCATCGCCATACTGGCGTTGCTCACTGCCCTGCACGCGCAGCAACCGGCAACCTCCATTGCGGATCGCATCAGCGCGGAGATGCAGGATCTCACCAAAATGCGCGGCAACACGGAGCAACCGGAAATCGCGACCAGACGCAGAGGTTTGATCACCCAGATCGCTCTTGATATTCGGAGTTTGCCTGTCGACAGGAAAGTCGGACCCATCATCCAGCTCGCCAACCTCGCCACCGAAGGCGATTGCGGCCGCGAGGCCTTGCAGGAAGTCACAACTACCTACGCGGAAGCGCTCCGCGAGTCGCCGAACCAATCCAACGATAACTCGTATCTGGACCTGGCCAGGCTGATCCGCTATGAACACATGAACGCCACCGTAGACAATCCGCGCATGGCAACCGCCATCGCCACCCTTGTCGCCGAAGAGCGCGACATCCAGCGCGCGGATTTCACCGCCACGGATCTCAAAGGCAAGAGCTGGACCCTGAAACAGCTCCGGGGAAAAGTGGTCCTGCTCAACTTCTGGGCCACATGGTGCCCGCCCTGCGTCGAAGAAATCCCCGCTCTTAAGACCCTGAATCAGAAATTCGAGAAACAAGGACTCGTAATTCTTGCAATCGCAAATGACGATGCTATGAAAGTGGCCAACTACGTGGCGGAGCACAACATGACCTACCCTGTCCTGCTGGATCCCGATCACAAAATCAGTGACCGCTTTCATGTGCAGGGGATTCCCCGGAGCCTGATTTTTGATCGCCAGGGCAAGCTGGTCGCACAAGCGAACGATGGCCGGACGCAGCGGCAATTTCTGGAATTGCTCAGCCAGGCAGGACTCCACTAATTCAGTCCGTACGCGTCGCCATCATCTTCCGGTAAGCCCCCAGCAGTTCTTCGCGAGCGGCATCCCCCAGCGGCGCTGGCAATTCCTCAGGCTCGTACTCCCGGCACAACTCCACTGTCTTCTTCAGACTCTCAGTAAACTCCACACAGGGCGCGCAGCCCGAGATGTGCGCCTCCATCTCCCGGCACGCGTCCGCCGGAAGCTCCATGTTGAGATATTCGCTGAGCAGCGAAAACATCTCTTTGCATTTCTCACTACGCTCATGCGGTTCCAACACGCACACCTCCTGCCGACTGTAAATACGAATCCAGCTTCTGCCGCACCGCCAATCGGGCCCGGTGCAAACGCGTCTTCACCACGTCCTCGCTGAGTTCCAGCACGTGCGCTGTTTCCTGCGTCGATAGCTCTTCCACATCCCGCATCAGCATCACCGACTTATACGTTTCCGGCAACTCGCCAATCGCCTTGTCGAGAACACCTTTCAGTTCCGACCGCAGCATCTCCTGATCCGGCAGCCCGGACCAGTCCGCGATCTGAAGCTTCACCTGACCGCCCTCGCGCTCCATCGCCGGCAAAAACTCATCCAGCGACAGCTCCCTTGACGGTGCAAAAACGCTCTTCCGCCGCTTCATCAGGCACGCATTCCGCGCGATCCGGAAGATCCAGGGCCGCACGCGCTCCGGTTCCCGCAGTTGATCGAAGCTCTCAAAGGCCTTCAGCAACGTATCCTGCGCCACTTCCTCCGCGTCTTCCCGCTGGCCGCACATCAGCCAGCTGTATTGAAAAACCTTCGCACGAAAATGCGCCACAAACCGGTCGAACGCACCCGCGTCCCCCGCCATCAATCTTCGAGCCAGCTCGATTTCTTCTTCTCGTTGCAGAGTTCGGTACCGGTTCCGATTGTAAACGGCACCGTCTCAAACTCAGGCATGCGCCAGCTCCGGCGCGTGCAGGTGAATCCCGATCATCGGTGCCGTCAGCAGCGTATTGTGGATCAGACACTGCTTCACCGCGCGATAAAGCCCCGCCTGGTGACGTTCGTCCAGTTCCGGCGTCGTGACGTCTATTTCAAACGACCCCAGCCGAGCTGGCTGTGTCGCCTTCTCCGCCGTCACCTTCACACGAAGATCGCCGGTCGGCAGATGCCGCGCCGCAAGGTATTGTGCAGCATAGTACCCCGCGCAGGTCGCAAGCGATGCCAGCAGCAATTCCGGCGGCGACATGCCTTCATCCCACCCGCCGTTGGTGGCCGGTTGATCGCAAATCAAGCGATGCCCCCGGGCTTCCGCTTCGAACTTCGTACCGCCCAGATAACTTGCCGTCACTTCCATAGCTTTGCCTTCCTGCTAATCTCGATTCAATCGCCTGCAAAAGGTGACAAACAAAATGGAGAAATAATCGCCGCTCGCTTGTCACCCCAGCGGCGCAATTGCATCTCAGGAGTTGCAAGCAATGAGAGAAATTCTACTTATCCTGGCCTGCGCGGCCATATCGGTCCAGGCGCAGGACACTCTGTCGCTCCAGGCCGCTGTTCGTCTGGCGCTGACCGGCAACAAATCCATCGAAGCCTCAGGTGCCGCCCAAACGGCCGCCGAGAGCCGTATAGTCGAAGCCCGCGCCGGCAAACTCCCCAAGGTCGAGTTCACCGGGACCGTAACGCGCAGCGATAACCCGGTCTTCGTCTTTTCCTCGCTCCTGACGCAGCACCAGTTCGGCGCACAGAACTTCCAGATCGACTCTCTCAATCGCCCCGACTTCCTCAACAACTTCCAGTCGCAGATCACCGCCGACCAACCGCTCTATGACGCCGGACAGACCCGGCGCGCCATCCGTTCCGCCACCCTTCTCAGCCAGCTAACCGGCGAAGATGGCCGGCGGAGCCGTATGGACGTGATCGCCGGCGTGACCCGGTCTTATTACGATGCGCTGCTCAGCGCAGAACAACTGAAGTCCACGGAACAGGCGCTTCGCTCGGCGCAGGCCGATCTCGACCGCGCGGAAGCCGTTCGCACCGCCGGCATGTCTACCGACGCCGATGTGCTCTCCATTCGGGTCCATCTGGCCGCCGTACACGAACAGCAGATCCGCCGCCAGGCCGATCTCGACGTAGCCCGCGCCGTCCTCAACGATGCGCTCGGTCTGCCACTGGACACCCCGCACACCCTGACCACCACGCTTTCCGCCATGAATCTTCCCAGTGGCCTGCTCGCAGCCTCAGAGCAGAGCGCCCTTGCCGAGAGGCCCGAAGTCCGCGAAGCGAAGCTCGCCATTTCGATGGCAGAAAACCAGCAAGCCAGCGTCCGCGCCGCTTTCCTCCCCCAGGTGAATCTCCACGCCGCTTTCGAATCTGATAGCCAACGCTTCTACTCCCGCACCGGCGATAACTGGCTGGTCTCCATCGGCCTGCGATGGAATCTTTTCAACGGCAACGCGGACAAAGCCCGCATCGATGAAAGCGCTGCCGCGCTCCACAAAAGCCAGGCCGAACAACAGCGGGCCGATTCCGCCGTTCGCCTCCAGGTCCGTCGCGCCTGGGCTGATCTTCGCGCCGCGCAACAACGCATTGACGTTGCTGGCGCTGCGGTCGCCGAAGCGGAAGAAAGCCTCCGCATCACGCGCAACCGGTATGAATCCGGCCTCAATAACGTGACCGATTTGCTCCGTACCGAAACCGCGGTGCTCGACGCTCGCACTCGCGCGCTGGCGGCCGTTCACGATCAGCGCCTTGCAGCCACCATGCTGGAACTGGCAGCAGGTACGCTGTCAGCCGATTCCGAAGTTTTGAACGAAGGGACGAAATGAGAACGCCGTACCTGTTACTGATACCTGTCGCCTGGCTCACCGGTTGCGGCGAAACCCCGCAGACCGCAAGACCCGCAACACCTTCGGCGCCAATTGCCGTTACGACCGTCGCCGCCGCGAATGAGACACTGCCCGTGCTCTACGAAGCTACTGGCACCGTTCGCGCCCGTACTTCCGGCACCATCTCTGCCCGCATGTCAGGCTATGTCCGTGAAGTGAAAGCTCAGGTGGGCGACCGCGTCCGGGAAGGCCAGTCCCTCATCACGCTCGACGCCCGCGATCTCGACGTGGCGTCCAAACGCGCCGAAGCCGCCCGTGCCGAAGTCCGCGCCGGGATGCCGGAGGCCGATACTGCCATCGTTGCAGCCAAAGCCAGTCTCGATCTGGCCCAGACCACGTTCAACCGCATGCAGGAGCTCTTCCGCAAAACCTCCATCTCGAACCAGGAACTCGATGAAGCGAGCGCCCGGCTCAAAGCAGCGCAGGCGGCCTGCGACATGGCAAAGGCCCGCCGCACCCAACTGGACGCGCGTCTCGCGACGGTAGAGCAGGACGTTCGCTCCGCTGAAGTCAGCCGCACCTATGCCGAGGTTCTTGCTCCTTTCACCGGCGTCATTGTCACCCGTTCGGTCGAACCTGGTCAACTGGCCACTCCGGGCGCGCCCCTGTTCACCATCGAACGCGAAGGCGCATTCCGTCTCGAAGCCTCCGTCGACGAATCCCGCCTTACCTCCGTCCACGCAGGTCAGGCAGTCACCGTCACCCTCGATGGCCTGGACCACCCACTCGACGCCCACGTGACCGAGATCCTGCCGGCGATCGATACCGCCTCCCGCGCCGCCATCGTGAGAATCGACCTCCCCGCCCTGCCCTCTCTCCGAACCGGACTCTTCGGTCGTGCGACATTCCAACTGGGCAGCCGCGAAGTCCTGGCCGTACCCGCCGCCGCCATTCGGGAACGCGGCCAGGTGCTTTCCGTTTTCGTGGTGGAGAGTGGTGCCGCTCATAGCCGGTTGATCACCGTCGGCGATAAGCACGGCGACCGCGTCGAAGTTCTCTCCGGCCTCGCCGTCGGGGAGAAGACCGTCACACCCATCCCACAGGCTCTCAATGACGGCTCCCTCGTGGAGGCTCGCCAGTGACTCCAGCCCCCCGCCTGGGCATTGCAGGAAAGTTCGCCGGCATTTGGATCGGTTCCAAGCTGACGCCTCTCGTCATCGCAGGCTCGCTTCTGCTCGGCCTCTTCTCGGTCTGGAAGCTGCCGCGCGAGGAAGAACCTCAAATCATCGTCCCCATGGTCGACGTCTTCGTCCAGATGCCCGGGGCGTCGGCCCGCGAAGTGGAAGAGCGCGTCACCAAGCCGATGGAGAAATTGTTATGGGAAATCCCCGGCGTCGAGTACATCTACTCGACATCCAGTCCGGGTTCATCTACCGCCATCGTCCGTTTCCTCGTGGGGCAAGACGAGGAGAAGGCCATCGTCCGCCTCAACCAGAAACTCAACGCCAATCTCGACCTCATCCCACCCGGCGCTTCCCCACCCCTGGTGAAACCGCGTTCCATTGACGACGTCCCCGTGCTGGCGCTGACCTTCTGGAGCAAGACCTACGGAGACACGGAACTCCGCCGCGTCGCCGCGCAGGCGAGCGATACCGTTAAACAAACACCCGACGTTTCCGCCGTCTCTCTGATCGGCGGCCAGCGCCGCGCCATCCGCATCACGCTCGATCCCGCCCGCCTCAGCGCCTACAGCCTCTCTCCACTCCAGGTGGTCAACGCCCTGGGTGCGTCGAATCACAAGACCCCATCCGGCGAGTTCGCCGACGGTAACCACCAGTTCCTCCTCGAAACCGGTGACTTTCTCCGCACCGCCGAAGACGTCGACAACGTCGTGGCAGGCGTCTCGAACGGCAAAGCAATCTTCGTGCGCAACGTCGCCACCGTGAACGACGGCGGCGAAGAGCCCGCCCAATACGTGCGCTTCTCGGATGGCCACGGCTTCTATCCTGCCGTGACCATCTCCATCGCGAAACGCAAAGGCACCAACGCCGTAACCGTGGGTAATGATGTTCTCAGCCGTCTCCAGCCCCTGCACGGCACCGTGATCCCGCCTGGCATCGAGATGACCATCACGCGCAACTATGGCGACACCGCGCAGGAGAAATCCAACGAACTTCTGTGGCACATGCTGATCGCCGTGATCTCCGTCAGTGTTCTTGTGGCCCTTGTGCTCGGGCTTCGCGAATCCCTGATCGTCTTCATCGCCATACCAGTCACGCTGGCCCTGACCCTGACCATCTTCTACCTCTACGGCTACACGCTGAACCGAATCACGCTCTTCGCGCTGATCTTCTCCATCGGCATCCTGGTGGACGACGCCATTGTGGTCGTCGAAAACATCGTCCGGCACTGGCGCATGGAATCGAACGTCGGCAGACCGCCGTTCGAAGTCGCCATCGAAGCCGTGGATGAAGTCGGCAATCCCACCATACTCGCGACTCTCGCGGTTGTCGCCGCCATCCTGCCGATGGCCTTCGTCGGCGGCCTGATGGGCCCGTATATGCGACCCATCCCCGTCGGCGCCGGTGCCGCCATGATCTTCTCTCTCCTCGTCGCGTTCATCGTCACCCCATGGGCAGCCGTGCGCATCCTCAAGCCAGGCACGCACCACAAGGACGAACGTGAAGATATCGTCACCCGCGCCTACCGCGTCTTCATGGGTGCCCTGCTCCATCGCCCGCTCGCGCGACTGGGCTTTCTTGGCGGCGTGGTCCTCCTGCTGCTCGGCTCCGTGTCGCTGTTCTACATCGGTTTCGTCAAGGTGAAGATGCTCCCGTTCGACAACAAGAGCGAATTCCAGATCATTATCGACATGCCCGATGGCACCACGCTGGAAGAGACCGCCCGTGTCACGCAGTTGCTCGCCGAAGAAACCCAGAAGCAGCGCGAAGTCGTGAATGTCGAGACTTACGCCGGTGCCGCATCACCCTACAACTTTAACGGTCTCGTCCGGCATTACTATCTCCGCGGCGGCCCCCACCAGGCCGATATCCAGGTCAACCTGCTGGCTAAATCCGCGCGTGATCTGCAAAGCCATGAGATCGCCAAACAGGTCCGCAACCGCATCCTGCCCATCGCTGACCGCTTCGGTGCCCGCATCAAAGTTGCCGAAGTACCGCCTGGTCCACCGGTTCTCGAAACTCTGGTCGCCGAAATCTACGGCCCCACACAGGATGGCCGCATCGCACTGGCCCGCCAGATCCGGGATCTCTTTCGCCAAACGAAGGGCGTCGTCGATGTCGATTGGTACGTGGAAGATGACCAGCCCAAATACAACCTCTCTATCGATCACGAAAAGGCCGCGCTCAACGGTGTCTCCGAAAGCGACATCGCCCGCGAACTGCAAATCGCCTCCGCAGGTTACCCCGCGGGCCTCCTGCATCAGGATTCTGAGAAGGAAGACATCCCGCTGACTGTGCGCCTGGACCGCGCTACCCGTTCCGATCTCGACCGCCTCCAGGCCCTGAAGATCGCCGCCAGAAGCGGACAACTCATCACGCTTTCAGAACTTGTACATGTGACCAAACAGATTCAGGACAAGAGCATATATCACAAAAACCTGATGCCGGTCACCTACGTCACTGCCGATATCGCCGGCGAGATCGAAAGCCCCGTCTACGCCGTCCTCCAACTCGGCCCGGAGATCGACAAGATCAAAATCCCGGAAGGCTACCAGATCGAACAACACATGGCGGCGCTCCCGTCAGACGCATCCCGTTACTCCATGAAGTGGGATGGCGAGTGGCACATCACCTACGAAGTATTCCGCGACCTCGGCATCGCCTTCGCGGCCGTGCTGATCCTCATCTACGGCCTGGTTGTCGGCTGGTTCCAGTCGTTCCTGACGCCGCTGATCATCATGGCGGCGATTCCCTTCTCGCTGGTCGGCATCCTGCCCGCCCACGGCCTGATGCACGCTTTCTTTACCGCAACCACCATGATCGGCTTCATCGCAGGCGCGGGTATCGTGGTCAGGAATTCCATCATTCTGGTCGACTTCATCGAACTCCGTCTCGCCGAGGGCATGCCTCTTGACGAGGCAGTCATCGACGCCGGAGCCGTCCGTTTCCGCCCCATGATGCTGACCGCCGCCGCAGTCGTCGCTGGATCCTCAGTCATCCTGTTTGACCCCATTTTTCAGGGCCTCGCCATCGCTCTTATGGCCGGAGAAATAGCCTCGCTGCTGCTCTCCCGCATGACGGTCCCCGTTTTGTTTTATATTCTCAATAAGCGAAGGAGTCAGTCCGTATGAACGTAGAACGAATGTTGCGCATGATTGCCGGAGGGTTTGTGCTCATGAGCCTCGCCCTCGGCTACTGGGTCAATCCCTATTGGTATCTGTTCACCGCCTTCGTGGGCCTCAATCTGTTTCAATCGGCCTTCACGAACTGGTGTCTGATGATGACGATCCTCCGCAAGCTCGGAGTTCAGGGTTAAAAAAGGAGAAAAGCAATGTTGAAACAGAACGAAGGCACCGCGGATCGCGCGATTCGCATTCTCGTCGGGCTTGGCGTGTTGAGTTTGGTCTTCGTAGGTCCGCAAACAGCCTGGGGCTATCTGGGCCTGATCCCGCTGATCACCGGCCTCGTGGGCAATTGCCCCGCCTACATGCCCTTCGGCATCTCAACCTGCTCCAGGCCGAAAGCCCAGTAACCTGGCAAAAAGGTCTACCGGGCCGCTGCCAGTGGCGAGGCCGCCACTGGCAGCTTCGGCAGCGTATCAGTCACCTTCTCTAATTCCAGATCGTCAATCAGCACGGACGGTGCCACCACAGTCACCTCCGCGCTGCCACCTTCCAGATAATCCAGCGTCGCCGCGTCGTCGCCGGCCAGCAGAATATCCTTCATCGACCGGGCATTGACGCTCCGCAACCGAACCCCGCGAATCATCTGCTCATGCCCGTCCGTGTATAAACGATAGATGTACAGCGGCGCAGCCACCGTTCCACCACCGCCGGTCGACGGAAAATCGAGCTTCCGTACAATCACGCCGTACGCCAGCCCGCGCTGCCTGCAGAGATCGATCATGTTCTTCCGCATATCCGCCAGCGGACTCTTCTCGGTCGTCGTGATAATCAGATTCGTCGGCGCCGGTGAATTTCCCGCCAGTGCTCGGCCGTTCGATTCCGAAAATCCGTTCATCGGCAGCCGCGTCCGCAAAAAATCCTTCAATACGCCCTTCTCCACCAGCGAAACCGGTTTGGATGGCACACCTTCGTCATCCGCCTCCGTGTGCCCGAACAGCGGCAGCGTCGGATCGTCAATCACATTGAACATATCCGGCATGATCCGTACCCCGCGCCGGCCTTCCAACTCGGTGGAACCGCCGCGCCCGCCCGCACCGCCACGCCCCGGAGCCCCGCCGCGACCACCACGACCCGTCACCGGACGCGTCATATGCAGATTCCGCCCCAGAATCTCCGCCATCAGTTGAGACGACGCCACGCCCTCAAACAGAATCGGACCCGAGTATGCATCACCCATCGGAGCCGCCGCCATCTTCGTCAGTTGGTCCGCCACGCCCCGCGCAGCCTTCGTCAGTTCGTCTTCCGATGGCAGCTTCGTAATATCCTGCTTGTAGAAGACTGCAAAATCCCGCAGCATCATGCCATCCGCCGCCTGCACTGCCGCGCGAATCGTGACCGACCCCTCCGCCTGAGCCTCGCGTATCTCCGTGCCCTCGCTGTTCACGTACCGATGAATCCCGTCCACTGCGGTATAACCCACTATCGAATCCCGCACATTCGGGAACTGGCTGAACACCGCCGAAACGCGTTTGGTCCGCTCATTCCAGGTCTTATCGTCGAATACGATGGGCGCACGTTCCCGCGTCAGCCTGAACGGCTGAGCCTTCGCGAAATCCGCCAGTTGATTCGTCACATTCATACTGCTCTGCGACGCCCGCTTCTGTGCAATCGACTGCACCGCACCTTTATATGCCGAATCCGTTTCCAACCACAGATACTGACGGATTACCAGTGGGTCGTCGTCCAGGGGAAATCCGCTCAGCGCATAGGAAGCGCCGCCGCGCCCGCCACCGCCATTGGTGTTATCGAACTGGTAATCGCCCACGCGCACCTGCACTGCCGGGCGACGGTAAGTTCCGATATTCGCGTAGGTCAGCCCGCCCAATGCGGCCGAAGCGGTCCAGGTTTTGCCATCATCAATGCCGTAGCTGACGAAGTAGGGCTTTTCCAGTTGCTTCAGCGACAGCGTCATCGACCGCTTCAGTTCCGCCTGCATGGCCTCAAAGACAGCGTCAGCCCCCCAAAGGGCCGGGACCGCCGGAATTGTCGAGATCGTGAGTAGAAGAGCCGTGCGCAGTTTCACCATATTTCTCCCAGGCCGTTTCGTCCTTACCATCATAGATCGGAGGCGGTGGGAGGGGGTGGCCAACCCCGCGTGGCAAACGGGCGTGAACGGAACCGCCCCGCTACATTGGTACATGGTTCGCATTCTGGCAATCGAAAGTTCCTGCGACGAGACGGCGGCGGCCGTGCTCGAAGCCGGTTCGCGCGTGCTTTCAAACGTGGTGGCCAGTCAACTGGAACTGCATGCCAAATACGGCGGCGTGGTACCGGAACTGGCGTCGCGCGAGCATCTGCGGGCCGTGGTGCCTGTGGTGCGCGAGGCGATGCAGCGGGCGGGAATCGGGTGGTCGGATTTGAGCGCGGTGGCTGCTACGTCCGGCCCAGGTCTGGCGGGCGCGCTGCTGGTGGGGCTGACTTACGGGAAGGCGATCTCGTTCGCCGCAGGGATTCCGCTGATCGCGGTGCACCACATTGAAGGGCATATTCAGGCCGTCATGCTGGAAGCGCGGCAGCACGGTACGCCGGTGGAACTGCCGGCGCTGGCGCTGGTGGCAAGCGGCGGCCACACCCATCTGTATGAAGTCCGCGAATCCGGATACCGACTGCTGGGCAAGACGCGCGATGATGCCGCCGGGGAGGCGTTCGACAAGGTCGCTAAGTTACTCGGCTTCGGGTATCCGGGTGGGCCTGTGATCGATCGGCTCGCGCCGCATGGCAATCCACATGCGGTTCCGTTTACCAGTCCGCGAATGAAGGGCAATACGCTGGATTTCAGCTTCAGCGGGATGAAGACGGCTGTATTGCGGTGGAGCGAGAGCCGCGATATGGTGGCGGAGATCGAGGGGCGGAAGAGGCTCCTGCGCGTCACCGCGCAGCCGACCCTGGAGCAATGGCTGGAAGTCACGCCTCAGGCTACGCTGGATCTGCTGGCGAGTTTTCAGCACAACGTGATCGACGCGCTACTCGGCCACGCCGCTGCGGCGGCCAGCCAGTTAGAAGACGTGCATTCGCTGATCATTACCGGGGGCGTAGCTTGCAATGCAGGGCTGCGCGCGGCGGCGGGCAGTCAGTGGGCCGGGTTGCCCGTTTACTTCCCTACCCCGGCGCTTTCCACCGACAACGCCGTCATGATTGCGGCGGCGGCGTGGGCAAAGTTTGAACGCGGTGAGTTTGCGCCATTGAGCGAGACGGCGCAACCCAACATCGCTCTGGCCTGAGTAACTTACTTTTTCTGAATGACTTCCAGGTACTTCGCCACGTTGTAGAGGCGAAGCTTCGAGTAGTCGCGATCCGAGAGGTCGAGCGAGAAAATCGGACCCCAGAGAGGCATCTCCCTAGTGCCGTGCGACAGCCCAGTGGCCTTTTCGCCGGAGATTTCGGCCTGCACCTTATCGAGCGGGAAGACGCCACCGTTGCGCTTCGCGATCAGTGTCAAGTCCGGCACCTTCTTCTTCATTGCGTATGACGTGGGGCCGTCGCCCGTCGCCTTCGTGCCATGACAGGAGGAACAATACTGACTGAATAACTTCGCACCATCGATAGGCAAGGTGATGGTTTGCGCCCTTGCGGTGGCGGCGACACCAACAAGCACGGCGAGCAACGGGACCAACTCACGAACTTTCATGACGATTCCCAGACCTCGCCAGGAACAGTGCAATTACGATGCCAAACGAGCGAGTGTCTCCGCGAGGACGCGGGTGCCGGTGGCGATGGCATCGGGCGACGAGTATTCGTCCGGACGGTGACTGACGCCGTTGCGGCAGGGGATGAAAATCATCGACGTGGGGCAGATGCGGGCCATGAAAAGCGAATCGTGATAGGCGCGGCTGACCATGAGGTCGCAGGGGATGTCGTTGGCGCGGCAAACTTCGGCGGCGGTTTCGACGATGGCAGGGTCGCAGGTGGCCGGGGCGTCGCGATTGACGACTTCGATAGTGACGCGGACGCCGCGGCGCGCGGCTACTTCGGCGCAGGCGGTTTCGAGGGAGGCAATCATGCCGTCGCGGCGGGAGCCGTCGATGTCGCGGATATCGGCTTCGAGTTTCGCCCGACTGGGGACGCTGTTGACCAGACCGGGGAAGACTTCGCAGACGCCGGTGGTGGCCACGCTGTCGATGGCACCGGTGGAGCGCGCGGCAGCTTCGAGCGCGAGAGCGATTTCGGCGGCGGCGAGGAAGGCGTCGTGACGGGTGGGCATCAGCACGGCACCGGCGTGGCCGCCTTCGCCTTCAACCAAGATGCGGAGGCTGGCGGGAGCCGCGATTGCGGTCACGATGCCGATGGGGACGCCGCGCTTTTCCAGAAGCGGGCCTTGTTCGATGTGCAGTTCCACGAAACCGGCATAGTGGCCGACGGGTAAACGCGTGGAGGAGAGATCGCCGGTGAAGCCGGCGGAAGTGCGGACTTCGCGAAGGGTGCGGCCTTCGTTGTCGCGGAAAGTCGTATCGCAGGCCGGGTCTAATGCTCCGCTCATCAGGCGACTGCCGAGGCAACCGATGCCGAAGCGCGTGGGCTCTTCGGAAGTGAAGTGGATCAGCTCGATCGAACGTTTCGGGCGGAAGCCGCTTTCTTTGAGAGCGCGGATGGCTTCCAGTCCGCCGAGCACTCCTACGGTGCCGTCGAAGCGTCCCGAGTGAGGGATGGCATCAATGTGGGAACCTGTGGCGATGGCAGGCAGTTCGGGAGATGTTCCCTGCCAGCGGATGAAAGTGTTGCCCACGGCATCCTCGCGAACGTCGAGACCGGCGTCGGCGCAGAGTTGTTTCAGCCAGGCTCGCGCATGAAGATCGTGCTCCGAGAACACGATGCGTTCCACCGCGGGGGCGGGGATGGCGGAGATGATGGCGAGGTCCGCCAGTTCTTTTTCGAGCCGTACCGATTGGACGTTCAGCGTCATGACTATTCCGGTTGTGAACTCAGCGGGTGCCGGTTCCAGTCCTTGTAGATGATGTATTTCGCGGGAGTCTTGCCGAGCGCCCCGAACCACTGGGCGCAGAACGGGGCCATCCAGATGAAATCGCCCGCTTTCGTCGGGTACCATTTGTCGCCGAGGCGATAGATACCACCGCCGGCGAGCATGAGCAGGCCGTGTTCCATGATGTGGCTCTCCACCATCGGCAGCGCGATGCCTGGCGGGTAAGTCATGGTGTTGACGGCGAAATCGAAATGGATGGAGCGGGGCAGCAACTGGCGGACTTCGATATCGGGCTCGCCTTCGAGCGGCATCGGATCCACGGCCTGTTCGTCGCCCGTGAAGGCTTCGGGGGTCTGGCCATCGAGGCCCGCGTGCAGTTTCTCGATCACCAGAGCCCGGGCCGTGCCGTGGGCCGCGATATGGGTGCCGCTGGCGGGCGGCAGGTAAGCGTATTGATTGGGGGACAGAGTGGTGTTGTCTATGGTGACAAAGCCATCGAGCACGTAGATGAACATCTGGGCGACGCCGGTTTCCATGCGTCCGCCGGATTCGAACTCCACGGTGTAGGCCGTGAAGCCGGCGCCGCTGGCCGGTGCCGCGTGAACGATGGCCGTGGCCTGCTTCATGCCGGGCAGAGGCGCACGGACAAAAGTTTCGGGGGTCAGAAGAAAGTGGTCATGCGCGCTGCCGTTGCGCGTGGCTCCGAGGTTTTGCATTTACGATCCTTTTCCAGGCCGGACGAATTTGCCCGGTCCCTTTGCCGTTATTTCTCCATCAGAACAGATGAGTTCGCCGCGCCGGTAAGTGGCGCGGACGGAGCCGCGCAATTGTTCGCCGATATAGGGGCTGACCCGATGCTTTTGCAGCAGAGTTTCGGGAAGAACTTCGGTGGTGGCGTTGAGGTTCACGAGCGCGAGATCGGCGTGGAAGCCGACTGCGATGGTGCCTTTTTGCGAGATATTGAAACGCTTTGCGCCGTTCGAGGCAGTGAGGGCTGCAACGGCCTCAGGCTTCACGCCGCGTGCGTGCAGGCCGCGATCCAGGAGGACAGGCAGCGTAGATTGCACTCCGGCGATGCCACCCCAGATTTCGAAGAAGCTCTTTCGCTGTTTGAGTTCGGGAGCGCAGGGGGAATGGTCGGAACCGATGATATCGACTTCGCCGCGGAGCAGAGACTTCCAGAGCGCTTCGCGTTCGTGTGCGCTGCGTAATGGAGGCGCGCACTTGGCCACGGCACCGATTCGCAGCATGTCGTCGCCGGTGAAGAAGAGGTAGTGGGGGCAGGTTTCGAGGGAGATGTCGGTGCCTGCAGCGCGGGCTTCGAGCGCTGCTGCGATGCCGCTGCCGGAACTGATGTGAACCACGTGGAGTTTGCAGCCGGTTTCGCGGGCGATGCGTCCGGCGCGGGCGATGGCCTCGGTTTCAGCGGCAACGGGACGGGAAGCGAGGAAGGCTTTGATGTCCGTGTGGCCAGCATCGAGGAGCCGCTGTGTCAAAGCTTTTGTGGTGACCTCATTTTCGGCGTGGACGAGCACCGGCAGGTTCAGACGGGCGGCTTCGCGCATGGCGGTGTAAAGGGTGTCGTCATCGGCGCGTGGGAATTCGGGAAGGCCGGAATCGCACAGGAAGGCCTTGAAGCCCATGGCCCCGCATTCGGCCATTTCCGCCAGTTGGCCGGAGTTGCCGGGGATGATGCCACCCCAAAGGGCGAAGTCGGTGATGGAGGCAGCTTCGAGGGCGATGCGCTTGGCATCGAAGGTCTTCGCATCAACCGTGCAGGGTGTGGAGTTCAGCGGCATGTCGATAAACATGGTGCCGCCGCCTGCGGCGAGGGCGCTGCTGCCGGTTTTGGCACCTTCCCATTCCGTACGGCCCGGTTCGTTGAAGTGGACGTGAACGTCGATCAGGCCGGGAAAGATGGTGAGGCCGCGGGCATCGACTTCAGTGATTGCACCAGGGAGGTCGGGACCAATTGCGGAGATGTGGTCGCCGTCGATGGCTATATCGGCGAGGATGACGCCGGCGGGAGTGACGACGTGGCCGTTGCGAATGATCAGGTCAGGCATGTTGGCGCTCCAGTTCGTGGATGAATTGCTGACCGACTTCGAGGGCGGCAGCGACGTCTTCAGTTCGGACCGCTTCATCGGGATGATGGCTGATGCCGCCGGGGCTGCGGAGGAACAGCATGGCGGAGGGGACGTGGGGGGCGAGGATCATGGCGTCGTGCCCGGCGCCGCTCGACATATGGAAGGGCGCGTAGCCGGACAAGGTCTTGCAGAGATCGGGATCCATCGCTATGGTGGACTGATTCAACAACTCGGCGTGTTCTACGAAAGAGTCGCGCAGCACCGCGATGGAAGCTGCGGAGCGAAGCAGTCGCTCGACGGACTGGAGCCGGATTTCGTCAGACGCGTGACGGACGTCGAGGCTGGCGCGCACCTGACCGGGGATGACATTGCCCGCGTTGGGCAAGACGGTCAGCGCCCCGACCGTTGCAACGAGTCCGGATTCAAGGTTGCCTGTTGCTTCAACGTCCAGTATCCATTCCGCGGCCGCGGCGAGGGCATCGCGGCGCAGATGCATCGGGGTGGTGCCCGCGTGATTCGCGTGACCTTTAAATGTGAGCGAAAAACGGCTTTGTCCGACAATGGAATCGACAACCGCGAGCGGAACGCCGGCTTGATCGAGTACGGGGCCTTGCTCGATGTGGAACTCCAGATAAGCGAAGACTCGCGGCGAGAGCTTCGCGTTGAGGATTTGACCGGGATCGAGGCCGTAGTTTCGGATGGCCTGTTCTACTGAGATGCCATCGCGATCATACTTCGCCAACGCGGCAGCATCCAGCGTGCCGACCAGGGCGCGACTGCCGATGAACGGCATACCGAAGCGGACGCCTTCTTCTTCCGAGAAACCGGCTACTTCGATAGCCAGCTTCGGATGACTCTCGCACAGAGCGATACCCAATACGACTCCAAGAATGCCATCGAAGGCACCGGCTCCGGGGACGGTATCGAGATGCGACGCGATCATCAGGCGCGGGGCATCGGGGCTGCCGTGGAGGCCGTGCAGATTGCCTGCGGCATCGACGGAGACCTGCATGCCGAGGTCGCTCATCCAGTCCGTGAGGATGCGGTGAACATCGCGCATCGGCGGCGAGAGGAAGGTGCGCGTAGTACGGCCAGGCTCTTCGGTGCAGAGCGCGAGTTCGCGGCAGATCCCGATGACCTTTTCAGCGAGCGACATCACGAACCCCGGTAAGTGGTGTACCCATAAGGCGACACCAGGAGCGGTACATGATAGTGGCCGCGAGGATCGTTGACGCCAAAGCGGATCACGATGTCTTCGAGGAAAGGGATGCCGGGTTGACGGAAGTAGTCGCCGATTCTGAAGACGAGTTCGTAACGTCCGGGAGAGATTTCGTCTCCGGAGAGGAGCGGTTTGTCCGTGCGCCCATCCTGATTGGTCACTGTGGCTGCGACGAGTTCGCCGTCGAGGCGTAGTTCAACAACTACGCCGCCAGCCGGCGCTCCCTTCGCGGTATCGAGAATGTGCGTGGAGATTCTCGCCATGTCAGTCTCGTTTGAGCGTCAGGCCGAGGCAGCCGTAGGGCGGGCGAGCGTCGGTATAGATACCGGTTTCGAGGCCGACTTCGGCGATGGTATCCCAGGTGCGGTTGTTGGCCTCCAGGTGGATTTCGGAGATGGCGGGAACGTCGGCCAGCATCTTCTGGCCGATCTGGTAGATGATCTCCTGAATACTGCCGGAGGTGAAACCCGCGAAGACGTTCTGCACGATGGCGCGCACCTGCTTTGAGACTGCGCCTTCGCTGAAGGCCGCGGCAGCGCTCGGGTAGGTCCACGTCAGATCGAGCCACATGTGGAGCGGGCGGTCTTTGATATCGGGCAGGGTGGTGTATTCGTCGCGCACGAAACCTGTGAAGGCGCTGCCTTTCAGACGCAGCAGGCGGAAACCCGCGATGCCGGAGGTCGCTTCGGCGGTTTTGAGTTTGTCGTCGTCGCGGATTAATTCGATGACAGCGCTGGCGCACGGCGTTCCGGCGGGCGCGAAGGCAACTTCGCTGCCGGGGAGCGTGGCGTATGGAATCTCCGTGGCAGAGACCTGTGCGCCTTCGGCCTGCGGGTATTTATTGAGAAACTTCTCCGCGAGGAACTGACAGTAGGCTTCGAGATCGTGCCCCGGGAAGTTCATCGTCTCGCGCTGGATGAAATTCTTCATCGAGTCAGTGGCGACAAGGCCGGTGTTATCGCCGATGGTGTAGGTCTGCCAGAACGCATCGCCGTAGATCAGGATCTTCACGTTGGCACCGAAGACCGGATTGGGTCGGCCGTCGCGATAGAGGCGGTAGACGATGACATCGCCTTTGCCGTAGTAGTTCTTCTTAGGACCGCTTACGAATGAGTTCATTGGATGATGTCCTCCAGCCGGAAACGCGCGATGCGAAAGACGTGTCCCAGCGCTATTTGAAATTCCTGGTCGGGCGTGGATTGGAGGCGGCGTTTGAGCGCATCCATAATCGCCGCTTTGTCGCTGCCTTTCACTGCAAACAGGAAAGGGAAGCCGAACTTCTTTTTGTACTCTGTGTTTTGCCGCAGTAAGAGGTCGTATTCTTTCTGGTTGAGCTGATCGAGGCCGGCACCGGCCTGTTCGGCGGCGGAACTGGGACTCACCTTCGCGCGGGTGCCGAGATCGGGATGGGCGCGGAGTAACGCAAGTTGCTTGTCGGGCGAGGCGGCCTGGACTTCCTGAATCATGCGCGTGCTGAGATCGTCAAACGACTTGAAGGGTCGTTTGCCCCAGGCACCTTGGGCGACCCAAGGGGAGTGTTCAAAGACCCAGCCGAGGGCTTCGACAAACTGGTCTCTCGAATAGGCGTTGATTTCGGCCAGCGTCATGGTTTGCCCTCATAGACGACGTCGCCTTCCACGCGGACTTCGCCGATGCTTTCGGAGCCGGCGAGCGTCAGCAGAGAGGCCAACATGCGTTCGGGATTCTCTTCGGCGTGGATCAGAGCAGTATCGAAAGTGCTGCCGTGGGGTGGCCGGAGATAGACGAGATCCGCAGCTTTGCCGGGGGCGAAGTCGCCGATTTCGCTATCGAGGGAAAGAGCTTCGGCACCGGCTTTCGTTGCGAGATAGAGGAGTTGGGCGGCAGTCAGAGTCAGGGGCTCGGCCGCAACGCGCTGCATCAGGTAAGACTGGAGCGCTTCTTTGAGAATGCCGAAGCCGGTGCCGGCACCGATGTCCGTGCCGAGAGCGAAGCGGACGTTGGCATCGAGGTGGCGCTTCATGGGGAAGATGCCGCTGCCGAGGGCCGCGTTACTGCAGGGGCAGTGAGCGACGGAGCCGTTATGCCCGGCAAGGCGTTTGAGTTCGTCCCCTGTTGCGTGGACACTGTGCGCGAGCACGGATTGGCGACCGACGAGATCGTACTTTTCGTAGACGGACAGATAGTCCGGTGCCCACGGGAAGAGGCGCGCGATTTCGGCGATCTCGGCGGGGCTTTCGTTGATATGGGTAGTGAAGCTCAAGGACGGGGTTTCGCGGCGCAGGGTCTGGCAGACTTCGAGCATGGCCTCTGTGGTGGAGAGGGCGAAGCGAGGTATTACTGCGTAACGGAGCCGACCGAGGCCGTGGAAGCGTTCGATGAGAGTCTTGCTGGCGAGGTAAGCGGCCTCCGGGGTCTGGTGGAGTTCGGGGCGCAGGAGGCGGTCTGAGAGGACGAGGCCACTGATGACGCGCAGGCCTTTGCGATGCGCGGCGTCAAAGAGTTCGGCGGTCGCTTCGGTGAAGTGCGCGCCGAAGACGAGGGACGTAGTGGTGCCGTGGGAGGCGAGGCCGTGCACGAATTCGCGCGCGACGACGCGGGCGCGACTGGTATCGGCCATGCGGGATTCTTCCGGGAGGGCGAGGTTTTCGAGCCAGTCGAGAAGTTCGTAGCCGAGGCCACCGATGATGCGGGTTTGTGGGAAGTGGATGTGGGTATCGACGAGGCCGGGGATGAGGCAGCCGCCGCGAAGGTCGCGCACGACGGCGTCGGGATACTGAGCGCGCACCGCGATGTAGTCGCCCGCGGCGGCAATGCGACCGGCGTGGATGGCGATGGCTCCATCGGGGGAGGCCGCGAGGGCGTCGACGAAATGGAAGGGGTTTTTGGGCGTGTGGAAGACGGCGGCGCGGAGGATTTCGACGTTTTCGCGGCGCGGGGCGGTGGATTGTTTGCGCACGCGGGTGAAGGTCGCGGTGGCCATGGTTAGAGGCGCTCCCCTTTTGCGGTGCGGATGGCGCGGAAGATGCACTCCGGGGTGGCAGGGCTGTTCAGGTCCACCGGTTCCCCGCCCTTGCCGAATGACGCTACAGCGTCGCGGATCGCTTCGCGGACAGCGAAGGCCAGCATCAGTGGGGGCTCGCCTACGGCTTTGCTGCCCATGATGACAGTGGGCTCGGCGGCGCGTTCGAGGAAGTTGACGTTGAAGATATCGGGAAGTTCGCCCCAGGACGGGAGCTTATAGGTGGATGCGCCCGCGGTTGCGACACGGCCTTCGGCGTCCCAAAGCAGTTCTTCGAGCGTAAGCCAGCCGACTCCCTGGGCGAAACCGCCTTCGATCTGCCCGCGATCAATCGAAGGTGAAATGGAATCGCCCACATCATGCAGGATATCGACACGTAGAGTTTTGTGCGCCCCAGTGAAGGCGTCTACTTCCACTTCGGCGACGGCGGCACCGTAGGCGTAGTAGTGGAACGGCTTGCCTGTGGCTGTCTTCGGGTCGAAGTGGATGTCCGGGGTTTTGTAGAAGCCCTGGGCGAAGAGCGGGATGCGGCTGCGATAGGCGGTGTCGACGCGTTGAGAGAAAGTTGTGCCGGCGGATTCGGGGAGAGCTTCGAGGCGTTCCCTGACCTGGCGGCAGGCATCGGCTACGGCGGCACCATTGAGATCTGTGCCGGCGGAGGCGGCCGTGGCGGAGGTGTTTGGGATCTTCGCCGTGTTGGTGGGCATGATGCGGATCTCGCTTTCGGGGACGCCCAGGGCCTCCGACGCGATGCGTAGAATCTTGGTGTTCAGGCCCTGGCCCATCTCGGTGCCACCGTGATTGACCTGCACGCTGCCATCGCGGTAGACGAGTACGCTGGCACCGGCCTGATTGAAGAAAGTCGCAGTGAAGGAGATGCCGAATTTCACCGGCGTGATGGCGAGGCCTCGCTTCGTGTTGGCGTGCATCGCGTTGAATTTTGCTACGGAGGCGCGGCGGGCTTCGAAGTCACTCGATTGTTTGAGTTCGCTCCAGATTCTGGCGATGCGATCGGCGTCTTTGACTGTTTGGCCGTAGTGGGTCGAATCTTCTTCGCGATAGAAGTTGCGCTCGCGCACGACGTCGGGCGGAAGAGAGAGTGTCCGGGCGATGCGGTCAAGAATATCCTCGATGACGATCATGCCCTGCGGGCCGCCGAAACCGCGGAAGGCGGTCTGCGAGGTCTTGTGGGTTTTGCAGACCCAGCCAGAGGCGTCGAGCGCGGGGATCAGGTAGGCGTTGTCGCAATGGAAGAGGGCGCGCCACATGACGGGATCGGAGAGGTCGAGACTCCAGCCGCCGTCGGACCACAACATGAGTTCGACGCCGCACAGGCGGGCCTGTTCGTCGAAACCCACTTTGAAGCGGGCGTAGAAGGGGTGGCGCTTGCCGGTGAGCACCATATCGAGATAGCGCGGGAGTCGTACACGCACGGGGCGCTTCGTCTTCCATGCTCCAAGAGCGGCTATTGCAGCCCAGGGGTTGGCCTGGACTTCTTTGCCACCGAAGGCACCGCCCATGCGAAGGCAACCGATAGTCACGAGGTTGCGCGGGATGGCGAGAACGCGGGCGACGACTTCCTGGGTTTCGGAAGGGTGCTGGGTGGAACTTTCGATCGCGATGCCGCCGGAAGTATCGAGCTGCGCGATGGCGCAGTTGGTTTCGAGATAGAAGTGTTCCTGACCACCGATGCGGAGTTCGCCGGTGAGTTCGTGCGGGCTGGCGGCTATGGCCTCGGCGGCGTTGCTTCGGGTGATGCGAAACGGGCCGGAGTGGTAGCTGCCTTCGGCTATCGCGTCGTCGATGGAGAGTACGGCAGTTCGCTTGCGGTATTCCGCGATTACGCGCGTGGCACCACGGCGGGCGGCTTCGAGCGTCTCGCCTAACACCCACGCGACCGGCTGCGAATGATAGAGAATCTCGGTGGGGAAGAGCGGCTCGTCGTGACGATTTGCGCCGGTGTTGCCTTCGCCGGGGACGTCGGCGGCCGTGAGTGTTGCGATGACACCAGGCTCCTGCATGGCCGGCTCGGCGTTGAGGCTGAGGAGGTCAGCGTGGGCGTGCGGGGCGAGGACTGGCCAGGCGTGGAGGATGCCGGGATAGAGGGAGATCAGGTCGTCGGTGTAGAGTGCCTCGCCGGTGACGTGGCCGCGGGCGCTTTCGTGTGGAGTCGCGGTCATAGCTCGCTCCAGAATTTGTCGAGCAGAGATTGGGTGAGAGCGAGGCGGTAGTCGGCGGAGCCCCGGTGGTCGCTCATCGGTTTCAGGGTAGCGGCGAGGATTTGTTTAGCGCGGGTGAGATCGGCTGGTGTGCCGAGGGTGCTTTCGAGTTGGCGCTCGGCTTCGGGGACGCGCAGTGGGACGGCGGCGACACCTCCGAAAGCGAGTCGGGCGCGGGTGATGCGGTTGTCGGCATCGCGCGTGATGGCGAAGCAAGCGGCTACGGTGCTGATATCGTCCATGGCGCGTTTGGCTGCTTTGTAGAAGCGCACGAGTTCGGGGAGTGGTTTCGGGATGCGGATGGAGCGGAGGATTTCGCCTGGTGCGAGTTGGGTTTTGCGATAGCCGAGGAAGAAGTCGTGGAGTTTGGCGGTGCGTTCGCCAGTCAGGCTCGCAATTCGGACTTCGGCAGCGAGGGCGAGCAGCATGGGGGCGGAATCGCCGATGGGTGACGCTGTGGCGAGATTGCCGCCGAGGGTGGCTCGATTGCGGATCAGCGGGGAGGCGAAGAGCGGGAGCCATTCGGCGATCACGGGCGGGGCGTCGGTCCAGAGTTCGCCGATGGCGGTGAGGGTAAGGCCGGCACCGATTTCGACAAAGTCCGGCGTATCGTGAAATTCGAGAAGTTCCGGGATCCCTTCGAGACCGATGAGATGGGTAAAGCGCTGACCTTTGAGATTGGTCATGACGCCGAGGTCTGTGTTGCCTGCGACGAATTGCGCTTCGGGGTTTTCAGCAGCAAGGCCAAGGCACTCGGCGAGCGATTGCGGACGGGAGTAGCGGCCGTGAGGCTGGTCGAAATCGAAAGGCGTGAGTTGGGGCGCGGGCTGGGCGAGGCGCTCGTGGAAAGGGCCTGCGGGGGCGGGACCGAGGGAGAGGAGAGCGTCGCGGATGGGCCTGTAACCGGTACAGCGGCAGAGATTGCCGGAGAGGGCGTGGACGTCCGGGGGGCGATTGGTGACGCGGTACTGTTCGGCGAACATGCTGACGACGAAACCGGGGGTGCAGTAGCCGCACTGGGAACCGTTGTGAGCGATCATGGCGGTCTGGACTTCGGCGAGGTGGCCGTTTTCGGCTTTGAGGGCTTCGACGGTGAGGACTTCGCGATCGGCGACGGCGGGCAGAGGGATGAGGCAGCTGTTAGCGGACTGATAGCAGGTCTGGCCCTGGCCGTTGGTGGTGACGAGGAGGACGGCGCAGGCTCCGCATTCGCCTTCGGCGCAGCCTTCTTTGGAGCCGGTGAGGGCGCGGTTGCGGAGGAAATCGAGCAGGGAGGTTTGCGAGAGTTCGGCGGAGACACGGACCGGGAGGCCGTTCAGGGTGAAGCTGAATTCCGCTGCGGCGGATGCCATACGCCATTCTACTAAATCGCGCGGGCGCGATTTAGGGTTTTCTGTTTTCCGTTCGCCGTTTTCCGTTTTGGGGTCGGGTTTTGGAGTGGGATTGACTGGATTCAGGGTGGGATTGCCAGGCATTTTAGTGGGATCGCCGGGGCGATTCGTGAGATCGCATATTCCTGAAGATTGTTTATTTTCATTGAGATGGGTGGGATCGCATGGCAAAATTTTGTTTTTCGCCGCGTATTCTCTGTTTCCTGCCCTGTCTGCGGCGGTTCGGGAGCGCAGGGTGGCCGGGATTCGTCGGGTTCCGGGGGCTGTTGAACCCAATTCCCGGGTCTCCTCGGGTTGTTTCCCGGGTTTTGGTGGGTTATTCCCGGGATACCCGATTTCGCTAAGTGGTTTGTTTTTGGCACATTCCGGGGATCTAGTTGTCCCCGCGTTTTTTGGGGCGGTTTGGCGGTCCAGTGGCCCGCGGGAGAGGGCTGCGGGTTTGCGGGACGGTGCCATATGAGAAGTTGTAACATGGCAGGCGAGGGGATTTCCTGTATCGTGCTGATTCTATTAGAAAAATAGCTTGTGATCGGTTCCGGATTTCACGCGGAAACGCAGAATTCCACGGAAAGACGCAGAGGCAGCTCGAATCTGGCGTTCGGAGGATTGGGGTGGCGCGTTTGGCCAGTTCGGACTCTGGGTCAGCCGCCTTTGCCTTTTGTTTGCCCACGTTACTACATATTGCGGTCGCCATTCGCCACAACGCAACCTGAAGGATGTCGCGCAAGTTGCTGAATTAGCGATGTTTACGTGAAATCTCGATTGATTTGCAAAGCCGGGACGTGCCACAATAAGATGAGGTTCGCCGAAGATTTTTGGCAGAGCCTGAGATACTCCACGTTCTATGGACATCGGCCGATAAGAAATTCAGCACCGGACGGTCACGACATTACGTCAAACAGCTCAGGGAAGAGGAAAGGAGAACCCGCAAATGGCAAGCGCCGTAATCCCGATTCACAAAATTCGCGTCGACAGTACGTTAACTACATCTGTCAGCCGTTCGTCAGCGCTGCCACGCCTTGTTCGCCGGATTCTCGTGTTCTGGCTATTCCCTCACGTTCTCCGATTTGTGGTCACGGCACTTGCAGACCGATTGGGCACATTGACAACTGAAGAGGCGGGAGAGTTATATGGTCCGCTGAATCAGTTGCTGCTTGAGGTTAACAAGGTATTGGCCAAACGTCCGAAATGGTCGCGGATTGAGCGAATGATGACGGTCGGATGGACCAAAGAAGTGGGCACGCAAGCCGATAAACTGGCCGACATAGTGGAATCTCTGGCATGGGGTAGTGACGAGGGGCTCCGCGAGTTCATCGACGATTCCCTGGCTGAATTGGAATCCTGCCGGGGATGATTTGCATTGGCTGATGTCTGTTTGATTGAGCCGGGGCGTTCGCCCGCTTTCAAACGCCATCTCACGGGAACTTCGCAAGAAGTATCCGCATGTTGAGACCGATCTGGCTAACGCTTATTCGGAAATCATCAAGGACCGTGAACACGCCTGCCACGCTACTCCGGTCCCCGGGTACAATTTCCACTGTTTGGAAGTATCGCTGCGAAAGCACGGATATGGAGAGGGGTCAATCCGGCGGCTTCCGTGTTCTGATGCTTTGGGACGAGAAGGAGAACACTCTCTATCCGTTTTGCGGTTACACTCACGCCGAGTATCCCAAGCAGCCGCCAACGAAGGATTTGCGCAAGTGGCTGAGTGAAACGGTTGCGCGTCCAGCGGCGGAAAAAACCATGGCGGTAGGTTCGGTGTTCGTGGCGGAGACGGTGTGTTACATTTGCGGCTCAAATCTCTCTGGCGATGAGAGACATGCTTTCGGGGATCGATGTGCGGTCCATCGCACGTCTTGACACGAATACGATTTTGCACGCAGCGCGTGGAAAATGTTTGGCGACGTGGCAGAATGTGGGTGATCTCTCTCGATCATTGCGCGACGAGCGCGGATAGCCGATCATCGTCGTCTTCTGAATCGGATGGACTGAGGTGATGGCCGAATGGCTCGGCGCGGATGATTACCGACGCACAGCACTCATTCCTCAAATGCGCGAGATTCGCGTCTTCACACCGAACCGAGCGGAAATTTCCTCATGACATTCCCGGCACACCGCCACTGGTAGTGATTTCATCCCATGATCGCGGAGCCAGGCAAAACGATGCCTGCCGTCAGCAAAGGTAACATAACCGTCCTCCAGGCACACCTGTGGCATCCAGACGGCGTTTTCGAGAGCGAGCCAGAGACCAAAGTTGTCGTATTTATAACGCTCGCCATTTCCCGGGCCGATAACACCCGGGCCGATGTAGTAAGGTTGATCGTTTTTCCATGAGGAGTCCAACTTACAAACGTCAACCCACACGATTACGTCATCGCACAGATCCGACTGAGGAATCCACTCTATGGAACGGAGCTGACTCATAGTTCATTTACGCGGCCAGTGGCCAGGTCCGCGGATTCCATCGGCTGGAAACCGGCGTCGCTGGTAATTTTCTCTTCGGGGCCGCCCCCGACCGGACGCTTCCAGATTCCGCCGTGGCCGCAGTAATAAACCCACTTGCCATCGTGCGACCAGGAAGGTGCAAAGCCCGGGGCACCGTCCGGATTCAGGAGCCTCGCGGTGCCGGTTGCCACGCTGACCAGCCAAATCTCGGTTTTACCCGTGGCCTGCGAATCGTAGGCAATCATCGTTTGATCCGGCGACCAGGACGGGCTTCCGCAAAAGGCACCCTGGCGCGTGACCTGACGCGCATTGGATCCGTCCCGATTGGAAATCCAGATTTCCGCGGTGCCTGACCGCGTCGAGGTGAATACGAAGCGCGAGCCATCCGGCGAATTCGGACAGCGATGATATCGGCGAAACGGCCCTTTTCGAGAGAACCGACCTGATCCTGCCAGCCCATGGATTCTCTGGTCAATAAGAATGTCGGTCAGGTGCGACGGGTCGGAGAGGTTGAGGGGCTGATAGTGGTAGAGTTTCTCCACTCCGTTTTCGCGCGCGGTCGGTTGTATTTCATGATGGTGGCATGGTGGGCCAGTTCTGACTGGATCCGCATCAGAGTACCCGACGAAACAGATTGCCGATCGTCGTCTCCCCCGACAACCTAAGCTGCTTAACGCCGGGCCTTAATCTATCGTAGGGGTTGACTAACTGAGGCTGCGAGGTCAGGCTGAATTTTCCCGACTCGCGAGGGCGGATCATGACACCTGCATTTGGCTGGCCGCCCACTGCCGCAGATTCTAACGGCACCCGACGAACTGAGATTCCGGTGTCGGAATCGAAAGCCACCCGTCTCCTGTAAACTGACCCTTGATGGCAAGTGAAGAGATCGCGGCTGACGCTGCCCCATTAAACATCGCAGCCGGGGACCGCGGCTTTGACGAGCGCGTCAAACAACTGGCCGACAGCGTCCAGTCGCGCTTCCGTTATCACACGATCGAACTGCCGGATGGCAGCGTGTTGCCAGGGCTTCAATCCGTTGAACACCTCCGCTGGCGACTGGGACTCTTCGGACTGCCGGAAGACCTCCGGGGCAAACGCGTCCTCGATATCGGTGCCTGGGATGGCTGGTTCAGTTTTGAATGCGAGCGCCGCGGCGCGGAAGTGGTCGCTGTGGATTGCGTCGCGCTCAACACGTTTCTGGAAGCCCGCGAGCTGCTGCAATCGCGCGTGGAATATCTGACGCTCGATGTCTCCGAACTTTCTCCGGCGAAACTGGGCACGTTCGACATCGTGCTCTTCTTCGGCGTGCTCTATCACCTGCGCCACCCGCTGCTTGGACTCGAAAAAGTAGTGGAACTCTGCACGGATCTCGCGCTGATTGAATCCTACGTAATTCCTTCGGAGGCTCGCCCCATCCCCGCCGTGATGGAATTTTACGAACGCACGGAGCTGGGCGGGCAGATCGACAATTGGTGCGGACCCTCGCCAGAGGGGCTGCTCGCCATGTGCCGCTCCGCCGGTTTCGCGCAGGCGGAGTTGAAAGATGTCACCAATCAACGCGGCTCTGTTGTCTGCCGCCGCCGCTGGCCGGAACCCGGAGGGGCAGCGACTGCCCCGCACCTCAACGCCGTCGTGAACAACCGGACGCAGATCGCGCGCTTCCATCCGCTGAAGGACGAATACCTCTGCTGTTACTTCAAGTCGCCGGAAGGCAACCTGACCGCCGACTCGCTGTTTGTGGAAGTCGACGGCTTCGGCACCCAGACGCTGGTGGTCACGGCGAACGGCGAAGGCGCGTGGCAGGCGGACTGCATGCGTCCGCCAGGTCTGGCACCGGGTCGCCATCGTGTGCGTCTCCGCACGCTGCATAGCGCGCTGAGCAACGCGGTGGAGTTCGAAATGTCGGATGAATCGGGCGTCGGGGTGACGGTGCCGTCGGATTCGCTGCCCGCAGTGGCACCGGAACTTTGCAGCGCGCAGTTTCAGCCTCCGGGAGACCGGCGGATTACCATCGGCCGTGCCGGTTCGCTGATCTGTTATTTGCGCACCACCGCCGAAACCCTGGGCACTGCCGATGTGTACCTGGACATTGACGGTAACATCACGCAATCCCATACAATGAGTTCATTGGGGGACGGCGTCTGGCAGGCAAATTTGCTGCTGGATGAAGCGATGCCCGGAAACCTGCAACTGCGTCTACGCCTGGGGAATGGACCATGGAGCAATACGATAACAGCGTCACCCGTCGCGTGATTCATTTGAGCGAGGAAACGGAACTGCGCGTGGTGCATCCGGACGACGCGGAAGAACTGTTCGCCGTCATCGAACGCAATCGCGAACGTCTGCGCGAATGGCTCCCGTGGGTGGTGCCTGAGTATTCGCTGGAGAGCGCGCGCAATTTTCTGGCAAACAGCGCGGCGGAGACGGCGGAACGCAGGGGTCTCACCATGACCATCCGGCATCGCGGTGCCATCTGCGGTGCCATCAGTCTGCACCGTATCAACGAACGGCCGCGCAACACCAGCATCGGCTACTGGCTCGACGAAGCCCACCAGGGCAAGGGCATCATGACCGCCGCCTGCCGCGCCATGGTCACGAAGGGCTTTCGCAACTTCGGGCTGCACCGGATTGAGATTCGGTGTGCAACCTGGAACCACCGCAGCAGCGCCATCCCGCGCCGGTTGGAATTCCTGGAAGAGGGCATCCTGCGCGAAGCGGAATGGCTGCACGACCGCTGGGTAGACCTGCGCGTTTTCAGTATGCTGGCACAGGACTGGGTGTAATCGCGCTACTTCTTTTGGAGCGATTCCACGAAGCCTGTCAATAGCCCGACCCGCTGCTTCACAAAACTCTCGTCGCGCTTCACGTCTCGGAACATATCTCCGTAGATCGGCATGTCGCGGGAGCCGTGGGAGGGAATCAGGATGTCACCGGAAATGGTTTGTTGCACCTTCATCAAGGGAAACTTGCCGCCGGCGTTTTTTGTCAGCAGCGTCAGATCCGGCACTTTGGCCTTCATGGCCGATGCAGCGGGACCGTTGCCTTTGCCGTCGGTTCCGTGGCAGGTCGCGCAATAAAGCTTATACATCTGGACGCCCGACATGGCGTCCTGACTGAACGTCTTGTCTTCCGCCGGCTTTTGAGACCAGCCCACCGCAGCACCCATCAGGAGCATCGGAACTACCAACATGCGCTTGTTCATAAACACCTCGCACTGTTGCTGGTGCAATTGGTGGGCCATCCCGGAGGCCGCGCTTCAGTGCGTCATGGAATAGATGATGTAGTTGACGCCAATACGAATTCCTAATGCGGAGAACCTCTCGTCGTACGATGGATCGTCCGCCCACTCCCATGAGTCGCCCAGATCGGAATCGAAGGTCATCGCGACCATCACGCGCCCCTTGGGTTCATCACGAAGAAAAATCGGTCCCTGTCTACTTCCTGACCGTGGCGAAGGATGGCCCGAAGTTTTAGTTAGGAATCGCCTGCCGGCGATGCGGCCGGCACCGGCTCCTGTAATGGCGGTTTCCGGAAGCAGTGTACTCAGGTGACAATGGCAACTCTCGCCCGGATCCTGAGCATGCCGAGCCGCATGGCGGCGATGGACCCGGCCTTTCTCAACATGCCCGGAGCATTGGACCGGCCCATTGTGGATACCACCGGACTCAGTGGGTTCCGGCAGAGGTGCGCCGATTGATCCGCATCTTTTCGCGCTCCACCGAGCCTGAATCATCGCCGTGCAGGTGTGCGCCGTAGCACGCGAATGGAATGAAGTACCTCAGCGGACGCTCCGTGGCGGTCGCGTCTCAGCCCGGCGCACGGCTTACTCCCGGATATCGTCGCCTGGCCTGCATTTCCGGCATTCTGTCGCTTTCATGTCGCACACCTGATTGAAGGGTGCTACGAATAGACCCCACTGTCGATTCGGAATGAAACCGTCAGAAGGCCAACTCGTCCGCATTGCCTGTTTCAATGAACTGCTGCGGCAATCTGCCCCAGATCGGATGACGTCGGAAAGTACGGGATAATGAAGTGTCATGATTGCCACCGAAACCGAAAACGACGCCGCACTCGCCATCGTCGAGTCGCTCATGGCGAAGGGTGACGACGGCCGTACTCATGAGGAAGAAGCAATCCTGGAACTGCTGCTGAATCTGACCGGGCAGTTTGAGCGGTCTGAGTACCAGATACCGGACGGAACGCCTCTGGGCGCGCTGCAGTATCTGATGGAAGCCAACGAACTCAAGGCTGTCGACCTGGCTCCTCTGGTCGGTGGGCGGGGTCGGGTGTCCGATATTCTGACCGGTCGCCGCGGCATCAGCAAGGAACAGGCCAAACGGTTGGCGGAGCGATTTCGCGTTTCGCCGGCAGTGTTCATCTGACCCCTTTGATCTGTTGCATAATGGATTCAGGAGTAAACAATGGCTACAGCAGCCACGATGTCCGGCCTGCAGTTTGACGCGCTCCCTTATGAAGAGGGCCGTCGCTGGGAACTGCTGGAAGGAGATCCCGTAGAGGTGTCCAGTCCGACCCCGCGCCACCAGGCGGTAGTGTTTAACATTCTCATCGCACTGCGACGTTACCTTGCCGGTGGCAAAGGCAGCAGTTTCGCAGACGTGGAGTTTGCGTTATCGGGCTTGTCGCGTGTTCGACCCGACGCGTGCGTTCTGCTTGCCGCGAAAGCCCGGCAGCTCGATCCGGATCGAATCCCGATTCCCGGCGCTCCCGATATTGCCATCGAAGTCATCTCGCCAACGGTACGCGCGAGCGAAAGTCACGACAAGGTCCGAACCTATCTGCGCAACGGCACCTCCGAAGTGTGGCAGGTCTTTCCGAAGTCCCGTACGGTAGAGATTCACCGGGGCGCGGGCAGCACGATGCTGGATTCGACGCAGAACGTAGTCAGCGATCCGCTGCCGGAATTTGAAGTGCCTGTCGCGGCATTCTTCGAATAGTCGTTTTGCGTTTAAGCCTGACGGAGCAAAGCAGATTTCAGCTTCGGGAAGCTCCGCCGTTCCGCAGACGCGCAGTCGATCCACTCCGTTGAATCATGGGTAGCCCAGAACTGCCGCTCTTCGTCTTCCGAAGAAAAAGCGGGGATGGAACGGGTTGGAGCGTTTGTGTCGTTGCTTTCCATCGTCGTTAGCCCGCCAATTGTCGCGGCACCCTCTTAGGTTATCAGGGGTGTCCCCCGCGAAATCATCGCCAGAATTACGGTATGATCAGAGCGTCCAAACCGAGGTCCTGCATGAAACGAATGATCCTGCCGCTCCTGCTATGCAGCCTGCTCCCTGCCCAGCAACCGGCCGCGAAGCTGGCATTTGAAGTTGCTTCCATCAGGTCTGGCCCGCCTGGGAGCCCCATGGAAATCATGCAGTCGGGCAGAATGTACGTAAAGATTGACGACACGCAGGCGTCTTACGGGAGCATTTCGCTGGCAAATCTCATTCAACAGGCGTACGGACTTCCCTGGGATCAGATCACCGGACCCGATTGGCTGAACGACCTTCGCTTCGACGTTCAGGCGAAGCTGCCTGCCGGGGCAAAGAAGGATCAGGTGCCTGCAATGTTGCAGACTCTACTGCAGGAACGCTTCAAGCTGACTGCCCGTCACGACCAGAAGGTGATTCCCGTTTATGCCCTGGCTGTCGCAAAAGACGGACCGAAGCTTCACGAAACCACCACGACCGATCCCCGCGACTCCGGCTGCAACGGTGGCTTCCATAAGGATTGCCACAATGTATCCATGGAGAATCTGGCGCAGGTTTTGGGCAACCAGAGTCGAATGGCTGCCATGGCGGGAGGCGCGCTGGCGCCCGGTGCGGTGGATCACCCCGTAGTCGATATGACGGGCCTCACCGGTCGATACGACTTTGTTCTCGAGTATGGCCTGAATCGCGGCGGTCGGGGACGTGGAGCAGTCGCCGAGACGCCCGCTTCAGAGGCGGATATCGTGCCGGTCTCCGATGCCATGAAGACGCTGGGCCTGAAACTCGAGCCCACCAAACACGCTTACGACATCCTGGTTATCGACCATATCGAAAAGACGCCGACAGACAACTGACGCGCTCATCTCACCCAACGGCACACGGAAACGCCTGCCCCAAACCCGTTTAGTACAATGAAATGTCCCCTGATTATGGATCTCCTCGCCCGATTGCAGGACCCGCCGGGCGGACCCCAGATTTGACGAATGTTCGATAACCTTTCCGACAAACTGCAACGCGTTTTCAAGAACATGCGCGGCGAAGGCCGCCTGTCCGCTGAAAACATGGAAGCGGCCCTCCGCGAAGTTCGCGTGGCGCTGCTCGAAGCCGACGTTAATTTTAAGGTCGTCAAGCAACTCATCGAAAGCGTCAAAGAACGCGCCATGGGCCAGGAAGTTCTGGCCTCGCTCTCGCCCTCCCAGCAGGTCATCGGCATTATCAATGACGAGCTGATCAAGATCCTCGGCGGCCACGAATCGAAGCTGCGTTTCGCCAATGACCCGCCCAGCGTGTTCCTCATCGTCGGCCTTCAGGGTTCGGGTAAGACGACTTCCACCGGCAAACTGGCCCGCTGGCTGGCGAAAAACGGACATCGTCCGCACCTGGTTTCGGTAGATATCTACCGCCCGGCCGCGCGCGAGCAATTGGCCATCATCGCCCGCGACATCAAGGCGCCCATCTACACGGGCACACCGGAAGAAACGCTACCCGTCGATCTCGCCCGTTCCGCGCGCCGCGAAGCGACCAACGCCGGCCACGACGTGTTGCTCGTCGATACCGCCGGACGCCTCCACATTGACGAAAGTCTGATGGACGAATTGCAGCAACTGAAGACGCTGCTCAACCCCGTGGAAATTCTGTTCGTGGCTGACGCCATGACCGGGCAGGACGCCGTCAAATCGGCCGATGAGTTCCACAAGAAGCTCGGCATCACCGGCGTGATTCTGACCAAGATGGATGGCGATGCCCGCGGCGGCGCGGCTCTCTCCATTCGGTCCGTCACCGGGCAGCCGCTCAAGTTTGTCGGTCTGGGCGAAAAGTCGGACGCCTTTGAACCGTTCCATCCCGATCGCGCGGCCTCGCGCATCCTGGGGATGGGCGACATTGTCAGCTTCGTCGAAAAGGCGCAGGAAGCCTTTGACGGCAAGCAGCAAGAGGAAATGCAGCGTAAGCTGATGGATAACGAGTTCTCACTGGAGGACTTCCGGGATCAGCTGAAAGCGTTGCGCAAGTTAGGGTCGCTCGATTCGATCCTGAAAATGATGCCGAAGGTTGGCATGATGAAAGATCTGCAGAATCTGCAGCCGGATGAGAAGGAGTTGACGCGCATTGTGGCGATCATCGATTCGATGACGCCGAAGGAGCGCTACAACCACATGATCATCAACGGCAGCCGGCGGCGGCGCATTGCGCAGGGCAGTGGAACGTCGGTGCAGGAAGTGAACAGTCTGCTCAAGCAGTATGGGCAGGCGCGGAAGATGATGAAGAGCATGTCCGGCAGCTTCGGCTCTCTTGGCAAAGGTTTGGGCAAGAGGCTGGGGAAGATGGGCGGGCTGGGTTTACCAGGGTTTTAGGCACGGCCTCACCGCCGGACCAACAGAGCAGTACGGATTACGATTTTTTAGAGGATAATAAAGTAATGTTGATGATTCGCCTGGCGCGTTTCGGCGCCAAAAAGAAGCCGTTCTACCGTGTGGTAGTGATTCAGAAGGAACGCGCGCGTGACAGCCGCAATCTGGAAGTGGTGGGGAACTATAACCCGCTGACCACGCCGGAAACCGTGAACCTGGTTCATGACCGCATCGAGCACTGGGTCAAGAATGGCGCACAGATGTCTGAGACGGTTGCCCGTCTTGTGAAGAATCACCCGGTTAAGGTTGCCGCGTAGTCTCCCGCAAGGGCCGTATTGCGCGTAAATTGCTTCCCGCTCTCCGCTGCTGCGGGAGCGGGGAATTCAGGGGAAACCGATGAAACAACTCATTGAAGATATTGCCAAGTCACTGGTGGATGTTCCCGATGAAGTCGTTGTAACCACGGTCGATGGCGAGCAGGTCACCGTCATCGAACTGAAGGTGGCCCCGTCCGATCTGGGTAAGGTGATCGGCAAGCAGGGACGTACCGCGCGCTCCATTCGTACGATTTTGGGCGCGGCCGGCATGAAACTGAACCGGCGCTTCACGCTGGAGATTCTTGAGTAACGCCGCGCCTGATGCGAATTGGGTGACAGTGGCGATCCTCGTACGCCCGCGTGGCGTGCGCGGTGAGATCACCGCAGTCTCGCAATCCAGTCATCCCGAGCGCTTCGCCCAGCTCAAGTCGGTCCGTTTGTTCCCACCTGACAAACCGGGGATTAGCCGCGAATATACCGTGGAACGCGTCTGGGATCAGCAGGGCACGCCCATCTTCAAGTTCGCGGGAGTCGATTCCATGGACGCTGCGGAATTGCTGCGCGGCGCCGAAGTGCGCATCCCGCCCGGCGAACGCGTAGCGCTGGAGCCTGGCGAGTTCTTCCAGTCCGATCTGATTGGCTGCGAAATCCGCGACCGCGCGACCAAGCGTTTGATTGGCAAGGTCACGGGCTGGGAAGAGTATGGCGGACCGTCGCTGCTCCAGGTGGATGGCGGTCGTTTGCTGATTCCGTTCGTGAAGGCCATTTGCGTGGATATTCGACCAGCGGACGGCGTCATCGAGACTGACCTTCCCGAGGGTCTCGAACAACCCGTAGACGCATGAAGTTCCACCTCCTGACCATCTTTCCGGACTATTTCGAGGGACCGTTCCGTCAGGGCGTAGTGGCCCGCGCGGCGCAGTCTGGTTCGCTCGAAATCAAGATCCACGATCTTCGGAACTGGACTCACGATGTGCATCGCACTGTTGATGACAGGCCATTCGGCGGCGGTGAAGGCATGCTGCTGAAACCCGCGCCGATCTTCGACGCGGTGGAAGCCATCTGGCCGGAACGCACGCTGAAGCAGCGGGTGATTCTGCTTTCCGCGCAGGGGCGGAAGTTCACACAGCAGATCGCGCGGGAACTCACGGAATACGACGAACTCTTGTTCATTTGCGGCCGTTATGAGGGCGTGGACGAGCGCGTGGCCGAACATCTGGCGGATGACGAACTCTCGATTGGCGACTACGTGCTGAGCGGCGGAGAACTGGGTGCGGCGGTGATTGTGGATACCGTGGCGAGACTGCTGCCGGGGGTGCTGGGGAACGAGGATTCGTCGGTGAATGAGTCGTTCACCGGGGATATTCTGGATTGCCCGCAATGGACACGGCCGGCGGACTTCCGCGGCTGGAAGGTGCCGGACGCGCTGCTGAGCGGACATCACGCGGAGATCGCGAAGTGGCGTAAACAGGCTGCGATGGAAAAGACGAAGCGGCTGCGGCCGGATTTGCTGCGGTAACTTAATTGACTAAATCGGGGAATGCGGTACCTACTTGTACCCGGAATTCCGGTGCCGCCAGCGGCGCAATCTCTTCGCCAACCGCATAAGTCAAGACAGACCCGTAGCGACCGTCAAGGGGATCACGATGCACAATAATCCGGCGATTTCTGACGTCAACCACCCAATAATCCGCAATGCCAGCCCTTGCGTAGAGGCCCGCTTTGATGGACCGATCAAACGACAGGCTACTGTCTGCGACCTCGACCAGCAACCGGATGTCAACGGGGCCGGGCCGTCGCCGGGCGAAAGACGATGCCTTCGCGGAGACCACGACCAAATCGGGTTGCGGTTCACTGGTTGGATTATCTTCCGGACTCACGTCAATGGCAGGCTCTTGTATCACAAACGACAAGCCAAACACCCCTGCCAGGAGTTCGAGCAGCATGGCAACAATTGCAGTGTGAAGAGTTCCTTTACCCATCCGGTTAATCAACTCCCCTTCGATGAGTTCGAGGCTTTGCGATTGGAACGGCTCCAACGACGCTAGTAATTCACACTCCGCCCGCGTCCAGATCTTTCGGCGGGCAGACACAAATGAATCCTGCGCCGGAGTTTCGAGAATCGCGGTTGGCATGGTGTTCGTATTATATCGTGGAATGGCGAGATTCATGCGGCCGACGCCGAGTACCGTTCCAGCTTTTCCCGCACACCCGCCGGAATTGGCACCGCGCTCTGAGTTTGGCGATCTATGCTCGCGATCACGACGGCTCCCCGCGCCACTTCCACGTCATCTTTCAGCACGCGGAACTTCAATTGCACCGACGACTTTCCAACACGCCCCAGCGTGACTTCGAAAACCAGCAGATCGTCATAGCCAATGGCACCGCGATAGTCGCACTCGACGTGCACGCGCGGAAACCCGATTCCCGGATGATCGTGCAGCACACCGATGGAGCGAAAGAATTCGATCTCCGCAGCCTCGAAGTAGCGAAAGAGAGAGGTATAGTGAATGCGACCGCTGGCGTCCGTATCGATGTAGAGGATGCGGGTGGTCCAGCGAAAAGGCATCCGAACGCCGTTAGCGCTTGAAGTAGTCGGCGTTGATCTGGGTGAAGTTCGACCACTTCTCCGGCAGATCGTCGACAGCAAAGATGGCCGAGACCGGGCAAACCGGTACGCAGGCACCACAATCGATGCATTCGACCGGGTCGATATAGATCATTTCGACGGAGGCGAAGTCGGCTTCGTCTTTCTTCGGGTGGATGCAATCAACTGGACAAGCGTCGACGCAGGCCGCGTCCTTCGTTCCGATACAGGGTTCCGCAATTACGTATGCCATATGGGTGGAAACATTTAAATTAGCACACCGCCAGCGCTGGTGCCTGGCCGGAGACAATCGTCGAGCAAAGACACTCAATTGACGAGTAACGGCCTCGCTGCGCTTAGGCCGCAACCACGTCCGGTGGTTAAACGGCCACCTCAATCTGCTACAACTTCTCCTGCCTTGCAATCCGGAGCTCGTAGTTTGCCTTGCAGGCGCATCCGGAATTCCGCAGTCGTACCCCGGTGCCTGGCCAGACGAAGCGCGGTGTCAGCCGTGATTCCGCGGCGGCCGCGAATGATATTCCTCCCCCTACTTCCGTTCCGGCTTCTCAAAATGCTGGTAATCCTTGCGGTCCGTCCAGCCTCCGCCCCATGCCCAACCGGCTTTCGCAAACCGCTTCACCGCGAAGCCTTCCGCCAGCACTGACCCCGCGACCGCTTTCGCCCGATCGAGGTAGGCCCGCCCATCCGGCGGCAGCACTTTTTCGCCCTTGATATACGGATTCGTCAGCGGATTCAGATCAATCGCGCGGCCCCAGCTGTGATTGGAAAACTTCCCCGGCTGCCCCGTGACGTCCCGGCAATTAAACGCCGACGTGTTATTCGCCGCCATCGACGCGTCGTCGTCGCCCTTGAACTCCTCCACCGGCGTCATCCGCTCAATCAGAAACCCATGGCGGAACAGATCGCGAAAGACCTCAGTCACCTCGCGCGCCACATCTTTGTGGACAATCAGCGTGCCATTCACCGGCTTGCGATCGAAGTTCCAGTACGAGAGCGTCAGTTCCCGCAGATCCTTCGGCCCCACCGGACAACCTGCGTGCCAGGTGCTCACCCGAATCTTTTCGAGCAGTGGCGTGGAAATGGGTGCCGCCGCGAATACAGGCTTGAAACCAGCCGGGGCGCGCTGTGTCGCGACAACCTCCGGCGGTTCCGCCGCGAGGCAAAACAGCGGCATGAGTAGTAAGAGGGCGTAAAAAGACAGAAGCATATCCGGATGCGTCCAGTGTACCGGCTAATTCACCACCCAGTAGCCAGTGCGCGATTTCACCTGCAAATCCGGCCGACCTTTCACCATCACCCGGATCGCATGAAAACTCCCAGGCTCCGCGTCTTTCGGCTCAAACGTGAGGATGTACTGCCGGTGTACCTCGGCGGCGATCAATTGGATGGCCTGCTCCAGTGCGTCTTTCTTCACAAAGCTCAAAGTTCGCCCACCCGTCGCATCCGTGAATAACGCGGCCAGATCCGGCAGGGACATCCGTGCCAGTTCCCCGATTCCGTAGAGCAGGCCGCCGGGCCCGGGATCGTACGGCACCGGGGTTTCGTCACGTCTGGGGCAAAGGAGACACGCGGTGAACTTGATCCGTTCCGCGATCGGATTCAGATCTTCGGCCACTTTCGGCCGCACGGTAAACGGCTGCAGAAAGGGCGAAAAAGTCACCCAGTACACCGCCGCGTTCAGTCGCTGCGCCCGCGCCATCACGTCGGGCAGCGGTGCGATACTGCCCCGGTCGCGATTCTCGGCAATCATCAGCACGATTCGCCGCCGCCCCTTCGACCGCCGCTCCAGCATCCCCAGCGATTGCTGCAGTGCGTCCAGCATGTGCGCATCCCCGCCCTCTTTGCGCAGCATCTGGAGCGAATGCGTCACCTTGTCCGGATCGCCGGTGAAATCCTGATGCGTTTTCACCGTGTCGCTGAAGGAGATGATCGCGGTCTCGCCGCCATAGGCCGCCAGCAGTTGTGAAAGCAGAATTCCGAGGTCGCCCAGCTTGTCGATCACCGGCATGGAATTTGCGCTTGTCTGCACCGCGACCACGAGATCGATCGGATACTCCTGCCACTCCATCTGTATCGGCTGCGCCACACTGTTGTCGGAAAGAATAAGGTCGTCTTTGGTCAAGCCGTCGATAAACCGGCCCTTGGAATCGGTGACGGTAGTGGGTGCAACCACCAGTTGACTGGTGGATCGGAACTGCGCCATGCAAACTGCGGCGGCGAGAACGGTCGCCAGAAAAACGCGCATGGCTCAAGATACAGCAATCGCGGCTCCACAACGGTCTAAAGGTCGCCGCAAAAGTCGCTGAAACCAGCCCTGCGTGGCTGGCCTGGAGGAGTTCCGCAGGACGTGCAACCGCAACCTGCGACGCCGTTCGAGTTCGAGCCTAGTTTGTTCCAGCCTAGTTTGTTCCAGCCTTGGCCCCAGCGCTTCCGCCAGTGCAGAAACATTTTCGCGAAATCGGCTGCCTACGGCGGACAACTCGAACTCAGGTTCCGGCAACTTGCCGTGAATAGCCTCCAGTACGAAGTCCGCGCTCCACCAGGTATGAATCTCGCCCTGCGCCGCCGTATCGAGTGGCCTGTGGTTTTCATGTGGACAATGACAACATAAGAATAAAGCCGCAATGTTGCGATTGTCAACATATTTCTGCTATAACTCAATACACGATGCCACGTAGCAAGCCGTATCATCATGGAAACCTGAGGGAATGCCTGCTGGCCGCCGGTGTGGAAATGATCGCCGAAGCCGGTCCCTCCGGCTTCAATCTACGCGAAGTTGCCCGCCGCGCCGGCGTCTCTCACAATGCCCCTTATCGCCACTTTCGGGACAAAGAGGAACTTCTCGCTGAAGTAGCCGCGCAGGGTTTCCGCGAGCTCAACGCCGCCATGCTGGAAGATGCAGCCACGGAATCCACCCCGCTCGGCAAACTGAAACGCGCCGGCTACGCCTATGTGGCCTTCGCCCTTCGCCGCCCGGAGCACTTCGCGGCCATGTTTGACGCTCCGGCGCTCGATACCAACCCCGCGTGCAATCAGGCTGGCGCCGAGGCTTTCGCGACCCTGGTCGGCTTCATTACGCTCTGCCAGCAGGAAGGGCAGATGCCAGAAGGCGAGACTGAGGGCAAGACTCTCTTCGCATGGTCTCTTGTACACGGCATCGCAAAACTGGCAGTCACGAATCGGCTGCCTTTTCGCTCACCGGATCGAATCCTGCAGTTCGCCATTTCAGCCATCGACTCATCCATCAAGTCGCTGCGTGACGCCAACTGAATTACTGAAAGGCGCGTCCAGTGCGAAGACGCCAGGCCCAGTCTGGCCGACCGCTGCTTTCAGCCGCTTTTGCCGCAGATTCCACGTCGTACCCGATCGCCATCTGCGTCACATGCCAGCCGTTCCCTGTGCGTTCCGCCACCGCGTAGCGGGCGTGGGAGCTGCCCGTCTCCATGACGTGCGCCACCGGGCTATCGTCGGCATAAGCCTGCAAACCAACACTGCCTGGATTCACGATCAAACTCCCGCCAACCTGAACGATCCGTGGAATGTGCGTATGGCCGCAAAGCAGTAACCGCTGCGATACCCTGGCCAGCCGCTCCCTGATCTCCGCGTCGCTCGCGGGCGACACCGCCCCGGAATCACGCACGCTATCGAGCAGATACACGTTATCGTGCGCAGGCGTGCCGTGAAACATCAGGATGTCGCCCGGCAACTCCAGTTGCGGCGGCATTCCGGCCAGCCATTCCCGATACCGGTCATCGAGACCCAGGCCATATTCCACGAGTTCCCGATCCTGATTCCCCGCCACGCTCGGCAGATCCAGAGGCATCAGCAGTTCTGCTGTGCCTTCGCGATCCAGCGGTCCGAACAGATGATCCCCCGCATTGACAATGTCGCGAATCCCCTGCCGTGCGATGTCTTCGAGCACCGCCTCCAGCGCCCAGCGGTTGCCGTGCACGTCCGCAATAACGGCGAATCGATCCATCCCGCGTCCTAACTGCCGCCAAGGCCAATGCAGACAATTCCGGCGAGAATCAAGCCGAGCGCCCCGACCTTCGCCTTCGTCACCGGCTCATGGAAGAAAATCTTCGACCAGATCATGGTCCACACGTTCGTCATCGCCGCCATCGGGTACAGCACCGATAGTTCGCCGTGCCGCAAACCCATTACGAACGGGACGCTGGACCCCACGAACAACCCGACTCCCGCCGCGAGTTTCCAGTTCAGGATATAACGCAGCCCGTTCTTCAGCGGTGCCGAACCCAGCTTCAGAAAAACCGCCCCGAAAGAACCAATTACGGTTCCGGACAGCACCAGAAGAATCGAACTCAGGGGTGTATGGTTCATTTCCGTCGGCTCGCAATTCCCAGCAACGAGACGCCGCCGATCACCAGCACGATCCCGCAGCCTTTCCACCAGTTCAGCGTGTCGTGAAAGAAGTACATACTCAGCAGATTCACCCACACGTAAGTCAGCGCAATGATCGGATACAGCATGGAAAGCTCGCCATCCCGCAGCGCCAGAATCAGCAGAAACGCATTACAGGCGTGCATGGTATATCCCAGCAGCAGTTGCCAGTTGCCCAGCAGCGCGCTGACAAAGCCGATCACGCTTGCCATGTCCGCCGGATGCAGTTCGGGCATTTTATACATCGCCCCGAACTTCATCAGGACCTGCGCGGCGGCGGCGAAAACCGTGCAGCCGAGCACCAGATAAACCGGATTGATCCGGCCGGAACCGGCTGTCGAAGTATGGGTTGGACTGCTCATGAGGAAGGGTCGCGCAGACGGTCTTCCCAGAATAACAGCCCTTGCCGCTACAATGAACCCTAGTGGATCAATCGGAATCTGTAATCTCTGACACAGCAGCCGCAAACAGCGGCGGCGAAGCGCGTAGGTCCTTCCAGCCGAGCGAGCCCCCCCGCGGGTTCATCGCCGAATGGACCGTCACTATCATTCTTTTGCTTTTCGGCACCACCACCCTGATTCAGGCGTTTGTGATTCCGACCGGCTCCATGGAGGACACTCTCCTGATCGGTGACCACCTTCTGGTCGATAAGCTGGCGTTTGCCCCGGCAGGCGATATCACTAAGAATTTATTGCCCTATAGCGATCCGCATCGCGGCGACATCATCGTGTTCCGCTACCCGGTCGACATCCGCCAGACCTTCGTGAAGCGGGTCATGGGCGTACCCGGAGACCGCATCCATCTGGATAATAAGCGCGTCTGGCTCAACGGCCACCTGCTGGACGAACCCTACGTCGTGCACAAGACCGAGTATCTCGATTCCTATCGGGACAGCTTCCCGTCCGACCCCAACACACCCATCTCCGCCTCCGCGCAGGCCATGCTGGAGCACAACGTGAAGAATGGCGATGTCGTGGTGCCGGATGGTTTCTACTTCGCCATGGGCGATAACCGCGACCAGTCGCTCGACAGCCGGTACTGGGGTTTTGTTCCACGCGAGAACATCATCGGCAAACCGCTGATCATCTACTGGTCCTACGACGCCAGCACCGCAGACCTTTCCGAACCGGGCGCCACTTTCACCCATCTGATCGACGTGGTGATTCACTTCCCCACCAAAACGCGCTGGAGCCGAACTTTCCGCCTCATCCATTCGTATCCTGTGAAGTAGAGTATGGCTACCAAAACCCGTCAGGCACCCCGCAGTTTCGTTGCGGAATGGTCCGTCACGTTCATTCTTCTCCTGTTCGGCACCACCACAATCGCCCAGGCTTTTGTGATTCCGAGCGGCTCCATGGAAACGACTTTAATGGTCGGGGACCACTTGTTGGTCGACAAACTGGCGTATGCCCCGCATGATTCCGCCACGGCCTCGCTACTGCCTTACAGCGAGGTCAAACGCGGCGACATTATCGTGTTTCGCTACCCGATCAATATCCAGGAAACCTTCGTCAAGCGCGTGATCGGCCTGCCTGGCGATCGGATCCACCTGGAAAACCGCCGCGTATTCCTGAACGGCCATCCGCTCGATGAGCCTTACACCTCTTATCTCAACCCGCCCGACGCTTACGCCGACAACTTCCCGTCCGTCCCCGGCGATATGCGCGTGTTCGCCCGCGCGACGCAGATGGTGGCGGATAACGTGAAGAACGGCGATCTGGTAGTTCCGCCCGGGCAATATTTCGCCATGGGGGATAACCGCGACAACTCCTCCGACAGCCGCTTCTGGGGCTTCGTACCCCGGGAAAACATCATTGGCAAGCCGCTGATTATTTACTGGTCGTTCGATGCCAGCACCCGCGACCTCACGGATTCCGGTGCCACCCTGTCGCATCTGGTCGACATGGTGATCCATTTCCCCACCAAGACCCGCTGGAGCCGGACGTTCCGGTTGATCCACCCTTATCCCGTCTCCTGACCGAATAAGGCCTCTTGCTAATGTGGTTTGTTCATGGCGAAATCAAACTACTATGGCCTGATTCTGGCCGGCGGTCGCGGCACTCGCTTCTGGCCCCGCTCCCGTAAGCGTACTGCGAAGCAAGTCCTGAACATCGGCACGGGCGAGATTTCACTGATCCAGGCGACGGTCGAAAGGCTGGCTCCGCTGATCCCGGCTGAGCGGATCTGGATCCTGACCAATGACTTCGTGCGCGACGAAATCGTCCGCCAGTTGCCCAACGTTCCGGCCCACCAGATTATCGCCGAGCCCGCCCAGCGCAACACCGCGCCAGCCATCGGACTCGCCGCCCACATTCTGGATTCCATTGACCCGGATGCCATCTTCGGCGTCTTCCCTTCGGATCACGTAATCGGCAATCCGAAGCGCTACCTGAGCCTGGTTCGGGCCGCCTTCCGTGCCGCGGAAAAAGACATGATTTCGGTACTCGGCGTGTCCCCTCGCTGGCCGGAAACCGGTTACGGCTACATCGAATTCCCCAAAGGCACCCCCGAAGGCAAACTCGAAACGGTTCCCGTCAAACGGTTCCGCGAAAAGCCGGAACTCAAAGAGGCGAAGAAGTTCGTCAACGCCGGGCACTTCTACTGGAACGCCGGCATGTTCTTCTGGAAGGCCGCAACCATCCTCGACGGCCTCCGTCTGCACCTGCCGAAGACGGCAACACTCCTGGGTAGTCTGCCGCCGTTCTCCGACAAGAACTTCGCCGCGCGTGTGGCCGATGTGTTTCCGCTTTGCGAAAACATCTCCATCGACTATGCTGTCCTGCAACGCGCCGATAACGTAGTGGGCGTCGCCTGCGACGATTTCGGCTGGAACGATGTGGGCAGTTGGCACGCCGTTTACGAACTGCTGCCGAAGGATGCAAGCCGCAATGCCTCACGCTCCGAACTGATCGGTTCCAACTCCACCGGCAACTACGTGGATTGCGGGAAGAAGGTCGTGGCACTTCTGGGCGTAAACGATCTCATCGTGGTCGATACCCCGGACGCCCTGCTGATCGCTGATCGCAGCCGTGCCCAGGAAGTAGGCGACATCGTCAAGAACCTCGAACGCCAGCACCGCGAAGAACTGCTGTAGTACTTACGCAAAGGGGATATACTGGCCCAACGGAGAACCCGATGGACCGACGAACCTTTCTCAAGTCGCTCGCAGCCGCATCCGCCGCGGGCCTGACCCATCTGCCCTTACTGCAGGCAGCGCTGCCGAAGATGAAGATCACCCGGGTGCGGGCCTATACGGTGCCAAACCCGAACCCCTTGTTCAATCAGTCGAATATGGTGGTCACCATCGAGACCGACGCTGGCATCACGGGTATCGGCGAAGGTGGCTTTCCCGACACGCTGAAGCAATGCGCCGGGCGTTTGATCGGGCAGGATCCGCAATACATAGAGCGGCTATGGCAGGATATGTCGCGCTCTTTCTTCTATCCGCCAGGCCGCGAAAAACAGGACGCGCTCGGAGCACTCGATCTCGCGCTCTGGGACATTCGCGGCAAGGCGCTTCAGGTTCCGGTGCACGAAATCCTTGGCGGCACCACGCGCAATTACTGCGAGTGCTACAACACGGGCGGAGTAGTGCCGGGAGTCACGCCGAACATGCCGCTGAAGGATCTGGCGGCGGCTACCGTTGCCGCAGGTTACCGCGCATTCCGCATGGGCGCAGCCGATACACCCGCGAACACCACCTTCAACACTCACCAGAAGCTGAACCAACTCTACGACCAGTGCGTGCAGGTGCGTGACGGCGTCGGCAAGAACGGCGATTTTTGTATCGACTTCCACCAGCGCTTCGACCTGATCGACGCCGTGCGCGGCTGCAATCTGATCGAAGGAACGGCACCGTATTTCGTGGAAGATCCGGTTCGCGCCGAGGCCTTCAATGACGATCTGCCAAAACTCCGCACCATGGTCAAGGTGCCAATCGCTGCAGGCGAGGAGTGGGGTGGACGCTGGGACTTCAACAAACTCGTGGAGAATCACGATATCGATTACATGCGCGCCACGCTCCCCAACGTGGGCGGCATCACGGAAATGATGAAGGTCGCGGCCATCTGCGAGACACACTTTGTCGGCATCGTGCCGCACTTCACCGGTCCTATCGCGACGGCGGCGCTGGTGAATTCGCTCGGCACATTCTCCGGCCCGCTGCTGATGGAGTACAGCTACGCCGGGCGCCCTTTGCCGCACCTTCCCGTCTGCTGCGACTTCAAAGACGGTAAGCTTTATCCGAACAACCGGCCTGGATTGGGCGTGGAACTGGATATGAAACAACTCACCCCGGCGCTGGAAATCACGCAGTACGACACCAACCGGGCACAGACTTACTTCCGGCCGGATGGGTCGATTACGAACTGGTAGTGACTTGATCGATATGGCCATATGGCGTATAATAAATAGTCAGGAGGCCATACATGGAAGTCGTAGAAGTCTTAGGCGGGCAATTAACGCTCGGGCAACCATTCACCGGAGTGGAAGATTTTGCGCAGATCATTCGCAAGGGTCTGCCGACGGGTGCCATTACATCGCTGGCGGCTGCACTTGGCATCGGCAGCGGAGCATTATCCCGCAAACTTGGTATTCCACAGCGCACCCTGACACGCCGTCTGAGTGAAGGATCGCGACTCACACCGGCAGAATCGGATCGCGCCTTTCGCATGGCACGCATCTTCTCGCTTGCAGTGGAGCTAATCGGCGATAAGCAAAACGCCATCCAATGGCTCAAAGCTCCGAACCGGGCACTCGGCGGCGAAATCCCGATCGACCAACTCGACACCGACGCGGGTTCGCGCATGGTGGAAGATATTCTGGGGCGCATCGCTTACGGCGTCTATAGTTAATGCGTTTTTGGCGAGTCTGCCGTGCGGTGTATGCCGAAAAGGCCGCCACCGGCGAGGGTGCCCGGCTCTACGGCGGGCGCTGGAACACCCGGGGAGTGCCCGTTGTCTACGCCTCGACGTCGCTGGCTTTGGCCGCGGTGGAGACCTTCGTGAATCTGGAACCGGGCTTCCGCTCGCCGGATCTGGTCTCGATTGAAGGGGAGGTGCCGGAAAAGGTTTCCGTAGAAACGCTCCCACTGAAGTCACTGCCGGCTGGCTGGCACGAAAGCCGCGACGAATTGCTCCACAAGTTCGGCAACGAATGGGTTCGTTCGGGTAAGAGCGCCGCGCTGCTGGTGCCCTCCGCAGCCATTCGGGGCGAATGGAACGTCCTGTTGAATCCCGCACACGGCGACTTTCGCAAACTCAAAATCAAGACGCCCACGCCATTCGAATTCGACCTGCGTATGTACGCCCGCCGGTAGCGCCGGATGGCGGAAGCCAGCGCCGAAGGCCTGTTTCGCAGTGCCCGCAGGATGTTGTTTTGCCGATGCGGAGCTGCGCTTCGCCTGCGCTGTTCGGCGAAGCGGGTCTGCCGCGAGCCCGTCGGCACCCGATTACGACAGCAGCAGTTCCAGATCTTCGCGTTTCAGATTCCGAATCAGGGCGTTGTCTTCGCCGATAATCGCATCGGCGAGATCCCGCTTCGTCTTCTGAAGCTCCAGCACTTTTTCCTCAACTGTGTCGCGCGCAATCAACCGGTAAGCGAAAACCGGTCGCAACTGTCCGATACGGTGCGCCCGATCCACCGCCTGCGCCTCGACCGCCGGATTCCACCATGGATCGAGCAGGAAGACATATTCGGCGGCGGTCAGATTGAGACCGAGGCCGCCCGCCTTGAGACTGATCAGAAACAGACTGCAGGCCGGGTCGTTCTGAAAGCGTTCCACGCAAGCCTGGCGGTCCCTGGTCTTACCATCGAGATACTCGTACACGACGCCATCGGCATCGAGCTTGGCCCGCACAATCTTCAATAGACTGGTGAACTGCGAAAACACAAGCGCCTTGTGGCCTTCCGACAGAACCTCGCGCAACTGCTCCATCAGCGCTTCCAGCTTTGCGCTCGTTTCGCCAGAGCGCTTGACATCGATCAGACCCGGGTGACAGGCGGCCTGGCGCAAACGTAGCAGCGCTTCCAGCACCATGATCTTCGATTTCGCCAGGCCGCGCGTCTCAATGCTGTTCAACAGGCTGTCACGGTAATGCTTCCGCAGTTCGTCATACAGCTTGCGCTGCTTTGGCTCCAGTTCGCAATAAATAGTCTGTTCGGTTTTGGCAGGCAGTTCTTTCGCCACCTGCGCCTTGGTGCGGCGCAGAATGAAGGGGCGCAACGCCTGACTGAGGAGCCGCCGTGAATCCTCGTCGATGACCCTGCCACCGGAAGCCGTCAGCTTAAACACGCCGGCGGCACCAAGCATCCCAGGATTCAGAAACTCGAACAGCGACCACAACTCGCCCAGATGGTTTTCGATGGGGGTCCCGCTGAGTGCGAGGCGGTGCTCGCACTGGAGCAGCCGCACCGCTTTGGACGACTCCGTTCCCGCGTTCTTGATAGCCTGCGCTTCGTCGAGAATCACGTAATCGAATGCAACGTCCTTCAAAAGAACGGCATCGCGGCGCAGCGTTCCATAAGTGGTGAGGACCAGATCCCAGGCGGAGAAATCGCCTGCATCCCGGCTCAGGCCCGTGTAATCGAGCACGCGCAGCTGCGGAGTGAAGCGCGCCGCCTCCTGCCTCCAGTTGAAGAGCAGCGAGCGGGGCACCACCACCAGCGACGGCTTATGAACATGGCCGGGACTGCCCTTCTTCCGCTTCCCGCCATTCGCGGACTGATCCCGTCTGCTTTCCAGCAGCGCCAGCACCTGCGCGGTCTTGCCTACGCCCATATCGTCGGCGAGGCAACCGCCGAATGAGAAGCGACGGAGAAACTCCATCCAGCCCAGGCCTTCACGCTGGTAATCGCGAAGCTGGCCGACGAAGCCGACTGGCTGGGAGACCGCTTCGATACTGCGGAAGGCACTCAGTTCGTCGCGGACACGGGCGAAGACTTTATCGAAAGTGGCCTCCGGCTGCGTGGCCAGCAGCGCGTCCAGAAGACCCGCCTGACTGCGACGAAACCGTATGTGGTCCGCGCCCTGCGCGCCCGTGCCCATGGCCACGATGGTGCCGATGCGTCGCAGCCATTCTTCGGGCATGAGACCAAGGCTTCCGTCGGCGAGAAGCACGGTATTCTCACCGCGCTGCAGAGCTGCCAGCAGTTGTGGCAGCCCTGCCGAGGTTCCGCCATACGCCACGTTGGCATGCAGTTCAAACCAATCGACTCCGCTGGACACGGTCATCTGGAACGAGCCCGGACTCCGGAACGCTTTGCCATCCGCCTCGACGTGCCAGCCTTCCTGGAGGAGCGTGCGGACCGCGAGAGGAAGTTTTGTCGGCGCCAGTTCCCAGCGAGGCTCCTGCTGGTAGTAATCCGGAGTGTGGAATTTGAAGCCGGTGGCTTCCAGCCATGTCATGGCATTTTGCTCGGCGACGCGATCGCGGCGTACATAGCGGGATGCGGCCGCATCGTACAGGCCAGGCAGCTTTTCAAACGCTTTGATAGAAAGACCATCGTAGTCGAAAGTCAACAGCGCCTTCAGGCGGGCGGTGTAATGTTGCTTTTCCCCGGACTGAATGCGCAGGCAGGGACGCGGCGTCGGCGCAGCCTCCACGAATTGAAGCTCCGGCGGCAGTTCCAGCTTCGGCAGCCCCGGAGTGGAAAGCAGGGTAGCAATCAATTCGCCGCCGTCTTCCGCAGGGACGCGGATGTGACCATCGCGCCGCATCGGCAGCATCCAGTCGCGACGGGCGACGTCATTTCTCAACGCGGCATCGGCTGGCGCAGCTTTGACGGGAGCGACCAGGCCGTTCGCAAATACATGGCCTCCGGGTGTTAACAGGTCGGGTTCGGCGATGTCCATCGTGTGCCCGTCCCGGCGTAAAACTCCGGCCACAAGCCAGCCTGGTTTGCCGCTACCCAGTGGTGCCTCATCCGGGCGCACTTCGAGTTCAAAGGTCCAAGGCCCAGCTTCGTCCCATGCCAGCGACTTCAAATCCTCCGGTTCCGGGCCCGTGCGCAGGAAGCAACGCCCGGTGCGGGCCGCCAGAGGGAGCACAATTCCGGAAAGCGGGTAGCGGATCAGTTGAGAGGCGGAGACCGAAGTGTAATTCGATTCCCCCATATACAGGCCGAAGCCGTGCAACTCGCTGCCGCCAATCAGCGCGGACAGGACTTCCCGATCCGCCTCGACCGGCAACGAATGGATCTGGCTGCGATAGAGACTGGCCTCTCGAATTTTCCCGGCTTCGCCGTTCTGTTTGCGGTCGTGCGTGCACAGGGTGAGGACGACGTGACCTCTTACGACACTGGACCTCGATTCCACGATATAGAGAAGCTCCCGATTGACCGGCCATTGGCGATTGGGTTCGGGGACGACTTCGTTGGTCGAGGCGGTGATGCGGTTCTTCCAGTAGTGGGGCCCAAAGGCCCGGGCTGCCGGAGGCGCGGGGGGAGAAACCAGTGCGAGATGGCGGGAAGCGGATTCGGCACCGGGAAACCCGACGGTTTCGTCTTCATCCGATTCGTCTTCATCCGATTCGTCTTCATCCGCTTCGAACGGGTCCCCCTCGTCGTCGGAATCGAGGATCACTTCCTCAAAAGGACCAACGCCGTCGAGAAAACCCCGCCCGTCGGCAGCAAGCACCACCGCCCAGAGATGCTTACAAGGGCCGGAATCGAAATAAGGGCAGGTGCAGGAGAGAGTGAGGGCATCCGGACTCCAGAAGATGGAAACTTCGTACACGCTGGAGCCCCGCACTTTGGCATCGGCACTCACGCTGGTGCCGGTAAGGGACCGGACCAGACCGCGCCTGTAGTAGTCCGCGCCGCGGGATTTGATCGCAGAGCTGAAAACGTGAGAGAGTTTGGTGGCAATGCGGGATGACATGACGCGGAACGTTTCCCAATTCTACTAATGCTGACGCGTTCCGTTCGGTTGAACCAATCACCCCGGTTTTCCGGCTCCCGAAAAACCCCTTGATAAACTGGTTGCCATGAGTCTCTCTCCTGGCAAGCTTCAACACATGAAAGCCCTGTCGAACGACAAGGGTGTAATCGCCGCCGCCGCAATGGATCAGCGCGGCAGCCTCAAGAAATCAATCGCCGCCGCTAAAGGCATTCCGCAGGATCAGGTTCCGAACTCGATGATGGAAGAGTTCAAAGTCATCGTGAGCCGCGTGCTGACCCCGCACGCCAGCGCAATCCTCCTCGACCCGGAATTCGGTCTCCCCGCCGCCGCGGCTCGCTCCAAAAATGCCGGCTTGCTGCTGGCCTATGAAGAGACCGGTTACGACTTTTCGAAGCCTGGCCGCCTGCCCGATCTGCTGCCGCACGTTTCGGCCAAGCGCATTAAAGATATGGGCGGCGATGCCGTCAAGATTTTGCTCTATTACACTCCTGCGGACGATGCGGACATCAACGACGTGAAGCACGCTTTCGTGGAACGCGTCGGTGCCGAATGCGAAGCCAACGACATCCCGTTCTTCCTCGAATTCATCGTGTATGACCACAAGGGCGGGGACGAAAAGGGCATCGAATTCGCGAAACTGAAGCCGGCGCTGGTGACCGGTGCCATGGCCGAATTCTCGAAGGACCAGTACAAGGTCGACGTGCTGAAGGTGGAAGTGCCGATCAACCCGGTTTTCGTGGAAGGCAGCAGCGTCTGCAAGGGACCGTTTGCCTACACGCGCGCCGAGGCTCTGGACCTGTTCCGCAGCGCCGCCGCGGTGGCGACCAAGCCGTTCATCTATCTCAGCGCGGGCGTTGCCAACCACGTCTTCATTGAAAATCTGACCCTGGCTGCCGAAAGCGGCACGGATTACTCCGGCGTTCTCTGCGGTCGTGCCACATGGCAGGACGGCATCAAGATCTACGGCGAGAAGGGTGCGGCTGCACTGGAAGCCTGGCTGAATACCGAAGGTCTCAAGAACATTGAAGCTGTGAATACCGCCATCGCCTCGGCCAAGCCGTGGTATGGCAAGGCCGGGATCACCGCTTAGTTGCAGCATCCGAAGAGTAATGGCCACGGATGGACACAGATAAACGCGGATAAGAGTTTTCAATTCTTATCTGTGTGCATCTGCGTTCATCTGTGGCTATAGCTTTTTTCACGGTAAGGAACCCCTCAAATGCCCCGCGATACCTCACTCCCTCTCAGCAAGAACACTAACCTCCGCAAGTGGGTGGAAAAGATGGCCGCCCTCACCAAGCCAGCTTCCATTTACTGGGTGGACGGTTCCCAGGCCGAATACGACCAGCTCTGCGCAGAAATGGTCGCGGGCGGAACCCTCACCAAGCTCAATGAGAAGCTGTGGCCGGGCTGTTTCTACGCCCGCTCTGACGCCAACGACGTCGCGCGCGTGGAGGACAGAACCTTCATCTGTTCGCTCTCCAAAGACGGTGCGGGTCCGACGAACAACTGGTTCCCGCCGTTCGAGATGCGGAAGAAGCTGAAGAGCCTGTTCGATGGCTGCATGCGCGGACGAACCATGTACGTGCTGCCTTTCAGCATGGGACCGGTGGGTTCGCCCATGTCCCAAATCGGCGTGCAGTTGACCGATTCGCCGTATGTCGTGGTGAATATGCGGATCATGGCGCGGATCGGGCTGCCGGTGTTCGCGGAGATCGACAAAAACGAGAAGCGCGTGGTGCCCTGCATGCACTCCGTGGGTGCGCCGCTCGCGCCCGGCCAGGCCGATGTCGCATGGCCCTGCAATAAAGAAAAGTACATCGTGCATTTCCCGGAAACGCGCGAGATCTGGTCCTATGGTTCCGGCTACGGCGGCAACGCGCTGCTCGGCAAGAAGTGTTTCGCGCTGCGAATTGCTTCGAACATGGCGCGCGACGAAGGCTGGCTGGCGGAACACATGCTGATTCTGGGCGTGGAAAATCCCGAAGGCGAGAAGACCTACGTGGCTGCCGCCTTTCCCAGCGCCTGCGGCAAAACGAATTTCGCCATGCTGGTGCCGCCGGACAGCTTTGCCGGCTGGAAGGTCTGGACTGTCGGCGACGATATCGCCTGGATCAAACCCGATGCGACGGGACGCTTGCGCGCCATTAATCCGGAAGCGGGTTTCTTTGGTGTGGCACCCGGAACTTCCGAACAGACCAACCCGAACGCGATGGCCTCATTGGCGAAAAATACGATTTTCACCAACGTGGCACTAACCCCCGATGGCGGCATCTGGTGGGAAGGCATGACGAAGGAACCGCCGGCCGAGTGTACCGACTGGCAGGGTAAGAAATGGACTCCGGCGATTGCGAAGGAAACCGGCGCGAAGGCGGCGCATCCGAATTCGCGCTTCACGGCACCGGCTTCGCAGTGTCCTACGATCGATCCGGCCTGGGAATCGCCCGAAGGCGTGCCGATCAGCGCGATCATTTTCGGCGGCCGGCGTGCGACTACCATGCCACTCGTTTATCAGGCCTTCAACTGGAGCGCGGGCGTTTACACCGGCGCGACGATGGGCTCGGAAACAACAGCGGCAGCAGCGGGCGCGGTAGGCAAGGTGCGCCGCGATCCGATGGCGATGCTCCCGTTCTGCGGCTATCACATGGGCGATTATTTCCGACATTGGCTGAAAGTGCAGCGCGTGCTGAGCGAGACGCCGAGAATTTTCCATGTGAACTGGTTCCGTAAAGACGCGGAAGGCAACTTCATCTGGCCTGGCTTCCGCGACAACATGCGGGTGCTGAAGTGGATCGTGGACCGTGCCAAAGGCCGCGCCGTAGGCAAGGAAACGCCGATCGGGTGGATGCCGCATTATGAGGACATCGACTGGACGGGGATGGACTTCCCGCAGGAGAAATTCGATGCGTTACAGTCGTTCGACCGGGCGGCCTGGAAGAGCGAAGTGATCGGGCACGAGGAGCTGTTTATCGAACTGCACGATCACCTGCCGCCGGAGATCGTGTACGAGCGCGAATTGCTGATTTGCCGGCTGTAGAAAACCGGCTATCATCCTGTCGCAGGAACTGGAAATCGGCGCGGACGTCGAAGATCTCCTGCTGACCTGGGCAGCGACCGGCGCGGCCGACTGAGAAAACCGCATCGGCCTTATGCCGGTTTGATTCGGTGTCTGACTTGTCGGCCTGCGGGGGGCGCAATACGCGACCTTTCGGAAAGGTAAAATCTGCACATGAGCAGTACGACACTAATATCGGTCTAAGAGTACCTCCAGTACTCGGAAAAGCCCAGTTGCGAGTACCGCGAAGGCGTGCTCTACCCCAAACCCATGCCAACAACGTTTCACGGCCTGCTCGAGTTCATGCTGGTACTCATGCTTCGGAGGCTGGGGCTTCAGGCCGCACCGGAAGTAACCGTACGACTTGTCCCCTACCCGGTATCTGGTGCCGGATGTGATCGCGGCCCCTGTACTTGAAAGTCCCAATCCCACAGACGCCGTCCTGCTTTGCTGCGAAATACTATCGCCGGAAGACCGCCTTGGTACGATGATGGCGAAATGCGAAGAGTATCACGAATGGGGCGTGCCGTTCTGCTGGATTGCAGACCCCGTCAAACGGACCGCGTGGGAGTATCACGCTGGAGCCGAACCAGTGCGCGTGACCCAGATGCTAAGCGCGGGTGAATACGTAATCGGACTGGACGAACTGTTCTCAGCGATCAACACAGTCCAGTAAGACCGACCCGGGCAGTGGAAACACTACCCGATCATCGCCATCAACCGCGCCCGAACCGTCTCTGCAACGGCAGCGTCAGGGCAGATAACCAAAACAGTATCATCCCCGGCTAACGTCCCCACAACTTCCGGCCATTCGGCACTATCCAGCGCCACCGCCACCGAACTAGCGTGCCCTGGCGCCGTCCGCAGCACAATCTGATTCTGCGCCATACGAACGTCGCGAAGGAACTCGCTGGCCAGAGCGTTGAGATCTTCAGGCCTCCGCTGCAACTGCAACGCGCGATAACCATCCGGCGTCTTCACCAGGCCCATTTCACGGATATCGCGCGACAGCGTGACCTGCGTGGCATCCACGCCGCATTCCTTCAATGCAAGCGCCAGATCCTCCTGCGTGGAGATACTACGAGTACGAATGAGCTGGAGGATCTGTCCCTGTCGATAGCTCTTCGTCATAGTCTCCTCAGGCCATCTCACTCAGCCGCACGCGCGCAGCCGCCAGAGCGGCCGCCACCACACCCGGTCCGGTGCCGCCGGCAATCTCGCGTGTCTTCATACCTTCGCGTGGATCCAGCAACCGCGCCACATCGGCCGTAAACTCCGGCGCAAAAGCCGCCAGCGCTTCCGCCGACCAGTCCGCCGGCTTCTTCCCGTTGCGGAGGCTGTCCAGAACCAGGCGGCCCACGATCTGATGCGCCTGATGGAAGGCGGTACCGTTGCGCGCCAGCGCTTCCGCAAGGTCCGTCGCAACCACCCAACTCTCTTCGGCCGCGGCAAACGGTACGTCCGGATGCAGCACCACGGACTCCGCCACACAGCACGCCATTTCCAGGCAGCCATTGGCCTGATCGGCAGCTTCGAACAGCGGCTCCTTGTCTTCCTGCATGTCGCGGTTGTAGGTCATCGGCAGACCCTTCATGGTGAAGAGCAGCGAATTCAGCGCGCCAATCACGCGGCCCGACTTCCCGCGGATCAGTTCCAGCGAATCCGGATTCTTCTTCTGCGGCATCAGGCTGGAACCGCTGGTAACGCCGTCGCCCAGTTCCATCCAGCCAAATTCCTCGGAAGAATAGAGAATCCAGTCTTCCGCCAAACGGCTCAGATGAATCATCACAACCGAGGCCGCGTAGAGATAGTCGAGCGCGAAATCGCGGTCGGCGGAAACGTCCATACTGTTCGCCGTGATGGAAGCGAATCCGAGGTCGCGGGCGATCGCCTCGCGGTCGTGCGGGAAGCCGGAGCCGGCCAGCGCGCCGGAACCAAGCGGCATCACATTGACGCGGCGGCGCGCATCGCCCAGGCGGTCATAATCGCGCGCCAGCATCTCGAAATACGCAAGAAGATAGTGCGGCCAAAGCACAGGCTGTGCCCGGCGAAGATGCGTATAGCCGGGGATGACGGCATTCGGATACTTCGCGGCCAGTTCCAGCAGTTCGCCCATCAGCGACTTCACCAGTTCGCGCGTTCGGTCGCACTCTTCGCGCAGCCAGAGCCGCGTATCGAGCGAAACCTGTTCATTGCGGCTGCGACCAGTGTGGATCTTGTCCGCCAGCGCTCCCACGCGGAGTTTCAGCTTGTGGATGACGAAGGAGTGTACGTCTTCGTCGTCGGCACCCGCGAAGAAAGCCGCGGCGTTCTCACCTTCGGCATCCGCACGTATAGCATCGAAAGCCTCGCACAGGGTGGCACATTCGGCTTCAGCCAGGACACCGGCCCGCGTCAGTGAACGGGCGAAAGCCTGCGAACCGCGCACGTCCACCGCCAGCAGCCGCCGATCAAAGTGCAGCGAATTGGAAAAGCGCTCGAAGACCTCGGAAGGCCCGCTTTCGAAACGTCCGCCCCAAAGTTTCATCGACTTGCCTCTCCGTTATTCGCTGCCATAGCCACACACCAATCCTGTCCGCCCGCCAACGCGAACGTCGCTTTATCTGATCTCATCATGTCGAATTCCCTACCCCAGCAACATCAGCAGCAGCGCCTTCTGGGCGTGCAGCCGGTTTTCCGCTTCGTCGAATACCACGGAACGGGACGATTCCATCACGCTGTCCGTCACTTCTTCGCCGCGATGGGCCGGCAGGCAATGCATGAAAACCGCATCGGCCGCCGCTTTCGCCGTCAACGCGTCGTTGACCTGATACCCCGCAAAGTCCGCCAACCGCTGGGCTGCTTCGTGCTCTTCGCCCATGCTGGTCCACACGTCGGTATAGACGATTTGCGCACCCTCAACGGCACCAGCCGGATCTTTGGCAACTTCCACATCGCCCGAAGCCAGCGCAAGCACCTCGCCAGGCAGTTCATACCCCGCCGGAGTCGCAATGGAGAATTTCATACCCAATCGGGTGCAGTTCAGAAGCAGCGAACTCGCCACATTGTTGCCATCGCCGATAAAGGCCAGTTTCAGCCCCCGGGTATCGCCAAAATGCTCACGGATGGTTTGCATGTCGGCCAGCGCCTGACAGGGATGCCACATGTCGCTGAGCGCGTTCACCACCGGGACGGAAGCCCAAAGGGCAAGGTCGTCCACCGTCTGCTGGGTGTAGGTACGGGCCACAATACCAGAAACCCACCGATCCAGATTCCGCGCCATGTCTTTGAGCGGTTCGCGAACACCAATGCGACCGTCATTCAGGATGGCGAATCCGCCAAGTTGCTGAATCGCCAGTTCAAAAGTGACACGCGTACGCAGCGACGGCTTTTCAAAAAGCAACGCCAACGACTTGCCGCTCAAAGCAGACCGGTAGCGTTCGGGCGAGCGTTTCACATCCGCAGCAAGATCCAGCAGCGTGGTTAATTCTTCAGTGGTGGCGTCCAGATCCCGTGTGAAATCCGGGTGGGCGAGGCGCTGGAGTCGCGGCAACGTGGCAGTCATGAATTTTTATTCAACCAAATGAATATTTAACCATTCATGAATGTCCGGAGTCAAGGATAAGAAATCGAATGGATAGCGTTATGGTACTTATTGAGCGCTCCTGTAACAGTATTTCTATCGCGTGCCTTGCATTCCAAAGCGGGATTCCCTGATAATGGGTGTAGTACGTTTGCTCAGCGTACTTTTGGAGCTTAACTTTGGCCGTCGTCGCCTCTCGCTCTTCCCTGATGGGTGCTTTGATTCGCACCGCCCAGCTTCGCATCGCCAATTCTTCCAATCTTCACTCTGTACTTGATTTCCTGACAGGTTTATCCTGCGGGGAACTGGAGTGCCTCGCCGAATTTCAGGGGGCCTGCCTTCTGGAAGCGAGTTTGTCAGCAGACGATGTTCCTGTGAATCCTTACCGAATGCTGTCGGAGTTTTTCGATCCGCTGGGCTCGGAACGCTGGCAGAATTGCGAAGACCGTGCGCATAAGACGTTTATTGTACTTTCATGGCTCGAAGTGCAGCAGATTCAGCAGGTTCGCCGCAATTTGGTCACCCACGCTGCCTAAAGCTTGACAGTCGCTCCCACATTAGCTAACATTTAGTTAGTCATGCCAACCGTCCACGAAGCCAAAACCAATCTCTCTCGCCTGATTGAGCAGGCCGAACGCGGCGAAGACGTCGTCATCGCCCGTGGCAAGACTCCGGTGGTGCGCCTGGTTCTGGTGCAACCACACTCCGGTGCCCGTCCGCTGGGCCTCTTCAAAGACAAGTACAAGATCGGTCCGGAGTTCTTCGAGCCGCTGCCTCAGGACGAATTAGCCGCCTGGGAAGCTTAGCCAGTGAAGGTCCTGCTGGACACCTGCGCCCTGATCTGGTGCGCTTTAGACCCCACCCAGCTCAGCCCAGCGGCACGAACCGTGTTGACACCGGTGGATACCGAAGCCTACGTCAGCGCGGCTTCCGCGTGGGAAATTGCCACCAAATCGAGGCTGGGAAAACTGCCCGGGGCCGACGCTTTCGCTGCCGACATCGTCAGCATCGTGCGCCAACTCGGCTTCATTCAGCTGAACATCACGATGGACCATAGCCAGCGCGCCGGTTCGCTGCCCGGCGCGCACAAAGATCCGTTTGACCGCATGCTCATCGCCCAGGCGCAGGCCGAAAACCTGGCTATCGTCAGCAGCGATACGATCTTTGACGAGTACCATATCCGCCGAATCTGGTGAGAATAATCTCCCGCGTCGCCACTATGCTTATTGCGACTCCGTGAGCCTCTCATTCCGCTTTTCGTGTGCCTGTCCGCCGGCGTGGTGCTCGCGCTGTATCAGCCCATTCCGCTCGGCCCGGCACTTTGGGGCACCCTGGCCTGCGCAGCACTCGCCATCGCCGCAAAGTTGGCCTCCCCAGGAAAACTCGCCACTCGACTGGCGGCATGCACCGCCGTATTCTTCGCGGGAACAGCCATCATCGCCGCGCGGCCACCCGCGACTCCACCCGCCCTCTCCATCCCCGATAACACCCCCGCCATCTTCCAGGGCTGCGTAGTGGATCCCGCGCTCACCGGACAGGATCGCGAGAAGTTTGCCATCGAACTCGCCCCCGGTGCCCGCGCCCAGGTCTCGCTCTACGCGAAACCCGAAGAATCCTTTCCCAAACTGCCCTACGGCACCATCGTGGAACTGGAGGCGAAGGCCCGTAGCCCCCACAATTACGCCAACCCCGGCTCTTTCGACTTCGTCCACTACCTCGCCCGCCAGACCATCTTCTGGAATCTCTCCGCCTCCGTCGGCAATGTCCGCATCCTGCCCGGGCGTTGCGGTAACCGCGTGGCCGGGTTTATCTTCGCAGTGCGCGACGCGTCCCTGGAGCGACTGGACAGGCTCTACGCGCATGACATTTACACCAACGCGATGATGCAGGCCGTGCTGATCGGGGCCACCGTCAAACTGGATAAACTCTGGACCCTGGATTACCGCTCCACCGGCACGTTCCACGCCCTGGTCATCTCAGGCAGCCATGTCGCGGTGCTCGCGGCGGTCCTGCTTTTCTTCCTGCGCATCCTGGCCGTCCCGCGCGGTGTGGCGATTGCCGCCACCATCGTGGCCGCATGGCTGTACTCCGGCATCACGGGCTGGCAGGCACCCGTACTGCGGTCCGCAGTTGGCATGACGCTGTACGGCATTGGCCGCTGTTTCTATCGCGACGGCCGCATCCTCAACATCCTGGCCACCGTTGCCATTCTCTTCATCGCCGTCGATCCCGAAGAAGTCTTCGATGCCAGCTTTCAGCTCTCCTTCCTCGCCGTCGCCCTGATCGGCGCGTTCGTGGTGCCAACTCTCGACGCCACCTCCGGTCCCCTGACGCGCGGCCTGTCCGACCTCGCTGACACCGGCCGCGATCCTCGCCTGCCCCCGAAGACCGCGCAATTTCGCGTGGAACTTCGGCTGCTGATCCGGACGCTTTCACTGCTGTGCGGCAACCGCTTTCAAGCTTTCTTCCGCGTGCTTGTGGTCGGCGTGGCCCGCATTTGCCTCTACCTCTGGGAGATCTTCATCACCAGCTTCTTCATCCAGCTCGGCCTCGCGCTGCCCATGATTGTCTATTTCCACCGCATGCCGGTCTCGGGGCTTTCGGCCAATGCAATCGTGGTTCCGGCGTTGAGCGCGCTGGTACCGCTCGGTTTCATGGCCATCGCGACGCAGTCGCAAACTTTGGCCGGCATCTGCGCCTGGCTGCTGGAACTTTCCCGCAAAGCCGTCGCCTTCCACGCCCGCTGGGAGCCGGACTGGCGAATCCCCTCCCCTCCCTGGTGGCTCGCTGCCGCCTTCGTACTTCTGCTGGTGCTCGCCGCCTGGCGCGGACATCGCCGCTACTCCCGCATCGCCGCATGGTGCACCGTAGCAATCGCCCTGGCCATCATCTGCCTCCACCCCTTCGCTCCCCAGGTGGATAAAGGAAAATTCGAACTCAGCGCCATCGACGTTGGCCAGGGAGATTCGCTCCTCACCGCGTTCCCCAACGGCCAACTCATGCTGGTGGATTCCGGCGGCATCGCCGCCTTCGGACGCGCCCACCGTCCGGGCATCGATATCGGCGAAGACGTGGTTTCCCCTTATCTGTGGTCACGCTCCATCAAGCGGCTCGACGTGGTGGCCATGACCCACGCCCATGAGGACCACATGGGCGGCATGGTCGCCGTGCTGAAGAACTTTCGCCCAAAAGAAGTCTGGCTCGGCGCGGCGGGCGACAGCCCGGAATGGCAGATGGTGCGGGACACCGCGAAGGACCTCGGCATCGGCATCCGTTCACTCCGGCAGAGCAACCCCTTCCCCTGGGGCGGGGCCACCATTCAGGTTCTGGCTCCCCTGCCCGATTACGAGGCCACGGAAAAACCGCAGAATAATGACTCTCTCGTCATGCGTATTGCTTTCGGCTCAACCAGTTTTCTGCTCACCGGCGACATGGAGAAAAAAATAGAAGAACGCCTCTATTACGACGGCATGCTCCAGCCGACCAACGTGCTCAAAGTGGGCCACCACGGCAGCCGCACCTCCAGCACCGCCGACCTATTGAACGCCCTCCACCCCACCTTCGGCCTGATCTCGGTCGGCTACGAAAACAGCTACGGGCACCCGCATCCTCTGACCATCGATGCCCTGGAACAGCGGCACGTGACCGTCTACCGAACCGATGAGGATGGCCTGGTGCGAGTGGTGAGCGACGGGCACAAGCTAACGGTGGAGAGCGGAAGTCTCAAGTAGCACTTTCAGTTTTGAGGAGAAATCCTGATAACTAGCCTCGTCGAACCCGCCCGCGTGCATCCACGCCACCTTGCCATTCGCGTCGATCAGAATCAGATAGGCCGCCTTCGGATCGCGGAATCCCACGTAGTTCTTCCACGCGTCCGACCCGCTGTACGCCGTGATCACATTCTCCTGGTCGGCCTTCGGCGTACCGCGTCTCATGCCGCTGTCGATAAACCACTTCCCCATCTTCGCCAGGCCACCAATAATAGGAACCTCAAAGAAGGTAACCTTCGGTTCAGCCCCGAAATCTTTGCGAAATCGCCCGGCCCAGGCTTCCACCGAAAACCGCGAGTCATAGCTGAAGCCAAGCATCAGCAATGCCGCGCGACCGCCGGCCGCCACTGGCAACACAGCTTCCCGTCCGGTGAGAAACTCACCCCGCAACTGCGGCAACTGGTCGCCCACCGAGATGGGAGCGGCTGCCGCAGCTATAGAAGCGATCAGAAACATGATGAGACTCCTTGTCATAAACAGCTCAATGCGATTTGGCCACGCGCGTTAGCTCCGCCAGAACTTCTTCACTGTGATGAGCGGGGGAGACGCCCATCCAGACTTTCGCGATACCCCCGGCAGGATTCACCAGAAAAGTATTCCGCGCCGAAAGCTTAAACGCCACCAGATTCATCAGCGACCCATACTGCCGCGACACTGCTTTCTCCGTATCCGAGAGCAGCTTGAAAGTCAGCCCCTGCTTCGCGCAAAACTCCTTATGGCTGTTCGCCGAATCCACACTGACCCCCACGATCACCGCGCCCAGTTGCTCATACCGGGCCAGATCGCGCTGGAAGTTGTGCGCCTCAATCGTGCAGCCCGAAGTTCCGTCTTTTGGATAAAAGTAGAGCACCACCCACTTGCCGCGGAAATCATGAAGACTAATCCTGCTGCCATCCTGCGAAGGCAGCGTGAAGTCCGGAGCCGCCTGCCCCGCATGCGGAGCGGTGTCCGCCGCGAACGCCACCGCAGCCAAAAGAAAAAGACTAATTGCTGTTTTCATGAATACCCCTCTCGCAGAACAATTTCGTCACCCGATGCCGATATTGGAACATGCGCCCCAGCCCAATCTCCACCGCCCAGCCAAACAACCGGTTCACCAGCACGCCGCCGGGCAGCAGGTAGTCAATATTGTCAGTCAACCGCGTGGCATCGCCCAGATCGAAAAACTCGTGCCGATGAACCCACCTCGCGAACGGCCCGCTGATCTGGTTATCTTCAAACAACCGGTTCTTCTCGAACGCCGTATGCAGCGCCACCCAGTGCAGCGGCCCGATCTTCATTTCCACCCGAGACCCCACCTCGATGCCACCATCCCGCCGCAGCACAAGCACGGGAGGAAACGGCGGACTCAGCAGCGCCAGCGCATCCTCGCGCTCGTGAAAAGCGAAAACCGCCGCCACCGGCGCTTCAATCAGGACGCTGCTGAGAAATGTCGCCATGGCTCAGCTGCGAACAGCCCCGCTCGAAGCAATGCCAGCCAGCATCCCGCTGAACACAAACTCGTGCAGCGGATAAACCGCATACCAATACGCCCTGCCCAGCAACCCCTTCGCATCAAAAGTAGCCGTCTGACGGATCAGCGACCCCGTCCCGTCGCGCGTGACTTCAAACTCCAGCCACGCGTGACCCGGGAGCTTCATCTCAGCGCTCAGGCGCAGCAGATGCCCGGGCTCAATCGCGACCACCCGCCAGAAATCGAGCGCATCGCCTGCGCTGAGCGTCTCCGGATCGCGACGCCCGCGACGCATTCCAACGCCGCCCACCAGCACATCCAGCCACCCGCGAAGCCGCCACAACCAGTTCGCGTAATACCATCCCCTCGCCCCGCCGATGCGTTGAATCGGCACAAAGGCGGCTTCGGGCGACGCGGTGACCCGAATGGTGCGGGAATCCGTCATCAAATGCTTCCCGCTGGCCTGAATGGCCACCGCAATCGCCTCGCGGTAGCCGCATGGACGAATAGAAAACGCACTTAGAGCCGCTGAATCTTCCACCACCGTCGGGTTCCGAATGCTGTCAATTAGCTTCCGCCCCACGCGCACATAGAGTGGCGTCACCAGCCCCAGCCACAAACTCGATAATCGCGGCGTCAGAAAAGGCACAGAAATCACGAAACGCCGCAGACCCCGCTGCTTCGCGTACTCGCGCATCATCCCGCCATACGACACGCGATCCGAGCCGCCAATCTCAAACGTCTTGCTCTCATCCAAAGGCAGATCCAGCGCGGCCAGCAGATAAGCCAGCAGGTCTGCAATGGCAATCGGCTGCGATGCCACCGAAACCCAGCGCGGCGCGATCATCACTGGCAAGCGCTCCACCAGTGCCCGAATCATCTCAAACGACAGACTGCCCGAGCCAATCACCACGGACGCGCGAAACTCCAGCACAGGAACGCCACTCAACCTCAAAACCTCTCCCACCTCCTGCCGACTGCGAAGATGCGCGGAAAGTTCACCCGCGCCACCGCCCAAACCGCCCAGGTAGACGATCCGCTTCACGCCAGCCACCCTGGCCGCCTCGGCGAAATTGCCAGCAGCCGTTCGATCCTGCTCTTCAAACGATTTCGAAGAACCCATCGAATGCACCAGATAGTACGCAACATCCACGCCAGCCATCGCCCCAGCCAGCGACCCCGCATCCAGCACATCTCCCGCCACCACTTCCACACCATGAAGCTTCCGCTCCAGCAGCGCCTCCGGGTGACGCGCCAGGCATCGCACGTCGTGACCGCCGGCGAGCAGCGCCGTCAGCAACTCGCCGCCAACATAACCCGTAGCACCCGTAAGCAGAATCGTCTGTCTCATCTTGCTCCGCGCGAAACCATCGAAAGAAACTCGTCCCGCGTCGCCTTATTCTCCCGGAATGTACCCAGCATCGCGCTGGTCACTGTGGTCGACCCCTGCTTCTCCACCCCGCGCATCATCATGCAGAAATGACTGGCCTCGCACATCACCGCCACGCCACGCGGTGTCACGCACTCCGATACCGCCTCCGCCACTTCCTGCGTCAGGCGCTCCTGCACCTGAAACCGCCGCGCAAACATGTTCACAATACGCGGGATTTTACTCAGTCCAATCACCTTAGTCGTCGGCAGATACGCCACATGCATCCTGCCATGGAACGGCAGCAGGTGGTGCTCGCACATGCTGTAAAACTCAATATCCCTCACGACGACCATCTCATCGAACTTCACCGCGAACAACGCCCCGTTGACAATATCCTCCAGGCGCGTCTGGTAGCCGCTCGTGAGAAAACGCATCGCCTTCTCCCAGCGCTCCGGTGTTCGCTTGAGGCCTTCGCGCTGCGGGTCTTCGCCCGTCAACGCCAGGATCTCTTCCATGTGAGCCGCGATTCCCTCTCCCCGTGGAGAGAGCACTTTGATGGCCGTCGTTTGCCGCATTGTTGTAATTCCCCTTTCTGGACCGGTGCTGTCGTTATTTCGGCAGCAGCACTGTATCAATTACGTGGATCACGCCGTTCGAAGTCTCAATATCAGTCTTCGTCACGTGCGCGTTGTCCACTGTTACAGCGCCATTCGCCACCTTGATCGCCACGCTCTGACCCTCCACCGTCTTCGCCGAAGTCAGCTTCACCACGTCCGCCGCCATGACCTTGCCGGCCACCACGTGATAAGTCAGAATGCTCTGCAGCTTGGCCTTGTTTTCCGGCTTCAGCAGTGATTCCAGCGTGCCCGCCGGCAGTTTGGCAAACGCTGCATCCGTGGGTGCGAACACGGTAAATGGACCCGGTCCCTTCAGCGTGTCCACCAGGCCAGCCGCCTTAACGGCTGCAACCAGCGTGGTAAATCCACCAGCCACTGCCGTATCGACAATATCGGCTGCCGAAGCCAGTGAAGTGAAGGCCAGTGCGCCGGCCATCAGAATCATCAAACGTAGTTTCATCTTTTTGCTCCCTTTTTGTGTGACAGGCGTTTTGCGGTAGCGCCACCTGATCACAATTTGAGTTTAGAGAAAATATGTTTTACTATCAAGAATAGGCGAACACGGACTTTCCTGAGCGGAAAACATCCGGGGCAAACGCACACTGAGAGGAAAACAGGTTTTCAAATGGCTTCGGACACGATCAACACGGAACTGGCGCGCTACGGCATCGGCAGTAAACTTCGGCGACTGCGGCTGCGTAAGAGCATGGGCCTGCTCGAACTGAGCAAACACACAGGCCTCTCCCCAGCGCTGCTCTCCAAGCTGGAGCGGGATGTAATGCACCCCACCCTGCCCACTCTGGCCCGAATCGCCATGGTCTTCAGCGTGGGTCTGGAGTACTTCTTCAACACCGAGCCAAGGCGGATACTGGAGATCGTCAGGAAGAAGGACCGGCTGCGGTTTCCGGATTCGCCGGACGCCGCGCAGGTCGGCTACTACTTCGAAAGTCTGGATTTCCCGGTACCCAACCGTCCGCTGCACAGCTTTCTGGCAGAATTCAACACGGTAGCCCCGGAGGCCAGCCGACCACACGAACACGCAGGCATTGAGTTCATCTACCTACTCTCCGGCAAACTGGAAATCACGGCGGGAGAAGAAACGCACGAGCTAACGGAAGGCGACGCGATCTATTTCGATTCGGCGGTCCCGCACGCCTACAGCCGGATCGGCACGAAGTTAACAAAGGCGCTCGTAACGTTACTGCCCCCGCGCGCGTGAAATGCGTTCACAAATCCAACCGAGCCGCGACTGTGAAGGAGCGGTACGCTACCCCTCACGGACACGCGAAGCCAGAGTGCAGACAATAAAAACTCAATTCTCCGTCGGCGTCTTTTCGATACTATCCACCACCAGGATCGCTGGCATACCTTTTCGCGATTCCAGCTTCACGCCCAGTTGCTGCTGCAACGCATTAAACAAAAAACCCATCGCATCCATCGGACCCTCGCCCGAGGTAGCCATGTATGCCGTGGCGTCCATATGAAGATCGTAACGGCCCTTCAGTCCGGTCGCATCCATAACCGGCCGTTGCAGTGCCTCAGAGATCCTCTCCGCGAATTCGCTCATCGTCGCGCGGTCCGCCACCAGGGCACCTTTCCCCGGGTTCGAGAACATCGGCGGACCCTCGGTCGTCGATTCGTGGAACTTCGGACTCCCTTTGACCAGCGTCAGTTCGTAGACCTGCATATTCTTCCGCTCGGTGTGGGCCTTCAGCCCGAAACGATTCTCCAGCAGCGTTCGCAGCATCAATCGCAGTTGTTCGTCATTGGCTGGCCCGGCAACCTTCGCGACAATGTCGAAGCCGATATCTTTGAGCCAGGCGGGACCCTCGATCTGGAAAGGCGGGATATCGTAAGCCCATTGAATACACATCAGAAGACTGGCCCCGCGGATGGTGAGTAATCCGGGCGCGGCGTGGATCGGCTCCACGCCGTTGTTCAGTTGGTTCAGGCCGTTCGCTGCGTTGGGGGATGGCCGCACCGAAGCAACATCGAATGCCGGTGCCTGCGCCAAGCAACTGAGAGCGGCGAGCAGGAAAATGGCAGGCGCAGCAGGTCGAAAAATTATCATGAGGACGAGGTCTCTCAGGGATTACGTGTGATCACAACGAAAAGATCCAGAAGAATCCTTGAGAACATGAGCCACGCCAACCGAGCCGCGACTGCGAAGCCAGCAACCTGGTCGCAGCATCGAGATCAATATCGGCTGCCCGCGCGCACCTGAAGCAGCCCTCGCGACTGACGCGCAAAGTCAGCAACCGGCCGCAATATGGAACTGCGTTCTGTGTGGAGTAGGCCTGTGGCCTGCGCCTTTTGCTTCCCCGTAGTTCGGCAAATCCAACCGAACCGCGACTGTAAGGAGCGGCACGCTAACCCTCACGGACACGCGAAGCCAGCAACCCGGTCGCAGCATCGAGATCAACATCCGCAACCAGCAACCCATCCACCCCATACGGCTGATAGCACAGCACCGTACCATCCGGCCGCACCACAGCCGACGTCGTAGGCGACCCCTCGCTCGCATAATTCACACTGGCGAAGTAGCACGTATTCTCAGCCGCGCGGCACAACATCGCCTTCTCATGAAAAGAATTCGCAGGATCGGCAAAGGTGGACGGCCAGTAGCTGCCCGGCTCGGCCTCATGCAGATGCGGATGGAAGACGACATGCGCCCCATGCCGCGCCGGCCAGCGCACCGTTTCCGGATAACGCCAGCCCTCATGGCAAATAGCAACACCGAACTTCAGCGGGCCCGTTTGGAAGACATGACGACCGCTACCGGGCACGTAAGCGATGTCTTCGGAAGGATCAAGCTGGGTCTTATCCTGAAAGCCCGCAATCGAGCCGTCGGGATTAATGACGAGCGCGGAAATACGCAGGGCGTTGTCGACGACGCGCTCGGTGCCGAGAATGACCGCGACCCGCGAATTCGCCGCGGCGGACGCGACGGCGGACCAGGCGCGTTCGAGGAATGCAGCATCAACCGGAGGCACGGCTTTGCCCATGCCGCGGTAGCCGGGTATAAAGCATTCCGGGAAGCAGATGATGCCAGCTCCCGCAGCGGCAGCCTGCTCGATGGCATGCTCAGCGGCGGCGACGGCGTCTTCGGGAGTCGCCGGATAACGGAGGTTGGCTAGGGCGATTCGGAATACTCGGAATAGGATCACGGCTGGTGTTTTTGAATTATGGCATGGAGAACCGGTCGCGGAGCGAGCCGAACACATCAAGTTTGGAGTTCGGTACACGGCTCGACGCACGACGTCGCGAAACGCGATAGAGTAAACGGATGGTATGGTGTTCAACCCAAGGTCGCTACGTCCACGCTTGTTGGGAATTGCGCTCTTCCTAACCTGTCTTCCTGCCAGTACGGGTTTCGGTCAGGATTCGAAGGAACCAGCCTTTGACGCAGTATCGGTCAAGCCCTGGGATCTCATGGCCAGCATGAAATCCAACGACTCGGGCTAAGTCTTGAATCGGCGCGGGCATCCGTAGAGCATCTGGTAATCGACAAGATTGACAGTATTCCGACACCGAATTAACGGGGCTTTGAGAGTATGATCAGCACGGGTATTGGACGCTAAAGGTATACTGCGAATCCGAGCAAGCCCTCGACGACGAATATCGCAGACACAGAGTTCTGGTCACCGGTAAGCAGTACGGGCGTCTGACTGGCGTCCGGACCAACCGGCTTCATTGGTTGCAGGTATCCCGTATTGAGAGCGGGGGAGCCACTGCCCGGATTGTTCAACATCCGCAGGGTGCCCGACTTTCCATCGGACTCAACCCAAAACTCAAGCGCCCGGGCATTATGGTCAACACGCGTCAAACCTGCGCCATCCCATTCGATGATGCCTGCAAACCGAAAGTTCCTGTAACCCCACATATGATGCTGCCGGACAGAAAGCCAATCCTGAAGATCCTTCAATTCCTCCGTGTTACCGTTGCCGTTGACCAATCGTGCGGCAACTGCCTGAAGCTGTTCCAAGCCGTTAGCAACAAGTACATAACGTTCGCCAACCCTCGTGATGTAAAGCAAACTTTCACGCGGGTTCCCGTCGCCGAATTCGCCGAGCTTCGCACTCCAATTCCAAACAGGCGATCCCTGTGCGGTACCGACTGGCGAATGCCGGAAGAAGTATCGCTCTAATTCCGGGCTGCGTCTGCCTTCACTGATAATTACGTAACAACGAGTGGAGCGCACATCCCCAAGCCCAGTTGGGCCGCTGGGTGCTTTGAACTCTTTCGCGCCGAGGAGCACAGAACTTCCGGCGGGGATCAACTCGGACGGCGCGTGCGATGCCAACTGGCGGAGCCCTTCAGTGAGTTGATAAAACGGAAAAGAAAGATGGTTCCTTGCGGAAGGCGGCAAACCGGACGCAAGGCCAATTCCCGATAGCATGTCGGCCTGTACATAAAACACAGTCTCGAACTCCTGGAACAGTGCTGAATCGGCCTGTGCCTCTGCTTCCGGAACGGCCCTGTTTCGAGTCGCCGCATCGGGCACACTTCCCGCCCTGCCGCAACCGGCCAGGGCGACCGTGAACACAACCACGAAAATGGAGATTGCAACCTGCATTGAGCGTAAGTACCGCCAGCGAACCGCTGACAGCTATCTTACGCCGCCGCCAATTCCTTCACCAGACTCGTCGTAAACGCCTTCGCATCCCCAAACAGCATTAGTGTATTCGGGCGATAGTACAAATCATTGTCAATACCCGCAAAGCCCACGCCCATACTGCGCTTAATCACCATCACCGTCCGCGCCTTATACGCGCTCAGAATCGGCATCCCGGCAATCGGGCTGGTCGGATCGGTCTCCGCCGCCGGATTCACAATGTCGTTCGCGCCCACAATCAGCACCACGTCCGTATTCGCCATCTCGGGATTGATATCTTCCATCTCGATCAGCTTGTCGTACGAGACATCCGCCTCGGCCAGCAGC
>CAIQWJ010000053.1 GCA_903875575.1 uncultured Acidobacteriia bacterium | reverse complement strand
GAAATAATCGGCTTTGACGGTCAATTCTGCCCGGGGCGCAACGGTTTCGTTCACCCGGCGGTTGCATCACCTGTCGGGCCGCAGAGTGTCCCGCATGCAGTGAATCGTGCCCCGCCAGCCGAAGCAACCTTCTGAGTCACAGTAGGAGGAACCCTTCAGTTCACAGCAGTTCCCAGCGGTTTCACCATCTCATCCATCAAGTGGTTAGTGAATTCCCTGCAGGGCGGCACCGCCGCCACCGGCACCATCACCACTGGTATTACCGGCGGCCTGTATTCCGCGCCCCACACGATTCCGGGGCAAAACCCCGGAATAATTGGCGCGGTTGTTACGGCCACCAATGGAATCAAGTACTCGGCCAGCATCTCCGTGACCGTACTCCCGCAGGCCTCTGTCCTCACGTCCGTGTCGCCAAATCCTCTGCCCACGGGGACCGCCACCATAACCGTGACCGGTTCCGGCTTTACCTCGAACTCCATGGTCTGGGATGGCGGCGTGCAATGCGCAACCCAGCAGATTTCAGCCAATATCCTGACCGCCAGCATCTACACCGGGCAAGGGGTCGCGTCCTCCACATTTACAGTGGTGACTGCCGGGACCATCAGTAACGCCATTACCGTGCCAGTCGGCGGCGCTGCCACGCCAACCTATAGTCTTACTGTCGTCAACGGCACCGGCAGTGGCACCTACGCAGCCGGAGCAATCGTCAACATCTCTGCCAACACCGCTCCCGCCGGACAGCAATTCCAAAGCTGGACCGGGTCCGCCGTAGCCGTCGCGACATCCGCAGCCACCACGCTGACCATGCCCGCAGCCAACACAACCGTCACGGCAGGTTACTCCGCCATCCCGACATACTCGCTGACAGTAGTCAACGGCACCGGCAGCGGCACCTACGCAGCCGGAGCAACCGTCAACATCGCAGCCAACGCCGCTCCTGCCGGACAGCAATTCCAAAGCTGGACCGGCACCGCCGTAGCCACCGCAACCTCCGCAGCCACCACCCTCACCATGCCCGCCGCCAACACAAACGTCACGGCAGGTTACTCCGCCATCCCGACATACTCGCTGACAGTAGTCAACGGCACCGGCAGTGGCAACTACGCAGCCGGAACAAACGTCAACATCACAGCCAACGCCGCTCCCGCCGGACAACAATTCCAAAGCTGGACCGGCACCGCCGTAGCCACCGCAACCTCCGCAGCCACCACCCTCAGCATGCCCGCCGCCAACGCCACAGTAACGGCAGGTTACGCCGCCGTCCCAACATACTCCCTGACAGTAGTCAACGGCACCGGTAGTGGCAACTACGCCGTCGGAACCGTGGTCAGCATCACAGCCAACGCCGCGCCCCAGGGTCTGATCTTCAACTCCTGGTCCGGAACCCCGGTGACTCTCTCCACCTCTGCCACCACCACCCTCACCATGCCCGCCGCCGGCACAACTGTATCCGCCAACTACACCGCTCTGGCAATCAGCGCCTACACCGTCACCTACGCCGGCACCGGGTCCACAGGCGGCACCGTTCCGTCAGATCCCAACCAGTATTCCCCCGGTCTGCCCGTCACCGTCCCCGGCAACATCGGCTATCTCTTCAACCCGGGCCACGCATTCATCGGCTGGAACACCTCCGCCGACGGCTCCGGCACAAGTTACCCCATGGGCACAACCTTCATCATGGGCAACTCCAACACGACCCTCTACCCGCAATGGAACACTCTCAACTGGCCCGTCTCGGTCTGGGGCGGTGCCCGCGAAGCCATCGCCCTCAAGGCCGACAGCTCCGTTTGGACCTGGGGCATGAACACCTACGGCCAGTTGGGCAATAGCACAACAACCGACAGTCCGCTTCCCGTCCATGTGCTCGGCCCCAACGGCGCTGGCTACCTCAACGGAGTCACCGCTATCATGGGGGGCGAGGAACATAACGTTGCGCTCAAGTCCGATGGCACCGTCTGGGCCTGGGGCATGAACGCCGCCAATCAACTGGGCAACGGCACCGCTGTCGATAGCCCAACTCCGGTCCAGGTCAGCGGACTCACTTCCATCGTCGCCCTCGGCGGCCGCGCCTATCACACTCTCGCCATCAAGTCCGATGGCACTGTCTGGGCATGGGGCAATGACCGGTCTGGCGCCCTCGGGAACGGCGTTGCCGATAACCGGCCCGACTTTCCCGTTCCCGTCCAGGTCCAGAACCTGAACAATCCTCTGATGGTTACCGCCGGTTACGCTTTCAGTGTTGCTCTCCTGCAGGACCACACGCTCGTCGCGTGGGGCAACAATCCCAACGGCCAGCTCGGGGATGGAACGGTAACTCCCCATTCCACACCGGCACCCGTACTCGGCATTGACCACGTCGTCTCGGTCTCCGCCGGCTGGAACCATGTAGTCGCCATCAAGTCCGATGGCACCGTCTGGACCTGGGGTGCCAGCACCTGGATCGGCACCTACCCGGGCAGCGGTATGCTGGGCGATGGCACCACGCAGGATCGCCACTTGCCGGTGCAGGTTCCCGGCCTTGCCGGTGCGATCCAGGCCTCCGGCGGCGATAGCCTCACTTCCGTACTCCTGCGCGATGGCACCGTCTGGACGTTCGGTTCGAACGGTGCCGGTCAGCTGGGCACCGGATCATTCAGCGCCGCACAAAGTCTGGTCCCGGTCCAGGTGCTGGGGCTGAATAACATCGTCTCCATCACTTCGCGCGACCACCACTCCACGGCGATTCGCAGCGATGGCACCGTATGGTCATGGGGCTCCGGCGAAAACGGAGAACTTGGCAACAGCACCACGCAGAACAGCGCTACCGCTGTGCAGGTGACCGGGAGCGGGCTGGGCGGCAACTAACCTGCAAGCTGCCCTCATATGGAAAGCAGAAACGGCCACCCATTGGCGGGTGGCCGCTTCTGCTGAAGTTCACGAATCTCCGGACCCGCCAGCCCTTCAACAACCCCGCGCAATCTCCCGTACACAAGCATCCGCAAACGCACCCGGCTGCTCCACGCGAGCCTGACTCGCCATTGCCGTTGCATCGCGCATAGCCGATTCCTTCATGCCGAGTTTGTCCGCCGCGGCGACAAGGACCGCCATTTCCACCCCCAAAAACACTTCGAGCGACCTCCGTAGGTCGCTCTTGGCTTCTAACTTATTGATTTTTGGTGCGGATGAGAGGACTTGAACCTCCACTCTCTTGCGAAAACTAGAACCTGAATCTAGCGCGTCTGCCAATTCCGCCACATCCGCATGATGGGCACAACAAATGTTAGTTTCGCACAGCCCATCTCGTGGCGGCCAAAACCACCGTCACGAGTCGCCAAACCATGCTTCAGTTCTTCGGCAATTCGTCCAGTACCGCCGTGCTTTCCTCAATCTTATCCTGCCGGTACAGTACACTCGCCAGTCCCTTGATCGCGTCCACATTACGCGGTTCGGACTGTTTCACCTGACGGAAGATACTCTCCGCCTGCGCGTAGTCCTTCTTCTCCATATACCGTGCCGCCGCATCCAGCTTCGTCTTTGCATCCGCATTCGCCGGCGGAGGAACCAGCTTCGCCTCCGTTGTCGGCGCCCCCGAAAGAATGGGCTTGCCGGTAGTATTTGATGTGTCATCCGGCTTCGTCGAATCCGTCGCTGAAGATGATGCCGGATCCGTCGTCGAATGGTGGTGCTGCCGCCAATAAACTCCGCCACCCACCGTCGCCAGCACAGCCGCCGCCCAGAAAATCTTCGGGATGAGCCTTTTCGCGCTCGGTGGCCCCGTCCGCTTTGACTTGCCCGGGGAACCAGACCCGGCCTTTGCGCCGGAATCTTTAGCTTCTTTGTTATCTCTGGACTCCCGGCCTTCACTCGCTTCCGCCCCGGTCCCTTCACCACCCTCCGCCTTGGCATTCGCCAAACGTTTCGGCAGATCCGTCGCCAGCTTATCCACGCCGGAGATCAAACGACTGAGGTTATCTTCCGTCCGTTGGTTGTATTCCCGAAGCTGCAGCATCGCTTCAGTCTGGTGACTCATATTCTGCTCCAGCACGGAAACGCGCTGTAGCAGCTTCACCTGAATGTTCTTGACGAAAGATTCCAGCGTCCGGACGTGCTGCTCTTCAATCTGTTCGTGCAGTTGCCCGGCCATGGAATGAAACCGCCGGGTCACCACTTCCTCAATCATTTGAGGCAGGCGAGCTTCCAGCTCGGCCCCGCCGCGGCCACCGCCGCCCCGCATGGAACCGCCGTAGCGCGACCCGCCACTCAACGTGTCCGCCAACTGATCGCTCAGCCAGCTCCGTGGACTCGCCGGCAGCGGCTCGTCACCTTCCTCCATCTCAATGACTCGGTTTTCAATTTCGTCGAGTCGGTCCAGAATAGGCCGGATACCGTCCGCCATCTGGGCCATGATGTCGTAGTCCCGGTCCCGTAGTTCGCGCGAAGTTTCTTCGCGGATACGCTCACGAAACCGTTCCGGATCTGATGTCCGCCGCAGCGGATGCTTGCGGGGGCGTGGCCGGTCGGAGTCGCGGCGCTCGTTGTACCAGGCTCCGTCCTGCGAGCGATACATACGGTCGGATGCCGCCTCGTCGGTCATCAGTTCGGAGGGCGGATTGTATGCCGGACGTGGCGGAATTTCCTCGCGAAGATGCCGGTCCCGGCCATCCCGATGGAGTTGGGGCGAAAAGTACTGCCCGCCATCGCGTACATAATTGATAGCGTCGGTCAGATACCGCGCGGGGCCGTTCTTCAGTAGATAGGCATCGGCACCGGCACGCACCACTTCGCGTACAATCTCGTCGTCTCTTGTGCCGGAGAGAATGATCGTCTTCGTCTCCGGAAACTCGCGCCGTACGCGGCGCACCAGTTCTATGCCATGCAGCCCCGGCAGATTGAGGTCAATGACGGCAACCTCCGGGCGCAGATCCCGAATCTTATCGAGGGCGGACTGTCCGTCGGCGCATCCAGCCACCACGACGAGCTCGGGGTTCGCGGCAAGTACCGACGCGAGGCCGTCCCGGCGAAGGGAGTCCTCATCCGCCAGCAGAACCGTAACTTTATTGGAATCAGGCATGATCCGGGATGGTTGCTCCATCTATTCTAAACTAAATCCGGGTCACCGGCACAGAATTGCTTTCCACATACAATGCCGGCCTGCGCGCCGTGGGTCCGTTCACGCCGATCTCGGCAGGCAACCGGCCACCTAATACGGATCTCATCGGCTCCTCGGCCGAGGCCGCCGCCGCTTCGGCCGCCGGCTTCGGCTGTTCCGCTGCCGGAACTGGAGCGGGAGCGGGCGGGGCCGGTCGCGGACCCGGCACCGTCTCCACAGTGCGTTTCTGCGCGAATGTCAGCTCCGGCGCGCGGCGAGGTTCGTAGGCGGGTTCACCCTTTCTGCGTTGCGGATTGGGTCCGCGCGATACGTAGGTCAGGTCGGGTGCGCGGCGTTTGTCGTAGCCAGGGTCTCCTGCACGCCGGTCAAAGGTTGTTTCACCTGGTCTGCGCTGTGGTGGCATCGGCGGCGGCGGTGCCAGTCCGGCTTGCGGCAGCATCACGCGCTCCATCACTGCTACCAGGCGCTGGATGCTGCGGTCGCTCTGGACGGAGCAGTCCCGAAGCTCGGCCAGCGCGGAATTCTGACCCGCCACGTCCTTTTCCAGACGCGTAATCCTGGGTGCCACGCGGGTTTCAATGGAGTTCACCATCGCGTCCACCGTTTCCGAAAGCGCCGCTTCCATGCTTTCGTGGAGTTTTGCCTCTACCTGTGTGAGGCGGCGATCCAGATCGTCGCCAATCTGCCGGCCCAACTCGCCACGAAGGCTGGACGCGATATCGCCGGCGGAGACAACCGTCCGCGTGGCGCTGGCCACCTGGTCGCGAATGGCTTCCAGATCCCCCTGCTGCCGTTCGATCCGGTCTACCATGCCCGTCAGCATTTCCTGCCACTCGGCCGGAGGTGCCGGGGCCAGGGGTTCCGGCGTATAACTCACCTGCGTGGCAGCAGTTGCCGCCGCCGCAGCCGCTGCGGCTTCAGCGGCCTCCGCGGAAGCTGCCACCTGCCCCAATTTGGCTTCCATCTGTTCCAGTCGGGCCAGCAATAGGTTTTCCATGCCGGATTTCGACTGCTGCCGGTCTGTTTCGTACCCATCCGCCATCGCGGGCCCGCGTACGCCTGGTGCTACCGGCCAGGCATTGGGAACTGTGCGCTCCCCCTGCTGCCCATTCGCCCCAAAATCAGCGACGTAATCCGTTTTGCGAGGTGCCGGGTCGAACTCCTCCGGTGCCGCCGGACGTCCGTTTCCTTCGTACGGGGCAGAATAATCATACGCATCGGGGCGATAGCCGTTGCGCGGGGGAACAAGCCGGATTCCATGATCCGGATAGCGCTTTGCGGTGCCATTCGCCAGGGCTTCGCCGATGCGAATACTCGCTCCGAGTACGATGCCGCCACCTACGGAGGCCGCCAGAATGTTCATTAATTTAGCCATTGGTCACTCCAACATCGTGACGCGAAGCGTCACAGGCAACATCGTGACGCGAAGCGTCACAGGCAACATCGTGACGCCAAGCGTCACAGGCAACTGGGTTGCGGGGCGGGCGTCCCCGTTTGCCCATGCAGCCTTACAGATAAAACTGATCTCCTCGGTTACTTTTACCCTGTTTTCCATACATTTCTTAGTTCGGGCGCTGGTCCGTCGTGTTCTTCAGGTTGCGCTGGATCGCAAACCGCACCAGGCCTGCGATACTGTCAATCTCCAGTTTCCGCATAATATTGGCTCGATATGTATCGACAGTTTTCGGGCTCAACGTTAGCATTTTCGCGATGTCCTTTGGCCTCACCCCATCGACCAGCAGAGTGAAAACTTCAAATTCGCGCTTACTCAGCGCGCCGAGCGGGTCTGACTTATCTTCTTTTTTTTCAAGCGATTCCCGCTTGAGGAGCGGAGTCAGATATTGACCTCCGTCCCGTACATAATTGATTGCGTCAAATATATGTCGCGAAGGGCCGTCTTTCAGTACATAACCATCCGCGCCGACGCGAAAAAGTTCGCGAATAATACTCTGGTCGCGATTGATTGAAAGGACAATGATTCGTGTCTTCGATCCCGTCTCTCGTACGCGCCGGATCACCTGGAGGCCGCTAAGCTTCGGCATGTCCAGATCGATGATGGCAAAATCCGGGTCGCGCGCCAGGATCATGTCCAGCGCTTCCTGACCGTCCGCGCATTGCCCCAGGACGGAGATATCCGGGCGCGCCTTGCAAAATGCGGCGACCGCCTCGCGCATGATGCCGTGATCGTCGGCAAGAATCAGTGTGAGTGGGGGGGCTTCCATTTATTTTGCCTTTATTCCTCGTTCACCGGAAGACTGACGACTATTCTAGTACCGTTTGGGCTGCTGGAAACCAGCGAAGTTCCGCCCATGGAGGCTGCATTTTCCGCGATGGCGCGAATGCCAATACCCGCGCCTCGGGAATTGGTATCGAAACCATGACCGTTGTCTGTCACCGTCAAAACCAGTTGATCGCCTTCGGGCAGCAGAGAAACGGTGGCTTCGGTCGCACCGGAGTGGCGGATGATATTCGAGATACACTCCTGGGCGCAACGGTACAGCTGTACTTTAATATTGTGGGACGGTTCTTCGGGCAGCGGCGGGAAGTTGCGAGTCAGCCGAAGTTTGCCCGGCAGCCCGCTCGCGTCCACCAGAAAATTCATAGCATCCCTCATCGGCATCTCCTGCCAGTTGGGCGGGTGCAGTCGGTGAGAGACAGCGCGAACCTGCCCCAGAGCTTCGCTCGCCAGCGATTGCAGGCGGTCGATCGTCGCCTTCGCGGCGGGCGACTGAGCCTCGGCCGATTGGCCCAGCGTTTCCAGATGTAGTTTGATTCCCGCCAGAGGTTGACCCGCGCCGGCGTGCAGTTCCCTGGCGATCCGGGAACGTTCCCGTTCCAACTCGCTCAAAATCGCGGCCCCATTGCGCCGTGGCCAGCGTTTGGCTACCAATTCTCCCAGTTGCGCATTGCGGGCAGAGAGTTCGGCAAGCATTTCGGTCCATGCACTATAGTCGGGTTGAGCCCGGCGTAGGTTGTTAAAGTTCCCATAAGACTCGGGTGGCGGTCCTCCGAGCGACCTGCCGGCTACGCCGACGCTGCTCCGGGACTCCAGTACATCAGAAGTTCTGCTCATCGCTGGACCCAAATCCATATAGGATATATCCTATCATCTTTCTTGGTCGGCAGTAAGGGTTTTCCTGTCACTGGTACTCTTTTTTCTGAATAAGTACTATGCGGCCGTATACTTTCCGATGCGAATGTTCTTATAATCGGGATATTGTTTAAGCTTGCATTCAAGGTCGTCGGGAAGTCGCTCCTGATCGCGACAGGCATGGGGTACGGAATCGTCCGCGCGATCGAGTCACTGACTGGCCGGCCGGAACCTGATTTCGCTGTCCCTGATGATGTGCGGTACGGCGACATAACGAATGAGTACCCGTCACCGGGCGAGGAAACCGCATCTCGCGGTTCGCGTGCGAATTCGCCGGAGGCTGAGACATATGATCGGGAACAGTATTCAGGCGTGGAAGAAGTTTCCGGGGCGAGACTGGATTCCATCGAAGACCGGCTAATCCGCCTGGAAAACGCGCAACAAAGAGAAAACTCTTTCCTCACGTGGGAAGACCTCGAAAACGAACTGGACAGACGCTTTGAAATTCAGGATCGTGCCGTGCAGTCGCTCCGCGGCATGGTTGCTCATACGGACGAATTGCTGGAACAGGTCATCGAGAGCGTCGACTCGATCAACGTACCGGCCTGACGCGGCGTTCGTCATTGCCCACTCCGCGCCCGCCCTTTCCACCAGATACGAGCCACTCCCTACAACCCTCCGGCGCGGACAGTCACCCACGATCCACCCTCTCAACTCCTTTGTACGCAAGGTGCGAACGACTCTCAACCCACCGCATCTTCCTACGGTGCCACCAGACTGCGAACGGTCATTCAGGACTTGCCGCATCGTCAACTCTGTCCACCGGTATGAATGTACGGTCTGTCATCACCTTCGTATCGTCCAATCCACAGCCATCTGGCACAAACCGTTCCCAGCATGAAAGTAGACGACATCAACTTCATCAACTTCGTCCGATCCGCCACCATCACGCACAAACCGCGCCGGGCGAAGGTGGACGGCATCAACTTCGTCCAATCCGCCACCATCACGCACAAGCCGTGTCGGGCGAAGGTGGACGGCATTCAACTTCGTCCAATCCGCCACCGTCACGCACAAGCCGTGTCGGGCGAAGGTGGAGGGCATCAACTTCGTCCAATCCGCCACCATCACGCACAAGCCGTGTCGGGCGAAGGTGGACGTCATCAACTTCGTCCAATCCGCCACCATCACGCACAAGCCGTGTCGGGCGAAGGTGGACGGCATTCAACTTCGTCCAATCCGCCACCATCACGCACAAGCCGTGTCGGGCGAAGGTGGACGTCATCAACTTCGTCCAATCCGCCACCATCAGGCACAAACCGCGCCCGGGCGAAAGTGGACGGCATCAACTTCGTCCAATCCGCCACCATCAGGCACAAACTGCGCCCGGGCGAAAGTGGACGGCATCAACTCCCCCCTAGAACATGACCTGCACCGCTGGGCGCGGCATGTTCGGCTGCGACGCGACGGGCATGCGCTCTACAAAGAACGAGCGGGGCGGCTGCCAGAGCGGCGCGACCTGACGTTTTGCCGAGTTCACGTCCGATGCCTCAGTGACGCGGGAGCCGGGCGCAAGGTTCTTGAGTCCGTAAAGAGCGAGTTCAAAGCGGTCTTTGACGCCAAGTTTCTGGAAGAGCCGTGACATATATACCTTCACGGTGCCTTCCGAAATATTCAGCTGCGTCGCGATTTCCTTATTCTTCAGGCCCTGCGACAACAGAGACACCAACTGGCCTTCGCGGCGCGTCAGCGAGTATCTGCGAGCGGTCATAATGCTGTCCGTCAGCGCCTTCTCGAACCAGAGTTCCCCTTCATTGACGCGGGTCAGGCAGCGAACCAGTGTTTCCACCGGCAGTGTCCGGCGGAGAATGCCGCGGACGCCGAGGCTCATCGACTGGAGCGCGAGTTCGGTGGAGATCGCGTGTACCCAAAGGACGATCCTGGAAGTGGAGACCGCCTCGCGGAGCCCGCTGAGTACGGAAAAGGTGACGTCCGACGTTAGATCGACGAGCAGGATGTCAGGCTGTAGCTGTTCCGCCTGTTCCCTCAGGTCCTCCAATCGGGGGCAGCAGCCCACCAGGTCAAGCCCGGGCGTGTTTTCAAGGATCCGCCGAAGCCCTTCGGCCAGGATCGGTTCATCAGCACAGAGAAGTACGTTCGACATAGGATAAATCTTAGCACGAGTTAACGTCGAGTTGTACAACTATTTTTCGACCTGAACGATATTTTTTTTTGATACCTGAAGTTAAGGTTACAGAGCCAGTTTCCGGAAAAATCATTTGAGGCAGGAGGTTGTATTTCCGTCGACCACAGTTGTTATCCTCAGGCATGTGTATTATAAGTTCCTTATTTTCATTATGTTAAAAATTGAGTGACATGTTTTTTCAAGATCAAATCTGACCATAGATAACATAAGAATGCAACCCATATACGGTATTGCAGGATGGTTTGTTAACCGGTAGACTTCGATCCTAGATGGATTCCAAAATGGATCGACGAACCCGGACACGAACCGATCTGAACCTCACCTGCAGGATTGATGGTGGTAAGTCAGTATCGGAAAACTCTGGTGAGACTACAGAAAATATCAGTAGAAACGGATTGCTGTTGCGATGGACGCGGTCTACACCGGTCCCCTCCATCGGCACCACTCTTCGCGTAGAAGTGGAACTGCCCACGGAAGGGCAATTCGTACCGCGCCTGATCCGTTGTGAATCAACGGTGGTGCGTGTGATTGAGGGTGCCGACGGCGGCCCTCAGGTTGGCTTGAGAGTGGATTCCATGCGCTTCGTTGAGGATCCCCTCCGTGTGCGTATGGGTCTCGTGAATGCCGCCACGATGGCATCGGAAACGGTGAATTAGAGAACTCCATGACGATACCGATGCCGGCACCATTGAATACGGAAACGACGGAACAGGCTTCCTCCGCTCAGACCAGCGAACAGGTGGCTAATAAGATACCCGCCGTGGCACGGTTTCTGCCGTCGCTGACCGATGTGGCGTTTCTGATGCCGATATCGTTCCTCTTTCTGAAACTCTCCGGTGCCCGCAGTCTGCTCGGCGATGGGGATACCGGTTGGCATGTGCGCACCGGCGAGTGGATTCTCAACCACCATCAGGTTCCCCATGTGGATATGTTTTCGTTTACCCGGCCTGGCGAGGCGTGGTTTGCCTGGGAATGGCTGTGGGATGTGATTTTCGCGATGCTTTTCCGGGCCGGGGGTCTTCAGGCCGTGGTTTTCGCGAGCACGCTGGTGATTTGTCTGACGAGCGTGGCCTTGTTCCGGCTGATTCGCCGGAAGTGCAACAACGGTTTGGTCTCCATAGCCGTCACCCTATTGGCGACCGGGGGCTGCGCAATTCATTGGTTAGCGCGGCCCCATCTTTTTACCTTGCTCTTCTTTACCCTGACGCTGCATCTGACGGACCGCGCGTTTACCGAGGGCCGAACGAAATTGCTGGCATGGCTCGTGCCGCTGACTCTGTTGTGGGCGAATCTGCACGCCGGCTTCTTTGTGATCTTCCTGATTCTGGCCTGTTATCTGGGTTCGAATCTGCTGAATGCCGTGATTGATCGCGACGCCGCGGCACGCCGTCAGTATCTGGTCTCGACAATCCCGTGGGTGACGACGGCGGTGCTGTGCCTTGCCGTGTCGTTCATTAACCCCTACGGCTGGCAGCTACACCAGCACATGCTGCAGTACATTACCGACCCGTACCAGCTGAAGCACATCACGGAATTTCAGTCGATGGATTTCCATACACCGGTAACGGTGTACTTTGAACCGCTGATGATCGGTTCGCTGATCGCGGCTGCCTGGGCGGCCCGTCAGCGGCGCTTCAACGAAACTCTGCTGGTGCTCGGCTGGATGCATCTGGCTTTGATCGCGCAGCGCAACCTGCCGCTGTTCGCCATTGCCTGCGCTCCGCTTCTGGCCGAGGGGATCACGGCATTGCTCTCGGAGGCGAAGGAGTCGCCCTTGTCCGGCTATATCGGCAAGGCCGCCGAATGGATGAAAACGGCCTGTGCGAATACGGACGTGACGGACCGGTTTACCCGGGTGCACGCGATCAGCGTGGCCGGGTATGCCTTCCTCGGGCTGCTGCTCTTCTCGCGGTTGCCCCTGAATGAAAAGTTTATTTCGACATACGACCCCAAATTCTACCCCGAGCAGGCGCTGCCGCTGCTGCGGGCTGCTGAGACCCACCACATCTTCGCTGAAGACGAGTGGGGCGATTATCTGATCTACCAGCTGTATCCGACGAAGAAAGTTTTCATCGACGGACGCAGCGACTTCTACGGCGACGACTTCGGCGAAGAATATATTCGCCTGCTTACAGTGCAGGAAGGCTGGAACAAAACACTTGATCGATTCAAGATCGACACGATCGTTCTGTCCCCTAAGTTCGCACTGAGTCAAACGCTGAAAATTTCCCGGGACTGGCGCCTGGTGTACGACGACCACACTACTCTGGTCTTCCGCCGCGCAGTGCCCGACACGAGTTCCTTCGCTTCAAGGGGCGAAGGGAGTGGCCGCGATCGAGAGATCGCGAAAACCGCGGACGGCAATCCTACGATTGCCAAACCAAAAACATAAACAAACAAGGAAGAGGACAACCCAAATGAAAAACATGATGATGAACTTCGTTAAGGACGAGCAGGGCCAGGATCTGATCGAGTACACGCTGCTGATGGCCTTCATCGCCCTTGCCAGCGCGGCAATTTTCGTCAGCGCCGGTTCGAGCGTGAACGGTATCTGGAAGAGCGCGAGCAACCAGCTTGCGAACGCCGCCACCGCAGCCTCCTAGTCTCTAACGGCCAAGGCCGAAAACGAAGCCCGGAGAAGGGTGCCGTTGCCGCTTAAAGCG
>CAIQWJ010000052.1 GCA_903875575.1 uncultured Acidobacteriia bacterium | reverse complement strand
TGCGCTGGACGAATGGGTGATGACGTTACCTCGGCCCTGGCATGGAGCGATGGAAGCGACGCTTTTCAGTCACTGGATTTACCAGCACCTGAGGCCTCATGCGGCGAGGCTGGAGATGGGGCATGCGGCAAGGATGAAGGCAATCAGCGCCGGAAAGAAGAAGAGCGACAAGCTCGACGCGCGGACCATCGCAGACCTGCTGCGGTGCAATCTGTTTCCTGCCTGTTACGTGATTGAGCCCGAACTGGGGGTACTGCGGCGGCAGATGCGTTTCCGCAGGCGGTTGGTACAGGAACAGGTCAGCTTCAGGAATAACACGGCCGGGCTGCTGATGAGTGCCGGAGTGGAGTACGAGAAGCGCCGGTTACATGGTAAGCGGTATTTCGACAGTCTGATGAAGGACAACGAATGGATCGACCGGGAGATGAGGCCGCTGCTGGAGTTCAATCGGGCGCAGATTGTAAGCCTGCAGGCCATGGACCGGCGTCTGCTGGGAATGCTGGAGCGGCATCCGGTCCTGCGAAAGCGGGTGGAAGCGCTGATGCAGATAGACGGGGTCGGGCCGGTTACGGCGCTGAGCTGGGCATTGGAGGCGGCAACACCGGAGAGGTTCCGCTCAGCCAAAAAGGCGATGAGTTATTGCGGCCTGACCAGCGCATTCCACGAATCGGCGGGCAAGCAGCAGCGCGGCCCGATATCGAAACAACGCAATGCCCACTTACAGAGCGTGCTGATCGAAACCGCGAAGCTGGCACCGATGTACAACGAGAAGCTGAAGGAGATCCACCGCAGGGAGACGGAAAAGGGCGCGAATCGAAACCAGGCCAGCCTCGAGGTGGCACGCAAGCTGGTGACCTACCTGCTGGCCGCTGACCGCGCATACTTTGCCAGCCAAAGGGAGCAATCCGAGGCCGGTACCAAACCAGCTCACGCTCCCGGACCTGCGGCTGCCTGAAGGTGCGTTTTTTCAGGCATGCAGATCTATCCAGGTGCTATATGACGATTTTCTTCCCGGCGAAGCGGAGGCGGGCACTGGTGGCGACCAACCCGCCAAGGAATAACCGGCCAGACTCATCCGGGTGAAGCGCTTCGGCGCCTGACTCGACACAATGGCTCAGCCGTTGTGAACAGGTTCCTTCCTGACCCCGCGGAACCGCGACTCGGCAGACAGTTCGCTGTCATGCCGCTTTTCTTACTGTTTCGGGGCGGGAGGGTTTAGCTGCAACTCAATCTTCCGTGACGCGCTCTGTTGCCTGCCAACATCACGATCCGGCAAATGAATGTCTGGTGACCGGCCTGTTCCGGATCGCCGCTAACTAAGCCGAGATAAAAAACCAGTTCTACTGCTGACCAATATCCACCGTCTTCGGGCTCCCTCCGGTAGCCCCAAGATTTTTTGCGTCATCGCTTGACAATTACCTACCATGAAAGTCGCGGTTCGGTGAGTAGTTTAGCGAGACGTTGCACACTGCAATCCTGTCGGAAGCCATGCCTGGGCCGGCTCCCATGGTGGCCGCCGACGCAGCACGCCGATTCCGATCCCGCGCAGTTTACAGGTATGATTGGGCAGACGTGAAAATTCCGAGCCGCAACACACCGAAGAAGACCGGGCAGACGTTCGCGCGTTCGGCTATGATGGCGCTGCTGGGCATGGCTGCCACGGCGATTCCCCTGCATGTCTTTCTTCGCCGCGAACTCAAAGACGCCCCGGAAGACATTCGTGCACAGGGCTGGCCCATTCGCCTGATGCAGGTGCTGTTCGCGCGTTTTGTGCTTCGCTGGATCGAAGTGGAAGGGCTTGAGAATCTGCCAAAGGGTTCCTATGTACTGGCGGCGAATCACGCGTATAAATCCGGCGTGGATGGGTTCATCCTGGGCCACCTCCTGGCCACCAGCGCCGGTCGGGTACCGCGCATCCTGATGACCGCTGAGAACCGGAACTGGGTGGTACGGGCGGAGCGGTGGGTGCTGCACCATTACGGAATCGCACTGCTGGTGCCGGATGAAACAACGGGCGTGCGGCATAAGACGGGGCTTTCGGGAATCATCGCCGCATATCTCGCGGAAAACAGCCGCCACGCGGTCATCATCTTCCCCGCTGGCCGCGCGATTGCTGACCCCGTGCTGCAACTGAAGAACTGGAGCACCGGCGCCGTGGTGGCCGCGGAGAAGAGCAACTGCCCCATGGTGCCCGTGGCGGTTGGCGGTTTACGGCTGGACTGGACGCCGGAGACGGTCATCTTTGCGGCATTGGAAGCGGAAGGCCCGGACGCGCCTTTTCAGTTTCACGTGCGCATTGGCAAGCCAATCATGCCCACGGACGATCCGCATGCGGATCTGGAGAGTTTGCGCGGCGCGGTGGCGGATCTTATGCAGGGCATCCCGGGGCTGCAGCCGTCGCCGGAGGAGTCTGAGCCGGCTTTTGGCAAGCTGACCCTGCGTGACGGCAGAACGCTCGCGTACATGGATCGCGGACCCCGCACCGGGACGCCATTCCTGTATTTTCATGGTTTTCAGGGATCGCGCCTGGAAAGCTATCCCGGCCTGAACGCGATTCTTGCCGAGCTCAACATCCGACTCCTCTCGCCCGACCGGCCCGGCATCGGTCTGTCCACTCCGCTCCATGAGCGAACTCTCACTGGCTGGGCCAGCGACGTCCGCCAACTGACAGAGCACGTCCTCGGCCCGGGTGCGCCGTTTTCCATTCTGGGTTTCTCCGCCGGGGCCACCTTTGCGCTGGCCTGCGGACAATTGCCAGGTCTCCAGGCCATTTCGCTCGTCAGTGGCATGGGTCTGCCACACCTGATCTCCAGCTGGCGGCGCTACTCGCAGCAGGCGTGGCACATTCTGCTGTCCGCGAAGCTGGCAAACTTCCGTGCCGCAACGTTTCTGCGAATTGAGGCGCAACAGCGTGACGGTGTCTTCAACCACTGGGACAGCTACTTCAGCGAAGTCAGGCGGGACCTTGCACCGGACGACCAGCGGCTTCTGTCGCAGCCGGCAGTGGAAGAGATGTTTCGCATCAACCGGCGGGAAGGGTACGCACAGGGCCCGGGCTGCCTCCTGCAGGAAGTGCAGTCTCTCTACTCCGATCCTGAGGTGGATCTGACGCACCTGGCCGCCTGCGAGGTCCTGATCATCCACGGCATGGAAGACGATGTGGTGCCAGTAGCGGTGGCGCGCGACCTTCATGCCCGGATACCCTCCAGCAGCCTGATCGAATTACCCGGACGCGGACATTATTTCCTTTACGAAGAAAATGAACTGGCCAGCGTACTGAAAGAATTGCTGGCGGCGCACAGAATCTGTTCCCTGCCGCGGGTAAATACTTAATGAACGCGGCACCGCCCGATCGGACCGCCCAATCGGACCTTGCCTTTCCGCTCATAACGTTATAACCTCTCAACTTGCCCACTTCCTCGCTTGAAAGGCCGCTCGCTTGAAACTCGCCACTATCGATTACGCGATTCTCATCCTTTATTTCTCATTTGTCATCGGCATTGGCTGGAAGTTGAAAGCCTCTGTCACCACGGCGGGCGACTTCCTTACCGCCGGGCACAAAGTCCCGCTCTGGATCACCAGTCTGGCATTTCTGGCGGCCAATCTGGGCGCGCAGGAGGTTGTGGGCATGTGCGCCTCCGGTGCCAAGTACGGCATCATGACGGCGCATTTTTACTGGATCGGCGCGGTCCCCGCCATGCTTTTCGTTGGAGTCTTTATGATGCCGTTCTATTACGGCAGCCGTGCCCGCTCCGTCCCCGAATATCTGAAAATGCGGTTCGATGAAAAGACCCGCGGCCTCAACGCCGTGGCCTTCGCCATCATGACGCTGTTCTCTTCCGGCATCTCAATGTACGCCCTCGGCCGCATGTTCCAGCTTGTGCTCGGCTGGAGTTTTGACGCCTCCGTGATCCTCTCCGCGGTCATCGTCCTGGTCTACACCTACCTTGGCGGACTGCGCAGCGCGATTTACAACGAGGTGCTCCAGTTCTTCCTGATCGTCATTGGCTTTTCGCCACTCTCCATCCTGGCCGTGCAGCGCGCCGGGGGCTGGTCCGGTCTGCAGCATAAACTGCCGGACGTCATGACGCACACCTGGAAATACATCGGCGCCTCGAACCAGAACCCCATGGGTGTGGAAGCGTTCGGGTTGTTCGCCGGCCTCGGCTTCGTGCTCTCTTTCGGCTACTGGTGTACCGACTTCCTGGTTGTGCAGCGCGCCATGGCAGCCGAAAACATGTCCGACGCCCGTCGCACGCCGCTGCTTGCGGCCTTTCCGAAAATGATCATGCCGTTCATCGTCATCGTCCCCGGCATCGCCGCTCTGGCGCTGACAAAATCGGGCGGTGGCTACTCGCTGCCCATGAAAGGCAACGGATACGATTACGACCAGGCGCTCACCACGTTAATGGCCCAGTTCTACCCAAGCGGCATGCTGGGAGTGGGCCTTACCGCGCTGATGGCATCCTTCATGTCCGGCATGGCCGGCAACGTAACGGCCTTCAACACCGTCTTCACGTATGACATCTATCAGGGCTACATTCGCCCGAAGGCGAGCGACACGCATTACCTGATGGTGGGGCGCATCACCACGGTGGTCGGCATCGCGCTCTCCATCGCGACTGCGTATCTGGCGACGCAGTTCAACAACATCATGGATTTCCTGCAGCTGATTTTCGGCTTCGTGAATGCGCCGCTGTTCGCCACGTTCCTGCTGGGCATGTTCTGGAAGCGCACCACCGGCCACGGAGCCTTCTTCGGGCTGCTGACCGGCACCGGTGCCGCAGCGGCTACCTACGGGCTGACGCTCGCAGAAGACAAGGGCGGGTGGATCACTAATCTGCACAGCTTCCCCTCCACTATGGCCCAGAATTTCTGGATTGCGATTGCCGCCTGGTCTGTCTGCTTCATTGTCACCATTGCGGTGAGTATGGCCACCACTCCCAAAGCCGACAGCGAATTGCGCGGCCTGGTTTACGGCCTCACGGACGTGCCGCATGAGACGGGCGTAAATTGGTATCAGCGCCCGGTGCCGCTGGCTCTGGTGGTTTGCGCGTCGCTTGTGGTGCTGAACCTGTTGTTCTTATAACGAGCCGTTGAAAGGGAAAAACATGCTCGATCTCAGACTACCTTCCGGACTCTTCTTCGCTATCACGGGCATTCTGCTGATGGTTTACGGGGTGGTTGACCCGTCACGCGCACCGCTCACGGCCGCGAACGTCAACCTCTACGCCGGCAGCGCCATGACTGCGTTCGGCCTGATCCTGCTCCTGCTGGCGCGACGGGGCAGCAAGGCGTAAGCCTTTCTTTGCGTCATGTCCGCCGCGCCAGCAGAAGAAACCCGCACGTTCCGGGCACCCGGTCGCGTGAACCTGATCGGAGAACATACCGACTACAACCTCGGTTTTGTCCTGCCGATCGCGCTCGAACTGGAAACGCGTATTCGCACCACACCATCGCCCGATGGCCAGTTGCACATTCACTCGGCTGCACGCGACGAGACCCGTTCCTGGCCTCTGGCCGACGTGTCTTCCCTGAGGCCGCAGGGGCATTGGAGCGACTACGTCATCGGCGTGGCGCAGCAACTCATTCAGCGGGGATTCGATATCCCCGCGCTCCACCTTCACGTCGAAAGCACGGTCCCGGAAGGTGCCGGCCTCAGTTCCTCAGCCGCACTGGAAGTCGCCTCCGCCCTCGCGTTCCTCCAGGGCCGCGACCTCGATCGCCTCGAAATCGCCCGACTCTGTCAGCGCGCGGAAAGCGACTTCGTTGGCATGCCCTGCGGCATTATGGACCAGTACTGCTCGCTCTTCGGTCAGGAGGGCGCGGCCACAAAGCTCGATTGCCGCAGCCTCGAATCCGAGGCCGTCCCCCTGCCGGAGAACGCGGCCTTCCTCGCCGTGAACTCCATGGTGAAGCACTCCCTCGGTCAATCCGCCTATCGCACAAGGGTAGAGGAATGCGCTGAGGCATCAAAAGCGCTGGGTATCACCTCTCTTCGTGACGCCAAACTTGATAGCGTTCTCGCCACCCCCATGCCGGAGACGGTCCGCAAGCGGGCCATCCACATCGTCACCGAAAACCGGCGGGTGGAGGAGTTTGCGGCAGCCTCTCGCGCGGGCGATCTGGCCAGTATGGGCCATCTATTCCGGCGGTCGCACCGCAGTATGAGCCAGGACTACGCCATCTCCTGCCCGGAAATCGACTTTCTGGTGGACGCGGCGGTGGCTATTCCGGGCTGCTACGGAGCGCGCATGACCGGCGGTGGGTTCGGCGGCTGCACGGTCAATCTGGTGGCGTCAGGGGCGGTTAAGGGCTTCTCGGAGGCCATCCGTGAGGCCTACCGAAAGGCCCGTGGCATCGATCCCCAGGTGATCGCCTGTGTCCCCGCGCGCGGTGCCGGAGAAATTCAATAATAAATGTGAGACAAAATCCGGGTTCGCGCCACTAGATATGCAGTCAGTACGCTCCTTCCGGGGCGACGAAATGAAGTCCTCCTTAGGTCGCCCCGGATTCTCCTTCTTCGTGTCCCGGAATCAGTGCACAGCCTGAACTACCGCCGCACCTGCTCGGCCAGCACTTCCATACAAGCCACGCAAAACGCCGGCAAATCGTCGGGCTTCCGGGACGTTACCAGATTCCCGTCGCGCACCACTTCGGAATCTTCCCAGAGCGCGCCGGCATTCACCACATCGTCCTTAATCGCAAAGAACGACGTTGCCCGCTTGCCGCGCAGCACGTCCGCCGAACAAAGCACCCAGGGACCATGGCAGATCGCCGCGACCAGCTTGCCCTGCGTCTGAAAATCACGGACGAAGTTAATAGCCGTCACATGACGCCGGATGAAATCGGGAGCAAAACCACCCGGCGCAATGACACCATCGAAATCGATCGCATGCGCGTCGTCCCAGCTGATATCGGCCTTGCAGGGATAGCCCACCTTGCTCGGGTACACCGCGCCAGCCACCGCACCTACCGTCACCACGTGCACGCCGGCTTCTCTTAACCGATAAAGCGGGTACCAGATTTCCATCTCCTGGTACTGCTGATCCACAAGTATCGCGACGCGGCTGCCCTTAAGTGTCATATGAAAGATTCTAACGGAAACCTTCGGCCTCAATTGCGCTGACCTCGGCCAGACGGCGCGCATGACGTACGGCGCCCGAAAACTTCGCGCCCAGAAACGCCCGCACCAGTTCGCCCGCCAGCGATTCGCCGATAATGCGCGCGCCAAGGCACAGCACATTCGCCGAATCGTCTTCCACCGACTGATGCGCGGAAAACGTGTCATGACAGGTCCCGGCCCGGATGCCGCGGAACTTGTTGGCCGCAATGCAAGCGCCAATCCCGCTGCCGCAGATCAGAATGCCCCGCTCCACCACGCCGTTTTGCAGAGCTTCAGCAAGCAAGCGTGCCATATCCGGGTAGTCCACCGGATCGGTCGAGCAAGTTCCCAGGTCGGTCACGTCATGGCCCAGACTCCGGGCGACTTTGATCATGCTGTCCTTGATCGGGAAACCAGCATGATCCGCTGCAATGGCAATTTTCATGAAACAGCTATTTTAGCGGACGCCGGACATTGGCGCGGATTGCCGCTTGATTCCGGCGTTCATAATCCGGCCGCCTGAAAAAACATCTCGGCAATCTCCGGGGTTGGCGCCACAATAAACGGCTGCTTTCGGACATGCCAGACCGGCAGTTTCCGGTCGAGCCCCCAGACCGTCAGGCCGGCCTCATGCGCAATGACCTGGGGCGGAATGAGATCCAGATCGTCCCCCGCGCCGAAGTTAGCGTAAACATCCTGCCCACCAAAAATGGAGAGCATCACATTGCCTCCCGCACCGCCCACGCCGGTCGTCGAAGCGATGATGCCGCTGGCATGAACCCGCGCCGCGCGTTCCCGTTCCTCCCCCGTCATCTTCGTGCCGAACGGTACGCATGCGACGAAACCTCTCGTTTGTGGTGGAGCGCGACGCGTAACCCGGCGCAGGTTGCGGAGCGCAAAACCTTCCCCAGTAAACTCCGTTCGCTGGACGTACGCTCCACCACCACTGATCCCGAAAACCAGACGCCCGATGCAGCCCGTCGTTTCCGCCAGCGGCAGAAATACCTCCGGCTGGAACACCACTCCCACCAGCGGCACGCCATCTTCCACATAATGTGCCATCACCGAATATGCTGTGCCATTCGTCGCGAAGTGGTTCGTGCCATCCAGCGGGTCCGCCCCCGCGATCTTCGCGCCGCGCTCCCCCGTCACACCCGACTCTTCCAGATGAAACGAAATCTCCGGGTCAATCGCGGGCAGGCGCGATTGAAAGACAGCCAGTATCGCGGCGTCCGACTTCTCATCCGCCAGCGTGACCTGTTCTTTCGCATCCTTGTAGCGCGCGTCGACGGTTCCCGCCAATCGTGCACCCAGAATCTCGCGCCCTCCGGCGAGGACGGCTGCAATCAGGACATGGGCAATTCGTTCAGGATCAGGCACAGTCTTTCTATGCTAACTCGCTTAATGTTAGAATCGATGTTGTGGAGGCCAGCAGTTGTGCGCTGCCGGCCCCCATCGGACGAGCCTACAGATCGATTTCGATCTTGAGCTTCGTTCGCCGTTTTCTGAAAAGTATCAGAAGTACGATCAACATCAGGATGACCATTTAGTAGTCCCCCTTTCTACCGCGGTAGATTGCAGACCCCGCTCCCTAAGAGCGGGGTTTTGCTTTGCGGAGTCCGTGGGCTCCAGGCAACCTGCACCTCTGCAGCAACCGACGGCAGAACCCATATCGTTAGCAGGTTTTCATGGATTTGTATATATCCCCGAAATCGCCTGGTGATACAAAATTAAAGAATCACGAAGCACGCGACTTATGCCGGCAAGTGCGCTACGATCTTACTTGGAGCGTTCCTGCGAAGCAGGTGAAGGCCCATCATTTTTGATCCAACACTCAAGAATGAGGGAGTTGGCCCATGGGCGTCTGTGCGCTGGTCCCTGCCGAATCTGGTGGATGGCCCCTAAGGACGTCCGGTTGATTCCCACCCTTTACAAAAGGGGGTCAAAAAACGGGTTGACACGGCTAAGTGGTGCGCTCCAAACTTCTACCTGCTGCATCTGCGCTGAGCGTCCCGCGCCAGATCGCGAGCAACTCGCCGCTTTCTAACAGCGGCAAGCCGTCAAGCGCCGTTAACTCATACCCCAGATCCTCAAGCAAACCACACGCTGCCTGGCTTTCCTCACAGTGCCGGTCCAGGAGAATTGCCGGATGGTAGGTTTGCAGCACCGTCGAAGCGCCGCGCAGCACATCCATTTCGGCACCTTCCACATCGCACTTGATGACGGCAGGCGGAGGTACCTCACCACGGGTCACCATGCCATCAAGGCTGACAATCCGTACCGCCAGGGGATTCAGTACGTGCTCGCCACTGTTCTCCAGGCGTCCCTGAGACCGGCTTGCTTCCACCACCAGAAACCTCCCGGTCCCCTCATGATCGGTTACGGCAGCCTCAACGACGGTACAGTTCCGGATTCCATTCATTGTCAGGTGCCGGTTCAGGAGCAGGATGTTTTCCGGTAGCGGTTCAAAGCAAACCACGCGGCCATCGCGCCCCGTCAGCACGCTGCACATCAAGGAGAAGTAACCGGCGTTGGCACCCAGATCGTAAACCACGTCGCCTGGCCGGACTAGTCTTTGCAGTTGTTGCTGCTTGCTGACTTCGTAGCAGCCCAGCCAGCAACTATGATTGCTGGCACCCGCGATCCAGCGCCTGCCCCGCAAAGGGCCCTGTAACACGCGCATGGAGGCCCCACGAGGGATCAGCTTCAAAGGCAGACGCAACAGTGTGCCGACCAAACTTCGCGCTGGAATCGCTGAGAAATTCACGCTGCAATACCCTGACGCCGCAGATGCCGCCTGCCTCTGATAGTGCGCGGCTCCGCAAAATCAACCCGCGAAAGAGATGGAAGCCGCGACCGCAAGGGAGCGACTACCTTCACAGGTTGCCAGCGGAAAAAACTAAGCCTCTGGCGGTTTCGGCGCTTCTTCCGTGGGCAGGAAACGGATGCTGCTGGCAGCGATCTTGCCGTTGCGGTCCATACCCAGATCGTAAGCGATCCGCTTGCCGGGCAGCAGTTCCGTGGCGTCGCCTTCCTGCAGCCGCGAAACGTGGAAGAAGATGTCTTTGCCACCGGAATCGGGGCGCAAAAAGCCGAAGCCCTTTTCGCCGAAGTAAGTCATGATTGCGCCGGTCTGCGGATCCGGAGGTCCATCCTCCGCTCCACCTTCGCCACCGCTCGAAGCGGCGCTGTGCGGGCGGCCGGACTTATCGCCCACGCCCTGCTTCAGCAACGCCATATCTTCATCCGTGAGTTCGCCCGAAGGTGCGCTCGATTCCGAGGGCATCTTCAGATTGGGGTTCTTCTTTTGTGCGTCTTCAAAGAGGCGGCGCTGTCTGGCGTTCAAGTCGGGGAGTCCTTTTCACTGCTCTAACAATTGCTGAAAAACGGGAAACAACGAATCAGGGTTGCGCTTCCGGAAAATCAGGCTTTCGCCTTCTTCGCCTTCTTCACTTTCGCGGGCGCATCGGAAGCCTCTTCGCCGTCCACTGCAACACCTTCGGCAGCGGCTTCCGCGGCAACCTTCGCCTTGCGCGCACGTGCACGCTTCTCAGCCGGCGGCTGGCGATCGCTCTTCTTCAGGTTGGTGATCACCATGGCCGTGACGAACTTCTTCTCGCCATGGTCGTCGAACTTGATGACGATGCGCTCTTCGGTGTGCGAAAGTACCGTGCCCAAACCGAATGTCTGGTGCTCGACCTGAGCGCCCTGGTTGTAACTGGCCATATTTTTAGGGGATCACTCCTTCTGAATGAAAGCTTTCGCGCAAATGTCTGGGCGCGAAGCCTTGCCTTTATAGTAGCATAAACCGAAAGCATGTTGATTTTAGACAAGATCCGCGACTGGCTGCGCCATGAAAACGTCGTTTTCCGCGAGATTCACCACGAACCGACGCGCACTTCCGAAGACTCCGCCCGCGCCCGCGGCGAAGAACTCCGGGTCGGCGGTAAGGCGCTACTCATCAAAGTCGATTCCGAGTTCCGTCTCTTCGTTCTCAGCGCGGACCGCAAGCTCGATTCCACGGCCATCCGTACCCGCTTCGCGGCGAAGAAGACCCGTTTCGCCTCGCCCCAGGAGTTACTGGAACTGACCGGGCTGGTCCCCGGCTGTGTCCCACCCTTCGGTTCGCCTATCCTGCCGTTCCCCATGTACGTGGATCCGTCCGTTTTCGCAAACCAGCGCATCGCGTTCAACGCGGGCTCGCTCACTGACTCCATCGTCATGGATATCGACGATTACCTCCGCCTCGCCAACCCCGACGTCTTCCCCTTTAGCACTCAGGTCTAGTTCCCAATGTTCCTCTGCCGCACCGCCGCCATCGCCGCTCTGACTGTCATCGCCGTCTTCCCAACCGCGGCACAGGCACCCGAATCCAGCGCGCCGGTCTTTTCCACCCAAACGCGAGCGATCCAGATCAACGTCGTGGTGAAAGACGCCACCGGACACCTCTTGAGCGGCTGAAGAAGGAAGACTTCTCGCTCACAGACAACGGCAAGCCGCGCGAAATCCAAATCTTCTCCCCCGACGAAGGCGACGCCCCTGCCCCAAAACAGCCCAGCCCACGCCGGGAGTCTTCTCCAATCGGGCCGCACAGTCCGCGACACCGTCCCAGGTTACAGCCATCGTCCTGACCGGTAACTTCAGGGGTCAGGCTGAGGAACGCCCCCAGGTGAGCCAGGCTGTTTCAGAGATGAAACCGGGCGACACGATTGCCATCTACAGTCTGCTGGACGCGGTGGATACCCCTTCCTTGTCAGGACGTGGCAGAAGTATCAATTGCCGCTCCAACTGCACGTACTCTGTCCCTGGTGCGGGCCGCCTTTTCCGCATTGTGCAGGACTATACCTCCGATCCGCAACAGGTTCTGCGCAGCCTGAAGGCAGACTGGCCACCTCTCGGAACATTCCCGCTCGATCCCGACCCATATTTCTGGCCGCGGGCCGTCGCCAGCCATCTGCTGCGGTTCCGGGTCGCAAACGGATCCTGTGGCTGGGGCAGCTTCCCTGGCCGCCCGAGCCAGCCTTCGAACCGGCCTTTGAGGAAACGGCCGATCTCATCAACCGCGCCAACATAGCTTTCTACATAATCGACACCCTTGGCGTGACCAGGAACACGCCGGCGCGCCTCAACAACGAACGCCTGCTGTCAACGCCAAATAGAAATGTCCGCTTCTCTGCCAGATAGAAATGTCCTGTCTTGACGAGTGCTTCCGTTCGGGCGCGACCCCGTTCGGACACGATCACATTAACACGATTTTCCAGCAAGCCGAAACAGTCAACACGCCCGAGGGCAAATCGCTGTGCATCTCCATCACCCTGGACGGCGACACGATCAAACCGCGCGCCGATGGGGCCGTCACAGTGCAGGAAATGTTCGCGGAACAGGACGCGCAGGGGAACTTCGTCGCAAAGATCCGGGATGACGCGAAGCTGATCTGGCCACCCGGCCAGTCAAAGGTAAGGTATCAGCGGACCTTGCCGCTTCGCCCCGGTGCGGTTTCGGTACGTCTGGTGGTGCGGGATGCGACCAGCGGACGCAGCGGTTCACTCTCGATTCCGCTGGCAAACATCCCCAGCTAAAAGTCAACGGGGTATTATGTTGACCATAAATCTGGTCAGAATTATGATAAGCTCAAAGTATCATGACCAAGGTCAATATTCTTGAGGCCAAAACCCACTTCTCCCGTTACATTGACCAGGTCGAAAAGGGTGAAGTGATCGTCGTGTGTCGCCACAACCGTCCGGTGGCTGAACTTCGGGCAATTCAGACTGTACCCATTCGTCCGGTTCGCGTCGCGGGCCTGCTCAAGGGTCAGGTGAGTTGGGATCGCGATGCCTTCGCCCCCATGACGACCGACGAACTGGCCGAATTTGACCAGGCACCGGTATTTCCCGAGACCGGTTCCAGGTGAAATTACTCCTCGATACCTGTGCATTCCTATGGTTTCTGGCGGATTCACCCAGTCTCTCCCCGACTGTCCGGGGTGAAATACTGGACCCGGCGAACGAGGTCTGGCTCAGCGCCGTCTCGGTATGGGAGATCTCCCGCAAATACGCGCAGGGCGGCATTCAACTGCCTGCCCATCCCTCAAGTCTGATTCCGGCGGTACGCCACAACTCAGGGATTGCCAGCCTGCCTTTCACGGAAGCCGACGCATTTACGGCCGAAAAGCTGCCTCTGTTTCACAAAGATCCGTTCGACCGTATGCTGATTGCGCAGGCCCTCATGGGCGGGCTCGCCATTGTCACCTCAGACCGGGCATTTCAGCCCTACCCCGTGCGCCTGGTCTGGTAGGGCCCGCGTACGCCGCAGAACGCACGCCCGGCCGAAACTCATCCCCAATATCACGCACCGCAATCCGGTCTTCGCCCGAACCAGCCGCCAGCAGCAACCGCTCAATCGGCTCCCGATACCCTTCATTTCCCAGCTTGAAGGTCTGGTGATGCACCGGCAGCACGAACTCCGCGCCCGCGTCGTTGGCCATTGCCAGCGCCTGTTCCGGAGTACAGTGGGCATGAATCCAGGGATCATAGGCGCCAATCGGCATGATTGCGAGATCCAGCGGCTTTGACGATCGCAGCCGTCGAAACGAATCCGTTTGCGCCGTATCGCCGCCGAAAATAATTCGGTGCCGCCCTACCTCGATCAGATACCCGTTGTAACCCCGATGCACGTCGGTCCGCTTGCGAGCCCCCCAATGCGCCACTTCAAACGCCCGGATCTTCGCCGGCCCAATCTGGCAGCTCTCATCCCACCGAAGTTCCTGCACCGACTTGTATCCCTTCACACGCAGCAGGTCGCTCGTGCTCGCCGCCGTCACCACAGCGGTCCCTCGCTGCTCCAGTTTTCGCAGCGCCGGTACGTCGAAATGGTCCATGTGCGCATGCGAGAGGAGAATCAGATTGGGCGCGGGCAATCGTGCCAGTTCCACTGCGGGGTGCACGAGTCGCTTCATCCCCACGATGTAACGCCCTACCTCAACGCCAATCTTTGTACTGAAAACGGGGTCCGTCAGAATCGTGAAGCCATCCACCCGCAGCAGAACGGTGCTGTGGCCGATCCAGGCGGCATGAATGCCGGTGTCGGACCAGGCAGAAAAATCCGGTATGCGCGGTGCCGGCACCACCGCGCGCTTCCGATCCTCCGCCAGTCGATGCCAGATTGCCGGCGACGCGCGAAACAGAAATTTCGCCAGCGACTGCGTGGTCCCGACAGGCCTGGGAATCGTGGACATCTTCATTAGTTTAGACGCACGATGTTCGCAATAGATTCCTGAAATGGTAATACCGCCGACAACCGGCCATCTGCCCTTGCATGATCTGTCTTTCTTTCCGTTGTGCAACACCGGTCTTCATTTTCACGGCAGCAATACTGAGCGGGGCTTTGTGCGCACCGTCCGCGTTCGCGGGCCCCGTGCTGCTTTATGACTACGGCACGCTCGGCGGCACCAGCGCCTACGCCACCGCAATCAATGCCTCCGGCCAGGTAGTGGGTTATTCCACTACCGCCTCGGGTGCCACGCACGCCTTCCTGCTTTCCGCGGGTCACATGACCGATCTCGGGACCCTTGGTGGCGCGGCAAGCTATGCCGAAGCGATCAACGACAACGGCACGGTGGTCGGCTACTCCAATACCACCGGCTCCACCAACAACCACGCTTTCACCTGGTCGGGGGGCGTTCGAACGGACATTGACGGAACCTCGGGCGCCAGCTACGCGTACGCCATCAACAATGCCGGCCAAATTGCCGGCGGGAGGAGCGCATCTATTTTCGCCACTGCCACGGGCTTCCTCGATACTGGCGGTGTTTTCCTCAACACCGGGAGCTTCGTCGGCGCCGGCATCAACGCCAGCGGCGAAATGGTCGCTTCTGTGACGCAACTCAGCGGCTACCCGCACGCCGAATCCTACCTCGGCGGCGTCACCACGGATCTCGGCCTGCTCGCCGGTACCAGCAGCATCGGCAGCGCCATCAATTCGAGCGGCCAGATCGTCGGCCAGTCAGACTACGACAGCTTCAGCGATACCCACGCCTACCTGTTCTCCGGCGGCGTCATGACAGATCTTGGCACCCTTGGTGGCAAACACAGTTCAGCCACAGCCATCAACTCTTATGGACAGGTGGTTGGCGATGCTTACTCCACAGCAAACCAATACCTGATCGGCATCCCGAAACCCAACTTCATCGACCACGCCTTCATCTACACCAACGGCGTGATGATCGATCTCAACGACTACATCAGTTCCGGTCTGTTGATCGATCTCCAGCAAGCCGTCGCTATCAACGATTCCGGCCTCATTGCCATCAACGGGACAATTGCCAACGGCAGCCACCACTTTTTCGTCATGGATACCAACGGTAATTTCCCGGTGACTCCCGCAGCGACACCCGAACCCGGCTCGGTCATGCTGATGAGCAGCGCCGTCGCCGCCCTTTGGGCCATCCGCGGACGCAAAGCCAGAGTCACCGCGACTACGCGCGGGTAGTAGCCAGCTCACCATGTCGCCACGCCGCCATCAGCGCTTCCTGGGCGGCGATGGCGGCATCTTTCACCTTCCACGCCGAGCGATCCCGATTGCCCACCGGATTGCTGATGCCGCGCACTTCGCCTGCCGGGATGCCATACAAGGCCGCCACGTGGATGATGGCCGCACCCTCCATGCTTTCTACTCCGCCGCCTGTGCGGCCTGCGATTTGCCGCGCCGTCGTCTCGTCTCCGGTGCAGGTGTTGACCGTCACGAAAGGCACCGCGTTGCCGGCTGGCCGGATCGATACCGGCAGGCGATTGTAGATCGGCTCCAGTCCTGCAATGAGCGGAAAACCCAGCGCCTTCATATCCAGAAACCCGGCCGCTGACGCCGCCCCCAGATCGCCGTAGCACTCGCTTTCCGCCCAAACCGCGCTGGCCAAAGCCAACCCGGAATCCGGATAGGCCCCGCCAATCCCGCAGCAAACCACGGCTCGCGCGCCTTCCCGTTCCAGAAAACGCGTGAGCGCGCACGCTGCGTTCACCGCGCCCACGCCGGTCACCAAAACAGGCAGCCCCTGCTCCCGCAGCAGCGCTCCTTCCAGTTCCGTTGCAACGCAAACAATCAGGTCAACGGACATGGAACCTCATTGTGAAAAGAACTCTTCCCGGGTATCCAGGCACTGCTGCCGTTCGGCGGCGCTAAGCGTATTCAGCCGCGCCCGTCCGGCGTTGAATACCGCCCTGGAAGAAAGCCCGACTCTGACCAGATTGTCGCGATCCTCGCGCGGCAGAATCAAATAGTGCTTCCGGCAATCGAAACTCCGGCACAACAGCGGCCGCCGTTCGTAAATCGTGCAGCCCGAAGACCCAAGGTAGACGCACGCGCCGTTCGCGTCCGTCGCGAGCAGGAAAACCGGCTTCCCGGCCTGATCGGTTCGGACCTGAGTCTGGTACGTTTCGACGTCGTCCCCATGCTCCGGATGCAGGAAAAGTCCCTGCCCGGTGCGGCAGCATTCCGTACAACTTCCACATGTGACGTCCGTCTGTTGAGAATGAGGCAAACACCATTGTAGGGTGGGTTACAACACGCGCCTGGCGTACAGGTAGAATAGATCAGCCATGCGAAACGCGCAATGACCCATTTTTCCGAGCTCAACCTCTCAGCCGCCCTGCGGAAGAATCTCGAAACGAACAACTTCGTAATTCCCACGCCCGTGCAGGCGCAGTCCATTCCACCACTCCTTGAAGGCCGCGACGTCGTCGCCACCGCGCAGACGGGAACCGGCAAGACGCTCGCCTTCGCCATTCCCATCATCGAAGCCCTTCTCAAGGTTCCGCGCAGTAAGGCCGTCAAAGCCCTCATCATCAGCCCCACCCGCGAACTCGCCATCCAGATCGAAGCCGCCATCAGCCAGCTCACCCCCGGCACCCATATCACCTGCGCGGTCGTCGTCGGTGGCATGAGCGAAGATCGCCAGCTCCGCGCCATCGAAAAGGGTGCCGAAATCGTCATCGCCACTCCCGGACGCCTCTGTGACTATCTCGATCGCCGCCTCTTCTCCCTTTCGAAAGCAACGATGATCGTCCTCGATGAAGCCGACCGCATGCTCGACATGGGCTTCCTCCCCTCCCTGCGAACTATCCTCGAAGCGCTCCCCGCGAAGCGCCAGACCATGCTCTTCTCGGCGACCATCGAAACCTCCGTCGCCCACCTGGTGCACCAGTACGTTCACGATCACGTTCGCATTGAAATCGGTGCCTCCACCCGCCCCGCCGAACAGGTCGATCTCTACTGTTTCGAAATCGAATCGCGCTCCAAGTCCGATCTTCTGTTGCACTTGATCCGCAAAGTGGAAGGTTCAGTCCTGGTCTTCACGTCCACCCGCATGGGTGCCGACCGCCTGGCCGCAACCCTGGCCCGCGCCAACGTTGAATCCTCCGTCATCCATGGCGAACGTTCCCAGTCCGAAAGGAATCAGGCCCTCCAGGGTTTCAAAGACGGCAGCTTCCGCGTCCTCGTAGCTACCGACGTCGCCGCGCGCGGTATCCATGTGGATGCCATCGCGCACGTCGTGAATTACGATTTGCCGCAGGTCCCTGAGGACTTCATCCATCGCGTGGGCAGAACAGGTCGCGCCGGTGCCCGGGGGTCTTCATGGACGTTCGCGACGCCACTGGAGCGGTCGGATATCCGTGGCATCGAGAAGATGCTCAACGTGAAGATTGAGTATCAGGATGTTCCGTCTCTACCGCCGCCCATCGGCCTGATCCCCGAAGACGGCATCATCGTTCGCACGGCCCCGGTCGCAGCTCCGAAGACGCTCGATCTGCCGCCCATCCGCAAAGTGCGCAGCTTTTCACCCGGACGCCGCGGTCGCCGTTAAAAGCCGATTCGCCCTCGCCACCCCCGATGGCACCAGACGTGCACACTCCCGTCCGTTAGCCAGCTAGGCCTCACGGCAGGCAGGCTATCAATGCAACCAAGGGAGCTTGACGTCCGTGAATTCACCCAAGTATGCGCTAATTGCCGCAGGCCTCGCCATCTTCAGCGCAGGCTGCTCTCAGAAGCCCGCCAGCTATAAGGTTTTCGTCACCAGCGAAATGAATGGCAACATGACGATCATCGACTCGGCGAATTTCGACGTCGTCTCGACGATCGCGCCGGGCAAGCGCCCACGCGGTATCCACGTCAGCCCTGACGGCAAGACGATCTACGTCACGCTGAGCGGCTCACCGCCCGTAACACCTGGCTCCGACGACAGCAACGTTCCGCCCCCCGACAAAACCCAGGACGGTATCGCGGTTTTCGACATCGCGCAGAACAAAGTCGTCCGCAAGATCGAAGGCGGTTCGGACCCCGAAAACTTCGCCATCAGCAAGGACGGCAAATGGATCTACGTCTCCAATGAAGACGCAGCCGGAGTCAGCTTTATCGATATCGCCGCCGGCAAACTGACCGGCAGCGTCAAGACCGGCGAAGAGCCCGAAGGCGTCACCCTGAGCCCGGACGGCAAGTTCGTCTATGTCACCTCCGAAGGCGACGGCACCATCTCGGCGGTCGACGTCATCAACAAGACTCTGATCAAGACTTTCAAGGTGGGCAAACGTCCCCGCAGCATTGCATTCATGCCCGATGGCAAACGCGCCTACGTCAACGCGGAAACCGACGGCAACGTCGCCATCATTGACTCCGTAAACCACGAACTGAAGGACACGATTTCACTCGGCGATCCGAAAGAAGTCCGTCCGATGGGGCTCGTCCTCTCGCCCGACGCGAAGAAACTCTACGTCACCACCGGCCGAGGCAAGAAAGTCGTTGTGATTGACACGGATACCAACAAGATCGTGTCTTCGTTTGAAGTAGGCACCAGGCCCTGGGGCATCGGCATGTCGCCCGACGGCAAGACCCTCTTCACCGCGAATGGCCCGGGCCAGGACGTCACGGTCGTCGACGTAGCCACTCAGAAGGTCATCAAGAAGGTGCCGGTAGCTGGCGGTCCCTGGGGCATCCAGGTCGTAGAAAAGTAATTTCGACGGCGCAGCCGTGGATCAATCCTGACCGCCTCAAAACTGAAAGCGACTCGCGCAAAATCGGCATGCGCCGGATTCAACACGTAGTTATACCCTGACAGCGACATCGTAGCGGACGGGACTCGAAGGACCGCCTCATGACCGCCGTTGACCCATTGCGTCCCCTGCTCGGCAGTCACCGTTTCCGGGACAAGGTCGGGCCATCCGTCCGCCACATCGGAAATTCCAATCTTGAGATCGTCTGGAATGTCGATCCTGATGGCTACATAGTCTTCCGGAATTCCTCCGTGATGAACGATGATCTCCATCGCCGCGAGAACAATGTCTTCAGAAGCATAGATCACGGCCGTAACTGGCTGATCCCAGCGTCCGCCGGTGAGCTTTGCGCCCTCGCCGTTGATCAGTGGGTGTTTGCGGTCCTGGAGACGCCAGACGACCATTAATAGACGCCGTGCTCGATCTTGAGGAGCACAAGTTGAACCTGACTGCGTCCTTCCGGGGTTTTCAACAGTGCGTAGGGAGTCTGATTATCGAGCGACGGGATTCGGCTTGCCATCCAATGCGCAATGTGGTTCACGCCAAGGACCTCGGTTGCCCTGCGAACCATTGCGATCTCGTCGGTGGAATCGGCAGCTTCCGAATCGAATTCCTCAGGCTGAGCAACGGCGGCAGCGGTGGTTTGCCGACTGTAACCAGACTCACCGACCCCGGCCCGTGCGGCCCCGGCAGCCATGATCGCCGGTGTCGTAACTGCCTTCGCTGAGCGGACTCGCTGTCCCATGACCCTATTGTATCGCGGCAAGAATAGGCAGATCTTGACATTGATATGCCGGGAACGAGCCCTCAGCCAATTTCCAGCTTGACCGGCTTGCCAACCCGGCTCAGCATCTCCACCAGCGTGTCGATGGTGAACTTCGCCGTCTTCTTGTTGACCACATCGGACACGCGCGGACGCGAAACCCTCAGGATCTCGGCGGCCTCCGCCTGCTTCAGATGATGTTTCGTGATCCAGACCGACAACTCCTCCATCAACTGCTGCTTCAGCAACCGGGTGTCATTGATCTGCTTGCGGGAAGCCGCCTGCAGACGCTTCGCTTCATCCGGCGTAAACCCCAACTCCAGGAAGAGATTCGCGCCCGGCTTTGTCACATGACGGATTTCGGTATCGATCTTCATTTTGTTTCCCTTCTTGCGCTGACCACGGCCCGATAGCGCACTGCGGCAATCGTCTTGTCCTGCTTGCTGGTCGCCTGAGTCTTCTTCTGGAAGCAATGCAGAACGTAGATTGCCTCCTCGAATTTCGCCACGTACAGAACGCGAAAAATACCGCTCGCGTCCGCGATGCGAATCTCCTTCGTGCCCGCCCCGACGTCCTCGAATGCTTTCCAGTCATCCGGATCAAGACCAGCCTGCACCTTCCCCAACTGGAAACCCGCCTCTTTGCGGGAGTCCCTGGGAAACGCCAACAGATCGTCATACGAGGAACCTACCCAGCGGATCTGCTTGTCGGAGTCCATGTCGCGTATACAATTTTATACACGACTGACGGCTAAGGTCAAGAAAAGGGGGAGTGGCAACCAAACATCCCAGCCGATCAACCTGCCATATTGACATAGACTAAAGCAGTCAGGAGACCTCGCCGTGCGGATCCAATGGAAAGCCCTGTCTGCCGTACTCTTCGTGGGAGCGGCTCTGGCCCAAACTCCCGAAGACGAATTGAATGCGCGAATTGCCCGCATTCGGTATCCAATGCTTGCACGCATGAACAGCATTCAGGGTGACGTCCACCTCAAGCTTGTATCCGGCGTGGTTGCGGTGCTCCCCAAGCCGTCCCTGATTTCTCAAGTCGCTGTCGAAAACGCAAATTTAGTCGGATCACTTCCCGGCATGTTAGATCTTGACATCCTATTTCACTTCATTCTGGACGATCATTTCACCAAAGTTCCCACCCAGGTAACGGTTAAGCGCGGAAACGCATTCGAGAGGATTTTCCTGCGCTTGTTCGGGCTGAAGACTCAAAAGATGGTGACTGAGTACTTGTGCTATCAGGCTCCTCCGTCGCCTCCCAACCGCCAGGAGTTTTCCGGAGCGACGCTGGAAATCTGGATCTACAGCAGCGTCCAATGTGCAATCCCAGACTGATCCCTACTTCACCTCACTCTGAATAGCATCCAGCTCCTTGCCCGCCTCCGCCAGTTTTCCCTGCCCAGCCAGTTCCCGATACCGCTCCAAATGCTTCCGAATCGCATCCAGCTTCGGATCCCCGGCCTTCACCGCTGCCACCGCCGGAGCCGCCACCGCAGCACCAGCCGCCTGCACCGCGGCCTGCACCGCCGGAGCCGCGCCCGAAACCCCATTGATCTCCGCCAACCCCTGCTCATACGAATCCGCGTAGATCAAATGATTCCCCATCGCCAGCACCACCTTCTTCAACTGCGGCATCCGCGCCTGTGTCGCCTGCAGATAAATCGGCGAAATATACAGGAACGTATCCCCGATCGGCAGCACCAGCGTCTGTCCCTGAAGCACCTGCGACCCCTGCTGGTTCCACAGCGTCAGATCCTTCGAAATATTCTGGTCCTGATTAATGCGCGCATTCACCTGCATCGGCCCCAATATCAGCTCCTGCTTCGAAAGCTGCATCACAACAATCTCGCCCAGCTTCGCGCCATCGCACCGCGCCAGCATCACACCAATCAGGTTCTCCTTCGTCGCGGGCGTAAACGTCGTCATCAGCAGAAACTCCGGCTTCGTCTCGCCCGGCAGCGTCGCATAAACATACGACGGCGTCACCGCCTGCGGCTCCGCATTCTGCCCGCCCGAATACTTCGAAAGTTCCCAGATATCTTCGTTGTTATAAAACGCCTGCGGATTCTTCATGTGATACACGCGATACACATCCGCCTGCACCCGGAATAGCTCCTCCGGATACCGCGCATGCGCCCGCAATCCCTCAGGCATCTTCGAAGCGTCTTCATACAACGCCGGGAACAGCGCGCGATACGCCCCAATAATCGGGTCCGCCGGATCGAACACATACAGATGCGTCTCGCCATCGTAAGCGTCAACCGTCGCCTTCACCGCATTGCGAATGTAGTTGATGCCGTCGTAAGCCGGAATCTCGCGCGAAAACGGATACGCATCCGAAGTCGTATACCCATCCACCATCCAGACCTCGCGGCCCTCCGGCGTGATCACCAGATACGGATCTCCGTCCCATCGCAGATACGGTGCCAGCGTCTGCAGCCGATCCTTCACGCGCCGGTGAATCATCATCCGGCTGTGGTCCGTCAGGTAACTCGTCAGCACGATATTGGAATCGCCATAATGCAGCGACGCCGCGGCGCGCATCAGCAATGATGAAATCGGAAAACCGCCCTTACCCTGATACCGCCCAAACGCATTGTCCGATCCCTGGGGATAATTGAACTCCTGCTGCGCCGTATCCACGAACACCGGATCCTGCTGCAACTCGCCGTAATACAATTCCGGCCGCTCCAGCTTCAGGCTCGGCGTCTTGATCTGCGCCGGCATGTCATTGATCAGGTAAACCGGCTGCCCCTCGGGCGTGATCTTCGCCACTTCCGCCAGCACCAGTCCGTACCCGTGCGTGTAAATGAAATGCGGATTGATCCAGCTTGACTGCCCGCCCGGCAACTGCGTGATATCCAGTTCGCGCGGCGAAAGCAAGACCTGTCGCGGCTGCCCGTCAATCACGTACCGATCCACATCCGTATCGTGAAACGCGTAGTAAGGCCGCAGCGCCTGCATCTGCGTGACGGTGTCGTGAAACGGACGCCAGTCCCACAGCCGCACGTTGTCGAGCAGCGCCTTATTCTTCGACGTGTCGATCGCAGCATTCGGATTCGTATGCATCTCCACTTCGTGAATCTGCCCCGAAAGCCCGAACGCCGCCCGCGTTGCCTCAATGTGCGACGCGATGTACGGCCGCTCCAGCGAAATCTCGTTCGGCTTCACATAGAGCGATCCCGCAACGCTCGGCACAATCCACAGCAGCCCCAGGCTCAGTGCGATCAACGCGCCCGCCGGAATCCACTTCTTCACGGCGACCAGACCCGCGCCCACAATCAGCGCGCCAATCACCAGCGCATTCAGCGGCAGCACGAAATGATCGTCCGTGTAATCGATCCCCGTCAGAAACTTATGCTGGTTCCAGACCATCGCAAACCGATCCAGATAGTAACGGCACGCAACCGCCAGCAAATAAAACGCCGCCGCGAACCGCAAAAATTTCGATTCCAGTCCGCCCTGTAGTTTCAAAAACGAGAGATCGATATTGCCATGCCCCAGGTCCGGCAGCGTAAACCGCAACTGCCACCCGCGCGCCACCAGCAGATACACCAGAATTGCCAGCACCACAACCCCCAGCAGATAGCCGCGCAGATCGCCCCAGAAAGGCAGGTCGAAAAGGTAGAACGCAGCCGACTTCCCAAATACCGGATCGTGATAAAGCTTCGCGGTATCGAGCGTTCGGCCGCCAATGAACCGCATAATCGTGCTGCCATCCAGGCTCGCGCTCGCCACAATAAATGAAAGCCCCAGCAACACCAGCGCCGCCACGCGCGAGTAAATCGGATAGTCGCTCACCTGCCCGCGCGCAAACCGTACCGCGCGCGAGTGCGTGATCATCAGCACCACCCACGCGATGAACGTGCCCACCGTGATGGGCCCCGTCGACCACGCATACAAATCGAGCCAGGTATTCACCTGGCCCATTTCCTTCCACCATGAATATTCGATCAGGAACGAGGACGCCCAGCCTGCCGATGCCAGCACCAGCAACAACGCCGCTCCGAGCACGATCAAGCCAATACGGCGATGCGCGCCCCTGCCACCAGAAATCATTCTCTCTTCCATACGATCCCGCCCCCCACGACGGTTGCCACTTGTCCACCAATAAAGCGCCGCCCGCTGAATGGCGAGTTACGGCTCTTCGACTGCGATTGCCGGACGTCAAACGTCCACTCCGTTGTCAGATCGAACACGGTCACGTCGCCCGGTGCTCCCGGTGCCAGCGTGCCACGATTCAACCGCATCACGCGCGCGGGGCCTGTGGTGAATAACTCCACCATACGCCCCACCGTGATGCGCCCCGTGTGTACCAGTTCCGAAAGCGAAAGTCCGATAGCTGTTTCCAGTCCCGTAATGCCAAACGGGCAGCGCTCGAACTCCTGCATCTTCTCATCGCCCGGATGCGGCGCGTGGTCGGTGGCAATAGCGTCCACCGTGCCATCCACAATGCCCTCAATGATCGCTTCCACATCGTCCGAACGGCGCAGTGGCGGCTTCATCTTGTAATTGCTATCGTAAGCGCAAAGCTCCTGATCGGTAATCGCGAAATGATGCGGCGTGACCTCACAGCTCACGCGAATCCCCTTGCTCTTCGCAAACGTCACCATCGCCATGGAACGCTTCGTCGAAAGATGCGCCACGTGATACGAAGCCCCGGTCAATTCCGCCAGCAACAAATCCCGCGCCACCATCACGTCTTCCGAAGCCGAGGGAATCCCGCGCAAACCCAGCCGCACAGATTCCGGCCCTTCGTTCATATCGCCACCGGCGCTGAGGTTCAGATCCTCGCAATGGTCGATCACCGGAATATCCAGCGACCGCGCAAGTTCCATCGCCCTTCGCATCACCCGCGCATTCATCACCGGACGCCCGTCGTCCGAAATCGCCACAATCCCGGCCTCGCGCATCGACCCGATTGCCGCCAGTTCCTCGCCCTTGCTGCCCTTCGTAATCGCGCCAATGGGAAACACATTGACGGCCGCCACTTCGCGCGCCCGCTGCACAATATAGCTCGTCACCGTAGCGCTGTCGTTCGTCGGCAGCGTATTCGGCATGCAGCAAATCGAAGTGAACCCGCCAGCAGCCGCCGCCCGCGAACCACTCTCAATGGTCTCCGCGTGCTCAATGCCAGGCTCGCGCAAATGTACGTGCATGTCGATGAACCCCGGTGCCACAATGGCCCCAGTGGCATCCAGTACTTCCACGCCCTCAGCCTTCAGCCCCACCCCGACGGCCTCAATCCTGCCGTTGCGAATCAAAACATCGGCCACGGCGTCGAACTTTGACGCGGGATCAATCACCCGGCCACCTTGAATCAACAGAGACTTCATGCGAGTATGCGCTCCAGCACTGCCATCCGTACCGCCACGCCGTTTTCCACCTGGTTTAAAATTGCCGATCTCTGGCTGTCCGCCACATCAGAACTCAACTCGCGCCCCCGGTTAATCGGCCCCGGATGCATCACGATCACTTCCGGTTTCGCCAGCGCCAGATGCTCCAGTTGCAGACCGAAGAAGCGGAAATATTCGCTCGCCGCCATCGGCGCTTCGTGCTGCCGTTCCAGTTGCACGCGCAGCATCATGATCACGTCCACATCCCGGATTGCTTCCTTCATGTCGTAGGAAATCCGCACCCCCGGTGCCAGTTCCGCCAGTTCCAGCGGCACCAGCGAGGGCGGCCCGCACAACACAATGTCCGCGCCGAACTTCGAAAGCAGATGTATATCGGAACGCGCCACGCGGCTATGCGCAATGTCCCCGATAATCGCCACCCGCAGATTCTCCAGCGACTTGCGCCGGTCCAGAATCGTCAGCGCATCGAGCAATCCCTGCGTGGGATGTTCGTGCGTGCCGTCGCCCGCGTTCACAATCGGAATTTGCAAATGCCGCGCCAGAAAATGCGGAGCGCCCGAGGCCGCATGTCGCATCACCACGGCGTTCGGCCGCATAGCCACCAGCGTGTTCAGCGTATCCACCAGCGATTCGCCCTTGGAAACGCTTGACCCCGCGGCAGCAATCGAAATCGTATCCGCGCCCAACCGCTTGGCCGCAATCTCAAAGCTCACCCGCGTGCGCGTGGAGGCTTCGAAAAACAGATTCACGATAGTCTTGCCGCGCAGGCAATCCAGACGGCGGTAAGTTTCGTTGGGAGGAGGCTGAAAAAAGCGGGCTCTGTCGAGAATAGCCTCAATCTCGCGGCGGTCCAGGCTCTCGATGTCCAGTAATCCGGCGGCGAGAGGGGAGTTAGGGTCTTTAGCTGGCATCTGTCGGGCAGTCGTTCCGAAGCTTCAGCCGTCGGCGCGTTCGCACATCAATACTTTTTCCATGCCGTCGATTTCCTGAAACTTCACTTCTATAATCTCAATGTCGCTCGTCTGCACGTTGCGGCCCACATACTGGGCCTCGATGGGCAGTTCGCGGTGCCCGCGATCGATCAGCACAAGCAACTGAACCACAGCTGGCCGACCCTGGTCGAACAGCGCGTCCAGCGCCGCGCGAATCGTGCGTCCCGTGTAGAGCACGTCATCCATCAGGATGATCTGTAACCCCTCCACCGAAAAATTGATTTCGGTGTTGTTGAGCTGCGGTTTCGACCCGACAGTGCTGAGATCGTCGCGATAAAGATTGATGTCGAGAATTCCGACCGGTATGGCGCGATTTTCGAGCGCCTCGATCTTGGCAGCCAGGCGCTGCGCGAGCGGAACGCCGCGCCGCCGGATGCCGATAAAGGCCAGTTTATCGAGGTCTTTTGTCTTTTCGAGCACTTCGTGAGCGAGCCGGACCAGGGTACGATCGATCTCGGATGCGCTCATGAGCTGGGATTTGACTTTAGTGAGGGCCATCGATGGGATTGTAGCGCACCGAGTCACGCAGGGAGTCACTTCAGGGCGCTGCTAAACCCTTGCGATACCACTCCCATGCGGTCGCGTCTCAACTGGCGGAGCGTTCTGCGCGGGATTCCGTCCGAGTCCGGTGCTATCTCAGTCTTTGTCTATGGTCGCGCTGACGACTTCAATGCGTTTCGTCGGGGCTTCGACATTCACTTCGAGATTGTCGAAGGACTCCAGGACGTCCATGCCCTCGATGATCTTTCCAAAGGCGGTGTACTTGCCGTCCAGGTGAGCCGCAGCCCCGAGCATTAGGAAGAATGACGTGGAGGCGGAATCGGGGTCATCGCCACGGGCCATGGAGACGATGCCGCGCTCGTGTTTCACGTCGTCACGAAACTCGCCTTTGATGTTGTGAACCCATTCGTCGCCGGGCTGTTCGGGGTCGCCGCTGCGGCCGTCTGCCATGCCGCCCTGTGCCACGAAGCCGCGCACCACACGGTGGAACATGGTGCCGTTGTACCAGCCGGTTTCGGTGAGCATCAGGAAATTGCGAACGTGGTTCGGCGCCCACTCCGGCTTCATTTCGATGCGGACCGTGCCGAGGGTTGTCTTCATGGTCACGGTGCGATGCAACTGGCTGACAGGAGCGTCGGCCCACGGGTCTTTCTTTCGCGGTTCGATGGTGACCTTCACGATACGGACGGGCTTTTCTGCAAACTGATCGACGGCGGCGGGGATGCGCGAGATCTCTTCCACGACGCGCATGCCGGAGGTGACGCGCCCGAAGATGGAGTACTTGCCGTCGAGCGCGGGCTGCGGCGAGACACAGACGAAGAACTGCGCGCCATCGCTGTTCTCTTTGTCCGCGATGTTGACGGTAGAGACGATGCCGCGCTCGTGTTTCACGCCGCTGAGTTCGGCGGCGAGCATGTTGAGGCCGCCGGTGCCCCAGCGAACGCGCGAAGTCTGCGAATCTTTGAGTAAGGGGTCGCCGCCCTGGATCAGGCCGTTGGCGAAGGTGCGGAAGAAGGCGCTGCCATCGTAAAAGCCTTCGTGGGCGAGGCGGATGAACTGGTTGACGTGCTCGGGGGCGAGATCCGGCAGGAGTTCGAAGCGGAAAGTGCCGAGGTCGGTGGTGACGACGGCCTCGAGGGGTGCAGGTGCCGGTGCCTGCTGGGCAAACGCGGCGGCGGAGAGGAGGAAAAGGATGGAAAGCGGGCGAACGGTTCGCATCGACACTATATTAATATTCCAGGCGGTCGCTGCCGGGCTGGGCTGGGTATTTGCAGTGGACAGCGTCTGATCCGGCATGGATGCCTGAGGCGGCCAGAGTCGGGTGCGGCATAGCGTTCTAGTGTGTGCGCGGGGCCGGCTTTCTCTCAAACCCGCCAGAACCACTTGCGGCGGTACAGGAAATACGCGATCGCATACATCAGCAGCACGTAAGCCACTGCGTAAGCCAGAGAGGCATTCGCAGGGGAGAAGTTCGGGGCCAGAAGGGAATTGTAGATGGCCTTGTGCGCTCCTGTTTCATCCAGCACTTCATCGAAAAGTTCGGAGGCCATGTAGACGGCAATGGAGTTCATGCCCATGATCACGGCGGGCCGCACGTAACGCTGGTAGCCGAGATGGTCGACCAGCCAGATGAACATGGCCAGGATGACGAAATCGAGGCCGCCCATGAAGAGCGAAAACGAGCTGGTCCAGAGCTTCTTGTTGATGGGCAGCCACATGTTGCAGATCATGCCGAGTGCGATCAGTGCGTTGCCGGTGAAGAACATCCAGGTCACGCGTTCGGTGAGTTGACGCTGTGCGCGGATGAGGTGGCCGGCCATTACGCCCAGCAGGGCGGTGGCGATGGCAGGCAGGGTGCTCATGAGACCCTCGGGGTCCCAGGTTTTCGTGGAATGGTAGTTGTGCGCACCCAGCACGATGCGGTCGATGTAGTGCGCGAGGTTGCCTTCGACGTCGAGACGCCCGGGGCCGAAACCGGGCACTGGCACCAGTGTCATCAGCAGCCAGTAGGCGGTCAGCAGGCCGATCAGCCAAATGAGCTGAGTGCGAAGGCTGCCGCAGAGGTAGATGGCGGCGGCGATCAAATAACAGATGGCGATGCGCTGGAGGACGCCGAGTAGGCGCTGCGTGCCGAGATCCAGCGGCCAGGCGTAAACGATCAGGCCGAGGATGTAGAGGATCAGGGCGCGTCTGGCGGCCTGGAGGAGCAGGGTAGCTTTGGGAACTCCCGCGGCGAGACGGCTGCCCAGTGATAGCGTGATGGCTACGCCGACAATCCAGAGGAACGAGGGGAACACGACATCGGTGATTGTCCAGCCGTTCCACGCGGAGTGTTTCAGCGGAGCATAGGAGGCGCTGCCTTTGCCTGGCGTGTTGACCAACACCATCAGGGCGATGGTGGCACCACGGAAGGCGTCGAGCGAGACCAGACGTTTGTGCGGGAAGGCTTCGGTTTGAGTCACGGCGGATTGGCAGACATGATATCAGGCCGACGGCGCATTTTCCCGCTCTCGCTACAATGGGATTTCCATGATCAGAGTTCGCTTTGCGCCGTCGCCGACGGGCTACCTGCATATCGGCAGCGCCCGCACTTTCATTTTTAACTGGCTTTATGCACGTCGTCATGGCGGGACCATGATCCTGCGCATTGACGATACGGATATTGAGCGCAATACGGAAGAGTCGCTCAATTCGATCTTTGACGGTCTGAATTGGCTGGGGCTCAACTGGGATGAGCAGTACCGGCAGTCGGAACGTTTGGCGCTGCATAAGCAGATTGCGGAAACGATTCTGGCGAAGGGGCTGGCTTACCGGGACTTCACGCCACCGAACGCCGCGGGCGCGGAGAAGGACGACGCTCAGCACGCTTCGGGCGCATGGCTTTTCAATCCGGGCCAGCGTGAGATTTCGCAGGAAGAGAGCGACCGCCGCGCGGCTGCAGGGGAGAAGTTCGTGGTGCGTTTCCGCGTGCCGCGCGAGGTGCCGGAAGCTGTGACGTTCACCGATCTGGTTTACGGCGAGCAGTCGAAATCCACAGCGGATATCGAAGACTTCGCATTGCTTCGCAGCGATGGCACGCCAACTTATCATCTGGCTTCCTGTGCGGACGACGTGGACCTTCGCATTACCCACATTGTGCGCGGGCAGGACCACCTCACTAACACGTTCAAACACGTCCTGATCTTTAAAGCCGCTGGTGGAGAAACTCCTCAGTTCGCGCATCTGCCCCTGCTTGTTGCCCCCAATGGCGCGAAGCTTTCGAAGCGCATTCATGGCCCGGTGGTCTCTGTCACGACCTATCGTGACGCCGGTTTTCTGCCGCATGCTTTCATGAATTTTCTCTGCCTGCTGGGTTGGTCGCCCAAGAACGATCGCGAGCAGATGACGAGGGATGAGCTGACCCAGTTGTTCTCGTTCGAGGGCGTGAATCGCAGCAACGCGGTGGTTAATTTTACGGACGAAGATCCGTTCGATGCCAAAGCTGTCTGGCTGAATGCTGAGACGATCCGCACGATGGCGGTGCCGGATCTCTCCGCTGAACTGCTGCCGGTTGTGCAGGCCGCCGGAATCGCCGTTGACGCCGCGAAGATGCTGCAGATCACGCCGCTCGTGCAGGAGCGTATTCGTCTTCTGAACGACGTTTTGCAGGTGGCCGATTTCTTTTTCGCCACGGAACTGGCGCCTTACGAAACGACGGAGCTGATCCCGAAAAAGGGCGATCTCGCGATGGCGGCTCGGGCGCTGGAGAAGGCGCTCGAAGTCCTGCCGGGTGCCGATTTTACCCACGATGGACTGGAATCTGCGCTGCGCGCGTCGTCGACGGATCTCGGGATCAAGGCCGGGCAGATGTTTGAGCCGATCCGGGTGGCCGTTTGCGGCAGGAAGACCGCGCCGCCACTGTTCGGCACACTGGAAGTGCTGGGCAAGGAGACTTGTCTGGCGCGCATTGCAAAAGCGCTGGCGAAACTCACGGCTACGGGCATCACCCCGTTAAACTAAGAGAAATGACTCCGCCTGATTCCACACCGGAAGCCACCCCCGCTCCCGTTCCATCCAACTTCGTTCGCGACATTATTCTGGACGACCTCCAGACGAACAAGTACAGCGGGCGCGTACACACCCGCTTCCCGCCGGAGCCAAACGGCTATCTGCATATTGGCCATGCGAAATCGATTTGTTTGAACTTCGGGCTGGCTGCGGAATTTGGCGGCAAGACAAATCTGCGCTTCGACGATACCAATCCGGAAAAAGAAGAGCAGGAATATGTCGATTCCATCATCGACAACGTGAAGTGGCTGGGCTTCCAGTGGGAAGAGCCGATTCACTACGCATCGGATTACTTTCAGCAACTGCACGACTGGGCCGTGCAGATGATCCGCGAGGGCAAGGCCTTTGTTTGCGATCTGACGGCGGAGGAAGTTCGCAAATCGCGTGGCACGCTGACCGAGGGCGGCACCGAGAGCCCCTACCGTACCCGGTCGGTGGAAGAAAATCTGGATCTCTTCGAACGCATGAAGAACGGGGAATTCCCCGATGGTTCGCGGACGCTGCGGGCGAAGGTCGACATGGCGTCGAAGAATCTGAATATGCGCGATCCGGTGATGTATCGCATTCTCAATGCCGAACATCATCGCACCGGCAACAAGTGGTGCATCTATCCGATGTACGACTACGCGCACGGGCAGTCCGATTCCATTGAAGGCATCACGCACTCCATTTGTACGCTGGAGTTTGAGGATCACCGCCCGCTGTACGACTGGTACATCGATCAACTGGGCATCTATCACCCGCAGCAGATTGAATTCGACCGTTTGAACCTGACTTACACGATGCTGAGCAAGCGCAAGCTGCTCCAGCTTGTGAAAGACGGCCATGTACGCGGCTGGGACGATCCGCGCATGCCTACGCTTTCCGGTATTCGCCGCCGTGGCTACACGCCGGAAGCGCTGCGCAATTTCTGCAATGCGATCGGCGTTTCGAAGACGAACGGGACCATTGAAATCGGACTGCTGGAGCATCATGTTCGCGAAGATCTTAACAAGCGCGCGCCGCGTCTGATGGCGGTGCTGAAGCCTCTGCGGGTGGTGATCGACAACTACCCCGAAGGCCAGACCGAGGAGATGGACGCGGTCAACAATCCGGAAGACGCCTCCGCCGGAACGCGCAAGGTTCCGTTTTCGCGAGTGCTCTATATTGAGCAGGACGATTTCAGGGAAGACCCGCCGAAGCAGTTTTATCGGCTCTCGCCTGGCAAGGAAGTGCGGCTCCGCTGGGGCTATTTCATTACCTGCAACAGCGTGGTGAAGGATGAGAAGGGCGAGATCACGGAGATTCACTGCACTTACGATCCGGCCACGCGGGGCGGTAACGCGCCGGATGGCCGCAAGGTGAAGGCGACCATTCACTGGGTTTCCGCCGCACATGCTGTGGATGCCGAAGTGCGGATCTATGAGACGTTGTTTGATCGCGAGAATCCGAATGCGGCGGAAGATTTTCTGGCCTGCATCAATCCGAAGTCGCTCGAAGTTCTGACGGACTGCAAGCTGGAGCCAGCGCTGGGGAATGTGGAGCCGGAGTTCCGCTGCCAGTTCGAGCGGCTTGGCTACTTCTGCGCGGATAAGGACACTGCGCCGGGTAAGCCTGTTTTCAATCGGACAGTCGCTCTGCGCGATAGCTGGGCGAAGATCGAGAAGCGTGCGGATAAGCCGGGGAAACCCGCGAAATGAACATTCTGGGAATCGGCGGTGTCCTTGGCGATGCCGCCGCTGCGGTAATCAAAGACGGACAGATTGCGGCTGCGGTGGAAGAGGCAAAGCTGACGCGCCGGCCCGAGCCGGGTCGATTGCCGGAGGCCGCTATTGCCGCTTGTCTGAAGCTGGCGAAGTTGAGTCCCGGCGACATCGATCATGTGGCGCTGGCCAGGCCGCTGCCTACGGGGTCGGCGCTTCCTTCGGCCCTGCGGGTATTTTCGAAGGCCAAAATGGATACGGTGGATCACCACGCGGCCCACGCGGCGGCAGCTTATTACGTTTCACCATTCGAAGAAGCGACCGTTATTACGCTGGATCGCGAAGGCGATCTGCGTTGCGGTGCCAGGTGGCATGGGGCGGGGAACACGCTGACACTGGAAGAAGAGATTCTCTATCCGGATTCCATTGCGGAACTCTACGGCCACGTGACGGAACTGCTCGGGCTGCGTGCTCGTTCGGATGAGCATCGGGTGCAGTGGCTTTCGATGTCTGGCAAGCCGCGCTTTGCGGAACTCTTCGGGAGGATCATTCATGACCGCGCGATTGATCCTTCGTTTTACGATGCTGGCGGTTTCAGCGCGAAGTTCCATGCGGCTCTCGGCGACGACATTTCGGCGCGGGCCGATATTGCGGCCAGCATGCAGCACGCGCTGGAAACGTATGTGATGCGGCTCGCCGGCAATGCCACGAATGTTTGCCTGGGTGGCGGCGTGGCGTGGAATGCGGTGCTGATAGCCGCTCTGGAACGCCGCTTCAAAGGTGTTTTTGCGCAACCGGCTGCGGGTAACGCGGGAACCGCTCTGGGTGCCGCGCTGCATGCCTGGCACGGGATTGGCGGCCAGACGAAACGTCTGGATGGCGGCAGTTACTACTTCGGACCTGACTTCACGGTGCAGGAAGTGAAGGAGGCGCTGGAGAACTGCAAGCTGCGCTTCAAGCTGCTGGAAACGGTGCCCGCGCGAATTGACGCGGCGGTCACGCAACTCGAAAGCAACCACATTGTGGCGTGGATGCAGGGTCGGATGGAGTTCGGTCCGCGGGCGCTTGGCAATCGCAGCATTCTGGCATCGCCGCGCGATCCTTATTCCACAGAAAATCTGAACACCTTCATCAAACACCGCGAAGCATCGCGCAAGTTCGCGGCTTCTGTGCCGGTGGAACTGGCGTCGGAGTATTTTGAAACCGGCCCCAATGCGCGCCACCTTGCTAGCGTGGGCGCGGTGCGCGCGCAGTACAAGGAACAGTTTCGCGGCGCGATACTTGCGGGGGACTCGGTGCGTGTCCACACGGTTTCCAAGGAAGATAACCCGTTGTATTGGGGTTTGCTCCACGCTTTCGGCGCGAAGACGGGGTTGCCGGTGTTGTACAACACGTCGTTTAATCTGTTCCGGGAGCCGCTGGTTTGTACGCCGCGCGACGCGGTTCGCAGCTTCTATTCGTCAGGGATAGACGCGATGGTGGCGGGCAACTTCCTCCTCGAAAAATGATTGCAGCGCCTCAGTCCGGCCGTCAGTCTGCCGGGGGATGCAGCCGCAGATGAGTACTGCTGACGCACGGAAGAAGCCGCGCCGCGGTGCATCGCTTGTCGCTGCCGGGATACTGCTCAGCCGCATCGCCGGGCTGATTCGGAACCACTATTTCAGTTACTACTTTGGCCTCTCGCCTGCCGCGGACGCTTTCGGCGCGGCCCTTCGCATCCCCAACTTTCTGCAGAACCTGCTCGGTGAAGGGGTGCTGTCGGCATCGTTCATTCCGGTTTACTCGGGGCTGCTGGCACAGGATAAGAAAGAGGAAGCGGGCCGCGTGGCCGGCGCGATTTTCGCCATCCTCGCGCTCGTAACGTCTGTCATCGTTGCGGTCGGCGTGCTCGCCACGCCGTTGCTGGTTCCGCTGATCGCACAGGGATTCCAGGACGAAGAGCGGCGGACTCTTACGATCAGTCTGGTGCGCATCTTCTTCCCTGGTACCGGACTGCTGGTGATGTCCGCGTGGTGCCTGGGGATACTCAACAGCCACCGGAGATTCTTTCTTTCGTACTGCGCGCCGGTTGTGCTGAATGCGGTGATGATTGCAGCATTGCTGCGCTTCGGCGGGCACGTCGATACGGATCAGCTTGCCCGCCTGGTGGCGTGGGCGTCCGTGATTGGCAGTGGCGTTCAGTTTCTGGTGCAGTTGCCTTCCGTGCTGCGGTTGGTGCCTGCCCTGCGGGTACAGTTGGCATTTGACCTGGCGAGCACGCGCACGGTGATTCGCAACTTCGTCCCGGTCTTCATCAGTCGGGGCGTGGTGAATCTCAGTGCATATATCGATACGTGGCTCGCGAGCTTCCTGCCGACTGGTGCCGTGGCGGCATTACTGAATGCGCAGATGATTTACCTGTTGCCCGTGAGCCTGTTTGGCATGTCGGTTTCGGCTTCGGAATTGCCGGAGATGTCGAGCGCCACGGGAGCTGATCATGAGATCGCGGCGTTTCTGGTGAAGCGCCTGACCGTGGGTTTGCGACGAATTGCGCTGTTTGTGATTCCTTCAGTGGTGGCTTTTATTGCCCTTGGAGATATGGTGGCTGGTGCTATCTATGCGAGCCGCGCGGGTAAGTTCGGGGCCGTGGAGACGCGCTACGTTTGGACGATTCTCGCGGGTTCCGGCATCGGCCTGCTGGCTTCCACACAGGGGCGGCTGTACTCTTCGGCATTCTATGCGCTGAAGGACACGCGGACACCGCTGAACTTCGCCATTCTGCGTGTGACGCTGACGACAGTGCTGGGCTATCTGTGCGCTTTGCCGCTGCCTCACTTGCTGGGGGTTGACCCGAAGTGGGGCGCGTGTGGACTGACGGCGTCGGCCGGCCTCAGCGGTTGGATTGAGTTCCTGCTGCTGCGTCAGGCGTTAGCGAAACGGATTGGGACCGCGCATCTGGGTGTGCCGTGGGTATTGCGGCTGTGGGGTGCCGCGATAGTCGCTGCGGCGGTGGCCTGGGCGATCAAGCTGTATTGGCCGATTCATCAGCCGCAGATGGCTGCTGTTGCGACGCTGATTCCGTTCGGGGTGATTTATATTCTCCTGGCGGATCCGCAGCAGTTCCGCAAGTAGAAATCAGATTTCGGCACCGGAAAGATCGATGTTAAAACGGTCAGTTGAGAAGATGCGGTCTTCGATGTTTGCCCCGGCGTTGCGGCTATGGACCTGTCTGGTAAGCGACGCGGGATAGATCAGCCAGACCCACTCGACACCGAAGCCCATATACTCCCGGATCTTTTCCAGCATTTCGACAGCGGTGTCTTCCGGCGCGAGAATCTCGACACACAAGTGTGGTGGCCGCGTGATAATTCCATTGGATTCGGGGTCCGGTGGCCCGGTCACAATGCAAACATCCGGCACGCGAATTCGATCCGGGCGGGTCTGAACCCGCAGTTCGATCATCGTCCGCCAGCCGAGTTCGTGCGCTGTGCGCAGTTCCTCCAGCAGAAAGCCCTGCATGGAGGAGTGTTCAAAACTGGTTCCGGGGCGTTCGACGATTCGCCCTTCCACGAATTCGGCGTCATGCTCAAAACTCGTGTGAAGGTACCGTTCCAAGGTGACTAATTCAGCAGTTGCCACCTCGCACCCCTACATTTTGTAAAGCATGAAATAGATGACCACTCCCGTTACGTTCACGTACATCCAGATGGGCCAGGTCCATTTGGCGATCGTCCTGTGTTTGTCGAAACGCGCCTTCAAGCCGTGATTCAGCGTAATAATTGCCAGCACCGGAACCGCTGCGGCGAGTGGCGTGTGGGTCCAGAGGATGGTGAGGTAAATCGTGCGAATCAGGCCCGTGCCCTGAAAATAAACCACCCCGGCATGTGCGTGAGATGTGAGATAGCTGATCAGAAACGCAGTGGAAACGCCGAATGCCGTCAGCATCACCTTCCGGTGCGCCTCGCGCTTCCCGCTCTTGATCAGCATCAGGCCCCAAATCAGCAAAATAGCCGCGATCCCGTTCAGGAATGCATTTACGGCCGGTAATGAATCGAAGAAGTTCAAGAGTCTTCCTTTTCCAGACGCGCCACGTCGCGGACAATTTTCCCGGTCGGGTCGCCATCGGATATCCCGTAGTAACCGCGAATGTGCCCCTTCTTATCGACGAGCGCATACCGCGTGCTGTGCTCAATGGGGCCGCCGACCGTGCCCAGCTTGAAGGCATCCTGATCGAGCATGTTCAGCGTTGCCACGTCGCCGGTCAGGAACAGCCAGCGATCGCTCAGGGTTCCGAACTTCTTCGAATACTCGTTCAGAGCCTGCGGGGTATCGCGTGCCGGATCCACCGTGAAGGAAATCAGCTTGACGCTCTTATCCGTCTTATCCTGCATGCTCTTCATGTGAGAACTCATGCGCGGGCAGGGGCCTTCGCAGTTAGTGAAAACGAAATCCGCTACCCAGACATGCCCTTCCAGCCGGGAACTGGAAAACGTGCGGCCCATATGGTCAGTCAGGGTGAAGGCTGGCACATCGCCAATCATCGGGAGCGGCCGGTTTGCACAACCAGCCAGAAAGCAACAGAGAATGAGAAGTGAAGCGCGCATTATAAAGAAGGTCTGTCAATCACCATCAGGCCATAAATCACAGGCAGGTAAATCACGGACGCCAGCAGGACGCTGCGCGCCCGTGCATTGGTGCGGTCGAACGCCACCCGAACGCCTGTATAGAGGAACCAGAAGCCGAGCACCAGCGCGCCCACCATGTAGATCTTGCCTGACATGCCCAGCATCACCGGCAGCAGACTGATGGGTATCAAAGTTGTAGCGTAGAGGATGATCTGGCGCGAGGTGGACCGGCCATCCGGTTCCACCACGGGCAGCATCCGGATGCCGGCTCGCGCGTAGTCGTCGCGATACATCCAGGCGATGGCGAGGAAGTGCGGGAACTGCCAGACAAACAGGATGAAGAAGAGGCTCCATGCTTCGCGATTGAGAACGCCGCTGGCCGCCGCATAGCCCATCAGCGGGGGCATGGCACCCGGCAGCGCGCCAACGACGGTGGAAAGGTGAGTCCGCGATTTCATCGGCGTATACACAAAAAGATAAGCGGCCAGCGTGATCAGGCCCAGCAGCGAGGCGAGTAAGTTGACGCCCACTGCAAGTTCCAGCGCGCCTGCCACAGCGAGTCCAATCCCGAACCAAAGTGCCCGCTTCGCCGTCATCAGGCCCATCGGCAACGGTCTTCCAGCTGTACGGCGCATCAGCTTGTCGGACTCGCGCTCCCACCATTGGTTCAGAGCCGCAGTGCCGGAAGCGATCAGGCCGGTGCCGACCATCGTGTGGATCAGCAGAGTCCAGTTGAACGGCAGGGCGCGGTTCAGTCCGAAGAAATAGCCGATGCCTGTGCTCATCAGGATGAGCCATGTGATGCGCGGTTTTGTCAGCTCTATGTAATGACGCATCAGGCTTCCAGTGCCGATTCCGGCATTTCCACGCGTTCACCCAGATTGCGACGGACCAGGATCGCCATGGCAATGCTGGTGGCCAGTGTCAGCGCGCCGGTGGCGACGTGCAGCACGGTAAAAGTCACCATGAGAGGCATGGGTTGAATGGCATCCGCGTAAGCGATACGTGTCATGTAGGCGGCGATTCCAAGGAAAACCTGGCAAAGCGTTACCGAAATCAGCAGGATAGCGCTGGTGCGGAGTTCGCGATTCCGCGCGTAGTGCAGCAGAATCCGCATGGAAACCCAAAGTACCACGGCTGTGACAAGAGGCGCGCCGCAGATATGGTAAATTGCGCCAATGGCCTTGTGGCGCACGGCCGCGCCAAGGAATAACTGTCCCAGCAGGCAAATGGGTGCCGCCAGCGACAGACCGCGCAACGGATTCTCCGCGTCCTCAGGAACAATCGCCGGACCGCCCAGCCACCCTTTGGAAGTAAACAGCGCGATTGCAACCGTTGTGGAGAAAAACAACTGCGCCAAGGTCGCGTGCGAGGACGAAATCCACCAGGGCAGCAGATAGAGCACTGTCATCCCACCCAAAACTCCCTGAAGAATGACGGCAAGAAGGGCGGCCACAGCCAGTTTGCGCATCCAGTTGCGGCGATCCGTGCGAAAAATCCAGATGAGCGAAACGATGGTGAACATGCCGACCGTGGTCGCGATCATACGGTGGCCGTGTTCATAAAAGATACCGCCTTCCATCTTCGGCATCAGCTTGCCGTAGGACAGGGGCCAATCGGGTACGGACAGTCCTGCGTCCTTGCTGGTGACCAGCGCACCAGCCACTACCAGCAACAGCGTGCAGAATGCCAGCAGGATGGACCAGCGATGCAGGCCGCGATTGAAACTGTTCTCAGTTGCCATACGTGAAGTCGATTGCGGCGGTCCCGCCGGCGGCAAGGGTGACCTTGCCTTCTTTTCTGCCCAGCTTTTCCTGAACAACTTCAATTGTATAAGTGCCGGGAGGGACGCCAGCCAGAGAGAACGAGCCGTCTTCCCCCGTGACCGCGAAAAACGGGTGCGAGGAGACGCCGATCCAGGAGCGCATCCACGGATGGACGCTGCAGGTCATGGGGAACAGGATTTCTTCCGACGAGAATTTTCGCAGTTTGGGCTCATCCTTCGGGGCTTCGGAGATGTTCCAGGCGGCGTTGGTCTGACTCTCGGCATGAACGTTGTGGTTGACGGGGTCGTCGTTCATTATGGACAGTGTCTGATCCACCATGATGCCTACCACGTGGGGCGTGTAGATGCAGCCGGATTGAGTGAGTTTCACCGGTTCGGCGGGTGGAGCCCAATGTGCAGGGGCCAGGCCATCCTTAATACGCACATAGGCGTAACGCAGTGTGCCGTTGGGATTCACCACCACAGTCTCCGCTTTCGCGGGTGTTTTTTGCTGGCGTTCGCAGGAGGGGTTGCTGGACATGTCGATGGTCGGCATGACGGGCTTAGCGCCCTGGAACAGGATCTTGCCGGAGATGGTGCCGGCGGTGGCGGGGTCGACGTGGGCTTCGGGCAGGGCGGCTTTGGTTTGCGTCTGGGGAGCGGGGTTACTGCCGCAGCCAGAAAGCATCAGGACAACGCAGCCCTGCAGAAACACGGCGCAAAAATATCGGAGTTTCAATCTTTATTTTCACATGGGGTTGGCCCTGCGGCGCGGGCCGAAGTCCTGGAGAGTACATCCGCCGCTATTGCGCCGTCACCACTACGTTCGCGGGCGTGGAGACGCCGCCAACCGCCGCCACAAGAGGTTGCTCACCGCTGGGGACGCCTGGCATCACAACGTTGAACTGGTATTGGCCCGTGTAGGATATGCCTGCGAAGCCGACTTTCGCTGCCACGCCGCCGATTGTGACGGTAATGTCGCCGGTCGCACGTGCGGCCCCGGCGAAGTAGACGCCCGCCGGAACGGATGGATTCGTGGGTCCGAAGCCGGTCCCGTAGAGCACCAGCGTTTCACCCGTTTTTACCGGCCTGGTGGTGTAAGCGAACGCGCCGGTTGGCCCGGCGATGTCGTACGTGCCGTTCCCATAACTCCCTGTACCGTCGGTCAGGATAAGGCCAGCGACATGCTTGCTGTCCAGCAGGCTGAATGACGGGGCCACTGCGGCCAGCGTCACCGTCGCATTGCAAACGCCCAGGGAATTTGTCAACACAACCTGTACCGGTCCGGCCGTTGTATCGTCCGGAGCCTCCAGATTGATCTGATCGGGCGCGGCGCCCACCCCTTTTGTCACCGATGAAATGTAGGCAGGCTTCCCATTGATGGTCACGCTCACTCCGGCCAGTGAGGTGGAACTCTGAAAATTCCCGTTCCAGGTCGCTGAGCCGGAAGGAGCCAGATTGGTGCCGTAGATCGAAATCCATTCACCCGGAGCAATCGTGTTCACGGCACTGAAAATGGGCACCACGCCGCCTTTGTTGATGGCCGGCACATTTCCGCTGAGTGGCACTGTCCAGGTGCCTACCGGCAGGTACGGTGCCAGGATATTCGAGGAGCCCACAATGGAAGCACTGACCCGATGCGCGCCCGCATAGGCGGGGGAAAAGCCCAGCTGCAGCGTCACCTGAGCGGAAGTGCCGGAGCCAGTTACCGAAGATCCCGTCGCATAAGCCGTACACTGGCTGTTCGATACCGAGGCCCCGGCGGCGTCCAGAGAGAGCGCGGGCAGGATCTGATTTCCCGAATCGCTGACCAGGATCACTCCGGCGTGCCCCAGGTGCCACGGCATCAGCACCTGCAGTATGCAACCGGGAGCGCCGTCGAAGATGACGTAGGCATAGTTGATATCGGTGTACCCTGCCGGGTCGGCGAACTGAAACGTGAACTGCCCGGTCGCGCCGGTGCCGTAATTCGGGCTCAGGCCGGTGACGGAAGGCGAACCCGCCGCAGCCTGCAGGATTCGGATGCTCTGCCGCTGCGCCGAAATGTACGCGGTGCGTTCCGTGGGCAGGGGGTTGGCCGCCACAACAAACGTTACTGCCCCGTTTCCTTGCCCCGAAACCGCGCCGGGAAAAGTCAGCCACCCAACCGGGGAGGTGACGGTCCAGGAGCACGTGGAGCCAGCCGTGATGGTGAGCGTCCCCGTTCCCGCCGAGGATGTAAATGCACTCGCGGTAAGGCTCAGGGCGGCGCAGGATGGATCGTAGCCCACGCTGACGGATAAGCCTGTCGGGCCCGCGCTGTTTACGGCCAGTGTCAGGGGTGAATAAGGATCAGACCATGGCTTTCCCGGTACCAGCGCAGGGGCCTTCATGAAATTGTTGGGCGCCGCGGAGGGCGCGAAATCCAGAAGGTATGTGTGGAGGGAGTCCAGTTCCGGATCCTCATAGTGAATGAGGGCTCCGGCAAACACGTTAGAACTGGCGAAGGACGGGAGTCCGCCATCCACGTCGTCCAGCGGTTGCCGGTATTCCAGCCAGAGCCATGCGGATGTTATCGGATCGCGCAGGATTCTCAGCGCACGGAGTCCGCTGGTGGCTTCGAGCGGCGCCACCGTAAACGTGCCGGTGGAGGTCACCTCCTGATAATCGCCCGCGTTCAGCCAGTGAAGCACCTGGGCCTTGTGCTGTGCGGCGTAGTGACCGGATGGACCATAACCGTTGTACGGATAGCCCATCAGAGTAAACGGATCGCCGTACTCCACAGTGGTACCCGAAGTATCGACAGGGCCCAGCGCGAGGGTGCCGTAATCGTCGCTGTTGGAATGCGCCATCCCCAGGCCGTGACCCAGTTCGTGCGCATAGAGGATAACGTTGGTCGCGACGTAGTCCGGACGTTGAGGGAACCAGCCAACCGAGGCCTGGAAGTTTCCTCTGGAGGGTGATGTCACCGTGGTACATCCGACGGTGTCGAGCCCCGCATAACCCGGGCAGGAGGATTCGGGAAAGAACAGGGCGATTCGGGTGAACTTCGTCAGGTCCGCAGCGCTGTCGGCGACCTGAATGGCCGCCGTTTCAATCGCATCGGGGGAGTCACATGGATAGTTGGAGCCGAGTGCAAACGGGCCAAAAACCTGGCCCGCCGCCGACGTTGTGCCATAGGACATTTGACGCCAATATCCGTTCAGGGAATCGGTCGCGTGGGTGTCGGAGGCTGAACCGAAGAACGACTGCCGCAGTGAGGCAGGGGTCACCACGGAGGGAAATGCCGGCACTGAAGGCATGGTGACCATGATGACGGCGACATTCTGCTGCCCGGTTGTAGCGCAGGGGAGGGTGGCGCCGGTGTCCGTGGAGAGCGGCTGCGGGATGGCTTTGGCGACTGCGATCCGGTCCAGAATCCTCAGCCCGCGCAGTTTCATCTGTCCGCCGGAAGGTGCTGGTCCCGCGAAAAATACCTCCAGTTGGCCACCCGGTGTGCGAAGATACCACTGCGTAAAGCTGCTGCGCGCCTCGAAGTTGTCTCCGGTAACTGCAAACGCCTCGCCTTCCCACTCGCCCTCTGTTTCCACGGGCAGATCTGCGGCCAGGCTTCGGAGTTGCGCTGTGAGTTCCGACGCAAGTGCGAGCGACAGCGCCCGCAGAGGATTTGCTGCCAGGAGTTCATGCAGAAGCGCGCCCCGCTCCCGAACCGTGTCCGCATTCACGCTGCCCGCGCTAAGTTGACGATTGAGATCGCGAATTCGGTCCGCGATGACATCCGTTCCCGGGCGGACTGGCGCAGCAGAAGCGTGCCCCGCCAGCAGCATCGCCACAAGCCAAAGCGTCGCGCGGGAACGTCCGAAAGTTCGGCCAGGCATGCAAATAACATAGCAAAGCAGGCACGAAAACGCCGATGGCCGCGCCACCAGGGACGTTTGCCTTCGTTAGCGTACTATGGCCTTGCCAAGGTGTATCTTGTTTTAGTACCGGTACCCAGTCATGATCGAAATGTGCTGAATCTCTCAATTGACTGGAGCGCGACGACGACCGGTGCGGCTGTAACCGACCGGTCGGCGGGGAGCGCGAGTCTCTGCGTTTTTCTATTCCAGCCTGGGGCGGAGGCGTAATTGGCTCTGTCGAAGGCGACCCGTCTGTATTGCACTGTTGTGATTGCAGCGGGGGTTACGATCATGCTGGCGGCGGCCTATGGTGGACATTCGTTCGCCATGGCCAGGCTAATGATCTACGTCCTGATCGCGGCCAATGTGGCGACGATCAAAATGCGGATTCCCGGCCTCACGGCTACGGTATCCGGCGGGAGCCTGCTCATTTTTGCGGGTCTGACGGATCTGACGTCGGCGGAAACGGTGCTTGTGGCTATCGTTGTCGGTCTGGTGCAGTGTTTGTGGAATCCGAAGCAGCGACCGAGTGTGCTGCAGGTGGTATTCAGCATCTGTACGCTGGTTATCAGTGTCATGGTGGCTTGGACTTTCGGTCGCTGGCTGACGGACACGTTCGCACCGGGCAATATGATCGCCCTGCTGGCCTGCTCCACGGCGCTCTATTTTCTTGCGAACACGCTGCTGCTGGCGGGAGTGCTGTCGCTGACGGAAATGAAGCCGGTGGGAAAGGTCTGGAACCAGCTTTATCTTTGGACGTTCCCGCATTATCTGCTGAGCGCTTCGCTGGGCGGGTTGTTTGGGTATGTGAGTCGCGGCGCGAACTGGCGGATCATGTTTTTGTTCCTGCCGGGAGCGTGCCTGGCGTTTGGGTATGCGAGGGCGCTGAAACTGCAGGAGAATGAAGACGCGATCAAGAACGCGCTTTCGTAGGGGGTGGGCGGGGAGGTAGATGTCGGTACGCCAGTTAGGATTCGAGTTCTCCTCAACCCACCGTAGTCGTCCGAGCGCTATGCGAATTCAGTGGTGGTTGGTGATCGTCGCAATCTGGCCGAGCGCCGTTTCACAGAACTATGGCTTTCGTCTGCGATTTTCGCTCACGCCTTCTGTCTAACCCCAGGCGGGCTCCGAAAATAAGGCCAAGCAGGAAAGCCCCCGCCATGAAGGTCGGGATGCTATCAAGGTCCCAGCCCTGCGGCCGCGTATGGCCAAGCAGAAAAATTGGAACAGCCATGAGCGCGCCTGTAGCGAGGGCCAAAGTGATCCCCATTCCAAGACATGAGTAGAGCGGCTCTGGCGACTGGGCACGCAGCCTGTCGAGGCCGCCCCGTACTATTGCCGGCGACTTCCAAACCACTAAGACAAAGACCGAAGCGCCGACTGTCAATGCAAGCAACATTCCTGGGTTGTCGGCCCCGCCGATCCTCGCCCAACCCCAAATCGCCAGCACCATCGCAATCGGGGACAGGACAAGACCGAGGATGACCGATACAAGCGAGGAGAGAAGCCGTTCCACATTGAGATGGTAGCGCCAGTGAGGTCCGAATTCGAAATGGACGGAGGGTTGTGTTTCATGTTGCCAAAGTTCGAATCTGTCGGGCAAATCAATCGCCAACACCGAGCAACCCAACATCCTCGGCAGTGGCCGCAGCCCGCAATTCGTTGTCAAGCGTAGCGAGCGGCAATCCGCGTCGGCGTGCCAGTTCCAGGTACGCCGCGTCATAGAGAGTCAGTCGATGCCGCGCGGCCAGTTTGGCAGTTGTACCCCATGCCTGACGGTCGGTTTCCGGATCCACAGTGATGGGAAGCAGCGCCAGGTCAGAAAGGGCTGCATCCCGAAAAGCCGCGTCGGACCTGCCCTTCCGGACACCCATTTCGAGCACATTGGCAATCTCCAGACGCCATAGCGCCGGAACCCAGGCTCCAGACTCGATAATTTGGGTGAACACAGCGGAGACAGCTTCCGTGGTTTCCGCGGAATAGACCCACGCGAGCGCCACGGAGCTATCGAGAACCAAACTCAAGGCCGCCCCTCGTCGCGGTCAGCCTTAAGATCGGCCCAAGCAATGGGATGGGACGTGAAGCGTGCCGCGCGCGCGCGGATACGGTCTGATGCCGCCCTTGCCAGCGCTCGATCAATGCCGCTACCACTGGAAACCAGACGGGCGACTGGCTTGCCGTGTCTGGTGATCACTATTTCTTCGCCCCGCTCCACGCGGTCCAGCAGGGTGCCGAACGTATTCTTGGCTTCAAAGGCTCCGATTTCCTGCATTTGATCTCCATTAATCCAGCTTAAGCTAGCTTAACATGAGTGGCGGTTAAGGTCGGAATCACATAAATATGTGATACACTCAAATACGTGGAAGAAAGCCGGAACCTCACGCTCAACCTTCCGGAGCAACTGATTCGCCGATTGCGGGTATGTGCCGCAATCAGAAACCAATCCATGACCGCCGTGGTCAAAGACGCGATTGAATCTACCCTGGCCGCGGACGACGCGCGGGAGACAGCGGCCTCAAGGCTCATTCGGAGGCTGCAAAATGCGCCGGATCGAGGGGTCGGCGGCAAGGTTTCGTGGACTCGGGACGAACTCCATGACCGCTGAGTTCATCGACACGAACATCCTGATTTACGCGGAGGACAGCGGCATGGGCATGAAACACACGATTGCCGTTGATCTGGTGGCGAAGCTTGCGCGGCAGGATAACGGCGCGCTCAGCACTCAGGTACTTGCTGAGTATTACAACGCCGCCACGAAGAAGCTGCGTCTGACCAGCGAGGAAGCCGAAGAGACGATTCGGGACCTTGCATTTTGGAAAATCCATCGGCCTTCGCACGCCGACATCGTGAATTCGATCGGGCTGCAGCGGCGTTACCGGCTTTCGTGGTGGGACGCCATGATCGTCAATAGCGCCATCGAGTCCGGCTCTGGAATCCTCTGGTCTGAGGATCTCAGCAACGGACAGGAGTTTGGCACGCTGGTGGTTCGCAACCCATTCCTCTGAAGCTTCCCGGCCATTGGTCGTCCCTGGCGATGAAATCTGCTGGATTGTGGCTGGCGACGAGATTCGCGCAATCCCGCCCTTCGCAAGCGAGTCACGCCCGACCCGGAGTCAGCACTCCGGCTGTTTGACCAGGCAATCGAAAGGCAGTTTGCCTGTCCGGTTGCAGTCCGGCAGAAGCAGCCCCGATAGTGGATGTCGAAGAGCGGATCTATACGATCATGAACCGTTCTCAACTTCAGGCTCAACCAAATTCGGGGAGGACAGCGCCGATCTCTCTGCTCATTTCCTCAGAATCTTGTCCAGAGTGTTTCCCCTGGCCAACTCATCCACCAGCTTGTCCATGTAACGGATCTGCTGCATGAGCTTATCCCCGATCTCCTCCACGCGGTAGCCGCAGATCACGCCCGTTATTTTGGACACATTCGGGTTGATGCGCGGTGCCTGCGCGAAGAAAGTCTCAAAGTCGACCTTCGTGTCAATCTGCTGTTGCAGTGCCTGTTCGTCATAGCCCGTTAGCCAGTGGATGACGGCATGTACCTCTTCTTTTGTGCGTCCCTTCCTCTCCGCCTTGGCGATGTAATGCGGGTAGACGCTGGCGAACGCCATTCTGAATACTCTCGTGTTGTCCAATCTCTCGTCGCTCCTGAACCGTTCCGGCAACCGCCCTTCCACCGGCATGGATGGCCGTTGTTCCGAAACTTCAGAGTAGATCAGTTCCCTGACTGGCAGGACGCCGCCCCCCATTTGCCTCTGCGCGGCGCTTCGATGAGCCCCGGTTCGAGTTCGGCGAACTGCCGGTCTATGAGCCACAGCAGACAAAGGATCAGCCCGGTGGGCCCGGCCCAGAGGAGCGGCGACGAGACGGGAATCACACGGAGCACCAAGTGCGCCAGCATATCGGTCACCTGCGAACCGGAGGGGCCGCCCGCCAGGATGGGCAGCAGGGCCGCACCGATCACGGCAGGGAATGCGATACCGATCGCAATGCCCTTGCGCACTTTTTGGGGGAACCGGTTGAGACGGTACCAGTTCGGGAGCAGCATCAGTGCCATGACAAAGAGCGCGAAGAGATCGGCGAGGGCTACGACCAGGAATTGAACCGCCGGCTGACGAAGCAGCGGCTTGAGTTCCGGCAACAGGGCGACTTCATCGAGAGAAAGTTCGCGTCCGTAGACGGCGAGAGTGGCGCGGCGGAACTGCCAGTCCTGAAAGCGGCGAGAGTTCTCGCGACCGGAAGCCCAGGGGTTGTACCAACCCTTCCCCAATCGATCAAAGAGGCCCGGCTGATATGTTTCGCCCCAGGGCGCGGTGATCACAGGGTGGGAATTGCGCTCCGTGCGGACCAGTTGGGGCGACTCAGAACCCAGTTGGACACTCTCGTTTCGGTATTCGAGCGCGGTACTCCCGAACTCATGGGCTCCAATGCCATAGTTCAGGTTTGCCAGGATGGCCAGGGTGTAGAGCAGGAGGTATGGAGCGAGCGCGGAGAACATCAGGCGACGGCGGCTGACGGGCAGCGTTGAAAGCCAGCGAACTCCGAACAACGATTGGTTGAGGAAGCCGGGGAGAAAGCAGAGCGGCATCAGCGCGTTGCCGATGAGTGGGTAGAGGATTGCCATGCCAAGAAACATCAAGGCCTGCCACGGATACAACGCGCGAAAGAGCGGTGCCTGCGTGCCGAAAAAGCCGGTCCGCGAGGACGCATGGTGCCCTGCGATAGATGAAGCCCAGGGCACGGCCGGTTTGCACCGGGTATTGGAAGGCAAAGGGACCTTTGGGCCAGGCTGTGGTAAGCCATAATGCCGTAAGAACCGGGATAGCAACGATAGTGGGCCAGATCAGCCGGAGTGGCAGGAAAGCCATGCCGAAAGTGCAATCGGTGGCAGCGAACCATATAAGGCCGATGACGATGGGACGGATTTCGAGACGCGGCAGAAACAGAGTCTGGCTGAGAATTATCGTGCCACTGACAAAGAACAGCCCGGCGACCATGCGAAGGAGATTCAACGAATTGGGTGTGTGCCCAAAGAGCATAGCTCCCAGGAGTATGATGCTGACCGGCGTCCAGACGTAGAGCAGCAGACTGAAGATGCGGGCGCGGAGAAAGTCGCGGCCATCAATGGGCAGTGTTGCTTCAAACAGGGTTGCGCGGCGCTGGGGCTGCGCGAATATGAACAGCGGCATCGCTAAGCCGCTTATGAAGCCGATCGCGGTATCACCCGGGGCCTTCCAGAAGCCGAGCCAGCTGAGGAACGCAGCGAGGACGACCCAGGGCAGGAAACGCGCCGTGGGGTCACGACGCATCAGTGTGAGTGTGCGGCTCACTGGCGGCCTCCCACCATTTCGACAAAGAGTTCCTCCAGCGGTACGCGGGCGCATTGGACGTTGTTGGCACCAAGCGATTGCCGGATGCGCAGGGAAACATCGTCAGGTTCGCCTCGGAACACGCCGTGCCAGCCGTCCTGGGCGTTGCGGGAACGCAGATAGCCCGGCAGTGTTTCGAGCCGGGTGTTGGCGGCGGCGCTGGGGGCGAGCGCGACACAGACATTTTCACGAAGATGGTCGAGATCTTCATCGAGCAGAACGCGGCCCTGGTCGAGTAAGACGACGCGGCCGCCAATGCGCTCCACGTCGCCCATGTGGTGCGAGGAAAAGAGGATTGCGGTACCTTCGCGATTCAGCAGTTGGATGGAGGCTTCGAGGAATTCGCGGCGCGCGGCGGGGTCGAGGCCGCCGGCGGGCTCATCGAGAATGAGCAGTTCCGGCCGATGACAAAGCGCGCAGATGAGAGCGACCTGGCGAGCCTGGCCCTTGCTGAGGCTCTTGATCTTGTCGTCAGCGCGAAGGCCAAAACGGTCCACCAGTTCGCGTTCGAGAGCTGGGTCCCATTTGGGAAAGAGCGAGGCGTGGAAGGCAGTGAGTTCGCGGATGGTGGCTGCGGGTGGCAGCACCTGGTCCTCCGCGACGTAGCCGATGCGGCCCTTCACGGCCACCGGATCCTGAGTTGGGGAGAGACCGAAGACCGAGACACGGCCGGACTGCGGGTAGAGCAGGCCCATGGCGATGCGGATGAGGGTGGTTTTGCCCGCTCCGTTGCGGCCCAGGAGGCCGACGATCTCGCCCTGGCCCATGCGGAAGCTGACGCCATTGAGAACGTTTTCTTCCTTCTTATAGCCGCGAACGATGTTTTCGAATTGAAGGATCGTATTCATGATTTCTTCTCCTGCTGGCCGCGTTCGCCGCGGGCCTCCAGCATTTCTTTTTGCACTTCATTGAGAGCGTGAATAGCTTCGGGCATTCCCCCGCCCGAGAGCAGGGCGAGGGAAAGCAGGTTACGGGCGGCATCGCGGAGGCCGGTATTTCCGGGTGCGGGCTGAGGGACGGTGCCGGAGACAAAGGTGCCACGGCCGCGCTGGGTTTCGATGTAACCGCCGGCTTCGAGCTCGTCGTAGGCCTTTTTAACGGTCAGGGGGGCAATGACGAGTTGCTCGGCGAGATCGCGGTGCGAAGGCAGCTTGTCGCCGGGTTGAAGACGACCACCTGCGATGGCTTCCGTGATTTGCCGCATGATCTGGCGGTAAATGGAGAGCTCACCGGCGGGATTGACGAAGAGTTGCATCCGTTTCTGTAGTGATATGTAACACTATATCACTATGGCTGTCAAGAGAATTTTTGAGGGGATTATTGAGGGAGAGGAGGGACATACCAGCTGAGGATCGGGATTGAGGGCAAACCGTCACTGCCCGTTCGGATCATGCATCAAGGCCGAGAAGGATGACATCTTCGGCAATGGCGGCAACGCGCAACTCGTTATCGAGAGTCGGAGGGGCAGGCTGCGACAGCGCGCCAGTTCCGAATACGCTGGGTCATAGATTGTTAGGTTGTGGAGCCGAGCTGCAGGTTCGGGCGAGATCTCATTACGGCTGCGGGCCTGCCGAGCAGTGGCTAACCGTTCTCGACGCGAGCCCTCATATCCGACCACGCCGCTTCGATGAGCGCTCGCAGCGCAGCGGCATTGGTGGCAGTATCGGGTCTCAGCTTTACATGGCGCATGTATTTTCCAGTGCCTTGCAATAGACGGGCCGGATCCTTCAGCGTTGCGCCCTGAAAGAACCCGACGTTGACGTGCGAAGTAAATACGTTGACGTAGCCGAACGGCACATCGCCCAAACAGGCGACGGGACAGCCGTCGTGCAAAAGCTCGCGGACTTCGTCCCCGCATTTTCGCATGACCTCAAACCATTGGCGCGCGATGGATCCTAATTCACCGGGGCGCTCATGGAACCATGCGTCGATGGCGGGATCGCGTTCGACTGCGCCGTTGAACCGCAACATTTCCGTCTTCATCACAAGCTCCGTACTTCGGTCTTGAGATCTATGGTGACACAGCGCGAGCAGACGGGACGCGCACTCCGACGCACAGGAGCCATGCAGTCAGGCTCCATTCTCCGAGGGCACCGGGCAGGAGTATCCACGGATAGAGATGGCCTGCAATTGCCGGTGACAGCAGACTGGCGAAGCTGTTGGTTAAGTAGCAAAAACCAGCAACGGCCATCACGGTGCCAAGTGTACGGGGCAGGAATGTCGACTTCCAGATCAGGCATCCAGTCAACACACAATGGAATCCAAAAAACACGAGAGCGACCATGTAGCCGAGCGTGTGCAGTTTGAGCGATGCCATCGCCAACGCCTGCAGTTGGTCGCGGCTGAAAGCGCTCAGGTAGTGCGCCTCCCCCAGGAAAACCAGCGGGGCGAAATGGCATACTGTGGTGACGCCGACGATTGCCACATGCACTAGTCTGAAGAACGCGGCCAACAGAGAGACACTGCCGCTTACAGGACTGAACAAGTCGTAGAAGATCAGCGCCACGCCCGCATCGCAAACGAAGGCGATGAGGTCGGCGACACCACCGAGGCGGTAGAGCGGCTGGTGAGCCAGGATGTTGGCAGCGGTTGCCGCCGCATCGCCATTCACGACCAGCCAGCCCCGAACGAAAACTTCGGCGAATAGTGCCGTGACGATGATGACCAGGTACAGTGCGCCGGCGACCCTGGCTTTGACGCGCGGCGAGGTTTCCGCTGCACGTTCCATCATTCGCGTGTTTCGCTGAACTCCAGCACGTGAATGCATACGATTTGGCGATTGGAAAAGTTCGCTTCCATCAGCGGTTGTCTCTCACCGCCGCGATTCGATCCAGGTTAAGATGTCTGCGTGCGGCCGCATTTCGCAAGTCTGTTTGCCGTGTTATGCTCCCTCCTGCCGCTCCTCTTTTGCTCGTGTGGCGCGCGCCAAACCGACCCCGCGCGCCTCAATGCCGTGAAGAATGAGGTGCAGACTTTCGCTCGTTCGGTCGCGGAAAACGTGACCCGGCGCGGCCCGTCCGCCTGGCAGGACTACTTCGAGAACAGCTCTTCGTTCTTCATGGCGGTAGATGGCCGCGTGCAGTTTGCGGACGGCGCAGCAGCGCAGGCTGGTATTCCTGCCCTCAGTCGCGCGATCAGCAAGATCGAACTCCAGTGGGGGCGTGATCTCCGCGTGGATCCCCTTACCCAGGATCTTGCCGTGATCGCCTCGCCGTGGCATGAACTCATGACGCTCGCGGACGGCTCTCACATGGATACTTCCGGTTATTTCACCGCTGTCGCCGAGCGTCGCGATGGGCGTTGGCAATTTCGCAACGCTCACTGGTCCAGCATGCAGTCGGCTGCCCCGGCAAAGTAGCAGTGCGATGAGGTCCTCCGGTTTGGTATGATCTCCCGGAGAGCAACCATGACACGCCACCGATTTCTGACACTCGCCCTGACCACCGCGCTGGCAGGGATCGTCGCCTCGCCGGCGACCGCGCAGCGCTACACCGCCAAGCAGGATGGAGACGTCATTTCCATTGCGGATACCACCGCGCAGATGACCGTTGACGTTGTCGCCAGCCAGGGTAAGGCGTGGAAGATTCAGGTCAAGGGGCAGAACCTGGTCCGCACTTCCGCCACGCTGGAAGCCTTCCAGGCAAATTCCGGTCTGAACGGCATGCCCCTGCTCGCGCCCTTTGCGAATCGTCTGGATGAAACGGCGTTTTACGCTAATGGCAAGAAATACTCGTTCGATTTGGGACTTGGCAACGTACGCGGTCCGATTCCTTCCACCGGCTACGTCACGGGCTCCAAAGCCTGGCAGGTAGTTGAATTCAAGGCCGATGGGAAGAGCGCTTGGGTAACGTGCAGGCTCGATTTCTACAAGATTCCCGCTTTCATCAAGCAGTTTCCCTTTGCTCACACCATCACGCTGACCTACCGTGTCTCTGACGGCACGCTGGAAGTACACACGCGGCTGGATAACGTCGGCAGTGAGCCGATGCCGGCCGTGATCGGTTTCCACCCGATTTACGAACTCCCCGATGGGAATCGCGACGACTGGACGGTATCCGTGGACGCGCAGACGCACTGGCCTGAGATCCCGGAGCGGCTGCCGACCGGCGAGACGCAGCCCATCGAAAAGTTTTTCAACGCGGACAAAGACCGGACCTCCATTCACCTGAAGAACTATGCGCTGGTGGACGATGTGTTTACGGATCTGGTGCGCGATGCCAACGGTCGCGCTACGATGCGGCTCATGTATAACGGCAAGGAACTGGATGAGATTCTGGGGCCGAAGTACAAGACCGTGTTGTTGTGGTCCACGCCGCTGCCTGCGGGTGGAGGGGGTGGCGGATTTGGTGGTGGTGGTCGCGGAGGCTCCGGTTTTGGCGGCGGCCGCGGCGGTTCCGGCTTTGGTGGTGGCGGCGGTCGTGGCGGCCCGCCTGCTCCTTCAGCGCCGTCAGGCCCGTTTCCTGTGGACCCTGCGAATGCCGTGAAGATCGCCCCTCCGGCAGTGCCTCTGCCTGTGGGCGCGGCACCGCCGACGACCAAGGGCTTCATCGCATTTGAGCCGATGATTGGCATCACGAACGCCCTGAACCTGGCGCAGAAAGGCGTCTACAAGGAACTCCAGACGATTCCCCCGGGCGGTTCCTGGGAAGAGAGTTTCTGGGTGACGACGAAAGGCTACTGATTTCAGGCTTACGCCTTAACGGCCAGTTCAGTTCTGGCCTCCGCATATTCCCGTGCCAGTCTGGCGACCAGATCTGCTGCACCGGGTACATCGTGTAACGCGCCGATCCCCTGACCGCAGCCCCAGATATCGCGCCAGACTTTCTTGCCGGCTTCGCCGCTGAGTTTGAAGTCCATTTTCGTGGCTTCTCCCTGCGGCAGTTGCTCCGGGTCAAACCCGGCCTGGATGACGGAGGGCTTCAGGTAGTTCCCGTGCACGCCGGTGAAGAAGTTGGTGTAGAGAATGTCCTCGCCATTGGAATCGACAATCATTTGCTTGTACGCCTCCACCGCGTTGGCCTCTTTGGTAGCGATGAAGGCCGAACCGATATAGGCCAGATCCGCGCCCATGGCGAGCGCGGCCAGAATCGCACGCCCGGTTGCGATAGAGCCTGCGAGCGCGAGGGGCCCATCAAACCATTCGCGAATCTCCTGCACCAGTGCGAACGGAGAGAGAGTCCCCGCGTGTCCACCCGCGCCGGCTGCGACCGCGATCAGGCCATCGGCACCTTTTTCGATGGCCTTGTGGGCGAACCGGTTGTGGATCACGTCATGCAGCGTGATGCCGCCGTACTCGTGTACCGTCTGATTCAGGTCTTCCCGCGCACCCAGCGACGTGATGATCACGGGGACTTTCCACTTCACGCACAGCGCAAGATCCGCCTCCATTCGGTCATTGCTGCGGTGGACAATCTGGTTCACCGCATACGGCGCGGAAGGCTGGTCGGGGTGGGCGCGGTCCCAGGCAGCGAGTTCTTCGGTAATGCGATGGAGCCACTCGTCCAGCAGGGAAGCCGGGCGCGCGTTGAGGGCGGGGAAGGCACCACAGATGCCGGCGGTACATTGTGCGATCACCAGGTCGGGGTTTGAGATCACGTAAAGCGGCGACCCGATCGCGGGAAGTCTCAGTCGTCCGGATAAGACAGAAGGCAAACTCATCTGTGTGATTCTATCGGGCGCTGGAACATCGGATGCAGAGCTCACGAAACGCTAAACTGATGGACCAGAGGTTTTCGTCCCGATGTCGTCTCGTGCCACCGGCCTGCGCGCCGTATCGCTTTTGCTCTTGTCCGGTTGTCTGGCTGTTCTCGCCGCGGCGGATAGCAGCGTCGTCGAACACCCCTTTCTCGGTGTCACGCACACGATTCGCACAGGCGGCCCGCCCGAGTTCCCTCGCAATGTCAGAATTCACGTTGTCAGCATCGACCTCACGGCACCATCCCTGTCTTTTCGTTTGACTCCGCCCGGCGGTTCGCGGGATGTCGCCCGCCTGTCTACCCTTGACTATCTGAAACAACAACATGCGCAAATTGCGATCAATGCTCACTTCTTCATGCCGTTCCCCTCAGAGGATCTCAATGCCGACGTGATTGGTCTTGCGGCCTCCGATGGGGTCGTCTTCTCGCCCTTCGAACTGCCGCAACAGAACTACGCCATTGACCGCGACGCGCCCGCCATCAATATCGATGGAGCCAATCATGCGGGCATCGTGACTCGCGCGCACGGCTTCTCCGATGGCAATTGCTTCCTGTGCGTTACCAACGACGGTACTCATATTCAGGAGCCGGTGAAGTTATGGAACGCCTTCGCGGGCTCAGGGCAAATTATCACGAACGGTGTCAATACCGTGCCGTGCTACGCGGACGAAATACATCCCGATTGCAAACTGGCCGGGCCCGGGCCGGGCAATTACTCCAACAGCCATTCGTGGTTTTCGCTGAATAATGCCCGCTCGGTGATCGGCTTATCCAGGGACAACAGGACTTTGATTCTGTTCACGGTTGATCGGGCGAACGGGAGCGACGGTATGTCGTTGCCGGAAGTTGCTGATCTGTTATTGAAAGACTACGGTGGCTATAACGCCCTGAATATGGATGGAGGCGGCTCCACAACGCTGGTTATGGAGAACCCCGCGACCCATGTTCCTGCGATAGTCAATTCTTCCTCTGACAATCCGAACGGCCGAGTGGTCGCGACGAGTCTGGCGGTGTTCGCCGCACCGATGCCAGTGTCGAAATAGCGAGCCCGAATTGTGCCAGACTGATAGGCGGAGGGAACGATCGAGCCAATGTGTCGACCGGGCGCTGCGCTCATGTTGCTTGCCCTGGCCTGGGGTGTCAGCGGTCAGGAATCGGTCCGACCCCAGTTCGAAGCCGCGTCCGTCAAGCCGGCGTCGTCCGACTGCTCCACGGACATCGGAAGAATGAGCGCGGCCCGCGCCTCGATCGGTGCCACCGCCGAATCTGCCCGTCTTCGTTTCACCTGTGCCACGCTGGGCAGCCTGATTTCGTTCGCTTACGATCTTTCCGGCGGCGTGAAGATCGAAGGTGGTCCGAAGTGGCTCGAAGCGAACGACACCCAATTCGAAGTAAATGCCACGGCGGGCAGCGTCGTCACCCTTGCGCAGCGAAAGCTCATGCTACAGGCACTCCTGGCGGACAGGTTTCAGCTCAGGGCTCATCGCGAGAGGCCTGTTCGGCCGGTGTTCGCTCTGGTAGTGGCAAAAAGCGGCCCCAAGCTGCATGAAGTGGCGCCAGGTACCGAACTACATGGCCAGATTCGGTTCGGCATGTCCGGCAAGACCATGTCATGGACCGGCGTGAAAGCGCCCATCAGTGAAGTGATTGCCTGGTTGCGATCGTCGGTGCCGGAGCGCCCGGTAATCGACGCAACCGGCCTCACCGGCGCTTACGACTTCAAACTGGAGTGGCTGCCTGAACCCGACCAGCCCACTGCCGCGCTGTTTTCCGCTCTGGAGCAGGAACTCGGTCTGAGGCTGGAGGCCCGCACCGCACCTGTTGAAGTATTGGTTGTGGATCGCGCCGAAAAGCCCACCGCCAACGAATAGCCGTTAAGCCATCTGTTTTTTCGGGCCGTAGGTCACCGTGACAGGATCGAACTCCGGCGTCTTCTTAATCGTCGCCGTCGTCGGCTCTCCCATGCAATCGATTGTGGTCGATTCCTTCTCGTAGTAAGAATGCTCTCGCGCGGTTTCGAGGAAGATCTTATAAGTGCCCTGTGGAACGGGATTCTTCTTTTCATCCAGGCCGTCCCAATGCAACAGATAACGGCCAGGTGCGGGAGTGGGGCGGGACGACGTATACCACGTCGGGTTATTCGTGTTGGCGCTCCACCACTCTCGGAGTTCGTTCAGGTAACGCTGTTTGCTCGCGAACAACACCACGTTGCGCACCAGTTTCTTCGACGAATCCACCACCCACACGGCGACGTAAGGCCGTCTGCCACCGGCGTTTTTCAGGTTCACGTCGAGCTGCACCTCGAAGCCTTCCGGCCATTCGCCGGCAGCTGCTGCCATGGCGGGAATGATGACAGGGTGTTCAAAGCGGCTGAAGCCCGCGCTGCGAACCTGCCGTGCGCCTGCGGAAACGATGAGGCACTCCGCGCCGCGCGTCCGCGCCACGAGAGCAAGGCCGTCTTTCGGGCCAAGGACGCAGATCGCGGTGGAGAGCGCATTGGCCGTTACAGCGTCGGGCGCAATCACCGTGGCGCTCAACACTCCGGTTGCGACAACCCCGTTGCGCGGATCGATGATATGTGCGCCGCGCGCCGTAATGCCGCTCGTCGCGATCGCACCCGCCGAAATTTTCACCACCGAGAGCGGGTTCGCATTGTGATACGGTGACATCGGATCGGAAACGCCGATCGGCCAGGCTGAATCGGCACCAGGCTTGCCGCTCACGATAACGTCGCCACCGGCGTCGAGCATGATCCCCTCAATACCCGTGCCGCGCGCAGCTTCCACGGCCTTTGCGGCGATAAACGGTTTGCCCAGCGCGTCGAGATTCAGTTTGCCCTTCACTCGGGACGAAAGCGCCCCATGGGTCCTCTGCTGCCAATCCGCGTAGGCTGCGAGCACACGCGCCAACTCTGGCGACGGATTACCTGGCGCGTCACCCAGTCGCGAAATTTCACTTGCAGGATCGTACGTACTTAGAATCCGGCTCAGCCGGGCGATCTCGTTCAATACGGCGGCTTCCGCAACTGCCGCGTTGCGTTCGCTATCTGTGAAGATCACCAGATCGAGCGAGGTCCCCATGACGAAGTCATGGTGAAATCGATAACCGCGCGCCGAAAGGGGTGTGGCGTTCAGGGTTGTACCGGATAGCACGGGCAGCGCCAGCGCCGACGATTGAATAAGTTCTCTGCGATTGATCTTTTTCATTTGAGCGGGGTGTTGATCTGACAGACGGATGACCTCCACCAAAGGTTTACACATTCCGGACGGATTTCGTAGTTCCACCGCCCCTGGAACCGTGGTTTACTGGTAAACATGTGTAAATCGCCCCTCCTCGTGCTGATGCTGGCGACCCTGCCTCTTGCCGCGCAGGTCAAGATCGCCCAGGGTAACAATCAGATTACGGTCAACATCGACGGTAAGCCCTATACGACGTTCTTCTATGGCCCCGATGTCCCGAAGCCATATCTGTATCCGCTGCGCGCGGTATCCGGCGTCTCAGTGACCCGCTCTTTTCCGATGGACAAGGTGGAGGGCGAAGCCGTCGACCATCAGCACCACCGCGCCGTCTGGTTTGCTCACTCCAGAGTCAATGGCTACGATTACTGGAACAACGAGTTCTCCTACACGCAGCCCAACCTGGGTCACATCTTTGTCACAAAGGTCACGAAGGCAGAGAGCGGCGCGAAGTCCGGCGAGATTGACGCCAGCGCCGAGTGGAAACAGCCCGATGGCACGGTAGTTCTTATTGAAGACCGCAAGATGATCTTCCATGCCGGCGGCCCCAACCGCGTGATCGATTTTGATTTCACTCTGACGGCCAAAGTGGAAGCGAAGTTCGAAGACGAGAAGGATGGCGTGTTCGCCATTCGCGTTGCCTCCGAACTGGAAGAGGCCAACGCGCCTGGCACGAAGGGCCAGCCGACCGTGCCTGCCCGAACCGGCATCATGACCTGCGCCGATGGCAAGCAGAAAGAAGCCTCCTGTTGGGGGACGCGCGCCGACTGGATGGATTATTCCGGTACCGTCGCCGGCGAAAAACTCGGCATTGCCATTCTGGATCATCCGGAGAATCCGCGGCATCCTACTTACTGGCACGCGCGGGGCTACGGCCTGTTCGCTGCCAATATCTTTGGCAGCAGCGCTTTCACCAACAAGAAGGAACCGGCGGGAGACATGACGCTTAAGCCCGGCGAGAAACTGCACTTCCGCTATCGCGTGGTGATCCATCCTGGCACGCTGGCCGATGCGAAGATTGCGGAGTTGTACAAGCAGTACTCCGCTGGTAAATAAGTGCAGACTGTTGTCGCTTGACAAAAGTCCGCGCAGCGTGCTTCTCAATCCGATGCAGCCCCCCTCACTGAGCCTGTTCTACTGTTCTTCTCAGCCTGACCCAGGCACCCCGTCACGGTTACGCCATTCTCAAAGACACTGAAGCGGTCAGCGACGGAAGGGTGCGCCTCAGTACGGGCACTCTCTGCGGTGTCATCCACCGGTTGCTCGAAAGCGAATGGATCGAGCGCTTCGAAACCGATGACACGTCGCGTGACAAGCAGTCTTATCGTCTGACGGCGCTGGGACGCAGATTCCTGCAATTGGAACCCGCGAGACTGAAGCAATTTGACACGCGTCGCGACGGCGTGTCTTGAGTCGCGAAAGGCTTGACCTTTATGCGACACGCCTACGAAACCCTGCTCCGGCTTTATCCGACGCAGTGCGCGACCTACGGGCGTGAAATGGCGGACGTTTGTGAGGGGGCTATCGGCGATTTCCGCCGCAGAGGCCTGCCTGATGGCCTGGCTGACTTTCCTTTGCTACGGGATTGCCGGTGTGCTCGCGGGCGCCTTTGCCATGTGGATCGGCGAGTACGCGGGACGCCCGCAGGCGCGCGGATCGTTTCGGCGGTGGCCAGCACGGTAATTGCGGCACTCTTACAGTAGTGGGTCTATAGCGGCTTCGTCGGTGCGGACACGGCCGATTCTCTGCATCGCCATGTCTCATCTGCGCCGATATGTCGAAGGACGATGCCATGAACGTGGCGCGTGCCTCCATGAATATGGGGATGCAGCCCGGCGGTGGTAACTCCAGCGCGGCGTCCGACCCGGCTGGTTCGTCGATATTCAAATCGATCCAGGCTTTCGGGATCAAACTCGAACCACGCAAGCTGCCGCTGGATCTTCTGGTGATGGACAGGATCGAGAAGACGCCGACCGCGAACTGAAAGGGGTGTTTGGGCGTACGGAACACACCCTCGTTGGTTTTGAGCGAGAATAGTTCCATGTTGCTTCGGAACGTTACTCTTATCGCCGCGTTTTCTTTCCTCGCCGCCGCACAGACACTGCCGCCAGGCGTCACAAAAGGCCCCTCCATGGCGGGCATTACAGAATATGCCTACCCGAACGGCCTGCGCGTTCTGCTCCTGCCGGATTCCTCCAGCACAAAGGTCTCGGTCAACATGGTCTACCTCGTCGGCTCCCGCCATGAAGGCTATGGCGAAACCGGCATGGCCCATCTCCTCGAACACATGAACTTCATCCTCTCGAAGGATGGTCGCAGTATCAAGAAGGAACTGACTGACCACGGCGCCAACTGGAACGGCACTACCGACTATGACCGCACCAATTACTTCGAAACGGTCAACGCCTCGGATGACAATCTGAGGTGGGCGCTCGGTCTCGAAGCCACCCGCATGGTTAACATGCGCATTGAGAAGGAACTGCTCGATACGGAGATGACCGTCGTTCGCAATGAATTTGAACGCGGCGAGAACAGCGCCACGCGCGTGCTCGATGAGCGCGTGATGTCCACGGCCTACCTGTGGCATAACTATGGAAAATCTGTGATCGGTTCCCTGGCCGATATCGAAAAAGTGCCGATCGACCGTCTGGCGGCTTTTTACAAGAAGTATTATCAGCCCGATAACGCGGTCCTGATCGTCGGCGGCCAGCTCGACCCTTCGAAGACGCTGGCCATGGTGGCTGCCTCGGTGGGCAGTATCCCCCGTCCCGAACGCAAGCTCGACGCCACCTACACCACAGAACCCGCACAGGATGGCGAACGTACCGTGGAACTCCGGCGCGTCGGCACCAACCAGAGCCTGATCATGGCTTACCATGGCCCGGCGATGGCGCATCCCGATGCGAGTACGTTGGAAGTTGTGGCGGGTATTCTCAACGGGCAGGGTGGCACTGGTCGTCTGTACAAGGCGCTGGTGGATAGCAAGAAGGCAATGTCCGCCTCCATGTCGGTGTCGGAAATGCACGATCCCGGCGTCATTCAGTTCTCCGCAACTCTCGGCAAAGAGCAAAGCCTTGATGATGTGAAGAAAACCATACTGGCGACTGTTTCCGGTCTGGCCGCGGAAGCCCCCTCGAAGGAAGAACTGGATCGCGCGAAAACGAGCATCATCCAGCGCATGGACCGTGAGTTCAGCAACTCCCAGGCCATGACGATCAATGTCCTCACCGAAGTAGTGGCGGATGGCGACTGGCGCTATCTCTTTACCAACTATGAAGAAATCAAGAGCGTCACCCCGGAGGACGTGGTCCGCGTCGTGAAGCTTTACATGAAAGATTCCAATCGCACGGTCGGCGTGTTTATCCCCGAAGAAGCTCCGGACCGCACCGTGGTTCCCGATGCGCCGCCCATGGAAAAACTTCTCTCCACCTACAAGCCGAACATCACGGTAAACGAGGGCGAGGAACTGGCTCCCGTGCCGGCTGTGGTTGAAAACCGCCTGGTTCGTACCACGCAACCCGGTGGCTTGAAACTTGCGTTGCTTCCAAAGGCGACCCGCGGCAACCTCGTGTACCTCGCCCTCAGCCTCCGTTTCGGCGATGAGAAGTCGCTGACAGGGAAGAATCCGGCTGCCGCGGAAATGGCCGGTGCTTTGCTGATGCGCGCCACAAAGAGTAAAAATCGGCAGCAGGTTCAGGATGCGATCCAGCAACTGAACGCAACCCTGAACGTCAGCGGCGGGCTGACCGGCGCTTCCGCTTCCATTCAGACCACCTCTGAAAATCTGGTGCCAGCCATGCGGCTGATGGCGGAGATCCTGAAAGAGCCCGCCTTCCCGGAAGCTGATTTTGAAACCATCCGCCAGCAGCAGATCACCGCGGTGGAGCGTGGGCGTACCGAACCTGCCACTCTCGCAACGCAGGCTCTTCAGGCGAACCTGAGTCCGTTTCCACGCACAGACATCCGTCACGTCCGTACCCTCGATGAACGCATTGAAGATCTGAAGAAAGTCACGCTCGATGACGTGAAGGATTTCTACCGCACGTTCTACGGCCTGACGCGCGGGGATCTGGTGGCGGTGGGGCCCATGAAGACGGACGAAGTGCAGAAGGCCGCCGCCGAACTCCTGGGCACCTGGAAGAGCCAGACCGCCTGGGCACGCATCCCGTCAAAGTACCTGCCGGTAGCGCCAATCAACACGAAGATTGAAACGCCGGACAAGCAGAACGCGGAGTTTGAAGCGGGTCTGCGAATCCAGATGCGCGATACAGACCCGGACTATCCAGCCATGGTGATCGCCAACTACATGATGGGTGGCGACATTACCTCCCGCTGGAGCGACCGAATCCGCAACCGCGAAGGGCTTAGCTACGGCGCGGGAAGCTCCTTCTCCGCGCCCGGCGCTGCCAATAACGACGCTGGCGATGCCGCGCTGATGTCCGCCCAGATCATCAGCAATCCAGTCAACTCGCCGAAGGTGGAAGCCAGTTTCCGCGATGAACTCAAGAAGACCCTGACGGAGGGCTTTACTCAGAAGGAACTCGACGCCGCCAAGGCGGCATATCGTGAAATTCGCGTGCAGGGGCGGTCTGGAGACACCAATATCCTGAGCCTCATATTGACTCGCGCCTCGGCCGACAGAACGCTTGACCGCGATACCGAACTGGACGCGGCCTTCGCGTCGCTCACGCTGGCGCAGGTAAATGCCGCCTTCCGGAAACACGTCACCAACGATTTCTCAATCGTTCAGGCGGGCGACTTTAAGAAAGCGGGCGTATTCCGGCAGTAGCTTCTTTCCACGACTTCAGCGTGGACGCATCGGAGAACACTGGCGTGAATTCCTTTTGGAATTGCGCCAGTTTTTTCTTCTGACGTTTCTTCAGCGCCGCCAGGATTTCTTTGCCACCTGGCTGCTTCGAAATCTTCTGGCGCACAACCAGGCGTCGCGCGGTGGCGCAGTCGTTGAAATCTCCCAACAACCCCTGCACAGTCTTAAACTGCGATGCCATTCCAGTCAGCGGTGGCCCGTATAGCGGAGCAAACAGATCCAGCGTATAGCGAAGATTCTTCGTCGCGATGCGGAACTCGTGAACTTCCTCCACGGAGGCATCCTCGTGCGTTGCCGTCCTGCCGTGCCGGAACAGTTCCAGAGCCATCTCCGGCAGAATGCGTTTGGCGGTTGTCCCGATAGACGTTCCGCAAAACCGGTCGTCTTTCTTCGCGCGCTCGTCCGCCGCGGCTACCGCCTTTCGCCAGGCCGCCGTAAGCTTCCTCTCGGTCCAGCGCACGAGCGACCCCGTGAGCAGTTCCGCCGCCTGCTCGCGCCGCTCGCGAAGCTGCTGCGCCATAGGGCCGGATTCCGGCGTGCGCAGCCTTATGATCAATTGCATGGCAATATCGCAATCGCGCACACTGCCAGCCTGGGTCATAATCCGTTTCAGCGACCGCCGCATTCGGCGAGATTCTCCGGACGGAAAACAGGGCTTGAATACCACAAGGGTTCGCAGATAACGCCGGATCGCCACCCGCAGATCGTGCACTTCGTTAACGCCGTGGGCCCGGATCGTCCGCGCGACCTGAATAGTCAATCCACGCAGGAGGCGCTCGCCTTGCTTTGTCGCAAATTGTTTCGTTGTCGTGACAGACACGCGGAGTCCTCTTCCATCCTACGTGGCTTTCGCGTCGGGAGAATGACAATTGGATGAAAAGTTTGAAATACGCGGGTAAAACAAAAAAGCAATTGTGGGGCCACCCCCTGTTGGGCACGCCTCGGCGGTTCAGACATTCGGGGCAATGAAAACTTATTGTCTGGTCCTTGCCAGTAAGGTAAGCGCATCCTGAAAAGCGGTATCGTCGTCCGCACTGATCGCGATGGCCTCTACTCGCTTCGTGATTCCTGCGAGGAACTCTATCTCCAGCGGCTCGGTGAAGCGAACACAAACGGAAGGCGAGGTGGATCGGGGAACAATCCACGTGCCTTTGGGGGCGCTTGCGCCGGGCTCGATGCACAGTATCTTTTCTGCCGGAATGATAAGGCGACAGAGAAGGCCGAACCGAACGACCATGCCGTCCCTATGGACCAGGGTTGGCCGTAGGCGAAAACTGCGGCTCAGGGCGAGCATCCAGAGCGCACCCCACAGGCTGACAGCAGTCAGAATCCAGGCGACGCCGGGGCTCCTTCTGTGAACCGCCAGATGTACCAGAACCATTTCCATCAGCGACACGACGCAGAGACACCCGATCAGCAAGTTGCTGCCGCCACGCTGATGAAGCGAAAACGCCCGATTGCCGGGAGGTACGTGGGGCCTGGCTTTCCATCCGAACGCGTAGTACCCGACGGACAACTCGCTTGCAACGGCCTTGACGGAGATGCCGACAGGCGCGCTATTGGCGCACCGCGTTTCCGGATAAAGCAGGCGTTGCAGTGCCTGACGAAACCGATCGATCGGGTCAGCATCTCTGAAAGCCGTTAACTGCCGCGCACCGCGCAGGCTGACCACAAGCGAGACGACGATCATGAACTCAATGCCCGCCCCAATCAGGAGCTTGCCCGGAACCACGTCCGGAAAAAGAAAGGATGCGCGCCATAAACCCAGCAGCCCGATAAACACCATACTCGCCTTCGACCGCAATCCCGGGCGCACCATCAGCAAATACCAGACGATGGGTACCGTGAGGATAAGGTCCATGCTGGCGGCCAGGGCCACCAGTCGCACATGCGGGATGTGCGCGAGCCATGATGCAATGCCGCTCACTGACACGCTGAACCCCAGGAAAAAGAGCCAGGGGCCGGGCACGCGATTTGGCTGACTCTTCGCGCCGATAGACATGACTACCCTGATTTTAATGGACCGCCTCCGTTACGATCTAAAGCCCGGAGTAATTCGCTACCATCCGCGTAACCTTCCCCGAACTGTCCATTTCCATGAACTCGCCGACCATCGTGCCGTTTTGATTCCTGTAAAAAATCACCACACTGTTCACGCCCCATGTCGTTTCCAGTAGTTCAAACCGGAGTTGTGGATAGGCTTCAAGGCCGCGGGCGAAGTAGGCGCGAAGCGCGGCCTTGCCCCGGACCGTGCCGGACGGCTCACCCAGCAATCGGGCAGCTACCGGGGATGTGATCACGATCTCGTCGGCGTAATGCTCCATGATCCGGTCCAGATCATGGCTGTTCCACGCCGCAATCCAGTGTGTTGCCAGTTCTTCAGCCTGTTGCTTGTCGATCATCGCTTTTCCCCAGATCTACCGCGCCACCCGCACAATTGCCGCCAGGCTCTTATCCACATCCGCCTCCGTCGTCCGCCAGGAAGAGACGCTGATCCGCATCGCCGTCCGGCCCTGCCACAACGTTGGACCGCACCAGCAGGTCCCCTCTTCCTGCACTGCCTCAATCACCCGCGCATTCACTTCCGGCGATCCGAACGAAACCAGCACCTGATTCAGCACCACGTCATTCAGGATCTCGAAACCGGCGGCGGTCAACCCCGCGGCAAAACGTGCCGCGCAACGGCAATCCCGCTCAATCATTTCCGCCAGACCGCTGCGCCCCAGCGACTTCATCGCAGCCCAGATCTCCACCCCACGCGCCCGCCGCGATAACTCCGGCGTGTAGTGCGAAGGCTCCCGATGCGCGCCCTCCGGCAAATAAGCCGCCGTAATTCCCATCGCAGCCCGCAGCGTTGCCGGGTCGCGCACAAACGCCAGCCCGCTGTCATACGGCACATTCAGCCACTTGTGCGCATCGGTCGCCCAGGAATCCGCCTCGTTGACCCCCGCGGCCAAATGCGCCAGCGCAGGACTCGCCGCAGCCCACAAACCAAACGCTCCATCCACGTGAACCCACGCCCCCGCCGCATGAGCCCGCTCGCAAATCTCATGCGCCGGATCAAACGACCCAGTATTCACATTCCCTGCCTGAATGCAAACGATCGCCGGCCCATGCAAATCCGGAAACTGCTCCGCGATCATGCGCCCCTGGCCATCCACCGGCACGTTGGTGAGGCGTTCCCGCCCCATCCCGAGCATCCCCAGCGACTTTCGCAGCGAAGGATGCGCCTCGCCACCCACAAGCACTTCAATCGACGGCGCGCCAAACAAACCGTCCCGTTCCACCTCCCACCCAACCCGCCGCAGCACCGAATTCCGCGCCGCGGCCAGCGCCGTGAAATTCGCCATCGTACCGCCGGTCACAAACGCCGCGCCGCTACCCGCGGGCAGCCCTAAAACATCTAAGAGCCATGCCAGCGATACCTCTTCCAGCACCGTACCTACAGGTGTCGCGGCGAACAACCCGGCATTCTGATCCCACGCCGAACTGAGCCAGTTCGCCGCCAGCGCGGCAGGCAGCGCACCGCCAATCACAAAGCCGAAGAAACGCGGCCCCGCCATCCCCGTCGTCCCCGGCGACCCGATCTCGTCCAGCAACCGCAATACTTCCTGCGGATCTGTCGGCCCGTCGGGCATCGGTTCCACGAACTGTGCCAGTCCGTCAACGGCTTCCGCCGACGGCCGTACCCGCCGCTCCTGTATATCTTCCAGATATCGCGCCGCACGTTCCGCAGCATCCCGTATCAATTCCGCCATTCCCCGATGGTATCGCCGAACCTCTCCGGCTCCCCAATACTTCAAATACCGCCCCACGGCCACCCCGAATCCGATAGAATATCCATTCGCGCAATTACAGGAGCTTTTCCCATGACCATGAAAGTCGCTGCCCTCGCAGCCATTGCATTCTGCCTCCCCGTTCTACAGGCTCAGACGGCGGCCAAACCGTTCCAGATGTATTTCATCGATGTAGAAGGCGGCCTCGCCGCTCTCTATATCGCCCCCACCGGCGAGTCGATGCTGCTCGATACCGGCAACCCCGGCGATCGCGACGTCGACCGCATCATGGCTGCCATCAACGACGCAGGCCTCAAGCAGATCGACTACATGGTGCTTACCCACTATCACGTCGATCACGCGGGCGGTTTCGAAGCCCTCTCCAAGCGCATTCCGATGAAGCATTTCATCGATCACGGCGAAAATAAAGATACCCGCGAGCAGGTGCCCGGCTTTGCGGTCCTCTACGCTGACATGGTGAAGGCAGCCGGCGCCGGTGCGCACACCGTGGTAAAGCCTGGCGACAAGATCCCCATCAAGGGCCTGAACGTGGAAGTTGTCACTTCAGCCGGACAGGTCCTGAAGACGCCCATGAAGGGTGCGCCTGGTGCGGGTAAACCAAATCCGGAATGCGCGGGTTATAAGAAACAGGCTGAAAATACCGATCTCGATAACGCCCAGTCCGTTGGCATGGTGATCGAATACGGCAAGTTTCGCACCATCAACATGGGCGATTTCGTCTACAACCTGGAAGGCGACCTGATGTGCCCGAACAACCCGATCGGCACTATCGACCTCTACATGACCACGCACCACGGTACGGATCAGTCCGGCTCCGCCGCGTTCGTTCACGCCATCCAGCCGCGCGTGGCCGTCATGACCAACGGTACCCGCAAGGGCGGCGCGCTCCCCGTCTACAAAGTGCTCCAGACCTCGGCCGGTCTCGAAGATCTCTGGCAGTTGCATTACTCCTACACCGGTGGCCTCGAAAACAACACGGCTGGCGTGTACATTGCCAATATTGAAGATCCGGTCACCCTCGGCAACTCTTTGGCGAATCCCGCTCCTGTGGGTGGCGGTGGTGGCGGACGTGGCGGCAGCGGCGGCGGTCGCGGTCCGGGCGGGCCCGGTGGCGGTGGACAGTTCGGTGCCGGCGGTGGATCGGGTCGCGGCCCTGGTGGTGGTGGCGGTGGACGCGGCGGCGGTCACACTGGCCCCGCTTTCTGGATCAAGGCCTTGGCCATGCCCGATGGCAGCTTCACCGTTTCCAACTCGCGTAATAACTTCAGCAAGACCTACGCAGCAAAGAAATAAAGGCGACCTATAAATGACAAACGTTCGTTCGTGGCGCGGGCTTCAGCCTGTGGCCGCCGTGCTGGCCTTGTGTGCCGTTCAATCCGCCGGGCTGGCACAGCCCGTTCCTGACGCCGTGAAGAATCCCATGGAGGGCAACCCCGCCGGAATTGCGGCGGGCAAACAGCTTTTCACGTCCGTTTGTCAGGCGTGCCACGGGGCCGACGCTCGTGGCGATCGTGGCCCCGCGCTCACAGGCGCTCTCCGCCGCGGTAGCTCCGATGCCGAAGTCTTCCGCAACATTCGCGGGGGCATTCAGGGCACCCAGATGCCGGCCTTCGCGCAATTCAGCGCCGATCAGGTTTGGCAGGTCATCGCCTATGTGCGCAGCCTCTCCGGCACCTCGTCGCCCGATGTCACTGCAGGCGACTCCGCCGCAGGTCGCGCGACCTTCGAGAATACCTGCCGCACCTGCCATCAGACCAACCTCTCAAACGCCGGTCTCAAAACCGCACAACAGTTGCGCGACGCCATCGTGCATCCCGGTCGCCAGCCCATGATTACCGTCAGTACCAAAGACGGCCACGAATACAAAGGCCTGCGCCGCAATGACGATTCCTTTTCCGTACAGATGCTCGACACCGCTGGTCAACTCCGCAGTTTCACGAAGTCTCAGGTCGCGCGTATCGCCATCGACGAAAAGTCCGTCATGCCCGCCGACTTTGCTCAGCGCCTGACCGCCGCGCAGATCGGCAACCTGGTCGCGTATCTCAAGACACAGAACACTCCCGTCGCGACCGTTGGCCTCACTTACGAACGCATTGCCAAATCCAATGCCGAGCCGCAGAACTGGCTCACCTACTGGGGCGATTTCAAAGGCCATCACTACTCGTCTCTCTCTCAAATCAACACTCTCAACGTCGCGAATCTCCAGGCGAAATGGGCCATGCCCATGCCCGGCGATGGCACTCTCGAAAGCACGCCCATCGTGGTCGATGGCGTCATGTACTCCAGCGGTCCCGTGGGTCAGGTCTACGCGCTCGATGCCGCTACCGGTCGCCAGATCTGGAAATACCAGCGCACGCAGAAGACCGTCAATCCCTACGAAGCGAATCGCGTGAATCGCGGCGTGGCCGTCCTCGATGGCCGCGTCTTCTTTGGCACGCTCGATGCCGCCCTCGTAGCTCTCGATGCCCGCACCGGCACGCCGCTCTGGGAAGTGCAGGTTGCCGATACCATGCTCGGCTACAGCCTCACCTCCGCCCCGCTCGCCCTCAAAGACAAAATCGTCACCGGCATTTCCGGCGGCGAATACGGAATCACGGGTTTCCTCGAAGCCTATGACCCGGCCACCGGCAAAAAGCTCTGGCGCCTCAACGCCATCCCGGCTCCCGGCGAACCAGGCAACGAAACCTGGGCTGGCGACAGCTGGAAACACGGTGCTGGCGGCATGTGGCTTACCGGCAGTTACGATCCTGATCTCAACACTCTCTACTGGGCCGTCGGCAATCCTGGCCCGGATATTAATGGCGAAGTCCGCATGGGCGATAACCTCTACACCTGCTCCGTGCTCGCTATCGATGCCAACACGGGCAAGCTCAAGTGGCATTACCAGTTCACCCCGCACGACACCCGCGATTGGGACGCTACCGAAGACTTCGTACTGGTCGATCGCCTGTGGCACGGCCAGCAGCGCAAGCTCCTGATCCAGGCTAATCGCAACGGTAACTTCTATGTGCTCGACCGCGTGACCGGCAAGTTCCTCGCCGCCGCGCCCTACGAACGCACCAACTGGGTCAAGGGCTGGGACGCCAACGGTCGCCCCATTACCATCCCCGAAGCCGACGCCAGCGTCGCAGGCGCCTGGGTTTACCCCTCGCTCATCGGCGGCTCCAACTTCCAGGCCCCGTCTTACAGCCCGCTGACCGGCTGGCTCTACTTCGCTTATCACGATGGTGGCCAGCGCTTCGCCATCGGCCCCGCACCCTTCGAACCCGGCAAGCAGTTTCAGGGCGAAGGCGGCGGCAGCGCCAATGCGGGCCCGCCCGCTGGTGACGCGCCGGAAACGCAGGGCATCGCGGCCTTTGATCCCGAAACCATGAAGGTCGTCTGGAAGTTCCCGCTCACAGAAGCCTCTCTCACCGCGGGCGTTCTCGCCACTGGCGGCGGCATTGTGTTCGCCTCGTCCCACGAAGGCAACTTCATCGCGCTCGATGCCAGGACAGGCAAAGCCCTCTGGCACTTCGCCGCCGGTGCTGATGTGGCAGGCTCGCCCATCAGCTACTCGGTCAACGGTAAACAATTCGTGTCCGTAGCCTCGGCGCAGGTGCTGTTCGGCTTCGCTCTGCCGGACGCCTCCACAAGCGCCGCAGCCAAACCGGCCGCCAAATGAAACCGCTGATCCGCCTGGTTATTGCGCAGAAGGACCTCGACAAAGAGCTTCAGTCCGTCGCTCCGGGAAAAACTGGCAGGAGAGCTTTATAATCAAGCTCAGCGGCTTCCGGGTCGCAGATATGTCCAGGCCGCCAGACACTGGCTCTGCGCCAGATAATTTGCGCGCTGCTCGTCTGTCATGGGCGGAGCGACGGTTCTCCGCCTTACTGCTCGCCATTGCCTGCTTCGGCCTGATCCCGTTGCTCGTCTTCGGAAACTCGCAGTTTCTGGGCCACGATAGCTGGCTTCATCTCTTCATCGCCACCCAGGACCGCTGGGTGATGTTCGCCGGCGAGTGGCTGCATGACGCCCATCCGCCGCTCTTCTATCTCCTCCTGCGCGTGGTCGGAAGCTTCGGCCACAACCTCCTCATACTTCGCGCCATCGGCATTGTCAGTGGTACCGCGGCCAACGTCGTCATCGGCCTGATTGCAGCAAAGATCTACAGGCACCGAATCTGCGCCCTCCTGGTCGCCGCAGCCTACGCCCTCGGCTGGAACATGATCCAGGTCAACTGCGACGTGCGCTCTTATCCGTTAGCTTTACTCTTCGTCCTGTTGGCCTTTGACGCTTTTCTCGACTGGAACGTCGCGCCGGGCGGTCCCCTGGCAGCCCGCGCCATCCTCCGGTTCGGTGCTTATTCCGTACTGGCCCTGCTCACCGAATACTACGCCATATTGTTTTTCGCGGCATGTGTCGGCCTGCTGCTCCTGCGGGCACTGATGCGTCCGGCCTTTCGTCGCGTCCTGCAGGACTCTCTTCGCGCGAATCGGAAGGCCTGGCTCGCAACCTTTGCTTCCATCTCCCTCGTGTTCCTCGTCCTGTTTGCGTTCCACATGATCGTCCTGCCTGCGGATCAGCCCTACCTGGATGCTTACCTATGGCACGCCAGTCCCGTTTTCGATCCCTTCGCGTTCCTGCTGACGAATCTTACCAGGGAGTTTGCGCCTTACGCCCCGTTCAACCTGGCTCCCGACATTATGCTCGCGCTCGTGGCCCTGCTGGTTCTGCCTGCGGCCATCTATTTCACTTTTGCAACCGGAAAGCAGCCCCGCATAATTCCAACGGCCTGCGTGACACTGCTGCCAGTCTTGATGATTCTGCAGTTGATGGTCCTGTCGCTCCTCGGGAAGTATCCTTTCGGCGGCGATTTCCGTCATCAGTCCATCCTCACACCTTTCCTGTTTTTGGCGGCCTTTCTTCTGCTGGATCGCATCGTGGATCTGATCAAATCGCCCGTCGCCGGGAACGCAGTCTTCCTTTCCGCCGGAATTTTGGTCGCCGCAAGCTTCTCTTTCGGCTGGTCGGTCTATCCGTGGGATTCACAGCCGCCCACTGCGACCGAGTACAAAAAGTTTCGTGCCGCCTTTCCTGCTGCGGAAAATATCTACGGCGACGCGAGTTCCACCATGTTCTTTTACTCGCTCAACAGCAACGCGAAATGGAGCTTTGAAGACCGCTTTCTGGCCAATGGCAAACGCATTGTCGTTTACAGGCTGGACGATGGCGGCGGCCACGGGTATCGTGTGTTGAGAAACAAGGCCGATGTCTATCTGAACCTGACCGCGCCGGAAACCTATGTCACCATGGCGCAGGCTCTTCGCATGGCCGGGATCCGTTCGGCGGTCCTCTATTTTGTCGCGGCAGGCTGGGGCGCGGCAAGCGCCCGCGTGATCGAAGACCGAATGCATGCCCTCGCCCCGCAGGCCGGCCTCGATTGCGGCAGTTGTACTGTCAATCCCAACTCCGCCTTCGTTCGCTTCGAACTCGTCAATTGAGTGAATTCACGAATACTTCTGCTATCATTGCCCTTCGTCAGCCATGACTGGTCAATCCGCTCCAACGCGCCAACCGCAGTCCTGGCTTGAGCGAAAGTTTCTTCCCCTCCTGTTGGCCACTGCAGCCGCTGGCCTGATTCCCCTCGTCGTGCTGGGTACGACGCAGTTCCTCGGCTTCGATGGCTGGTGGCACGTTTTCATCGCCACGCAGGACCGCTGGCTGATGGTCGCGGGCGAATGGAAAGGAATCGCGCACCCCCCGCTGTTCTACCCACTGTTGCGCCTCGCCGCGGCCATCAGTCATTCGCTTCTCGCCCTTCGCGCCGTCAGCATCCTTTCCGGTGCCGCGTCCACCGTCGTCATCGGCGTTGTCGCCGCAAAAATCTACCGCTACAAGGCCGCAGCCCTTCTTGTCGCCGCCGCTCACGCGTTCTCCTGGAGCATGATCGAACTGAACAGCGACGTCCGCGCTTACCCTCTGGCCTTGCTGTTCGTGCTCCTCGCCTTTGACGCCCTCGTCGACTGGACAGCGGACCCGGAAGGGCCCATGGCCGCCCGGGCTATCCTGCGTTTCGGAGGCTACTCGCTGCTTGCCATTCTCAGCGAGTACTACGTCATCTTCTTTCTCGCCGCATGTGTCGGTGTCCTGCTGCTGCGTGCCATCCTGCGTCCGGCTTTTCGTGTCGCCCTGCTGCGCTCCATCCGCTCGGAATGGAAGATCTGGCTGCTGTCGTTCGCTTCCGTCTCCGGTGTGTTCCTGACATGTTTCCTGTTCCACATGATCGTCAGGCCGCAGGATCAGGCATACCTGCAACCCTACGTCTTCCACAACGATCCAGCCATGGAACCCGACTGGTTTGTGCAGTCCAACCTCACAAAAGAACTGGGCTACTTCACGCCTTTCGGTCTCGATCCGGCTCTGCTGCTGTGGGTCGTCGCGCTGATCTTCGTGCCCGCGCTGGTCTACCTTGTCTTCTTTCGGAAAAACGACAGAGGCAGAGCTCTGTCCATATACCCACCTCTACTGCTCGCCGGAATCCTCGTGCAGTTGATCGTTCTCGGCCTGGCCGGAAGATACCCGTTCGGCGGAGAGTGGCGTCATCAGTCCATCATTGCCCCGTTTGTCTTGCTGACGGCGTTGCTGTTGCTGGACCGGCTCGCAGGCATCTTGAAAGCGCCCCTCGCCCGAAACGCCATCTTCGTGGTTGCCGGCCTCACTATCGCAGGCAGCTTCGCCTTCGGCTGGTCCGTGTGCCCCTGGAGTTCCACGCCACTGATGTCGGCTGAGTATCGCCTGTTCCGCGCCCAGTTCCCCGAAGCGAACAACATCTACGGTGATAACACTTCGGCCATCTTCTTTTACTCGCATACTCACAACGCGAACTGGGCCTTCCAGGATCGATTCCTCGCGCGGGACCAGCGGATCACCGTCTACCAGGTTGACGAAGGCAGCGGCCAAACGGTCCGCCTCCTGCGGAACAAGCATGAGACCTTTCTGGATTTGACGAATCCGGAAACCTATCAGACCATTGCCGCAGCGCTTCGCAATGAAGGTCGGCGGACCGTCGTTCTGTTTGACGTGGGAAGAGGCTGGGATGATGCCGGTGCGCGCACGCTCGAAAACTCCGTGCGCACGCTGGCCCCGAACGCGGGACTCGAAAGCTCCCGCGTCTCCGTCGGACGTACTTTCATCTTCGCCGAATTCACCCTGCTGAATTAGCTGTGGTCTAACCCTACTTCGCCGTCCAGCCGCCGTCAATCAGAATATCCGTGCCCGTAATAAAACCCGCATCTTCCGAACACAGGTAGCACGCCAGCGAGCCGATCTCTTCCACTTTGCCCCAGCGCCCCACAGGGATGTTGGCAACGAACTGCGCATTCAGCTCCGGATTCTGCATCAGCGGCGTATTCATCTCCGTCCCGAACGGCCCCGGGCTGATCCCGTTCACAGTGATCCCGGTCGGCCCATCGGCACCCGTATGATCCGCCAGTTCCAGCGCCAGCGCGCGAGTCAGCCCCAGCAGCGCCGCCTTGCTCGACGAATACGCGGCGCGTCCCGGCAGCGAAATGTGGCTCATGATGGACGTCATGTTCAGCACTCGCCCGTAGCCCGTCCCCTTCATCCCCGGCACAAATGCCTTGCACATCAGGAATACGCTCGTCAGATTTGTATCCAGCACGCGGTTCCACTCGTCCAGCGTGAAATCCGTCAGGTTCTTCCGGATATTCATCCCCGCGTTGTTGATGAGGATCTGCACGGTGCCCAACTGAGCCGTCACGTCCGTTACCAGTTGCGCCACGCTCTCTTCGCTGACCACGTCGGCGACGAAAACGGCCGCTTTGCCGCCGGCAGCCTCAATCTCAGCCTTCACGGAGTTCAGCTTGTCCAGGTCACGCGCCACCAGCGCAATTGTCGCGCCCGCCGCGCTCAGGCTCAGCGCCATCGCCCTTCCCAGGCCGCGACTGCCGCCTGTGATCAATGCAATTTTGCCGGAGAGGTTCGTGTTGTTTGAAGTTGCCATGGAATCCATTAGTATACTCAGCAATTGGCCCGCATGATTACAAATAAAGAACCTTTTCGTCTGGATGGCTTAACCGCCCTTGTTACCGGAGGTGCCCAGGGTATCGGTGCCGCGGTTTGCCGCCGTCTCACCTGGTCCGGCGCTTGCGTCATCATTGCCGATCTCGATGAAGCGCGCGCCCGCGCACTCTCCGCCGAATTGCCCGGTTCCAGCGTCATTCGCCTCGATATCTCGGACGAAGCCGCCGTCAACGCCGCCTTCGCCGCCATCCCGAAGCTCGATATTCTGATCAACAACGCCGGCATCGGCTTGGTCGCCAGCGTGGAAGAGACCACCACCGAAGATTTCCATCGCATCTTCCGCGTCAACGTGGATGGTACGTTTTACGTCACCAGAGCCGCCATCCCACTGCTGCTGGCCTCCGCTGGCAATATCGTGTTCACCGGTTCCTGCGCGGCCGTGAAGGGTTTCCGCCGCCGCTTCGCCTATAGCGCCAGCAAGGGCGCGATTCACGCCATGACAAAACAGCTCGCCATCGAATACGCGGGCCGCATTCGCGTCAACGCCATCAGCCCCGGCACCACGGACACACCGTTCGTCGATGGCTACATCGCGAAGTACCACTCGCACGAAGTGGAAAAAATCCGCGCCGAAATCAACGCTCGCCAGCCCGTCGGACGCCTCGGCACCCCAGAAGAAATGGCTGCCCTCATCCTCTATCTCGCCTCGCGCGAAGCCGGCTATGTCACGGGTTCCATCGTGTTCATTGACGGCGGGACCATGGCCTAGCCCATGTCATCCAACTCTTTCGACTCAAAAACTCCGGGGATCTTCGACGTCCCCACCCGCGCTCCCGGCCCCTCCGGTGTTCTGCCCCTCACTGCCGAGATGCTGCGCGACCGCCCCTCCGGCGATCTTTTTGGCCTCAGTCAGAATGCAGGCATGGGCTGGAATCCATCGCTGCTCGGCGGCAAAGAGTTTCTGATCGTCTCCACCCACGGTGGTATCCGCGCCGCTGACGGCACCGCCATCGCCCTCGGCTATCACACCGGCCACTGGGAAGTCGGTCTCCTGATGGAAGCCGCAGCCAAAGAATTCAAGGCCGCCGGAGCCATCCCCTTCGCCGGCTATTGCACCGACCCCTGCGATGGCCGCTCACAGGGCACCACTGCGATGTTCGACAGCCTGCCCTATCGCAACGATGCAGCCGTTATCTTCCGCCGTCTGATCCGCTCGCTGCCCACCCGGCGCGGTGCGCTCGGCGTCGCCACCTGCGATAAAGGCCTGCCCGCCATGATGGTCGCGCTTGCCGCGATGCACGATCTTCCGTGCGTCCTGGTCCCCGGTGGCGTAACTCTGCTTCCCGAAAAAGGCGAGGACGCAGGCCGCATCCAGTCCATCGGAGCCCGCTACTCTCACGGGGAAATCACCCTCGAAGAAGCTGCCGATCTCGGTTGCCGCACCTGCGCCTCTCCCGGCGGTGGCTGTCAGTTCCTCGGCACCGCCGCGACCTCGCAGGTAGTTGGCGAGGCTCTCGGTATGTCGCTCGGTCACTCCGCGTTGGCCCCGAGCGGTCACGCCATCTGGCTGGATATGGCGACACGCTCCGCCCGCGCTCTGATGGCCATGGAAAAGAAGGGCACCGTGATGCGCGACATTCTCACTGATGCCGCGCTGCACAACGCCATGGTCACGCATGCGGCGTTCGGCGGCTCGATGAATCTGATCCTCCACACGCCCGCCATCGCGCACGCTGCAGGCCTGCGACGCCCGGTCGCCGCCGATTGGTCCCGCATCAACCGAACCGTTCCGCGTCTGGTCGACGTGATGCCGAACGGGCCCATGGCGACCGTTCATGTTTTCCTCGCGGGAGCCGTCCCGGAAGTGATGCTGCACCTCCGTCGCGCCGGTCTGCTCGAATTGAAGGCTCTCACTGCGAGCGGCATGACGCTCGATCAGCAGCTCGACGAATGGGAGTCTTCCGAACGCCGCCACGCGCTGCGAAAGCTTCTCCACGAACGCGATGGCATCGATCCCGACCGCGTGATTCTGTCGCCCGATGCGGCGGCGAAGCACGGCATGACGGCCACCGTCTGTTTCCCGGCGGGCAATCTGGCACCGGAAGGTTCGGTGATCAAGAGCACCGCCATTGATCCCTCCGTCCTTGATGCCGATGGCGTCTATCGCAAACTCGGCCCCGCCAAAGTTTTTCTGACCGAACCTGCTGCCATGGCTGCCATCAAGTCGAAGCAGATCCAGAAGGGCGACGTCCTTGTCCTGATGTGCCGCGGCCCCATGGGCTCAGGCATGGAGGAGACTTACCAACTCACCTCGGCGCTCAAATACTTGCCCTTTGGCAAGCATGTGGCGCTGGTGACGGACGCGCGCTTCAGCGGCGTCTCCACGGGCGCGTGCATTGGGCACGTCTCGCCGGAAGCGTTAGCCGGTGGCCCTGTCGGCAAATTGCGCGAAGGCGACATGATCGAAATCATCGTCGACACCGTGGGTCTCGAAGGCTCCCTCAATCTGGTTGGTGAAAACGGCGAAGTCCTGGGTGTAGAAGCCGGCACGAAGATACTGGCGGCCCGCGAACTCAGGCCCGATCTCGCGGCCGACCCCAACCTCCCGGACGATACCCGCCTCTGGGCCGCGCTTCAGGACGTCAGCGGCGGCACGTGGGGTGGCTGCGTTTTCGATACGGAAGCAATCTTGCGGGTCCTCGCGGCAGGCAAGAAGGCGCTGGAGTCCAAGCCGGTCTAATTTCCGGCGGAAGCCTTCTCAATCCGATCCACCACCAGATACTCCGTTGGAGTCTCGCGCGGTTCCAGCACCAACCCGAGGTCTTCCACTGCTTTGAATACCGAGTCCGCGGCGGCCTTCAGCTCGCTCATCGTCACATTCAGCCGGAAATCGTAGCTGCCGGAAATCTGCGTCCGGTCTGTCACGGCACGCCCCAGGTATGAGGCCAGCAAACCCGCGAACGCAGGCACCGTTGCGCCTGTAATATCGACATGATCCTTCGCCACCGCGATATCGACACCCGTGACCGCCGCGGTCCGTTTCATCTTCGCGCCGGTGTTTCCCACAATAAGGGAATAGACCGTCTTCTGCCGCGTCTCCCTGTGAGCCGCCATGCCGAACTTATCAGTCAGAAGATTCGCCAGCATGGCAGGCACCTGCTCGCGTGAGGCGCCAGCCGGTGGCTTCGCCGCAATGTCGTACCTCTCACTGTCGAGCAGCGCAGGCCCGCTGATCAGATCCGGTCTTACGCTATAAGCCGCACCAACGAGTAAACGCAAAGAGACATTCCTGTAAAGCATGCCGCCGCTCGCCGCCGGAGTTTCATCGTCGTCCGTCTGCGCCACAGCAGGCCGGATAGACACTGATTCGAAAGTCTGCGCCCCCAGCGCGCCAACGGTCAGCGCCAGAACGGCAATCCACTTGAGCATAGGTCAATTATCAGTCGGAACCTTGTCAGCCTGAGTGACTACTACAAACTTCGCGGGCGAAGAACGCGGTTCCAGTCTGAAGCCCAGATCCAGAATCGCGCCCACGGAACCGAGTTGCAACTCCGCCCACGTCGTGTTCACCTTGATATCGTACTCGCCCGTGATTCCGGTCTCATCAGCCACCGGCCGGCCAACAAAGAGGGTGAGCATTCGCGCCAGCGACGTCATCGTCGCTTTCGTAAATACGACATTGTCCGAATTGGCCTCGAAACCGAATCGACTCGATTCCTTAGCCGGCGTCAACTTCGGCATGTTCTTCCCCACGACCAGGGCAAGCCTCGCTCGCTGCCGCGTCTCCATGTGGACCGACATCCGGAATCGGTCCGACAGCAAATGCTGCAACATAGCGGGCACCTGTTCCTGCGTCGCGTCGGCAGGCAGAGTTGCCACAATGTCATAGCGTTCGTCATCCAGCCACTGCGGCCCCGCAACCTGATCGCGATCCACCCCATAAGCCAGCGCCAGCACCGCTTTCAGGTTGACATTCGGATAGTTGATCCGCCCCGGCTCCTGCTGTCGCGGCACCGCGCCCGTCGATCTGGCCTTCCCGACGGCCTCAGGTGCCGACCGCCTCACCGACGCCGCCTCAAAACTCTGCGCCGTCAGAATACCAGCGGCCATCACCAGCAGTGCGAAAGTCTTCATAGCCTTGGACTCGTCCTCGTCATTAGACGTCTCTCACCGCCATGGTGTGTAGAAGTATTTGGCGTTCCCGGCACCAGTGTATAAGTTTCAACGCACTCGTGTGAAGCTACAGCTCGAAGTCGCGATACACTGGAGCGTCCACACCCTCATGCTGGCCAACTGGATCGAACTCGTCTCCGAACAATTCAACGGAGTCGTCATCGGGCAAAATCAACTGCTGCGACGGCTGACTCAGGCTCTCATTGCGGGCGGACACGTCCTGCTCGAAGGCGTCCCCGGGATAGGCAAGACGCAGTCGATCCTTACTCTCGCGAAATGCATCGACGCGTCATTCAAACGCCTCCAGTTCACGCCCGATCTGCTCCCGTCGGATATCACCGGTACCGTGATTTACGAAGCGGCCACGGGGCGCTTCACCGCGCGCAAAGGCCCCGTCTTTGCGAATATCGTTCTGGCGGACGAGATCAATCGCGCACCGGGCAAGGCCCAGAGCGCCCTGCTCGAAGCCATGCAGGAACACCAGGTCACCATCGGCGACCAGACTTTTCCGCTCCCCAGTCCGTTCTTCGTGCTGGCCACTCAGAACCCTTTGGAACACGAATCCACTTACCCTCTTCCCGAAGCCCAGCTCGACAGGTTCCTCTTCCACCTGACCGTCGACTACCCGGACGCCGAGCACGAGCGCATTATTGTGGACAACATGACTCGCCTGCAGCACCTCCCGCAAGCGAGTGTCGTCGCCCATACCAGCGACATTCTCGAAAGCCGTGCGGCCCTCGAAGGCATTCGCCTGGACCCGAAGATTCGCGATTATGTCGTGGACATTATCGGTGCCACCCGCGATCCGAAGCGTTTCGGGATCGACGTGGATGGCATGGTGCGCTGTGGAGCCTCCACGCGCGCGGCCATCGCCCTCGCCCTCGCGGCCAAGACGGAAGCGCTGTTTGAGGGCCGCGCCTACGTTGTCCCTCACGACGTGAAGTCGGTTGCTGCCGACGTCCTCCGTCACCGCATCATCCTCACCTACGATGCGGCCGTGGAACAGCTCACCACCAGTTCGCTCATCGAGCGAATTCTCAGGACAGTGCCTGCGCCATGACAAGGGTCTACTCGCGCGAAGAGGTTCGCACCCTTCCTGTCCGCGCACGGCGGGCGCTCGGTGGCATGATCCAGGGCGAGGCGAAGACGCGCCTGTGCGGTGCACAAGGGCTCGAAGTTTCGGACTTCCGCGAATACGAACCGGGCGACGATGTAGGCCGCATCGACTGGAATATGACCGCGCGGCTCGGCAAGCCGTGGGTTCGGATGTACCCGGAAGAGCGCGGTCACCCGGTGTTCATCGTCGCGGACGTTTCTTCCTCTACCCGTTTCGGACGCAGCGAACTCCCCGTGCAACATGTGATCGCCGACGTCGCCGCGCGGCTGGCGAGTGCCGCCATCTGGAACGGGCATGAGACGGGACTACTGCTTTTTTCGGATCGGGTGCGGAAGTACATTCCCGCGGTTGCGGGCGTAAACCATTTGTCCGGCATCGTCCGAGAGTTGAAGCGCACGGCATTGGGATGCGCGGCAAACGGGATAGACGGAGCTACTGATGTCGCCTGCGCGCTCGACTACCTGGTGACCCTCCGCCGCCGACGCTGTCTGGTGTTCCTTCTCTCGGATTTCGTGTCCCGCGACTTCTCCGCTTCGCTGCAGCGCTGCGCACAACGGCATGAGCTCATCGCCATCAGAGTGTCGGAGCCAGCGCACCTCCAGGAATTTCCCACCTCCGGACTCCTGAATCTGCGCGATCCTGAGACCGGTCGCCTGCAACAGATCGATACCGATGCCGTCGCGACCCGCCGGGTCTTCCGCGAGATGCTGCGGCAGCGCCACGAAGAACCCGCCGGATGGTTCCGAAAAGCGGGCGTCGACTACCTGCCTCTCGCTGCGGATGCGAACTACGCGAACACGGTCGTCGCGCTTCTGCGCCAACGGGCCGTGTAAGGAACACAATGCGCGCTGCTTACCTGTTCCTCGCAGCTTTGCCGGTATGGGCCGGTAACGCACGTTTGGACGTTCGTTTCACCCCGGCCGCACCTTCGCTTTCAGATCTCATTCACATGGAAGTGAAACTTGTCGGCGTGGAAGGCTCGGAGGTTGCCCTTCGCCCGCCCGACATTCCGCCGGATTGCGTCTTGCTGAAAAGCGGCAGCGCCGACACTACCAGCCTGAGCCTTGTGTTGGACCCGATTAAACCGGGTTCCTGCCGGATACCTGCTTTCCAAACCCGTTGTCTGCATGGCAGCACGGTGGATTGCGATGTTCGCTCGGCCGAGACTGTGATTCCCATCTCGACCGTCGTCACCGCGAATCCGCCGGACATCCGCGATCAGGACGGGACTCCAGTGCCGCTTCACGGACCCAAAGTGGTAACGGAGACCCTGTCCGTGGTGCCCCGGTTCGTGTCGGCCCTGGTGTTCCTGGCCGGTGCCGCCGCATTCTGGCGCTGGCGCAACCATCGTATTTCCCCCTTACAGACCGCGGAGCGACGCTTGCGGAATCTGACAGTCGAAACTCCTGACGCATTTCACCAGTTGATCGCCGTTCTCCGGGATTATCTGGATCAGCGGCTTGCCATCGGTGCCGTCAGTCTGTCATCGCCCGAACTGCTCGATGCACTCCAGCGCCGCTCCGTAGGCGAAGGCTCCACAGCAAGCAAACTCGCCGCGTTTCTTGCCACCTGCGACCATGCGAAATTCGCAGGAGACGCAGTCTCCAACACCGGTTTCAACGCAGCCCTGGAGCAATGCCGCGCCCTGCTCCAGTATCTGGATTTCGATCTCGCACGGAGGTCTCGTGCCGGCCTTTGATTATCCATGGCTGCTGTTGGGGCTGCCTCTGGCCCTTCTCCCGATGCTGTTCTCAAGACCCGACGCGGCCCTTGCGTACACCCTTCAGGAAATGCCGGCCGTCGCCCCCACCCTGCGCCAGCGGCTCATATGGCTCCCTGGATGTCTCCGCGTACTCGGGCTGGCCCTGCTCGTGTTCGCTGCCGCTGGCCCGCATTGGGGCGCGGTGCGCATGACCGATGAGACGCGCGGTATCGCCATCGAACTGGTGCTGGACCGGTCCGGCAGTATGTCGCTCGCCGATCTCGATTACAAAACGAGGCGCGTCACCCGCCTCGCTGCGGTGAAGACCATCGCAAAGGAGTTCCTGCTGGGCAACGGTGACGACCTCAAGGGCCGGTCTGGCGACGCCATCGGTCTGGTCTCGTTCGCCGCGCATCCGCAAAGTCTAAGTCCCCTCGTGAGCCACAACGAGAGCGCTTTGTCCCGCAATATCGATTCCATTGAGATCGCGCACGGCATGGACGACGCGACTGCGATCGGCGACGCCGTTGCCCTCGCTGCCTCCCGGATTCGCGTAACCGAGGAAGCCCGCGCCATCGCGTTTCGCAGCAAGATCGTGATCCTGCTCACCGACGGGCAGGAGAATGCAGGCACTCTGAAGTCAGGTGACGCCGCCCGCATGGCCGCCCGCTGGAATATTCGAATCTACGCGGTTGGTATTCGCCCCATGCCCGAAGGCGCGACCCGCGAAAACGAGATTGGCTATGGGCTGGACGCCCTGTCGTCCACCACAGGCGGCATGGCGGTCATGGCAGGCGATAGCGCCGGGCTCCGGCGTTTCTTCGCTGCGATTGATCGCCTCGAACCAAATGCGATACCGGCGACGGACCTCAACGGCGGGCTGAACGCCTCAACCTTAGTCCTCGCCACGGCGCTTCTGTTCGTGTCCAGCGAAATCGTTCTTCGCAATACGTGGATGAGGACGGCACCATGACTTTGCTGCATCCCTGGCTGTTGTTGCTTCTGACCGTCTTACCGGGAATCTTCTGGTTCCTTCGCAGGGCGGACGCTCGCCGCGCCCTGGCTGTCCGGAGTTTCTCGCCGTCCTCTTCTGCACCCATGCGGTCGCGGGCCGCAATCGTGCTCGTCGCGCTGGCCCTGATTGTCGTCGCCCTCACTCAGCCGGTCTGGCGAGAGGGCAGTGGCCCCGCCACCCGCTCCACACCTGATGTCGTCTTTTTACTGGACGTATCGCGAAGCATGTTGACGCGGGATATTGGCACAGCCAGTCGCCTGGAGCAGGCACGGGCCGCCATTGGCGAGGTAATGCATTATTCTGCCGAGCAACGCTTGGCCCTGGTCGCCTTCGCCGGCAACGCCAGCGTGGAATGCCCCTTGACGAACGATTACGCCTTCCTCCGCGATCAACTGAAGACAACCTCGCGCGAGTCGGTCACATTAGGCGGTACCCGCATCGGAGACGCCATCCGGTTTGCCGCCCGCACCGCCTTTGACGATGCCAGCCGCAACTCTCGTGTGCTGGTTCTGCTTGGAGACGGTGGTGACGATGGCAGCGCGCCGCTCGCTGCAGCCGGCGAACTGGAAAGACGCGGCATTCGTCTCGTGATCGTCGGCGTCGGTGCAGCATCGAATCCTGGTTTGGTGCCGGTGTCGGCCGCGGACTCATCGCCGTACCTGTACGCGGGCCAACTGGTCCGCGCCCCCCTCGATAGCGGCGCTCTTCAAAAGCTGTGCGCTGCAACTGCGCACTGCGCCTACACTGGTTTCCCGGATACCGCCATGCCGAAGACAATTCTCAATGGAACCTCTGCCGTTGTTTATGGAAAGACCGGTTCGGCCATCCCCGGCGCGCTGTTGTCGCTCAGCGCGGCCGCCCTGCTGGTCTGGGAGGCGATTCGACGATGACCCGACTGCTCCTCGGTTCTTTGTTGATGCTCATTGCCGCTCCTGCCAGCGATGATTTCGCCCGCTTCGGCAAGTTCGGCGATGCCGGCTGGGCCAGAGGCGAATTCACGCAGGCGGCCGAGTGGTATGAGCGTGCAGCAGGGCTGGAACCTGATGCTCCGGAGCCGCTCTATAACCTCGCGCTCACTTACTATCGCTCTGGTTCTCACGATCTGTGTCTCCGCTATCTCGATAAAGCCCAGGCGCTGTCCCATGGAGCCCTGCGAGACCGGTGCCTGCTGTTGCGTGCCGATCTCGAGTTTCGCGACGCCATGAAGCAGAGTCCGGCGCGCCGCGTGGAAGGGCTGGAACGCGCCCTGGCGCTCTATCGGGCAGCGGGCCCGTCCGAAATCGCAAAATACAACATTGAGGTCGTGAAACTCCTGCTGCCACCCGCGAGAAATCAGGCACCGCAGGTGTCGTCATCGGATGAGAGTGAGGACCCCTCCGCAGATGACACAGCGGAGGCTGGCAAACTACAGTCGCCGGGGAATAAGAGCGACCAGAAGCGGGAAGACCGCGACTGGTGACAGCATTGCTTTCATTGACAGCAGCATCGTCACGTGGAAATAGCGGGTATCATGTGACCCCATGATCGGGCTATAATGATCCTGTGGTACCACACGATGTTGGAGAGATTCTCGGCGGTCGCGGTGTCCTCGGCGGACCTGTCACTTCATTGCTCCAGTTGAGCGGTGCAGTGGAACGGGGTCTTCCCAAAGTTGCCCTTCGCAACGTCGCGCGACGCGTTTTTCCCGGAACGTCAGATCAGACGGCCCTGATGCATCGGATCATTCCGGAAGCCACTTTCAAACGCAGGCGGGACAGACTGACTCCTGCGGAAAGCGCACGCACGGAGCGCATGGCGCGCGTCATCGCCTTGTCGGAAGAAGTCTGGCAGGATCGGGATCAGTCCCGTCGGTTTCTGACCACGCCTCATGCGGAGATCGGCGGCAAATCCCCGCTCGATGCGGCGCTGACCGAGTTGGGTGCGCGCCGGGCTGAAGAAATAATGGCCCGGATTCTCTATGGCCTTCCGGCATAGCGGGCCCGGCATGCGGGTATACCGCGTTGCCGATATGCGCCACCCCATCTTTGACGGCACAGGTGCCATGCTGCACGGCGCACGGTGGAATTCTCCGGGCTGCCGCGTAATTTATGCCGCGCAGACTTATTCGGGAGCGTTGCTGGAATTGATGGTTCATTCGTCCGGCAGAGTACCTGCGAACCAGGGCTATATCGAGATCCGGATTCCTCCCCGTATGAAAATTGAAGTGGTCTCGCCGCGAGACGTGCGCGGGTGGGCAACTCCGTCATCGGCGTCCGCGCTCAAATTCGGGGACCGGTGGTATGCGGAGCGGCGCACTCCGGTCCTGATCGTCCCTTCCGTGGTGACTCGTCTTGAGACGAATATAATCCTCAACCAGCAACATCCCGATTTCCGCCTGATCAAGGCAAGCCGTCCGAAACCTGTTCTCTGGGACGCGCGATTGTGGCCGGATGATCGATAGCCGAGCTACTCGAACTGAATCTCGCGAATCACCAGCGTAGGCAGTGCCTGCGTCCAGCTCTCCGGTATCGTATCGAACGCCAGCCGAAACGGTTTCGTCTCGCCCGGTCCCAGCGGGCCACTGGTCGCGCCCACAATATAATCGTTCTCCCGCGCCACAATCTGCCCGCCCCAGTCATAGAACACACACGTCACCAGCGCCATCTTCACCTTGCGGTTCCCGTGGTTCGCAATATTGCCCAGCACTTCCACCACGCGCTGATTGGAAAAACTCTCCGCGGCCTGCATGTGCACGGCCTCCAGCCCCAGGCTCGGCATATACTGCCGCGCTTCCGGCGTCAGCACCGGCTCCGGCGGCGGCGCGGGCTTCGGCCCGAACGTCAGCCAGCCGGCAATCCCCAGAATCAGCACCGCCCCGATCGCGAATACAAATCCGATCGGCGACAGCTTCACCCCGCGCTGCTTCTCCTCGCGCGGCGTGAAATTGGGCACGCCCGGGTTGGGCATGTCGTCATCGAGTAATTTATCTCCCGGCAACGGTCATCTCTCCAATCATGATGGTGGGCGCGGAAACCGATCCCCGGAACTCCAGATCATTACCGATTTCCGCCACATCCGTCAACATCTCCTGCAAAGTCCCGGCAATCGTCACTTCGGATACGGGGAACGCCAGTTCGCCATCGCGAATCCATAGTCCCACCGCGCCGCGCGAATAATCGCCTGTCACTATATTGACTCCGCTGCCGATCAGTTCGGTAACGTAAAAGCCATTTTTTATCCCGGCAATGATCTGCTCCGGCGATTTTTCCCCTGCTTCCAGGATGAAATTACCGTGCCCGATGCCCGCGTTCCCCGTGATGCCGCGGGACGCGTTGCCGGTCGTCTTCATCCCCAGCTTCCGGGCGGTGTACGTGTTCAGCAGATAGTTCTTCAGTATGCCTTTTTCGATCACCGGCGTGCGCCGCGAAGGCACCCCTTCGTCATCGAAAGGCTGGCTGCCGAACAGGCCCGGGATAGTGCCATCGTCGATCAGCGTGATCTTGTCGCAGGCGATCTTCTCGCCCAGCTTGCCCGCAAGGAACGACGCCTGACGATAAATCGAACTGCCCTGCACGGCGTCGAACAGGTTGCCCAGCAGCGACCGTGCCACGCGTGGTTCAAACACGATTGGCACCCGCTGCGTCTCCACCTTGACCGCGCCCAGCCGGCGGATCACGCGCTCCGCGGCCGTCCGCCCCACCAGTTCCGGCGATTCGAGGCCGCTGAAACTGCGAGCGATCGTGAACCAGTAATCACGCTCCATCTTGCCGTCGAGTGCAGCCACGGGCACCGCCGAAACCGAACAATACGTCGACCGATAAGAGCCAGCGAAGCCGCGCGAGTTTGCGAACACGCGCCCCGCGATGTTGGAGTCGAACGACCCGCCTTCCGAGTTCGTGATCCGCGGATCGAACGACAGCGCCGCCGCTTCCGCGCGTCTTGCTGCGTCGATCTTTTTATCCGCCGCGAGTCCTGCGACTTCATCACTGAAGAGCTGCAGGTCTTCGGTGAGCGAACCAAGTTCCGAAGCATCCGGCAAGCCCGCGTGGGGATCTTCCGTGGTCAGGTGCGCCAGGTCGACAGCCGACGCCACCATCTGCCGAATGCCTTCCGGCGTCAGATCGGATGTGTACGATGACCCCATCCGCCTACCGATCAGCACCCGCAGGCCGGCCCCGCGTGAACCAGCCTCTTTGAGCGTCTCGACTTCACCCAGCCGGACGGAAGCCGAAAACTCGGAGCCTTCCGAAATGGTGCATTCAGCGTCGGTCGCGCCGCGTTTCAGCGCTTGCTGGATGGCGTCCTGAGCAACTTCCGTCAGGTTCATCACGCTGTGCCTCCGACCGTCATCTTGTCAATTCGGACGGTCGGAATTCCCACTCCCACCGGCACGCTCTGGCCTTCCTTGCCGCAGATGCCGACTCCTTCATCCAGTTTCAGATCGTTCCCCACCATACTCACGTATTTCATGGCCTCCGGGCCGTTCCCGATCAGCGTCGCGTTGCGTACCGGCCGGGTCAGTTTGCCGTCTTCAATCAGGTAACTTTCTGACGCCGAGAAGACGAAGTTGCCGCTCGTGATATCCACCTGCCCACCCGCGAAGTTCGCGCAGTAGAGCCCGCGCGGCACGGACTTAATGACGTCCTCCGGCGCGCTCTCGCCAGCCAGCATAAATGTGTTCGTCATGCGCGGCATCGGGATGTGTTCGTAGCTCTCGCGGCGCCCGCTGCCGGTGGCGTGCGCCCCGGTGATGCGACTCGAAAGCTTGTCCTGCAGGTAACCGCGCAGGATGCCGTTTTCAATCAGCACGTTGCGCTGCGACTGGTTGCCTTCGTCGTCGAGATTCAACGAGCCGCGGCGACCGCCGATGGTGCCATCGTCAACGACGGTGCAGAGCGGACTCGCCACTTGCTGGCCGATGCGTCCGGAGAACGCCGAGACGCCCTTGCGATTGAAGTCTGCTTCGAGACCATGGCCCACCGCTTCGTGCAGCAGCACGCCTGGCCAACCCGGACCCAGCACGACAATCTGTTCGCCGGCCGGTGCCTCCACCGCGCCCAGTTGCACAATCGCCTGGCGGCCGGCTTCCTGCGCGAAGTATTCCGGTGTGCGCTCGGTACGGAACCAATCGAGTTCGTGGCGTCCGCCGCCGCCGGCATGGCCCTGCTGCGGAACGCCATCTTTGTCTTTGGCCAGAACGAAGACGCTCATACGCGAGAGCGGCTGGCGGTCCCAGTTCAACATGCCGTCGCTGGTCGCGACCAGAATCTGGCGGAGGTTATCGGCATAAACCACCTGCACCTGAAAGATGCGCGAGTCATAGGCGCGGGCAGCCACATCGGCGCGCTGTGCCAGTTCCACGCGTTCGCGGAAGGCGGTCTCGCTGGGCGCGGTGATCACCGGGTAAAGGTTGCGGCGCGGACCTTCGTTGAGCGGAGTCTTTTCCACCTTGGCCGGGCCTGCCGCGATCATGGCTGCCACCTGCGCGGCGTGGCGGATCTTCTCCGGGCTGAGGTCGTCCGAGTAAGCGTAACCGGTCCGCTCCCCCGAGATGACCCGCACGCCGAGGCCCAGCGAAACGCCCTGCGTGGCGCTCTTCACGATGGATTCATCAATGCTGATGGAACTGGTCGCGAGGTATTCGAAGTAGAGGTCGGCGTAGTCTCCGCCGCGCGACAGCGCGTCGGAGAGATAGCTCTCCAGGTCGTGCTGCGTGATGCCGAACTTCGCGGCGAAGAATGAATCGGAGAATGCCATGAATACTTCCAAGATAGCAACGGCGGGGGGAGCACGTGCGGCTGGGTAAAGTGGAGGACCAGTCGGGATGGCGTGCTTCTGGTGCGATACTGCCGGCATCTCCGCACGGGGCCGGGGGGTATGATGCCTCCGACCGGCTACTGGCTGGCCGGCGGTACGATCCCATTCATGCGCGCGTACTCCACCATCTGGCCATAGTGATCGAATGTGTGCCACATCAGGATGCCAGCCGAATCCACACGGGTGCGTTTGCCCTTAGGGTCGAACGGGTCCACCGTCTCCCCCATCAAATTGGCATTCGTCAGGGTCGCGACGGCCTTGTGCGCATAAGCGAAGGCATCTTTCACGTATTTGACGATCTGTTCCTTGCTGGTGAGATTCTCCGGACCGTTCTCACTTGGCCCTGTTGTCGATGGATTCTTCTCTCCCAGCATCGCCGAGGAAATCTCATTCAGGACGAACGCGGCATGTTTCGCCTCCAGCGCAAAGGTTCTGACGCCATCGAATTTCCCGGCCGTGGGCGCGAACCCGAACTTGTCTGCAGGCATGGCTTCCACCAGTGATACGAATTCTTTTTCTGTGTTGGTCAGCGTCTTATCAAATACCTTGCCAGCATTGGGTGCCTGCGCCGTCTTTACCGCGGCTGTCTGGGCATTCATGACTGAAATGTTCATAAGTGAACAGGCAAGAAGGCATCCAGTGGCGGTCGCACTGAAACACGAGTTACGTCGGAGGGGCAGGATTGTCATCGCTCCAGTCTAGATCCAAACAGCCGGGGTTGTGTAGTGCAACCTCCGGCGGCAACCCCACCCGGACTATGTGATCTTTCGCGCAGGCATCGGAATCAGCTCTGCCTGATCACTCGTGCATTGCGGTGCATTGGCGCGCTGTAAAGAAACCTGCATATCGGCAAGCTGCCTGCTGAAAGACGCCGGACTCACTGCCAGGCCTGCGTACCACTCAGGGGAGCTGACTTCGCTCGGTTGGGATACGCAACCCTCCAGAACATCGTCTAATTCGGCTTTCCATCCGCGAATCCGCGACACTAATGAGGTCATTTCCATACCTCCCTTATCGGATCGAGGGGGCGTTGTTTTTAGGCGGATTCACTCGTCGGAACCGAGGGTTTCGGTTCTATCCCTCAGTCAAGGGTAGTACTTCCCGAAGTGCATGAAGAAGTATGTAGGCGTCCAGCGCCACCGACAGATGCTTCGTGTAGTAGAGGTCTGTCTCCACTTCCCGAATGATGTCAGGGAGTTCAGTTTCCACCATCTGGATCTGCGTCCAACCCGTTAGTCCAGGCTTCACCGATAAGCGCTGTCGGTAGACAGGAATCATCGCCGAAAGGTGTTCGGCGAATTCGATGCGAACCGGCGCCGGTCCCACCAGCGACATCTCTCCCCGCACCACGCTGCCAATTCGCGGCAGATACTCCAGATGCAGCGCCCGAATCCAGCGTCCCACAGCCGTCACTCTTTCCGTGTCGTCTATCCGGCAACAGCGCAACCGGCTGGCAAAAAATGGAATGCCATTCTGTCCCGCGTAGCACTCCGACAGCACAGCTGATCCGGGCGATGTCAGGCGGATCGCCACCCTTGCAACGGCGAGAATCGGCACCGCGCAAACAAACGCCACCAGGCCAGCAAGATTCGAATAGATCGACTGCAGAGCCATCGCGCCAGGCCGTACCGCCATCTCATTGGCGAATACCAGTTGCGAAGGGCGAAAGGTTCGGGAGCAAACGCGACCGCAAACCGTCTCATATGCCCCGCCGGCTTCCTCTACAGCAATGCCTTTCTTCTTTGCGGCCATCAATGCGGCCACAGGCAGCCGCCTCCGCATTTCCTCCATGCCCGCCACGATGCGCCGCACCTGTAATCTCTCAGTCACAATTGCCAGATCGTCAATTCCACCTTCCACGCAGCCGCCTCCTGCAATCGGCGTTCCCACTCCATGTGCGTCAGAAAGAAATCCGGCTACCGTGAGGCCCAGTTCAGGCCTGTTCTCCAAATTTGAGGCAATTTCACACACAACATCGTCCACGCCCAGAAACAGGACCGCCTGCGTGTCGAATATCTTCTTCAGTAATGCCGCGTAGCTAATTCGCCAGCCCACCATCACAATGAGGTTCAGGCCGACTCCCGTCAACATCACGCCGCGGGCCACCTGGAACGGAGATTGAGCATAGACCAGCAGCCCCTGGATGACCAGTACGATGCCGAATACGCCGCAGATCTGCAGAATCAGGGCCACCCGGGATTTCCAGCGAAGATTCTGATAGAGTCCACTCAGGAAACCGCCGGCTACTACGCTGACTGCCGCCGCCAGCAAACCCCAGATCTCGCCCTCGAAGAATCCCACCACGCCAAAAGCCAGATACTGCGCGGTGACAAACGATGCCAGGGAAAGCAGAAACTCGGTGAGCAGCAGAACGGAAACGCGTTCGGGTAGCAATCTCATGGGAGGCAAGCTCGCATTTTCGTGTCGGCGGACCGGTTCTGCATGTTAGCGGGCACTCAGCGTAACCCGCGTATGGGGTTTGTCCAGTTGCGGAATCCGGGCTCTCAGACTGGTCGCCACAACATCCAGAAATAATACTGACCCGGTACCGGAGTCCGAGACCCGCGCAAAGTCGATCCAGTCCCCCTCCGCGATCGAAACCCGTGCGGTCCACAGCGAGCCCGCCGATTCCGCCGGTCCCTCGAAATCCTCGCCCGCAATTCGCATGTGCGTGGCAATCAAGCCAAACTTTCCTGATGACTGTTCCACAAGGCCGGCGCATTCGCTGGCCGTCTTCGCCGCTTCAAATGTCTTCCGCAGCGCGCCCAGATCGAGCTCCGCCTTCAGATTGCGCTGCAAGCCCCCACCGAACAGCATCTTGCCCGCCAGCGAAAACTCCGTATAGCCAAGATACTGAATTCCTATCCATGCCACCGCGCAGAAAAGCAGCACAATGACGCTCGAAACCGCATTGTTATGAACCACACTTGTCAGCAGTGAGAACACCGCTACAATGCTGCAGATTCCGTACAACAGGATAGCTGCTTTTTTCGGGGACATCCCCCGGTCCAGCAGCCGGTGATGGATGTGTCCGCGATCGGCCGAAAAAATCGGCTGGTGTCGCAGGAAACGCCGGAAGATGGCGAGACCCACATCGAGCAGCGGCAGCGAGAGCGCCATCAGCGGTGCCATCATTCCCAGCAGAGTGGCTGACTTCTCCGTCCAGATGATCCCGAAACACCCCAGCAGGAATCCGATGGTCAGACTGCCGGAATCGCCCAGAAAAATCGTCGCCGGATTGAAGTTGTAACACAGAAAGCCAATCAGGCAGCCCGCCAGCGGTACCGTCGCTATCGCCAGTGCCAGGTTCTTCTGCATCAGGGCCGAGACAAACATCGTCAGCGTGGCGAACATGCCGACTCCGGTTGCCAGTCCATCCATCCCATCCACCAGATTGAAGGCGTTCGTACAGGCTAATAACCAGAAAACGGTGACAGGAATCGTCCACCACGCCTGTACGTGCAGACCCACCACGTCGACCGCCAGAATGCCACTGTTGCATGCTATGCCGGCCGCCACCAGTTGACCCGCAAGCTTCTGCCACGGCCTGAGTCCCCACAGATCATCGATCACTCCCACCAGAAAGATCGTACTGGCGGCCGGTAGTATCTTCCATACCAGGCTCAGGTCGTAGCTGTCGAGAATTCCGGTTCGCCACTGAACAATGAAGTACGATGCCGCATAGGAAACGGCAATTGCCATTCCCCCTACGCGTGGAATCGGGTACTTGTGGATTTTACGATTCTGATCCGGTTGGTCAACAACGCCGTAAGAACGAAAGATATCCCTGAAAATGGGCGTCAGAATGAGCGACAGTACAAATGACGAGAGCGCCAGCCAGATCAGAGAATTCATGCTGTTTGTTCCGGGCCTCCCGCTGCCGCCTCTTTCGCCCGGAGGTCACAATAACGCATGATCCATTATAGCCGTTCCGGACTTGTTTATGCTGATTGAGGAGAGTTGGATGAAGGCGTCTTATCGGTGCTGTCGCCTTACAGTAGACTGAAATCTGCCATGGGCTTTCCCGGTGTCGACTATCTTCTCTTCGATTCACAGCTCTCCACCGGGGAACTCCTCGTCCGCGGGACTGCTCGCCGTTTTGTCGATGAGCGCGTCCTGCCTGTCATTCGCGATTGCTATCGCGATGGTGTTTTCCCCACTCAGTTGATTCCTGAACTGGCGCAACTCGGCTTTCTCGGAGCCAGTCTCGGACCGGAATCTGAGCGCTATGGCTGCGCCGGCATGAACAACGTCGAATACGGCCTGGTGATGCAGGAACTGGAACGCGGCGATTCGGGCCTTCGCAGTTTCGCCTCCGTTCAAAGCGCCCTCGTCATGTATCCCATCCTGCAGTTCGGGTCAGAGGAGCAGAAATCCGGCTGGCTGCCGCGCCTTTGTTCCGGACAGGCCATCGGGTGTTTTGGTCTGACGGAACCCGACTTCGGCTCCAATCCCGCCGCTATGCGCACCACTGCTGTTCGCGATGGTTCCGGCTGGGTGCTGAACGGCGAGAAGACCTGGATCACAAACGGCTCGGTTGCCGATGTCGCCGTCGTCTGGGCGCGAACCGAGGACGGAATTCAGGCCTTCCTCATCGATCGTGAGGTCACTGGTTTCACCACGCACGAAATTCACGATAAGTTGTCCATGCGCGCCTCGGTAACCTCCAGTCTGGCCATGGTCGATTGCCGCCTCAAAGCCTCCGCCATTCTGCCGGGAGCGAGGGGTCTCAAAGCCGCTCTCGCCTGCCTCACCCAGGCGCGCTTCGGCATTGGCTGGGGCGTGATCGGCGCGGCGATGGGATGTTTCGAAACCGCCCGCTCCTACACGGTTACCCGAAAACAGTTCGATGGCAAACCGCTCGCCGGCCATCAGATGGTGCAGGAAAAACTCGCAGGCATGATCACCGAAATCACCAAGGCCCAGTTGCTCGCCCTGCATTGCGGCAGGCTCAAAGACGCGGGTCGCCTCGAAGCCGCGCACGTTTCCATGCTGAAGCGCAACAACGTGGCCATCGCGCTCGATTGCGCTCGCCAGAGTCGGGATCTCCTCGGTGCCAATGGCATAACCGGCGAGTATTCCGTCATGCGCCACCTCTGCAATCTCGAAACCGTCAAAACCTACGAAGGCACAGATCACATCCACGCTCTGGTCATCGGCGAACGCATCACGGGTATCCCGGCCTACCGCTGATTCGCCATAACCTTCGCAGTCACCCAATCCGTCCGGATTGCCTCACGCCCGACGCAGGCCGGCACCCCGCCGTCCAGTGCCGCGTTCACAAAGTTCTCCACCATCGGGTAATGAACATTGGGATGCGCAGGCAGATGTTCGGTGTGGGTTCCCGCCTTTGTAATCACTCGCAGCTCCGGCCCGTTGAGCGGATCCAGATTCAGTTCGCCCTCCGTTCCCACCACCCGGAACTGATCCCGTATCACCCGCGAATTCCAACGCACATCCACAATCCCCCGCACGCCGTCCGCGTAGCCGATCAACACGCTGGCGGAATCCTCTACTTCCATCCGGTGTACTGCGTTTGAGCGCAGTCCTGTCGCCGTGAGCGGGGCTCCAAAAAGGAAATTCATCGCGTCGATCCGGTGAGATCCCGTATCGTAAAGCGGCCCGCCACCCGCCAATGCCGGATCGCGCAGCCAGCCACGCTCTTCGCTCTCCAGCCACCCGTGATAGTTGGCTTCTGCCAGCACCGGCGTGCCAATCGCCCCCTCGCCCATCAATTGTTTCGCCCGAATCAGCTTAGGGTAGAGCCGCCGGTAGAACGCCACAGCCAGAAGTCGCCCGCATTCCTCGGCGGTCGCAGCCATCGCTTCGGCTTCCCCGTAATTCATAGCGGTCGGTTTCTCGCACAGGACATGTTTGCCGGCCCGCAGCGCCGCCATCGCGTGCTGCGCGTGAAAGGCCACAGGAGAAGCTACATACACCGCATCGATTTCGGCATCCCCCAGCGCCGCCTCTATTGAAGTAAACGCCTTCACGTCGGGATAGTCAGCGGCCTTAGCCGGGTTTCGCGTAAGGACGCCACGAAAACTGCTGCGAGGTTCGGCCAGGATCGCCGGGATCACCCGCTTCGTTGTGATATCTCCGATTCCAATGACAAGCCAGTTCAACATGAACTTCTCAGCCTATCGCAAACCTTCTGACATTTGTCTCTCACAATCCATGCGCGTGCCGATATGTCACCCATACAACGATAAACTGACGTTTGGTCTCGCCAACGCATATAGTGCCGATGATCCGAATCGAGAAATTGACCAGGATCTATCCCAATGGAGCGCAATCGCTCCAGGTCTCAGGCGCGGGCGAACTCGCGGTTTTCCGGGAGTTGGAGCTGGAAGTCCATGAGGGCGAACAACTTGCCGTGATGGGAGAAAGCGGGGCGGGCAAAAGCACGCTCCTTTACCTGATTGCGGGACTCGATCGGCCGACGAGCGGCGCGGTGTGGTTCCGGGGACGCGATATTGCGTCGATGTCGGAGGCGGAGGTCGCCGGGTTCCGCAATCGGGAAATTGGTTATGTTTGGCAACAGCACCATTTGCTGGCGGAATTCACCTGCGCGGAAAACGTCATGTTGCCGCGTCTGGTGCGGGGCGAAGCGCGGACGAAGGCTTTAAGGGAGGCGAAAGAAAGGCTCGATGAGGTAGGTTTGGCGGATCGGGCGGAACATCGCGCGGGAGAACTTTCCGGCGGCGAACAGCAGCGCGTGGCCATCGCACGTGCGTTGGTGGGCGATCCCTCTTTGTTGCTGGCGGACGAGCCAACCGGGAATCTGGATGAGCGAACGGGCGAAAAAATTTTTGCGCTGCTGGGGGATTTGCGACGAAGTCGAAACCTGACTTCGATTCTCGTGACGCACAACGTGCGATTTGCCGGTTCCTGCGGACGAGTTCTGAAACTGGAAGGCGGCGCGCTTCGTCCACTTGCTGTGCCGGGGACCAACGGAGCGCTGGTCTTGTAATTTGACGTAAGCGCAATGGCGATTTCCGAAAAGCCTTTTGCATCCGAAGGCAGGCGCGGAGTATCTTTAATAGTAGTGGACCAGATTGCAGCGGTTCAGGGGTGTTGGAGCAGGAGCGCACTGACCGTCGCTTTACTGAATGACCCGGCATCGTGCCGGGATTGAACCGGGAGTACAGGAGCGTCCTAATATGTTTGAGCGATATACGGAAAAAGCCCGGCGAGTGATCTTCTTCGCGAGGTATGAGGCCAGCCAGTTCGGCAGCCCCTACATCGAGACAGAGCATCTGCTTCTCGGCTTGTTGCGCGAAGACAAACAGCTGGCCAACCGGTTCCTGCGGTCTCATGCCGCAGTGGATTCGATTCGCAAGCAGATTGAAGGCCACACGACTGCCAGGGAGAAGGTTTCCACGTCGGTCGATCTGCCCCTCAGCCATGAATGCAAACGCGTTCTCGCCTATGGTGCGGAAGAAGCCGAGCGGCTGAATCACAAGCACATCGGTACCGAACATTTGCTGCTCGGTCTGTTGCGCGAAGAAAAATGTTTCGCCGCCGAGATTCTGCACGAGCGCGGACTCCGCCTCTCTTCCATCCGCGAAGAGTTGCAGCGCACCCAATCGGAAAAGGTCTCCGCCAACCGCCCAAAGGAAAGCTCCCTGCTGGCGGAGTTCTCCCGCGACCTGACACAGGCCGCCATGGACACTTCGCTCGACCCCCTCATCGGGCGCGACAGCGAAGTCGAACGCGTCGTGCAGATTCTCTGCCGCCGCACGAAGAACAATCCCGTGCTGATCGGTGAACCCGGCGTCGGCAAGACTGCCATCGTCGAGGGTCTCGCCCAGAAGATTGCCGATGGCGACGTGCCATCCTTCCTGGCCGACAAACGCATTCTCGCCCTCGATCTCTCGCTCATCGTCGCTGGCACCAAATATCGCGGCCAGTTCGAAGAGCGCCTGAAGACCATCATGAAGGAGCTGATGGAAAACCCCAACGCCATCATCTTCATCGACGAACTGCACACCCTTGTTGGCGCGGGTTCCGCCGAAGGTTCGCTTGATGCCGCCAATATCCTGAAGCCGGCGCTCTCTCGCGGCGAGATTCAGTGCATCGGAGCCACCACACCCGCCGAATTCCGCAAGTCCATTGAGAAGGATCGCTCGCTCGAACGCCGCTTCCAGGCCGTGAAAGTGCCGCCACCCACGGAATCCGACGCCGTCAAGATCATGTACGGCATCAAAGACCGCTACGAAAAGTTCCATGCGGTCAGCTATACCGATGAGGCGATTGAATCGTCGGTCTCAGCGTCCAACCGCTACATTCCCGACCGTTTCCTGCCGGATAAGGCCATCGATCTGATCGACGAAGCTGGTGCCCGTGTCAAGCTGCGCCAGACCACTCTGCCAGCCGACCTGGCCGACATCCAGAAGCGCATCAAGTTCATCGTGAACCGCATGGAAAACGCCATCGCCAATCACGAGTTCGAAAAGGCGCGTTTCTACTCGGACGAAGAACGCAAAGAGCGCGAAAACATGCGCATCCTGCGCGAAAAGTACAACCTCGACGACACTTCCACCGGCGTCGTAACCAAAGACGACATCGAAGAAGTGGTGGCGCGCTGGACCGGCGTTCCCATGACCGCCATCAAGGAAGAGGAGATCTCCAAGCTCCTCCGCATTGAAGAGGAACTGCACAAGCGGATCGTCAGTCAGGAACGGGCAATTTCCGTTCTGGCGCGCGCCATCCGTCGCTCACGTGCCGGCCTCAAGGCCTCCAACCGCCCGGCTGGCTCGTTCCTGTTCCTGGGACCGACCGGCGTCGGCAAGACCGAAGTCGCACGCGCGCTGGCCGCATTCCTGCATGGCAGCGAAAAGAACCTCATTCGCTTCGACATGTCCGAGTACATGGAGAAGCACGCCGTTTCCAAGTTGATCGGTTCGCCTCCCGGCTACGTGGGTTATGAAGAGGGCGGTCAGTTGACCGAACGCGTGAAGCGCGCGCCCTATTCCATCATCCTGCTCGACGAAATCGAAAAGGCTCACCCGGATATCTTCAACATCCTGCTGCAGGTCTTTGAAGATGGCCAGTTGACGGACGGTCTGGGCAACCAGATCGACTTCAAGAACACCATCATTATCATGACCTCCAACATTGGTGCGCGTTTGCTTGAGAAGAAGGGCAATCTCGGCTTCTCGGTGCCACAGGTGGAAGGTGCCGCCTCCAAGGTGGAAGATCAGGTGCGGGCCGAAGTCAAACGGTCCTTCAATCCGGAATTCCTCAACCGCCTCGACGACATCATTCTCTTCACGTCCCTGACCGATCCGGATCTGCTGAAAATCATCGACTTGCTGGTGGATGGCATCAACAAAAACCTTGAGCCCAAGCAGATTTCCATTCGCCTCAACGTGGATGCCTCGAAATATATTCTCGAGAAAACCTGTGGCGACCGGAACTACGGAGCGCGTCCTCTGCGCCGGGCCCTCCAGAAGTTCATTGAGGATCCGCTTTCTGAAGCCCTGATCCAGGGCAGCCTGCCAAAGCCTTCCGATCTGGAGGTTTATCTGGGTGAAACCGGCCTGTATTACCGCCAGTTGAGCCCCGTTCCCGCCGAAGTCAAGGAAGCGGTGACGGCCGGTGCGGGCGGCGTTGCGGAAGCCGAGCCCGAACCAGTCCCGGCTCCGGGCATCCCGTTGTTCTCGTTTTAGCCCGGGACTTGCGGCAAAATTGATCAAAAAAGAGGGCGTTGCCGGTTTCTGAACCGGCAACGCCCTTGACTTTTTACTAACTCCAATACTATCATCGGTTTGTCTGGGTTTTGCACTGGTGGCAAAACTGGGGGACGTCTTGATTAAGCTAGACATCATTAACGAAGTCGTCAACAAAACCGGAATCACGAAAACGAAGGCCGAAATGGCCGTGGAAACCGTCTTCGGCAAGATGAAGCGCGCCCTCGAACAGGGTGACCGCATTGAACTTCGAGGCTTCGGCGTCTTCACCGTCAAGCCCCGCAAGACGGGCATTGGCCGGAACCCGCGCACCGGCGCGGAAGTTTCCATCCCTCCGGGGAAGGCCGTCCGCTTTAAGCCCGGTAAAGAACTGCAGACGCTGCACTAAACTTCGCCCGCGCGAACCTCGCGGGACCTCCTCTTTTTGTGTTTCCAGAAGATCCGACCACCGGCGCGGCTTCAGATTCCGTCCGGGACGTGCCCGTTCGGGGCGATTCCGTCCCCGTAGCTCCCGATAATCGCGACCGAGTCGTGCCGATTCACATCCTGCCCACCGTCCCGGCGCATTTCCGTTTTGAAGCCCCTCCCCTCACCCGCGCCTTCGATGCTGACGACGAAGACTCTCCCCCGCAACGAGTCTGGCTACACGTCCTCCTCTTCATCCTGACCCTGTTCACTACCACCCTGGTCGGCGCGCACATGATGTTCAACTTCCGCCACGGCCTGCCGTTTGTCGATCTCGAACGCCTCACCGAAGTCTTCACCACCGGCCTCCGCAGCCCCGCGCTGTTCCTCGATGGTCTGCCGTTTTCACTGACTCTTCTCACTATCCTGATGGCTCATGAAATGGGTCACTACGTCGCGTGCGTCTGGTACAACGTCGATGCCACCCTGCCCTTCTTCCTGCCCTCGCCGATGCCCGTAACCGGCACTTTCGGAGCTTTCATCCGTATCCGTTCGCACATTCCGACCAAGCGGATTCTTTTCGATATTGGCGCCGCGGGCCCCCTCGCCGGTTTTGTCTTCCTCGTGCCCGCGCTGTTCATCGGCCTCGCCTTCTCCCGCGTGCTGCCCGGCATCAATAACCAGGGAACTCTCCAGCTTGGTGTCCCCGCGCTGCAGTGGCTGGCGCAGAAGATCGTCTTTCCGGGAGTTCCCGCCGCGGACATCTATCTCCACCCCATCGCGCGCGCGGCCTGGGTCGGTATGTTCGCTACGGCGATGAATCTGCTTCCCGCAGGACAACTGGATGGTGGTCATATCGTCTACGCGCTGCTGGGCCGTATGCACAAATGGATCACCTACGCCTTTCTCGTAATGCTGTTGCCCCTGGGGCGGGTGTGGAACGGCTGGTGGCTGTGGGCTGTACTCCTGTTCTTCTTTGCCCGCAAGCATCCCCCGGTGTTTGACAACGCGAAAATCGGAACCGGCAGGATTCAGCTTGGCGTCCTCGCCCTGATCATCTTCGTGCTCTGCTTCTGCATCTCGCCTATCAACGATTGATCCCGATGCCCGATCCAATGAAGCTCGCGGCCACCATCGTCACGCTCAACGAGGAGCGCAACATCGCCCGCGCCATCCTCAGTCTCGCCGGTTGTGTCGATGAAATCGTCGTTGTCGATAGCGGCTCCTCGGACCGCACCCGCGAAATCGCCGCCAGTCTCGGTGCCCGCGTTCTCGAAGAACCCTGGCGTGGCTACGCGGCCCAGAAAAACTTTGCCGCGGCCAGCGCTTCCCATGAGTGGATACTCTCCCTTGACGCGGACGAGGAACTGACACCGGCTCTGTCCGCTGAGATCGCTGCGGTGCGCCTGCAAGGGCCGTCATTCGACGCCTGGACCATGCCGCGTCTCGCGCGCTACCTCGGTCGCTGGATTCGCCACAGCGGGTGGTACCCGGACCGCAAAATTCGCCTCTACCATCGCGACCGCGCGGCGTGGAAAGGCGACTTCGTTCATGAAAGCGTGCAAACCACAGGCTCCGTCGGGCAACTCAATTCCGACCTGCTCCACTTCACCTGCGACACGCTCTCCCAACACCTCACCACTCTCGATCGCTACACCACCCTTGCAGCGCAATCCCTCGCCGCCGCCCGCAAACCAATCCCCTTCAGCCGTCTCGTGATCGATCCGCCGTGGACTTTCTTCCGTTCCTTCATCCTCCAGTTCGGCTTTCTCGACGGCATGCATGGTTTCGTCATCGCCGGTCTGGCCGCCTTCTACACCTTCATGAAATATGCCAAGGCGCGGGAACTGGCCAAATGAGGATTCTGCACCTCGATAGCGGGCGCGAAATGCGCGGCGGTCAGTGGCAGGTTCTGCGCCTCCATCAGGCGCTCATCGCAGCCGGTCACGAGTCCCTCCTGCTCGCGCGCGAAGACGGCCCCTTGCTCCGCATGGCCGAACAACGAAGCCTGCCCTGCCAGCCCCTGCGTGTGCTCCGCGTGGCACATCAATCCCGCCGCTTTGATCTCGTCCATGCCCACGATTCCCGCAGTCACACCTGGGCGGCCCTTTTCTCCCGCGTGCCGCTGATCGTCTCCCGCCGCGTCGCTTTTCCCATCCGCACCTCCGCCGGGTCTCGCTGGAAGTACCGCCGTGTCAGCCGCTTCCTGGCAGTCTCAAAATTCGTTGCCGGAGAATTGGTTGCCGTCGGCATCGACCAAAACCGCATCGATATCGTCTATGACGGTGTGGAGGTACCCGCAAACCCTTCAACCGGTGAAACTATCCTGACTCCCTACACGCTCGACCCCGCCAAAGGTCTCGCGCTGGCGGAAGAGGCCGCTGTACTGGCGGGCCTGCCTCTCGTCCAGTCGAAGAATCTGGAGCAAGATCTGCCACACTGCCGCGCGCTGGTCTACCTGACTCAGTCCGAGGGGCTCGGTTCCGGTATCCTGCTCGGTATGGCCTCCGGAGTTGCGGTGATCGCCAGTCGCGTGGGTGGCATCCCGGAACTGATCGAAGACGGCGTGACTGGCATCCTCGTGCAAAACGAAGCCAATCTCGTCGCCACGGCCATGCGCCGTCTGGACCCCGCCTTTTGTCAGAAACTGGGCCAAGCCGCCCGCGAAGCAGTAGTCAACCGCTTCACTGTGAGCCACATGGCAAACGCAACGCTGGCTGCCTACCGAAAGGTCCTCGCATGACGGAAACCGCCCTGTATGCCGTAATCGCCGGCCTGTTCGGTCTCCTGATCGGCAGCTTTCTTAACGTCTGCATCTATCGCTGGACCCACACCCCCTGGGATCTAGTAATAAACCACTTCGCCCGAACGCCGGACGCCTCCAAATATGACGAATGGTTCCAGGCCACCGAGCCTGCGCGACTGGACGGCAAAGTCCTGACTGTCGTGTCGAGGGCCGCCGTTTTACCGGATCAAAGTCAGCTCGAAGCGCGGATCAATGCGTTTATCCGGACCCGTGGAGTCGGAGTGGAAAGCGTTCGCTTCATCGCCGAGGATCATCCGGTCGAATTCCGGCAGTGCAACCTCTCCGTTGTCCGGCCGCGCTCGGCCTGTCCGGCGTGCAATCAGCCGATCGCCTGGTATGACAATATTCCGGTTCTCAGCTTCCTGCTGCTGCGCGGTCGCTGCCGCCATTGTCAGGAGAAAATCTCGTGGACCTACCCGGCAGTCGAACTCCTCACCGGCCTGTTCTTTGCCTGGTTCGTTGCCCATAGCGGCCCGAATCTCACCGCAGCCAAAGACTGCCTTTTTGCCGCCTTTATGATCGGCCTGATCTTCAGCGACCTCGAGACCCTGCTTCTGCCCGACGAATTCACCATAGGAGGGTTCTTCGCCGGCCTCGCACTATCCCTGTTCGTGCCCCTTCCGCCGACTCTGTTTGGCCTCTTTGTCGATCTGTTCGGTATGCACCTGGGCCTGCGCTTCATTTCTCTGGGGGAGGCCCTGGCCGGAGCCCTCATCCCATCCGGGGCCATGTGGTTCCTCGGCTGGTGTTTCGAAAAGATCAAACAGAAGGAGTATCTCGGCTTCGGGGACGTCAAAATGATCGCCATGATGGGAGCCTTCCTGGGGCTGAGCGGTGTCGTGGTGACTCTTCTGCTTGCCTCTGTGGCTGGTTCCGTGATTGGGCTGGCTTATCTGAAGATCACCCGCAAAGACCCGGCCACTCACTATTTCCCCTTTGCCTCATTCATGGGGGCTGCGGCGCTGATCGTTGTTGCTGCCAACGGCGGCATTACCGGATGGTACGAACACATGTTGCGCTGAGCGCGGTAGCACCGGCCAGCAAACCTGGACGTCGCAGACTCTGCATGCCGCCCTGACCTTGCGGAATCTTTACGACAATTGACACCCCCCGCGCCCACTCCCGCGCTTTCCTATGGCACAGTGGTTCAAACCCCTGTAATCTTATAGAACGGATGATAGTTGCCGAGCCGAAGTCGCGCCTTGCCGATGCTGGTTAAACATGCTGGTTGAATTCGAACTCCTGCAAAGTGCCCAGCGTGGAGACGCAAGCGCCTTCAATCAGGTCGTGACTGCGTATCGTCGCCGTATCCTGGGGACCATCTCGCGCCTCATCGGACGCCCGGAAGACGTCGAAGACGTCGCGCAGGAGGTCTTTCTCCGTCTCTATTTTTCACTCGATCAACTGCGTACCCCCGAGGTTTTCGAACCCTGGCTCTACCGTCTGACCGTTAACGCTTCCTACGATTACCTGCGCAAAAGCAAGCGCCGCCCCGAATCCCGCATGTCGGACCTCTCTGAACAACAGGTCCTGATGGCGGACGCCGCAGCCGGCTCGAAGGCGCAGGTCGAAGAAGGTGAAAAGCACCGTGTTCGGGACATGGTGCAGGGCCTGCTCGCCTCAGTTTCCGAAGAAGATCGTATCCTGCTGACACTAAAGGAAGTAGAGGGCCTGTCGCTGAAAGAACTGGAAAAGATTTATCATGTGAACGAAAACTCGCTCAAAGTGCGCCTTTTTCGTGCGCGACAGCGAGTATTAAAAAACATGAAGGGCGTAACCACTGAGAGGCAAGACGTCGCCTCTTCAGGTGACGGGCTGCAGAAGGTTTAAGATAAAGGCAGAGATTGGCTTTATGACGAACGGCGAATGGAACACCTCAACTGGCGGTGGCGATGACAATGAATGTCTGGACAACCTTCTTCATGCCTATCGCGCAGCCTGTCCGGATCCCGATCCTTCGGTGAACTTCATGCCCTCTTTATGGGCAAAGATTGAGGCACGTGAGGCTTCTTCAACGGTTTTCAGCCGTGTGGCCAAGGCCCTCGTGACTGCCGCCCTCAGTGCTTCCGTGCTGATGGCCCTTCTGGCTGCTTCGTCCAGCCAGTCCGGCGTCTCATTCGACGGTTCTGCCTATATCCAGGCACTCGCAGCGGATCATGTTTCGGATCTCGAACCGCTCCAGGTGGAACGTATTTCCGATCTGGAGCAATAGTCACTATGCCCCGCACTCGCCTCAGCGCAATTCTCTACCTCGTTCTGGTTTTTGCCAGCGGCATTGCCGTCGGCGTGGCATCGAACCGGCTCTACACTGTGAAGGCTTCCGTCCCCGCTGTCGCTGCACCCCGGACCATGGCTGAGTTACGCACGCGCTACATGGCGGAAATGGTCCAGAAAGTCGGCGTGAATGCCGAGCAGCAGGCTGCCGTCTCGAAGATTCTCGACGATACGAAGAAGAAGTTCGATGAGATTCGCAGGGAAGAACGCCCTTTGCGCGACAAGATTCAACAGGAACAGGTGGATGAAATCCGCGCGGTGTTAACCGACGCGCAGAAACCGGCCTATGACGCATGGCGCACCGAGCGCCAGAAAGCTCAGCAGCAGCTCAAGGCAAGCCGCAAGGCCGCCGCTGGCTCCGGCGCGACCGCGAAGCAATAAACCTCCTCCGCAGACCCTAAAAAGGGCGGCTACCCGAAGGTAGCCGCCCTTTTTCTTTTGAACCCGTAAATCTCTCTGTCTTACTTGGCAGCAAGGCCAGCGGCCTTTTCGGCGCGCTGTTGCTTGTACTTTCTTTCGAACTTGTCCACGCGACCGGCCGTATCGATCAGCTTCTGCTTACCCGTGAAAAACGGATGGCAGTTCGAGCAGATTTCGACGCGGATGTCGGTCTTGTTGGTGGTTCTCGTGCGGAACGTGTGTCCGCAGGCGCAGACTACGTTCACCTCATTGTAGGCGGGGTGAATTCCAGCTTTCATTTCTTGACCTCTCAGGAAACTTCATCTTAACACAGGCCTGTAAATGACGAACCCCCGCAGTTCGCGCCACAGCTTGCAGCGCGCTTGCGGGGGTTCGGTAGCCTTTTAACTGGAGGCAGTTACAGCGTCCGCGACGAAGCAACCGGTCCACAGGAAGATGGTCTCGTCACTGACAACGAAACCTGCAGCGATAACAACGGTCGATTCAGCATTCGGCCACCTCACGCGGTCTACTACAGGAACTCATTTTTCTGGACCACCTCCTTCTTCAGTGATACCTCCAAATTACGCCTGCCGCTTCGCCTTGTCAACAACAAAAACAGGAAATTTTGTTTTAGTTTTGTTACTCAAATAAACACTGCAAACTGCCGTCGCTGTTGAGATCGCCAGTAACTACCAGAGCCAGGAAAACGAGTTCGGGTTAAACTACCTCCACCCATTCGATTCCGAGCCCGACCGCGTTCCATCGGAGCGTCAGGGACCGGGCTGCCGGTCAACGTTTTGCGTATGCCACATTGTCGAAATCCGCCGCAGCGTCTCGGGCACCGGATGTGCGGAATCGAAAACAGCGTTGCTCCTCCGGGCCGGTGTCGGTCACGAAACCCCACCAGCCATTGGACTCTGCGGGTCCGCCTTGTTCCCACCAGCGGTCCGGACCTGACAGGTCGCTCCAATGACGTTCTGCAAATCGCGAGGCATTCCGCCCCCTCTCGCCGTCGGTGCCGTGTGCCTGCCGCCCCACAGTATCGCAGAAATCGGAAACAACGAACCAACGACAATCTCCGCCCGTTACACTAGGTAGTGTCCATGTCACGTCTGCCCCGTCTCGCTGCGAGTTTCCTGCTCCTTCTTGCGCCGGCATTTGCTACGGACTGGAAAGCCCTCAAACCGCAGGGCGGCTACGTCAGCGACTTCGCCGGCGTCATAGACCCGCAGAGCCGGGCTGAACTCGAAGACTACGCGACGCGCGTCGAACAGGCCACCAGCGCACAACTCGCTTTCGTGACCATTCAATCGCTCAACAACGAGCCGATTGAAGACGTCACCATCGACATTTTCAAAGCGTGGGGCGTCGGACAGAAGAAGAAAGACAACGGCGCGATGCTGCTCCTCTCCATCGGCGATCGCAAGAGCCGACTCGAAGTTGGTGGCGGCCTCGGCGGTGCGGTCCCTGACGGCATGTCCGGCCTTCTCCTGGAAGACATGCGGCCGGCTCTTCGCGCAGGGCAATACGGCGCGGCCATGATTGCGGCGGCGGTGCACCTGGGCGAAACCATTGCAAAGGATCAGAACGTTCAGATTCCTCCGCCTCAGTCCTATCGCAGGCCTGTTCGTGAGACCCCGGGCGGCTCCATCCCCTGGCCCTTTATCATCATCGGAATTGTCTTCCTCCTCTCGCTCATTCGGCGGGGTGGTGGTGGCTACGGTGGAGGAGGTGGAGGGATCGGTAACTTCCTCACCGGTATGTTGCTCGGCCAGTTGCTCAATGGCGGCGGAGGCGGTCGTCGCGGTGGCGGCTTCGGCGGTTTCGATGGCGGTGGTGGCGGTGGCGGTTTCGGCGGTTTTGGCGGCGGTAGTTCCGGTGGCGGCGGTGCCTCCAGTGACTGGTAAGTACAGGTCTCGCGGCATTACCATAAAGGAAACGAATGGCAACTAATCTCGACCAGATCGTCGAAAGACTCCGCAAAGCGCTCGATTCCAACCTCGTCTCGGTCGTGCTCTACGGCTCGGCGGCCAGCGGCGACTATAACGAGAAGTTCTCCGACTTCAACCTCCTCTGCGTGCTCACGCGGATCACCCCTGCCGAACTCCGCGCGGTGGAACCTGTCTTCCGCTGGTGGCGCGACAAGGGCAACCCATCGCCGCTGCTGCTCACCGAACACGAACTGGAAACATCGACAGACTGTTTCCCGATCGAATTCCACGATATCCGCGACCACCATCGCATTCTCTACGGTCCGAATCTCGTGGAAGCGCTCGAGATCGACCGCTCCTTTTACCGCGCCCAGGTGGAGTGCCAGTTGCGCACCAAACTCCTGCGCCTGCGGCAGAAGGGCGGGGGACTGCTGTCGGATAAAGATGCCCTTCGCCGCCTGCTGGCCGAATCGGTATCTACCTTCTGCGTCCTCATACGACATGCGCTGCTGCTCGATGGCGTGACCGCCACCATTCACCGCCGCGCGATCGTGGAAGCGGCTGGCCGTCACTTCGGTATCGAGGCCGCGCCCTTCCTGACCCTGCTCGACCTGCGCGAAGAAAAGGTCAAGGCGAAGGAAGTTGAACCGGAACCTTTATTTGGCCGTTATATTATTCAGATTGAAAAGGTGATCGACGCTGTTGACGTCCTCGCCAAATAGGAGACGCTTTTCATGAAAACCGGAATGATCATTCTGGCAGCCCTCGGGTTTGCCGTAGTTCTGGGTGGTTGCCAGTTCGTCGGGACCCGCAACAAGCTGGCCAGGGAAAAAGAAGGCATCGCCGCGCAGTTCAGCCAGGTGGATGCCGACCTGCAGCGTCGCGCCGATCTGATTCCCAATCTCGTCGAGACGGTCAAAGGTTACGCCAAGGAAGAAACGCAGGTCATGGAGAGTCTGGCCAATGCCCGCTCCGCTATGATTAACGCGAAAACTCCTTCCGAAAAGATCGCGGCCAACGACCAGGTGAGCAGCGCATTGGGCCGTCTGCTCGTGGTCTCGGAAAACTACCCGAACCTGAAGGCCAACGAGAACTTTAAACAGCTGCAATACACGCTCGAAGGCACGGAAAACCGTATCCTGCAGTCGCGCCGCGTCTACAACGAGTCGGTCCAGCAGTACAACGCGGATCTTGTGGTTTTCCCGGCCAACATCGTGGCGTCGCTCTCGGGCTTCCAGAGGGAAGACGCGTACTTCAAGACCGACCCGGCCGCCCGCAACGCTCCGAAAGTACAGTTCTAAAACACAAGGGGCTGGCATTCAGCCGGCCCCTTCACACATGACAGCACCCGAGGGAGTCGCGGCCTTTCTCCAAATGGTCGTCGAGTTGGCTGAAGATCCAATCGTCCGGAGAGCGGAAACCCTCGAACAACTCCCGGATGCTCTGCGGGAGCAACTGAAAAAGGCGTGCGCCGCAATTGCTCAGGCGTTCTATGATCCTGAGCAATTGCGGCAGGCGACTCATGTTGCCCGTCAGTTCCGCAATGATTTCACCGGTGGACTCCGGGATGCCCGCCTTGCCATGATCCGGTGCCTGATCGACAATGGCGGATTCAACGACGAGATCAGGTCATCCCTTGGCGAACCGGCTCCGGTGTGAAACTGTGTGAATCAGGCTTTTCTTACATCTCCATATACGGCATGGGCGGTACGATGCCCTTCAGTCTTGCGTACACCGTCAGCGCTCCGCGGTGGTGCGCGGTGTGGTCCGTGATGGCACCGAAAATTGCCATTCTCGGGGCTCCACCCATGATCGGGCCGGGTGGCAGCGGGGCGCTCAGTTCTTCGTCTGACTTGCCGGCAATTGCTGCGCAGGCTGCTGCAATCTCCTTATCAAACCAGGCCTTTGCCGCGGCCAGCGAAGTATACGCCATGATGATTTTGGCGTGTTTGCCCCAGTTCATGTCGAAGCCCGTCGGGCTGAATGCACCTTCGATAAACCAGCCAATCGTATGAGCCGAATGCGCCACCTGCTGGGCGATGGTCATCATGCCTTCGGCGGGTGCGAATGTGGAATCCTCTTCGCGCAGATTGCGCGTGGAGCGGTTGAAATAATCCTGAGCTGCTTTGAGCTCGGCAGTAGCCGTTTGAGCGAGAGACATGGGAAATGTCCTCCTTTCGTGAGGACCAGTTTCGCATTTTGTTCGCCTTTCGGCAAGCCCCTAAAATTGACTACTGATCGCTAATGCCGCGAGCCACAATCTGGGCGATATCCAGCAACTGGGGTGGCGTGTCGGATACCGCTTTTAAGGCATCCCGGAACATGGAGGCACAGAACGGACAGGCCGCCGCCACGGTTCCGGCTCCGGTCGCCGTCAGTTCTTTGGCGCGAGTCAGGTTGATGCGTTCGCCTTTTTCCTCGCCCAGGAACATCTGGCCGCCGCCCGCGCCGCAGCAGAACGACTTCTCCCGGTTGCGCGGAGCCTCCAACACCTCTACCGTCTGCCCCAACACTGCGCGCGGCTCGTCATAAACGCCCCGATACCGGCCCAGGTAGCAGGGATCGTGATAGACCACCTTCTCTTTGTCGCCTGAAGCCGAAGGCAACTGCGCTGCGTGACGGGCCAGCAGTTCCGTGTGATGCTCGATCTCGACCGTCTGCCCGGCTTCCTGCCAGTCGGTACTCATAGTGCGAACACAATGCGGGCAAATGCTGAGGAACTTCGGAGGCTTGACCTTGCTGGCCGCGCCAATGGTCTGGAGATTCTCCTCCGCCAGCGCAGTGAACAGAAGGTCGTTGCCCAGTCGACGGGCCGGGTCGCCATTGCACTTCTCTTTCTTCAACACGCCGAATGTGATGCCGAGATGCCGCAGGATCTTCACCAGCGCCAGTACCGTCTCGCGCCCGGCCGGATCGTACGCGCCCATGCAGCCCAACCACAGGCAATACTCCTGCGTGCCATCGTAAAGCGGCAAGCCGCTCTTCTCGATGAACTTCATTCGCTCGCTGGACGCCATTCCCAGCGAATTCCCGTTGCGCTCCATCGCGAGGAAGAGTTTGGTGCCGAACGGATCTTCCCACGCGCCTGTATTGACCGCGCCGCGCCGCAGTCCGATGATTGACGGCAGATGCTGAATCCCCACCGGACAGGATTCCTCGCAGGCTCCGCAAGTGGTGCACTGGAAGATGGCCTCTTCCGATACATGCACGCCCAGCAGGGGGCTTTCCGACGCCGGGCCTTCCTCCCGCAGATAGCCGCGCAGGCCGAGAATCACTTCCTTCGGGTTGAGCGCCTTATCGGTATTGAAGGCCGGGCAATGTTCGGTGCAGCGGCCGCATTCCACGCAGGAGAATGCCTGGAGCGCATCCATTTGGGTGAGGTCTTTGCCCGTGACCAGCCCAAACTCTTCGTCCCCTGCGAGCTTCGGCACGTCGCTGAAGCCTTCGCGTTTCATGAACACGGTCAGCGGGCTCAGGATCAGGTGCAGGTGCTTGGTGTGCGGCACCAGCGGCAGGAAGATCAGTAGTGCGAGCGTGTGCGCCCACCAGACCAGATGTCCCTGAGCGCTCGCGTCGTCAACCGACAGGCTCACCAGGTAGGTGATCATCAGGGTGAAAATCAACGCAGCGATGAAGCCCGATTCCGGTGCCACATTGCCAAGGAATACCGGCCGCAGTACGTAGCGCCGGAACGCGAGAAACGCTATTGATGCTGCAACTGCTACCGCGAAGACCGCGGCCAGTCCGAAATAAAGCGCGCCAAATCCACCCGTGCGCGAAAGGAAGGGCACCCCGAAGCCGGTGGCGACGTGATTGAGTGTGATGAGCCCGAAAGCGAGGAAGCCCCAGAAGACCAGGGCATGCGCGGCTCCGGCGACTGGCCGGTCCTTGATGACTTTCCCCTGCAGCAGGACTTCCCAGACAAACCGCTGGACGCGTGGACCGAGGGCTCCAAGCTGGAAGCCGGCATCGGGCTTCGCGGCGCGAATGATGCGGACCACCGGCGCGAAACGCAGCCAGAAACCGGTGAGCGAGGCGACGATCAGCAGCGCGAACGCGGCCATTTCAATTGGAGAGAGCATTAGAAGGGCTAAATGTTGAATTTAGCACCGGTGGTGGATTCCACAGGACCTTCGCCGTACCCGACGACCGCGGGGGTGAAGACACTTCGGGCATTGGACTGGGCCATGGGTTGCGGTTTGGGGCGTTTTCAGGCTGCTTTTTTCGGATTATCGGGTGTGATGCCGGGGAAGTTGTGTTTCTTGTATTGGATTCGGTCCTGGTCTGTCTGGTTTTTGCGGTGGTGGCGGTAGGTGTAGCGCTCGATTGCTTCGAGCGAAAAAACGAATCCGTCGTCGGATGGTTGCCAGGGCAAGTCCCTTGTTTTGCTGAACTCGTAGAGGATGCGGGCTTCTTCGAGTTCGGCGAGATGTTTCGCTTCGCGGTCGGCCTGGACCTGTTTGAGTTGGGCGATGTACCGTTCGAAGGATTTCTGGATGCGTTGTTCGTAGAGAGAGATGCGTTCGAGGGTTCCGGCTTGTTTTGCGACGGAGGCTGCTTCGATGACTGTGGCCTGGATTTCAGGGTGGTCGGAATGGAAGAGTTTTTGGGTGCCATCGAAGTGGCCGAGCATGACTATGTTCTGGCAGTGGGCCGGGATGGTCTGGAGACGCCATGCCTGGTTGATGGCCTGACTGGCGAGGAAGGTTTCTTCGTCGCCTACCGGGGCCAGAGAGGCCAGGAAGTTGGAGAAGAAGAGGGTGTAGCGCTCGCGGTCTTCTTCGGCTATGAGGAGAGTCTTGCCGGTGAGGCCGTGACGATATGCGTTGAGACAGGTCTTTGCTTTGGCTTCCGGGGTCTTGGGACCGGGGAGTCTTCTTTCGATGGTTTGTACGTTTGACATGCCCTACGAGTAACATGTGGGTTAGTGGGTATTTGGGCGAGAATTTTTCATGTTGTTGATTTCAGGGTAAATAGAGTTGGAAATTCGACCGCAACGAACTTTCTCGCGGAGGGCGCAGAGGAAGACGCGGAGGGCGCAGAGAAGAATTACAGTGTGAATCCTGAACTCCATAATGGTGCGGACGAACTGCTTGCAAAGGCCCTTGACACGCTCGATGAGAAAGCGCCAGCGCCGATGGCCGCATCGCCATTGGCTGAACCGAAAGATCTCGTGGAGCTTTTCGCGCCGTTGCGGCGTCAGTTTACCGACGACGAAGTCGACACGCTTTTCAGTCGCAATCGCTCCACCGCCCGCGCGTCAAATCAGTTTGCGGTGGGTCTTTCGACGTGATCAATCACGAGAACTTCGACCGGACCGTTGGCTCTCTGGAGCTTGAGGCCGAGACGTTCCTTCAGCACTGTGAAGATCGAGCCGGAACTCTCCCCAATTGACGTGATGTCAGAACCGCCTACTTCGCCGGGATCGGGTGTCCATTGCAGGTGGACATCAAACGTTCCCTTGACGCCAGTCAGATCAATCACCGGTCGATCAAGCACCATCGAAAGAGTACCTGCGAGTTCGGTTGCGCTCATGGCCTCTCCGTCGACGGTGAGATCAGCACCTTTCTGTCCGAAATCAGAGGTTCGGCAGGCATCGGCGCAGTTTCCCTGGGTCAGCATGCCCGACTTCGATACGACGAGTTCATAGACAGGAAGGATTTTCGTCTCGCGATGAACCTTGAGATGAAGCCTTTCTTCGAGAAGCGCCCGAAGCATGAGATCCAATTGCGTCTGATCCCCGATCATCTGCTGTTGGCTTCGCACACCGACAGAGGCAGCAGCGGCCGATTTCGCTAACACATCGTACCGGTCAGATTTCACCCACTCGGGTTCATTCAATATGCGCAGACTCTCCCAGGAGGCGCGTTGAAGCCCTCTCATCGACTGCAGCACCCAGCTTTGGTCGGGGTTATTTCCGTAAGCTTCCTGCAGGAGAAAGTGAAGTGGCATATTCTCGGCGAAAAACGTGCCTTGCGATTTTTCGCCCATGCCGGACCTCGTACGAAGATCCGGATCGGTCACGAGCCGAACGGATGCGGCATCGAACTGCGGCTGAGCTGCTGCAAACTCCACGACTCCGAACAAGAGCACAAGGAAGCAGGACAATCTCATCCCTGGTATTGACGCCGAAGCCAGATAGAAAGTTCCGCCACCATTCCCCTTGTGGGTGAGTCCTGCATGCTGAGTGTTGCCCAAAGACCCGAGAGATGTGACGTCCAATCGGGCACCTCCAGCAGATTGCGCGGGGCGGATCAATCACGGCACGAACGTTAATTGGCCGAAGGCCTCTCGGCATGTTCCATCACCAGGATTTCAACCGGCTCCCTGGCCTGAACGACCCGCAATCCGAGTTGCTCCCGGAGTGACGCTATTATCGGCATCCCCGGCTCCCGATCCGGCAGGCCCATCGCAGCCACCAGGTCGCCTGGCATTCCGGGGGGGGGGCTGCTCCTCATAATCCAGGCTGAAATCGAAGCCCCCGGTGAGCCCGGTTTTGTCGAGGAGCGGACGATCGAACTGACGCCTCACCGCCTCCACAAGATCTGCCATTGAGAAATTGCGGTAACGCAGGCGAGCGTGCGCTCTGGTGGAGCCTTCGTTCCGGGTCTGCGGCGGATCATCGGGAAAGCTGGCTGGCTTGAGCTTTGGCCCGCCGGGCGCGACTGTGAGATTATAAACCGGCATTACCTGGTTACTGCGGCTGACCTTGAGCTGGAAGCGCTCCGCCAGGAGCGTCTGCGTCATTTCCCGGACCTGCGTCAGGTCGGGAGTTGCGTCCCCCGGTGCGCGGGCCTCGATTTCGTAGATTTCGGAAACGGCCCAGTTGTCCGCCAATGCCGGGCTCAGGCGCACGTGGGACGCATCAAGGTCCCATGAGAGGCGAACCAGCGCCAGCAGAGTGCCGCGTGTGGATACGCGGGTTCCGCTGATCTGGAAGTGGATGGGTCCGGGATCTCTCATCACGGCCTCCCGTATCCCCCCCGGCAGTTGCCGTAGAGTGTACAGTTTCACCGACGCCACTTCGAACGCCGGAGGGGGCGCCGCGGCTTCGGCAGCTGCTGCGATGACCCCGGCAAGAACCATTCCTGCGATGATCCATTTCGTTCCTTGCATATCCGCGTCTGGCCGCTAGTTTTCGGTCGGGATTTTATCCACGTGGTCTACCACCAGCACGTCCATCGGTGCCTTCGCCTCCCGCAATTGCAGGCCAAGCTGCTGTTGGACAGCATCAAACAGGCTCGGAGCGCGGCTCGGTTGGCCGTCCTCCCTCGCGGGAGGAAAAGCGCCGCCGGGGTCGTGCGCGCCCGCGTATTCAAGCGTGAAATCGTATTTGCCGGTTAGTCCCGTCTTGTCCACGACGTGTCCCGTACAGATCACATGCTCCCACTCGGTGCATCCTAAAGGCCACGCGAGGTTCTTGACCAGATCTTCCATGGAGTAATCCCGGAAGGTCTCCCGAGTTACTCGCTCGCCATCTACTATAGGCTGGAAAGCGGCCTGACGAACGCCGGGCGGAAGCACTGGAAACCCGTCCCGGCCGGCAATCAAACGCCCGGAGCCCGCGACAGGTTGACCCGGATTCCCAGCGGAGTCCCTTAGCCTGGGGCCGTTCTTCGCGATTACCAACTCATAAACCGGCAGATCTCTGGTGGCGTGATGCACGGCCAGATGAAAGCGTTCTTCCAGCAAGCCCCGCCACATTTCCGGAAGCTGGTCTTTGGTGGTACCAGGAGGGAGCGTCGCGATGATCGTGTATTGCTCCGTGGAAAGCCATGGGGGGCCGGAAATCTGGCTGAAATCCTGTCCATAGGCGCGGGCCAAAAAGGCCAACATGGAAATATTTTCGCGGGTAATACGATTCGGTTCGGAAGTTCCCGGACCACCGCGCTGCTCCGGGTCCCTGTCGTTATTGTAGGGACCTACGTACTTCACCGAGGCGACTTCAAATCTGTGTCCATGAGGCTGATCTGGAGCCAACTGTGCGAAACCCGCACAGGCCGCTGCGGCCGCGACGAGCATTACCGAAGGAATCGTGGGAATACGCATGTTCTGAAAACTATCTGCATGCAGACTTCCATCTCGTTTTGGAGAATCGACTGGAACGCTTTCACGCGAAGTACGCCGAGGAACGCAAAGGACGCCAAGAACACATCGCTAGAAAGTGGTCGGCCGGGCAGCCCCTCCGCGTCCTCCTGAGCCTCCGCGACCTCCCGAACCTCCTCGACCACCCCCACCTCGGCCTCCCCCCGTGTTGGCCCCGAGGAAGTCCATCGCCTTTGAGTTAAGCGTCTCGTTGCGGACGGTGTCGCCAAAATCCACCCTTGTTTCGTTTTCCGGGTTATATGCGGTGAACTTCACCGCGGGAGTGCCGGGATTGCCGGTGCGGGCGAAGGCGACAATGACGTCCTGCATCTTCGTGGAGAGTTCACGGTCGTACGGCGTCCAGTCGCGCGTGGTGCGGAACATGTTGAAAGCGTCATAGGTGCCCAGCCAGTAAGGCACGTCGCCCATGTGATAGGCACCGGCCGTGGCCGGGTTGAAATCGGAGAAGAGCACACCCGGCGTGAACGGCTGCACGCGGCTCACCAGAAAGAGCCACGCGGGTTGCTTGCCGGTTCTGGTCTGGGCTTTGGCCCAGTTACGCGCGCTCTGCGCCATGCCGCTGTTGCGACCGGCTTCGGCCGCCTGATGCCGGGCTTCCGCATCCGTTGTTGCCGGAAACAGGCGGAGGAATTCGTCCGCTTTCTCGCCATAAGACTGCCGGGCGATGGCCTGGTAGTCGGCCAGGGTTGTGGCGCGAAGGATGGCCGGGGTGTTGCCGATATCGTTGGCGGTGGAACCGGCGAGGACCGCAACGTCATTCTGTTTGCCCGCGCTGAAAATGTTATCGACTGGTTCGGTTAAGTAATAGCCGTCAATGCCGGGGCCCGCGCGAACGCCGGCCTGCTGCTCGGCGGCGACGACCTTGTCGGAGGAGAACGTGCGCATCTCCGCGAGGTTCTTTGCCTTCAGAGCTTCCTGAAGTTTCAGGCCCTGCTGTTCCGAGATGGCGAGCGCCGTGCTGCTGCCCATGCCGCCCGCCACCGTGGCTCCGCTCATACCGACGACGCGCACGAACAGACCCTTTGCGAGGGGACTGGCCTGCAGATTGTTGATGGACGCGGAGCCGGCGGACTGGCCCACCAGGGTCACGTTGGCGGGATCGCCACCGAAGGCCGCAATGTTGCGGTTGACCCACTGGAGTCCGGCGACCTGATCGAGAAAACCCCAGTTTCCGCTGGCGTGGTGCCCGGATTCCTGCGTCATTTCCGGGTGCGCGAGAAAGCCGAAGAGCCCGACACGATAGTTGATGGCGACATAGATCACGCCTTTTTGGGCGAGGTGCTGCCCGGCATAGATGGGGCTGGATGCGGAGCCGACGTTGAAGGCACCGCCGTAGATCCACACCACCACGGGGAGCTTCGCGCCTTTTTTCGCATTGCCGGGGGCCCATAGGTTCAGGTAGAGGCAGTCTTCGGCGGAATCCTCCTCGCCAAAGTAGTGGTTGATGCTGGCGGAGCGAAGGGTCTGGACGCATTCCGCGCGGGTGGCGTTGGCGGTGTAGACGCCGTTCCAGGGTTTCAGGGGGGCGGGCGCGTGCCAGCGGAGTTCGCGCACGGGCGGGGCGGCGAAGGGGACTCCGAGATAAGCCTTGACGCCATCGGGGAGCATGGTGCCGGACAGCTTGCCGGTATCGAGGGCAACGGGGTCACCGGGGATGGCGAGCATGACGCCGGCGGGGGCCTGGGTGGCGAGAGTCAGGGAGACGATTGCGGCGAGGGCGAGGGCTGCGGTTGCGGCTCGTTGGCTTTTGGGGGTGGTTTTGTGCATGGCGGCTCACATCAGTATATGTCTGTATTGAGAGGAAGCGGCCCCAAAAAATTGCCGAACAAAATTGAGATAGACTATTGGCCTATGCGAATGTTCGATGTTTTCGGCTTCGGTCTGATTCTGAGTGCTGCCGCTTTCGCGCAACCCGCCGATACGGGCACCGCTCATCGCAATGCCGCGATGGCGCTGGTGGATTCGAATAATCGCGGGGTGGCGCATCTCGCGTGTCCCGCGGAGACTGCGCCTATTGCGGCGGCGTTCGGTCCTTCCGGGGGACGGGGTGGTTCGGGAGGCAGAGGCGGGGGGCGAGGACCTGGCGGTGCGCCACCGCGCGAGCAGTGGTATCAGGAGCCGCAGCAGGTCTTTGACAACCTCTATTACGTGGGCACGAAAGACCATACTTCATGGGCGGTCACTACGTCAGCCGGGATCATTCTCATCGACACGCTTTTTGCGTATGCCACGAAGGACGAGATTGAAGACGGCCTGCGAACGCTGCACCTGGATCCGGCGAACATTAAGATCCTGATCGTCACGCACGCGCATGGCGACCACGATGGCGGCGTGAAGTATATTCAGGACACCTTTAAACCGAAGGTCATTATGGGGGCGAAAGACTGGGCGATGGCCGCGCTGGAAGCGAATCCGCCGCGCCATGACACGGATGCAACGGACGGCCAGAAAGTAACGCTCGGCGATACGACTCTCACGATTTACATCACGCCTGGGCATACGGCCAGCACGCTATCGCTGCTGGTGCCGGTGAAGGATCACGGCGAGCAGCACCTCGCGATGGAATGGGGCGGGACTGCGCTCAGTGCGAGAACGACCAAAGATATGCTGCAATCGTACGTCTCGAATGCGGGACGTTTTATGGATATCGCGGCGGGTGCGGGTGCCGACGTGGTGATTGGCAATCACACGGAATACAACGACGCGATCGGGAGGCTGGGGCAGCTGAAGGCGCGGTTGCCTGGGGATCCGCATGTGTGGGTGATCGGCAAGGAGGGCGTGCGGCGGTATCTCACGGTGGCGCAGCAGTGTGCAAAGGCTTATATTGCGATCGGGGAGGGTCGGCCGTAGGCGGGTGCCAAACGCTCCCTTGCGGTCGCGGCTCTCTCACGGATTCCGACTGTAGGTTAGTTCTCCGAAGGCAGTTCCGCCCGGTCCACAATCAACGTGTCGACCGGCCCGCGTCGCGCTTCCAGCCGTAGGCCTAATTGCTCCCGGAGTGCGGTGAAAATAGTCGGCCCGGTGCCTTCCACCACCTGGCCCGCTGCCATCGGTGACCCTGTCCAGCGAAGCTGCAGGTCATACTCGCCGTGCAAACCCGTTTCGTCCAGCACCACGCGGTCCGGCTGGACATACGGTGCCAGCCAGGACGCAAACTGCTTCATGGAAACTTTTGTCCATGTCAGCACCGGGCCTCGTTCCAGGCGGAACTCCGTCTTCGTTTCGGTAGATGGCTTGAGCTTTGCCCCTTGTTTGTCTATGAGCAGCGCGAAATGCGGAAGGCTCTGCTTAGCGGCGCGCACCCTCAGTTGAAATCGGTCGCGAATGAGTTCCTGCAACATGGGACGCAGGGCTTCCAATGGGATTTCGCCCTTGAAACCCTGGGCTTTAGCCGTGATGTCCCATGCTGTTTTATCCAGCCAATCGGGGCCGCCGGAGATCTGATTGGGCGCGAGATCGTAAGCGAGTTCAATCATGTATTTCAGCGTGAGGGTGGCATCCAGACGTCCCGGGGCCTCAATTGTTGCGACGTCGCTGCCGTCACGATGCGGGCGAATGCTCGCTACCTCGAACGACTGCGCGGAGGCTGAGACGGACGCCACCACCAGCATCGTTATCAGGCGCTTCATTGCAATACAAGACGCGTGAAAGTGCAAACCGTGCAGGTCTCGCAGACTACTTCTTATGAGTCCCGGTTTTATCGATCACCACAGTGGCCTTCGCGATCAGATCGTCCGGAATGCGCCAATCTTCCTTCAGGCCCTCGCGTGCCAGCAGGTTCACCGAGTAGGTCTTCGGGACGCTGTAGAGCAGTTTGATCTTCGCGATCGGCTCGCCGCCAATCGCCAGTGCCCCCATATCGCCCATCTGTTTCCCAATCTGAAAATAATCCGAGCCTGCCGCGAACAGCGCTCCATGCGGCACCGCGTCGGTCATGATGGAAAGCACCGGAATCCCGCCCTTGCGCGCTTCCGCTACCACCGAATCAATCGCAACCGCCACGGTGAGATCGCCCAGCGCGAGAATGGCATCGGCACCGCGCGCTACCAGAGATCCGGTCACCTGACCCACCATGGTCGTGTTCTCGACAGACCCTTCCATCAACTCCACGCCCATCTGCTTCGCCACGACGCGCGCCATCTGCGCATACTTTTCCGAATTCGCCTGCGAGGGATTCCAGGGCAGGCCGAACTTCTTCAGACGCGGATTGAACTTCCGCGCGGCGTCCATAATTTCATCCACCGGCATGAGACTGCCAATTCCGACCAGGTGTTTCGGATGCCCCAGCGGATCGCCGGGGATGATGCCGACCTTGGCCGCCATTGGGTCCGCCACTACGCCGAAGATATGCTTCACGCGACCGTCTTTGTTGGCGTTGGCCACTACCTGGAGGCAGTTCGTGCTGACGGTGAAAACGTAATCGTATTTCCCCGAGACCAGTTCGCGGGCAATCGCGTTGGCCGTGGCCATCTCATCGTGCGCGTTGAACAGTTCGAAGTGGTAGTTGGGCCCTTCGGCGATGCCCTTTTCTTTCAGGCGTGCCTGTAAGCCGTGTACGCCGTCTTCGAGCAGCTTGACGGAATTGAATTGAAAGATGGCGATCTGCGTGATCCGTCCGGAGTGCCCCGCGCGCTGTTGCCAGTCGGAAAGGAGCAGACACGCCGCGGCCAGCACGATCAGGACCGTCCCCAGGCCCAGTCGCTTCACCATTTGGCTAAACATAGCTGCGCTCCAGCATTTCGGCGGCGGCTTCGTCGAGGAGTTCCGAACGCCGCAGTTCTTCGAATTTCTCCAGCAGTTCCACCGGGCGAACGCGCTTCTTGTCATCGCCGGAGATATCGTAAATTGGCTGGCCGCGATGCATCATGATCAGACGGTCCCCGAATGCCGCCGCCTGCTGCATGGAGTGGGTCACCATGAACGTGGTCAGCTTGTCGCGGGCTACAATCTCGCCCGCCAGTGTGGTGACTTTGTCGGCACTCTTGGGATCGAGCGCGGCCGTGGGCTCATCGAGCAGAAGCAGGCGCGGTTTCAGCCACGTGGCCATCAGGAGCGTCAGGGCCTGTCGCTGGCCGCCGGAAAGACTGCCCATCGCGTTATCGATACGATCTTCCAGCCCCATATTGAGTCCGGCGATGGTATCGCGAATCTGACTCCGCAAGCCCGCGTTCAGCGCCTTGCCCAGGCCACGACTTTGCCCACGCAATGAGGCCAGCGCCAGGTTTTCCGCAATGGAAAGGCCCGGTGCCGTGCCCTTGAAAGGGTCCTGAAAAACGCGGCCCACCAGACTGGCGCGTTTGTGTTCCGGCCAGTGCGTGACGTCATTGCCCGCGATGTGAATGGTGCCTTCGTCCGGGAAGAAGCTGCCCGCCACCGCGTTCAGCAACGTCGATTTACCCGAACCGTTGGTCCCGATGATCACGGTGAAGCCGCCTTCCGGCAGCGACAAAGATACGCCCTGCAAGGCACGCACTTCATTCGGCGTGCCCGGATTGAAAGTCTTGCGGATGCCGCGGATCTCAAGCATGGGCAGGCATCCTCTTCTTCGAGCGGAAGCTTTCCATCGCCCTCGGCAGGAGGAAAGCCGCGAGCACAATGCCCGCCGTGATCAGCTTCAGGTCATTCGGATTCAGACCCCAGCGCAGGGCCAGCGCCACCATTAATCGGAACAATAGCGAGCCCATCACCGCCCCTGTCAGCGTGAAACCCATCGGCGCGGAACCTACCAGCGCCTCGCCGATAATCACGCTCGCCAGACCCCACGCCAGCATGCCGATTCCCATCTGCACGTCGGCGAAACCCTGATACTGGGCGAGCAGTGCGCCGGAGAGCGCAACCAGACCATTCGAAAGCGCCAGGCCAAACGTCACCATCAGGCGGTCATCGGTTCCGAGTGCGCGCATCATCTGCGGGTTCTCGCCTGTCGCCCGCAACGCGGCCCCCAGGTTCGTCCGCAGAAAAACCAGCAGCACCGCGGCTACTAATGCCACGAAAACTACCATGAGGATCAAGAGGCCGAGGTCGCGGACGGTGACGGTCCAGCCGGCGATGGAAATGGCGGGCGCACCAAAGATCCGCAGCCCCAGGTGCTCGGATTGAGAAACCAGCGATCTCTCATTCGCAAGCGGGATGACGCTTTTTGCCATGATCCGCAGATTGATGGAATAAAGCGAAGTCATGGTCAGGATGCCGGCCAGCAGGCGCGCCACGTTGAAGCGCGTAATCAGGACGCCGGTAAACGCACCGGCCAGCGCACCGGCCAGAGCCCCTGCGAGAGTGGCCGCCACCGGCTGCCAGCCGGCCACCAGCAGCACAGCGGCTACCGCGCCGCCGAGTGTGAGCGAGCCTTCCGCGGTGAGATCGGCGTAGCCGAAAACGCGGAAGCTCATGAAGACGCCCAGCGCCAGCAGCGACAGAATCAGACCCAGGGACAAGGCACCGATCAGCAGGCTCATTGGATTTCCTCCGCGCCCCGGAGACTGGTGACCGGGCCGATCCAGCAGGCTCCGCGCAGCAATTCGCTTTCGCCGCCGCCGGAAATATGCCGGTCGTCCGCAAGTAGATGAAGCACGCCGAGGGGGTCGCCCGCGTCGAACAATCCGCGTACGGAGGACTCCAGTTCAATTCGCCCTTTTTGCAGCGGACGATAGCCAAAGGCGGCCGCATGGATGTGGCCCTGGAGTTTTGAGGCCTTCGTGAGAGGCCTGACGAACGGCGCAAGCGCGGCCCCTGGGTTTCGCGAAACGATTCCTACAATGACGGCCAGCGCGCGGGGGAAGCAATGCTCCGGTGAAAACGACAGCCACGAGCGCACGTCGGGAAAAGCAAACAGATCTGTACCTGGCGCGCCCTTGCTCACGGGAGACCGCTTCAGTTGAACGCCCATCAGGCCCGCGGTTTCGGCCACAATCACAAAGCCGGCCGTTTCGGCCTGCGCCACATCGGCGCACGTTTCCAGAATGCCGCTCAGCGGCGATGGGCCTTTGCCGGGGGCGCTTTCAAAGCGAACCAGTTTGGCGAAATCGCCATCGCATGCCAGTCCGTACAACGCGGTCATGCGTGGAATGAAGCTGGAAGTGGCCAGCATGTAGTCGGGATAGTTTGCTCCATCGGTCGGCTGGCAGGCCGCCGCTCCCGCCACTGTCAGAAACTCGCCGAAGCGATCCGCGCATTCCGTGAAGTCACCGCCAAAGGCACCCAGGCCGAGCGCAATACGGTTGCGTTTCACTTCGATCGTGTGGCAGTCGCGGTCGGAATACGTGGCGGCGCGCAGTCGATTCGGCTCGCCGACGACCGTGCAACTGAGAGCGGCACCGGCGACACACTCATGGATTTCATACGCCGTGTTGCCGCTGACGAGACGCCCCACCTGCGGTTCGGGCCGGGCCTCGGGCACGGGCGGAGCCACTGCCGGCGCGGCCTCCGTTCCCAGCAGTGTGGGCGCCAGGCCCACCATCTCGATCACCTGCCGCACGCGCTTCGAAGGTTCAATGACGCCGAAACTGCCGTTGACTTCCGCGAACTGTTTGTAGAGCTTGACCAACTCTCCAACGCCGGCGGAACTGATGTACTCGGTCACCGACATGTTCAGCCGAACCGAATGGCGGCCTTCGCGAAGCACTTCACCCACGGCCTCACCGAGGTGTTGCGACCAGTAAGCGTCCAGACGGCCGTGAAACAGCAGTTCCAGATACCCGTCTCGTTCTGTGCGTTCCATTTCCATGGTGTGGACCTGAATCCGGTGTGGACCCGAATCAAAAAGCGGCGGAGTAAAAGATTTTATCTTAGCAGTTCGTCCGGGTTGACGAAAGCCGGATTCGGGAGTGCGACCATCTCGGGTCATGTGACCGCCGGTAGCCACTTTGGTGACACGACCGGGCCTGGTGAGCCTTATTTGTCAATGCGCCTGCCGCGGCCCGCAGCCTGCAATCTGGCTTGCCATGAAGCCACTCCATTGCTGCACCACCCTCCTGACCGTTGTCTGCGCCGCCGCCCTGATTGGCTGCGCTTCGTCACCCACGAAATCCGTCGATGTGACCGATAACATCCGGCATTCCCTTGAAAACGCCGGATTGAAGGATGTCTCGGTCTCTCAGGATCGTGATAAAGGTGTCGTGACCCTCAGCGGGCATGTCGCCGTGAATAACGATAAACTCCAGGCGGAATCGCTCGCTTCGTCTATGGCGGGCGGTCAGGTAGTGGCGAACCAGATTGTGGTGGTGCCGGTCGGCGACGAAAAGGATGCGAAGGATGTGAACTCCGCACTCGATAAAGGTATCGGCAATAATCTCGATGCCGCGCTGATTCAGAATGACATGAAGAAGTTCGTTGACTACAAGGTTCAAAGCGGCGTAGTGACGCTCTCGGGTACGGTGAACTCACAGGCACTGCGCGCGCAGGTGGCGCAAATCGCGGGCGGAGTGCCGAATGTTCAGCAGGTTGTGAATGAGCTTCAGGTGAAGAATCAGAAGGCTTCTTCGAACTAAGATCTACGCATCCGGTTTTGACGGCCACAGGCGACCGTTCTCATCCAGCCAGTCTCCGTATGGCTCGTCTGCCTTCGGATCGGAGCCGAAGCGCAGTACGTTGCCATCCGGATCCTCGACCTGCATCTCAAAGGCCCACGGATAATTCGTGGGCCGGTGGCGGATCTTCGCGCCGCTTGCGCGATATTCGGCCTCGAGTGTGGATGCATCGGCAACGCCGATCCAGACCCATCCGCCGGTATTGCCCTGGTCGCCCTGACTGAGGAAAATTCTGCATTGCTGCCGCGAGACGCATGCAAAAAGTTCCTTGTGTTCCCAGACGATGTTGAATCCCAGGGATTCGACGTAGTAATGGAGCGCGGCGCGGAGGCTCTCCACGCGCAGGATGGGAATCGCGCCGCCGAATGGATTGGCGGGTGCGGTGGCAGTTGCTGTTTCTGAGGACATGAACCGGAAATCTCTCCCGTTTCATTTCAGCAGATATTGGACCGGTGTTTCTCTGTGCTTGTGATGCATCTCAAAAAAAATGCTGCGGGATCTGTAAGGATCACCGCAGCAATGTGCTACCCGCCCGTGGCAGAACTCGCCGCGATGCGTGAGTTTATGCCTTCACTTCGCGACGGCACGCCCCGCGAAATGAGAAGCCGGCTATCAGTCCCACGGCGCTCGCGATCACGAGGCTTCCCATCGGATTCCTGCGCACCGTCTGGACCAAACCGGCGAGCAGATCGGTCTGCCGAAACGCGCGAACCTGGCCAGCCGTGGCATCCAGTTTCTGGCCCGCTCCGTTTGCGAGGTCGCCGATCGACTTCGCGCTTTCCGTTCCTGCGGCGCGCACTGAGTCGGCCGCGGATTCCAGTTTCTCCGCAGTATTCATCCGCATACTGTCTACCCGTTCTTCAAACGCTTTCATATTATTCATGTTCTTTCCTCTTTACGCGCCCTGCGCGTTGATTCGGTGGGATGGCTTGTCGGAAACCTGGAAATCCGCCGAGGCTTCGCCAGCCGACGAAATGTCATCCGCACCGGTATTCTTCAGCACTTCCTTCGCCCGCGTCACCCACTCCGGGCTATCGCAATGCACCGAAAGCAGAATGCCGCCTTCTTTGATGCGCCCTTCGTAGCGCTTCGCCTCATACTCAGGCATGCCCATGCCGATGAGCGCGCCGACAATGCCGCCGACGGCACCACCGACGCCCGCTCCCGCCAGCATGGCGACAATGGGACCCGCCACGATGAAAGGACCAATTCCGGGAATCGCCAGAAGACCGATTCCGGCCAGCCAGCCCAGTGCGCCACCGAGCAGAGCGCCGGAACTGCCACCGGTTACCGCGCCTTCCGGTGCCTTGGTGCCCTTATCGATGGCGAAGTCTTTCGAACCCTGGTTCTCCGGAAAAAGCACGGAAATGTCCGTGTTCCGGAAACTGCCGTGTCGCAGTGCATCCACCGCATCGTCTATTGCCGCGCGATTCTTATATAAGCCGTAAACAGCTGTATTCGATGACATTTTGTTTTCTCTCCTCTTCCGGTACCTGCGGTGCATGTTCGGGGCCGATTGGCTGGGGCTCGGCCGTCACGGGGCATTCGGAATGCGAAATGCATCATCATGGAACTGATGACACATAGATATGCCAACATCCACCCGAAAATTGACAACTTCCTGGAGGAGCTGAAATCGAAGATCCCGCAGACTGACCATGCCGCGCTGGAATCCAGGCGTCAGGCCCTCGCCAATGATTCCGACATCGATGACGATGATCTGATTTCCATCCTGCGGCAGGAATTCGACAACTCACGGGCGTAGCTGTGGCCGCCCGTGGTCACTCGACCAGGTATCGTCACTCCGGCGAGCGGCTCTACTGAGTCTTCTTTTCGCTGTTTGTGGAATGGGTGGTGGTGGTCTGCGAGCCGCTGCCATTCGGGTTATCCGCCGATGGCGATTCCGAATGGGTATCTGTGGTGGTGGTCGAAGTTTTCTCCGACGAGGTCGTGCTGGGAGTTGCAGGCATAGCAGGCGCTGGGGTTGCGGGCGCGGGCGCAGCCTGTGTTTCCGGCTTCTCCACGACGGGAGTGGTCTGCGAACATCCAGCCAGCATCAGGCCTGCGGCGGCTGCAACATAGTAGGGGAGATCTTTGTAAGACGATAGCTTCATGATTGGTTCCTTCGAGTGCGTTTGGTTTGGACTTCTCACCTGCCAGTGCACTTCGAACTCCAATCTGCAGAAGCTACCCGCCGGATTTCAGATAGCGGTCCAGTTTCCCGTACAGATCCGCCGCACTTTCCGCAACGGCGTCGAAATCGTCGTCACGTGCTTTCGTTGTGGCGTAACGAATCGTCTGGGTCAGCAGAGTCTGCCCGTCGGCGTCGTCCAGAGTGTTCGTCACGAGCAGTTGGATGGGTGAAAAATCATAGGTTTCCGTGTAAACCCAGCGAAGCGGGGCCACTACCTCTTCATAGACGCCGCGCATCTCCAGTCTCATGCCGTTGCGCCGCTCGAAGGTGTAACGGTAGCTCCCGCCGGTTCTGACGTCCGCTTCATAGCCGGCCAGAGACATCCGCGCGGGTGTGAACCACAGGGGCACTTCGGCGGGCGAGGTCAGTGCGGAAAAGACAGCCTGCCGGGATGCGGCAAAGCTTCTTGCCACCACGATGGTGTTTTCGAAAGGTTTAGTGATTTGCATGATTGTGGAAGCTGCTTCGCCTGTTCGCGGATAAACTGCTCCGGAATACGCATTGGCGTCAGCAATTCAACATAGACGGGCATGGTGTGCAGAGGTATCTCGGCATTGTCAAACGAGGCCGACTTCGCATCGGTTGCGAACCCGGTGTGCCCCGGACAGCCGCGTGCATGATGCCCGCCTTGCAGCGAGGCGCGCACCTGGCAGGTGGAAAGCGGTTTTTCCTGCAACCGTCCCCACCAGTTGGAAGCCTTCTGCTTATCTTCCCGCTTCCTGTAAATCTTCCGGGCTGAGATGGAATGAAAGGATCCATTATTCATGTGGCTGCTTCTCTGTTGCCGGGTTCGGGCCTGTTTCCAGAACTTCATTCGCGTGCCTCCGGGCGCGGATCATATCGCTCGATGAGAGCATTCCCACCAGTTGATCCGTGGCGGGGTCCACTACAGGCAGATAGTTGCTGTGCCCGAGCGCGAGTTCCTTCCCGGCCGCGGCCATGGAGTGCGCGCCGCAGATGGTCCGGGCTCCGCGATCGATTAAGTTCGCCACCGGAGTCCTATCCCATTGGTCCCGCGGAACTGTCGCGAGCGATTTCATGGAGACCATGCCGAGGAAAACGCCCTTCTTGCCGATGACCGGAAGCTCCCGGAACCAATGCTCAGCCACGTAGCGGTCCACGAACTCCGCGAGGGTTTGGTCCGGCGTGGCCGCGACAATGGTGGTCGTCATCCAGTTCCGGATCGGCATTTCGCCAAGCAGCGCATCGTCGGTTACACGGCGGGTTTTTTGCGATTCCGAATTTGAGATCCCGGAAGCCAGCAGGAACGCGGTGGAAGAAGCAATCAGCGACGGCACTACCAGGGCGGGACTCCCGGTCGCTTCCGCCACGAACACCGCGGCGAAGAGCAGGCTGTTGTAACTTGCGCCGGTAAATGCCGCGATGCCGATCAGGGTGAAGAGGCCAGGCTGGCTCGGATGAAACGCCGCGTCGAAGGCCGCGCCCAGCGCCGCGCCGATCGTGGCGGAGGGAACGAAGAGTCCACCCACTCCGCCGCTGCCGAACGTGAATGCAGTGGCGAGTAACTTCGCTGCAAACACGATCAGGCAACCGGCCAGCAGATACTTGCCATTCAGAAGATTATTTGCGATCGGCAGGCCAGCCTGCAGCGTCACCGGCGCGCCCGTCAGATAAATCGTGGTCAGCGCGATCGCGCTGACGATAACGCCGCCGCCCACAAGCTTCAGTACTCTCGGTGCAGACGAGCGCCCCCATGTCTTCTTAATGCGCGCCAGACAGCCGAGAAACAGGTGCGACGCCAGGCCTCCGGCCAGGCCCAGCGGCACGCAAATCAGCAGATCGCGAAAGTTCAGGTGATACACGAACCGGATCGGAAAGTATGGACGTGAAGGCCGGAATACGATGAAGGTCGCATAGCTGGTAGCCGCCGCCACCAGGCCGTGAATCAGCGATTCATGCGCCAGATCGTGCTTATAGGGCGATTCGATCCCCATGATCGCCCCTGTCAGAGGGGCGCGAAAAATCGCGCTGATTCCGGCCGCCGCCCCGGCGAGCATTGTTGTCTCACCCCTGCCGTGCAGGGGTTTCAGGAAAGCGATCCGGTTGATTCGTCTCTGGATGAAGAGGCCGATTGTGCCTCCCAGCCACTTGCTTGCGCCTTCCATGCCCGCGCTCGCGCCAAAACCCATCGTCGTGATGGAGGCCGCCAGTTTCGGCAACGCCGATTCGAAAGCGATACCCGCCTCCGGACGGTGATAGGCCAGCACGATTTCATCCGCCATGGAGGACGACGGAACTTTGAAGACGGTCAGAATCAAGCCAGTCAGCGCCATCCCGGCAATCGGCAGCAGACACAATTGCCACGGCGTCAGCCAGTGCGAAAAGTGTTCCCAGAGGAGCGTGTTGACAACGAAATCGTATGCCGCAATCGCTGCGCCGACGATCACGCCGACCGGCGCGGCCACCAGAAAAACGTGTCGCGCAATCCGGAAATGCTCGTTGAGATTCTCGGAAAGCGCTGTGGGCCGCTGGTTTTTGGGAAGCGAACGGACGGTTGCTGGCACGATTGGGCGCATTACTCCTTATGGATCAGGAGTCATCAGCCGCCCGGCTTCGAGCCCGGCAGGCGTTTCAGGCGAACCCCATCGCCTTCAGTTTTATCGGAACCGGACAGTTACTTCTTTGATCGTAACAAATTCGCGCCGCTGGCGCTGCGGCCTGACTCCCTCGTTCCACTCCCACCCGCCACCCCCACGTTAGAATGAACCGATGGCCGCATCTGAACAAAACGCGGGGAATTTCGAAACCTCGCTCGACGAATTAGAGAAAGTCGTAAAAGAACTCGAATCGGGCGATCTCCCGCTGGACCGCTCGCTCGATCTATTCTCACGCGGCATGCAGCTCAGCGAAACCTGCCGAAAGCAACTGGAAGAGGCCGAAATGCGCGTGGAGCAGTTGATCCGCAAAGAAGGCGGCTACCAGCCCGAACCCTTCGGCCCTGAAAAGTAGAAACATGACCCTGAAGGAATTTCTTATCGAGCGCCAGCGTCAGGTGGACGCCGCGCTGGACCGCCTGACCCCGCCTGAAATCGAGCATCCCGCCACCATCCACCGGGCCATGCGTCACAGCCTGTTCGCCGGGGGCAAGCGCATCCGGCCGATTCTCTGCATGTCGGCGGCAACCGCGGTGACTGGCGTGCAGGAAGATTCCGACGCCGTGATTCATGCGGCGTGCTCGCTGGAGATGATTCATACGTATTCGCTGATCCACGACGATCTGCCCGCGCTTGATAATGACGATTTCCGCCGCGGCAAGCCCACCTGCCACAAAGTCTATGGCGAAGCGATGGCGATTCTGGCTGGCGACGCCCTGTTCACGCTGGCCATCCAGACGCTCACTACGATTCAGTTTGCAGAGCCCGGCCGTGTCGTTTCACTGATTCGCGAACTTTCTTTTGCCTCCGGCACGGTGGATGGCATGATCGGCGGGCAGGTGACCGATATCGAAGGCGAACGCCAGCATCCTACTGCGGAATTGCTGGACAGCATCCATCGCGCCAAGACGGGAGCCCTGCTGCGTGCCAGCGTCCGCATGGGCGGCATTGCGGCGGGCGGCGACGCGCAGCAGATCGAGGCGCTTTCCAATTACGGCGAGCACGTCGGTCTGGCGTTCCAGATTGTGGATGACATCCTCGATGTGGAAGAATCCTCCGAAGCTTTGGGGAAGACTGCGGGCAAAGACGCGGCGCAGGGGAAGATTACGTTTCCCGCTGTCTATGGCCTGGAGCGCTCGCGCGAGATGGCGAGCGAACAATGCAGGCTGGCGCATGAATCGCTGTCTTCGTTCGGCGAAGGCGCGCAGCGTCTGCATGAAATCGCGGACCTGATTGTCCAGCGGAAGTCATAGGCTGCGAGTTTCGGGCAGCCCCATGGACAAAGTAAAGAAACTTCGCCTGGATCAATGGCTGGTCGATTACGGTCTCGCTGAATCTACGGAAAAGGCCCGCGCGCTGATTATGGCTGGCGATGTCCAGGTCAATGGTCAGCGGGTCGATAAAGCCGGGCACATCGTACCCGCGGGGGCGCGCGTGGAAGCCCGCGAAAAGCTGCCCTATGTCAGTCGTGGCGGTCTGAAGTTACATGGCGCGCTCGAGCACTTCGGCATCGACGTTGCGGGTGCGGTCTGTGCGGATATCGGTACCTCCACCGGCGGGTTTACAGACTGCCTGCTGCAACACGGCGCCGCCCGCGTCCACGCCGTCGATACCGGAACGGGCCAGATCGACTGGCGGCTTCGCGGCGATCCGCGTGTTGTCCTCCATGAAGGCTTCAACGCCCGCAACCTGCAACTCACGGACCTTGGCGAAGCGGTCGGCCTCGCTGTTTGCGACGTCAGTTTCATCTCCGTCACCCAGATCATCCCCGCCATCGTGCGCGTGCTGAAGCCGGAAACGGGCCGCATGGTGATTCTGGTGAAGCCGCAGTTTGAGGTGCGCCGGTCGGAAGTGGGAGAAGGCGGAATCGTGCGCGACCCCGCGCTCCACGTTGCCTCCTGCGAGCGGGTGAAGTCGTGTGTGGAAGAATCAAATTTCACCACTTTGATCATCGATAGCCCCATCACCGGCGCCGAAGGCAACAAGGAGTTCCTGCTTTATGCCCGCCGCTAAGACCATCGGCATCTTCGCGAAGCCGAATGCCCCCGCCGCCATCCGGCTTGTGCCAGAACTGCTCGCGTGGCTGGCTGTTCGCGGCATCACAGTTCGTCTGGACGACGTTGCGGCCACTTACGCCGGTATCAACGCGGGTCTGCAGCGCGCGGATGTCCCGGATGGCTGCGATCTCGCCATCGTGCTCGGCGGCGATGGAACGCTGCTTTCCGCTGCCCGCGCCGTTGCTGGCCGACCCATCCCGCTGCTCGCCGTCAATCTGGGCGGCCTCGGCTTCCTGACTTCCATTCCGATTGGCGACCTGTTCCCGGAACTGGAGCGCGCACTCACGGGGGAGTATCACCTGACGCGTCGCAATCTTCTGCACGTCGCTGTTCGGCGCGAAGGCAGGGTGATCGCGGAATATGAGGCTCTCAATGACGTGGTCATCGCCAAGTCCTCCATCGCCCGTATTGTCGATCTCGAAGTGTGGGCTGGCGACACGTTTGTCTGCGAATACAAGGCTGACGGTCTGATCGTCTCCACTCCGACGGGTTCCACGGCCTATTCGTTGGCGGCGGGCGGGCCGATTATTTTCCCGACTGTCGCAGCCGTCTGCATCACCCCGATCTGCCCTCATACCCTGACCAACCGGCCGCTCATCATTCCTTCCGATATGCCGATCCGGGTGCTGAATCACATGAAGGAGGATGAGGACTCGTTCCTCACGGTGGATGGGCAGGTGGGCGGTGCACTGAACCCGATCGACATCGTGGAATGTACTGCGTCGAAATCCGAAGTTCTGCTTGTCCAGGCTCCGGAGAAGACGTTCTTCGATGTGCTGCGTCAGAAACTAAAGTGGGGCGAGCGGTAAAGTAGTAAATGGGTCTCAGGAACACCGTGCCCCAACCCCTTATATGAGCGATAGCGTCAATAACAGCCAGACCCTGGATTCACAGGCCGAAGCCGATGTTCCCATGCCGCCGCTGCAGGTGTGGCTGCTGCCGGTGATCGCCGCGTGGCTCATCCCCGGTGCCGGGCACATCATGCAGAAGAAACTGGGCCGCGGCGCGCTGATTTTCGCGTCAGTTGTGCTGATGTTCCTGTTTGGTCTGTCCATGAGCGGGATGATGTTTACGCCGGAGAAGGGTACGGACTATCTCACGTCGCTCATCAACTATGGCGGCTTCGTCTGCAACCTTGCGGCGGGCGGAATTTACATACTGGCCAGCATGTTCGGCTACTCGCAGCCGGATATGGCGGGCGACGTTCACGATTACGGCACCAAGTTTCTGGTCACGGCCGGTCTGCTGAACATTCTCGCGATGGTGGACGCCTACGAAATCGTAGCGGGCAAGAAGGATTAATTACCCATGCCGAAGATCAATCTCTCGCATTTTGAGGCCGCGTTCCTGTTCTCGCTCTTTGTTTCGGTGGTGATGGGTATCACGTCGAAGAAGACGCAGAATGAGCGCGTGCATTACGGGGCTTACTGCTTCGGATGCTTTATTGTGGCGCTGTTCGGTATTGGCTGGATCATGAAGCTCGGCCACGGGTAGGCGCGCAGGGAAGACAATCGGCCTCCTTCCCTTTAATCAGTACGTGGCACTCATCGCAAAAGCGAAAAATATTTTCCTCCACCGCAATAAATAGCCCCACTCAATCGTTGTCTGAATTGAGAAGATGGCTGCTGAGATGGATCTCTACCTGAAGCCGGATGTGAGCACCGCGAACATGACTCGGTCGGCATCGGCGGACCAGCCTCGCGACGAAGCGCTGCGCTGGTTCGACGAATTGAGCGTTCCGCTTCGGCGATACCTTCTCTGCGCAGGCACGAAACCGGCCGATGCCGACGACGCTGTGCAGGAAACCTTCCTGCGGCTTTATCGTCATCTCGAAAAAGACGGAGACCGCTCGAATCTCCCTGGTTGGATATTTCAGGTTGCGCGCAACTATCTGCGCGATCAGCGGAGGAGCGCGCACCGTCAGCGAACTGTGCAACTGGACGACGCGATGGTGCGGGAGGGCGGTATTGTGGATCCCCGCTGCAGTCCGGAACATTCCGTTCTCGATGAAGAACGCAGCAGGCGCCTCGGCGGGGCTATCAACGGTCTGCCGCAGCAGCAGCGTGAATGTATTTTGCTGCGGTCGTCCGGCCTGCGGTATCGGGAGATCGCGGCAATTTTAGGCATCGAAACGGCGAGTGCAGGTGCACTGTTGCATCGTGCGACGGCGCGCCTGAACGAGGAACTTTCATGAAAGAAGTTGTGGAACTGTCCAAACCGGAATGCGGTCGCGCACACGGATTGCTGCCTGGATTCGTGGATGGCGATCTGTCTGCGGAACAAGCCGGGTGGCTCGGCGGGCACCTGGAACTTTGTCCGGACTGTCGCGCGGAACTTGTACGGTTTACCGCTATCGACAGCGGGTTGACCGATTGGGGGAGGCAACTGGAGGCGAAGGCTCCGGTGCCGACGGACGAGAGAGAGCGCCTGCGGTCAAGGCTCTCACCGGTTCGCCAGCCAGTCATGATCCGCCTGATACTGGCAATGGCCGCTGCGATGGCTCTCTGCGCGTTGGTCGTGGTCGTGATCTCGCACCCGGAGCAGCCCGCGAGTCCCGGCGCGATGCAGTTTGTCGGGATTCCGTATTTGCCACCCCTGGATCCGCGGGAGAACAGGACAGTCTTGCGCATGAATATTCCCGTGGCAAACCTGATTGCGGCGGGATACAGAGTCGCCGGCGATCCGAACGTGATTGTTCCGGCCGATGTTTTGGTGGGCGAAGACGGACGCGCGCATGCGGTCCGGGTTCTTGGCGACGTCCGGTTGAATTAAAGGAGACTGATTTTTATGGATCGAAGATACTTGTTTGTCGCGGGGCTGGTATTGTCGGCGGTGTTACGGGCTCAGTCCGGGGCGTTTCAGTTCTTCGCTATCAGTAGTGGCGGAAGAACGCTGAACCAGGACAGCCTGCCATTGCCCCCAACCGAGGCGGCCAAACCCTTTTCGGCGACGGCGTCTGTGCGGACGCATGACTCGCTGCTCAATGGCAACCAGGTCGATATGACTGCCACAATGCCTGAGTATCGGGACGCCGAGGGACGCGTCCGAACGGGTGAAATGCGCGCTTCGAGTTCTATTGGCAGTTTCGCCTCCTCAAATCTTATTGCCATCTATGATCCCGTTGCCGGTGTGAACTATCTGCTGGACCCGGCGAAAAAGACGGCCGTAAAGGCCGCCATGGTGGGTGGCACCGCGACAATCAGTCGCGGCAACGCGATGACACAACCCCAGATAGGCTCAACGGTGTCGATAGCGCCCCCGTCTTCGAGAGGACAGAACGACTTCGTGGAAAATCTCGGTACAACGACGGTCAACGGGGTGACGGCGCGCGGCACGCGTACCACGGTCACAATTCCCATCGGTGCCATCGGCAACGACCGCGAGTTGCGCAGCGTCACTGAACGGTGGTTCTCATCGGATCTGAATCTGCTGATAAAAAGCGTCAGCTCCGACCCGCGCTTTGGCACCACCACTTACGAACTCCTGAACGTCAGCCGGACACCGCCGGATCCCTCATTGTTCCAGGTGCCGGCAGACTACCTTCCGGCAAAATAACTGTCGTTCATTTCCAGACTGCGGCCAGCAAACAACCAGACCTCGCTGCCTGGCATAGAATGAAGCGGTTGTGCCGCAATCACGAATAACGACATGAACTCATCGCCCGTTAACGCGAAGATTGAAGAAGTTTTACTTCTGGTGATCATCCAGCTGGTCGTGATCATGGGGGCTGCGCGGCTTGCGGGAAACCTCTTCAAGCGTCTCGGTCAGCCGGTGGTCTGCGGAGAGATTGCGGCGGGCCTCATCCTCGGACCTTCGCTTCTTGGCAGAGTCTTCCCCGATGTTTTTCATGCGGTCTTCAACCCCGGCATTGGCCAGGTGTTTTCCATCTTCAGTCAACTCGGCCTGATCCTCTTGATGTTCCTGATCGGCCTGGAGTTTGATTTCGGTCACTTGTTCGGCAACAAACGCACCGCGACTTCGGTTTCCGCCGCTGGCATCATCCTGCCCTTTGCGCTGGGCTTCGGACTTGGCAAAGTCATGCATGACCAGCTCGGGCTCTCCGGCAGCTGGCTCAATTTTTCTCTTTTCATGGCCACCGCGATGTCCATCACGGCGATCCCAATCCTGGGCCGCATCATGATTGAGCTGAACATCAACCGTACGCTGGTCGGCTCGCTCACCATTTCCGCGGCCGCAATGGACGATGTTGTCGGCTGGACAATTCTCGCGTTCGTCACTGCTATCGTACGCTCCACGCTTGACCCCGTGAATATGGCAATCATGGTGGGCAGCCTGATCGCTTACGGCCTCATTATGGCCCTGGTGGTCCGCCCGCAACTCATCCGCTGGACCGCAAGGAAGCTCAAAGAAAACAACGGACGCATCTCGCTCGATACCCTCGCAATCGTGTTAATTCTGATTTTTCTTTCCGCTGCGGCCACGAATAAGATCGGCATCTTCTCTATTTTTGGCGGCTTCATGATGGGAGCGATCCTGTATGACCAGCATGAATTCCGGGAGGCCCTGAAGAGCAGCCTCAACGATTTCGTCACCGCCTTCTTTCTGCCGATCTTCTTCACCTATACGGGGCTGCGGACCGACGTTGGCGAAATGACGGGCGGTACGCTGTGGATGTTCTGCGGCCTTGTGCTGGTTGCCGCAATTATCGGCAAGTTCGGTGGCTGCACCCTGGCAGCGCGCGCCAATGGCATGCCGATGCGTGAAGCTTCCATCGTGGGCGTCCTGATGAACACGCGCGCTCTGATGGAACTGATCGTCATCAATATCGGTTACGATCTCGGCATCATTCCGAAGTCGGTCTTCTTTATGCTGGTGTTCATGGCGGTGGTTACCACCTACATGACCACGCCCATCCTGCGGCGTCTGCTGCGCGGCAGTAACGCGTGGGAAGCCTACAGTGTGTCGGCTTTCGCCACCAGATTGGAAAGCTCAACGCGTAACGACCTTCGGGCCGCCGATAACGCATAAAACGGCGGCAATCCGCCCGGTTTCAGTCCGCTCAGAGAACCTGCGACCAGGCGTGTGTTTGGGCGTTCTTTGTGATATAGTCATCCGAGCCGAAGGGCCTGTGCGGACTCCGGACTACTAACTGGATGGGGAAAAGCAAATGAAAAGACGAGTATTCTGTTTCGCCGTGTTGAGCTGTTTGGGTGTTGGATTACTCCAGGCCGCCGATGGATTCGTCGGAACCTGGAAGCTGAACGTGGCGAAATCGACGTTTGCCAAAGGGCACGAAATAAAAGACCAGACGGTGGTTATAGCGGAGCAGGGCGACAATCGTGTGGTGACCGTGAAGAGCACTGACGGTACCGGAAAAGCGACTGCTTCCAAATACATGTCCCCACTGAAGGGCGGGACTGTCACTTATACCGAGGGGGCTCCGGCTGCGGGTGCGGGAGCGATCGTGGTAACCAAGCGGGTTGACGCCAACACCACCGACGGCACTTCCACACTGAACGGGAAGGTGGTCAGAGCCACCCACACCGTGCTGAGCGCCGATGGAAAAACGTTGACGCAATCGGTGACTTACACCGGAGATGACGGTAAGTCTTCCAAGGCCACGCTGGTCATGGAACGGCAGTAGCAGCATTCTCCATAAAGCCCGGAACAATAACCAGGCCATGAACCCACAGGCTGGTTATTGTTCCGGGGGGGTGATCCGTCGGCGCGGCGGCCCTGCCACCGGCTGCCGAAGGCTACTTCGTTTCAACTGGTTCGGTTGCCCGTAACCGTTTCGCCAGCGCCTGCAGAAGCTTCCAGCCGATTGCGCCATTGCGTTCCACCTACGGGCGGAATTCCCAGAACGTGAGCACGTAACAAGCGAGGTTGGTCGCAGCGGTCACGGTGGCCGAGCGGGGGGCCGCCATCGATCAGGGCAACCTCTCCGAAGTAATCTCCCGGTCCCAGCGTGGCGAGCGTGGCACCTTTGTGCGACACGGTCGCCACCCCGGACTCGCGTCTTCGGCACTCGATTGCAGGCGACCCCGGCGAAGTTACTTGAGAGGGGCCAGCGTAACTTCGTGCTGGTCGCGAAACACGATCAGGGTGCCAGCGGCCTGCGGTACCGAAAGACGCAACAAATCCTCTACGCTGTCGGTGTTCCGGGTGCCGATCCTGAGGATCACATCACCTGCATGCAATCCGAGCGCGGCAGCCTGGCTTTGTGGCGGAACGGAGAGCACCAGGACTCCGGCCTCACCCGAAAGTCCGGAAGCCGAAATCTCGCCCGGGCCCGTGACATTCTTCAGGGAGGCCCCACGCCAGATAACGGGGCGCGCGTCACGCTGCGAAGGCGATAGCGCCGTATTCGTGCCCGGGTTGCCCGGCAATTGCGGCGTCCGGGCGATTGTCTTCAACCCTGGCGTCTGGACGCCAAATTGATCCATGGGGAAATTCACGAAGCCGAGTTTCAGCGCAGGCGAAGTTTCGCGCACGCGGTAGTCGCCGACGGACGGATTGATGAACAGAGCATCCGCCTCCATCGAGTTTGTGTCTCTACCACTTAGTTTCTGAAGAGCGGCCGCAGGCTGCGGGTCCGCCGTGCCGGCAGAATGGAGTAAATTGTAGTCGCACTCTTTGCCCCAGGGCGGGTTCACGCGGATCGGCTTGTACGCGGTGAAGACGATATTGCGCCGGAAAACATCTTCGCTGTTGCCGTACCAGACATGCGGATGGAATGAGTTGCCCACCATGACATTGTTTTCCACCGTCCGGAAAAAACCTTCGCGGTTCTTGATGCCGCCATTCAGGGCCAGATTGTTATAGATGTGATAATTCGACGAACCATCGTCCAGATCGATATCCCAGCCGTGATCGCAGCGCCAGCGACTGTTCCGCAGTGTGACGGGCTCAATAACATCGGCAAGCGGCAGGTTCCGATTGTCACCGGTGGTTACGGTGTTCAGGTCGATGTCTTTCAGGCCCCAGTAACGGTCGCGTCCCCATGAATTGAAGGACCCGTGGTCGCCGGTTTCTTTTACCGTATCGAAAACGTCGCAGAATTCCACGATGTGTCCGCCCCAGGTGCCTTCCGATATATTGATGCCCGCGCGGGGAACGTCATAAATAGAACAGTGCCGCACGGTGATGCCGCTCGACATGGAAATCTGCACGCCGGCGGTCTGTTTCTCAACGCGGCCTGTGAGATAGATGAGACAATCGTCCACAATGCAATTGGCCGGGTAGTTGTTCGTCTTCGGTCCTGGCGTCAGATCGATATCATGCAGACTCTGCCGCTGTTCATATTCGAACAAAGGGTTGCGCACGGCTTTGGGATCGCCCACAAACGCCACGCCGTTGGCACCGGCTTTGGCAATGTGGCAGCGCCGAACGGCAAGCCGTCGGTTGTACATATTCACAAAGACCGCGTTACCGCCGGGTTGATCCAGGAAGCAGTCTTCCACGTTGCAATCCTCCGCGCCGTTGAAAAACAGAGCGCCGCCGCGATAGGTGGTCCAGTCGCTGCGGAGCAAGGGCTCTTTGTTATCCATGAACGTCCGCATCGTATGCCGGAAGGTGAAGCCGCGGAGGTTGAGCCACTTCACGGGGTTCTGCTCTGTGCTGCGGAACTCGATGAGATGGCGGAGGCGGACCGCTTCGATCGCGGAACTGCGGAGATCGGTGCCGGGCGGCGGATAGAAGTAAAGGGTGGAGGTCTTTTCGTTTAGAAACCACTCGCCCGGGGAGTCCAGTTCCTCGAAGATATTCTCGACGAAACGATACTTATCATGCATCCCCATGCGGCGATTATTCTGCCAGCCGCCTTCGTACGCGAGCTCGCCCGCGGGGTTTTTGCCGGTGATCACATAGTGGAAATCGCCCCAGAGGGAGCGGTGCATGGCGTGGATAAAACCGCCCGTGGGGTCCGCCCAGCGGGCTGCGCGCTCTTTGCTGAAGGCATCGGGAGACCAGCCGTCAAAGTACTCCGCCTTTGGATCGTAGTTGGGATAGCGTGCAAGGATCTGCCGCTGTCCGTTGAGGAAGATCTGATCTGTTCTGAGACCGGCAGGGACCTGTGCCTGAATGATGCCGTCCCGGTAGGGTCGCCAGTTGAGTGATAGTTTCGAGCCACCGCTGATGACGGCTTCTTCACCGGGAAACGCGGCGAAGGTAACCGGATTGAGTTGACTGCCGGAATCGTCCGTGGTGAAAACGATGGTGTCCGGCAAATAGTAAACACCGGCGCGAAACCATACCGTCAGGGACCCTTTCGCCTTGACTTTGCGGGCCGCGATTTGTGCGGCGGCGAAGGTCTTCAGCGGGCGGGATTTGGTGCCGGGGTTCGAATCGCGCCCAGTCGGACTCACGAAGAGCTCCACCGCCGAGTCGGCGCGGGCCGGAGTGATGGTCAGGGAGGCTGCCACTCCGGACAGCGTTTGCAGAGCGCGACGTCTGGTAACGGAACTCATTCGAGGATCTCCATTGTAGACATATTTGTCATCCGGCAGTTTATCCGCTGCAAACCGCTCGCCCCGATATACACTGGCTATTCAGGAGCCAGCCGCATTCCCATGAGCATTTCCCGCAGAGACCTCGCCGTCTTACTCCCCGCGCTCGCCACCGCCGCCAACGCGCAGCAGATCAACACCCCGGCTGCGCCGGCCAAACCCGCCCTGCTGCCTTCGAAGCTGTATCACACCGAAGACATTCCTTATAACGGGGACGACAAGAAACGGGGCCGCCGCTTTTTCATCGGCACCACTCATCAAGGCTTCAATATGGAAATGCATGAGACCGTGCTCGGGCCAGGCGAAATCTCGCACCCGCCGCACCAGCATGTCCACGAGGAAATCATCGTGATCGTGGAAGGCACCATCGAATCCAGCGTCAACGGCAAGCTCGACCGCGCCACCGCGGGCTCCGTCTCATACTTCGCCTCCAACGAAATGCACAATTTCAAAAACATCGGGCCCGGACATTGCCGTTACTACGTCCTGGAACTCCGCGCCGACGCGGCCTGAGTCAGTTTTGGTCGGTCGCGGGCAAGGCAAACGAAAACATCCAGTGCACGCCAAACCGGTCGGTCACTTCGCCGAACCGCGCGCCCCAGAACATGTCCTGTGGCGGCACCGTGACCGTCCCGCCGGCCGCGAAGGCGCTGAATAGCCGCTTCAGTTCTTCCGCGTTTTCGCAGTGTACGAAGACCGAGATATTATTCCCCGGCTGAAATGACGCTGCCGGATGAGAATCCGCTGCCATTAGGATCGTGTCGCCTTTCGAAAGTGTTGCGTGCAGAATCCTGTCTCCAGCCAAGGCTTTCCACGCCGCATCGACAGGAGCGTCCGTAACCGGCAGCAGGAACAGCGATGCCCCGAAACAATCCCGGTAGAACTCCATCGCCTGGCGACAGTTCCCGTTGAAGGTCAGGAAGGTGACCGCGCTCTTCATGACGGGCGTCCCACCAGCACCAGATGCAGATCCATCACGTTCGTGCCTGTGGGGCCGGTCTTGACGAGATCCCCCAGACTTTCGAAGAACGGATACGAATCGTTCTTTGCCAGCGCGGCCTGCGCCGCATCCATCCCGGCCCGTGCGCAAGTCTCGCCGTCGGCAACGGCACCTGCGGCATCGGTAGGCCCGTCAGTGCCATCGGTCCCTGCGCTGAGAACCAGGACATCCTTCAAACCAGTGAGATCCAGTGCCGCCGCGAGCGCGAACTCCTGGTTTCGTCCGCCTTTGCCTTCGCCGCGTATTGTGACGGTCGTCTCGCCGCCGGAAACAATGCAGACTGGTGGCCGCACGGGTTGCCCGCTGACCCGAATCTGCCGCGCGATCGCCGCGTGCAGTCGCGCCACATCGCGGGTTTCGCCTTCTATGGTGCTTGCCAGAATCAGGGTCCGATACCCCAGCGCCTTCGCCGCGGCCGCAGCAGCTTCCAGCGACTTCTGGTTGCTCCCTACAATTGCGTTGTCCACGCGGCTGAACAACGGATCTCCGGGCTTGGGCGTCTCATCCGCCGCCGAACCCCGCTCCAGTTTCTCCCGCACACTACGCGGAACCCGCTTGCGCAGGCCGAACCGATCCAGCACGGCCAGCGCATCGGCAAATGCTGACGCATCCGGTGCCGTGGGGCCCGAACCGATCACGTCCAGTTGATCACCTACCACGTCCGACAAGATCAGGCTCAATATGTGCGCCGGTGCCGCCACCTTCGCGAGGCGACCGCCCTTTACGGCGGAAATATGCTTCCGAACCGCGTTCATCTGGTGAATCGTGGCTCCGCAGGCTAGCAGCAGCTTCGTGGTCTCTTGTTTCTCCGCCAGAGTAATGGGTGCGGCAGGTGCTGGTAACAGCGCCGAAGCGCCGCCGGAGAGCAGGCAGATTACGAGGTCACCCGCCCCCGCGCCCTCGCACAATTCCACAATGCGCTCAGCCGCTGCCACGCCACGCTCATCGGGCAAAGGATGCCCGCAAGGCCGCAACTCAATGCGTTTCGTTTTTGCGGGATCCCCGTCTTTCACTGCGACGCAGCCGGCCGCAATCTTCCGACCCAGAACCCGTTCCGCAGCCCGCGCCATAGTGCCGCTGGCCTTGCCTGCGCCGACGACGAAAATGCGTTGGTAACTGTTCAGATCTTTCCGCGAACGCAATGCTGCTTCCACCATTGCCGCCGGATTCGCCGCAGCGACGCCGGCCTTGAAAATTGCCAGCGCGTCACGTCGCAAAGTTCGCCGCATATTGCTTACTTCCAGAGCGGCAGGCCGACCACAGCTTTGGCTGCGTCGGCTGCGTCCAGGTCGCCATCCACCCGGTAATCCGCGCGCCCGTAAAGCACCTTCCGCTCGGCATAAAGCTTTCGGAACGCCTCGCGATCCCGCGCCAGCGGACGCTCGTCGGTATTCTCAATGCGCGACTCCACTACGTCGAGCGAACAATCCAGCCACACAGAAATCCCGTTATTTCCCAGCATTTCGTAATTGTTCGGCTGTACGAAGGCACCGCCGCCCAGCGAAATCACCGTTGGCTGCCCGCGCTCGATCTTATTCAGCCAGCGCCGTATCGCCTCGCTCTCAATACGGCGGAATTCCGTCTCGCCCCTGGTGGCAAAGATATTCGCCACCGTCTCGTGCTCGCGCGCTTCAATATCGGTATCCAGATCCACGAAATCCCAGCCGAGTAAATCGGCCACCATACGCCCCACCGTGGTCTTGCCCGAACCCATGAAGCCCGTAATATAGATACCGGGGGTGCGCTTCAGCTTCAGATGCATTTCACATCGTCTCCAGATTTGTTTCGCCCAGCTTAACGCTGCCCAGGCGCGATTCGGTCAGTGCCGGGAACAAACGCGCCAGCACCACCAAAGGCCACCCGATCAGCGGCGTGACTACCATACGGCGCCTCTGCTCCATGCCCCGGACGATCGCCTCCGCGCATTCCGCCGCAGTCACCGCGAACTGTTTGCCCTTCACTACTGTGGCTGGCGGCACCGATCCATTAGCATGCGCCTGAAAGCCTGTATCCACATAACCGGGGAATACGGTGAGCACGTTCACACCGTGACGTGCCAGCTCCATTCGTTGCGTGGAAGATAAAGAAGTCAGCGCAAATTTGCTGGCGGAATAGATCGGCAGCCACGGCAGGCTGATCTGCCCGGCGATGGAACTCACGTTCACAATGGTGCCCCGCGTCTTTTTTAGCCAGGGCGTTGCCGCCTGCGCCAGATGCATGGGCGCGAAGAAATTCAATTCGAACAGATTTCGCGAGTCGGCGACCGGCGATTCCGTCGGGCTGTAATACGAACCTCGCCCCGCATTATTAATCAGCGCGTCCACGCGTCCGAAGTGCGCTGCGGTCCGTTCCACCACGTCGGCGCGGCCTGCATCGAGCGTCAAATCGAATGGAATGACAAGGTCATCAGCAGTGGCCAGGGCCCGTAATTTTGCTTCTGTCCGCGCCACCAGGGCCAGCTTTGCGCCGCGCTTTCGAAGGGATGTCACCAGCGCCGCGCCGATGCCTTCCGACGCGCCCGTTACAATGACGACTTTCCCCTGAAGCGAGTCCATATTTTTTGACGCGGAATGGCAATCATAACACCGTGACGTGTCTTTGCCCGGTCCTGTAACCAGCCTGGTGCTACTCGCCGCCGGTAGCGACAGGGCGGGAGTCGTCGCTGATCCAGTCCGACCAGCTCCCGGCATACAGTTTCGCTCCGTGTACGCCCGCTATTTCCAGGGCGATCAGGTTCCCCGCCGCGCTGACGCCGCTGCCGCAGTAGACAATGACTTCCCCGCCGTTGCGCACTGACTCAAACCGTTCCGCCTGCGCCTCGGCGGCTTTCCAGCGCCCGTCCTGCATCCCCTCCGCCCAGTTCCTATTGATCGCGCCAGGAATGTGGCCAGCCTTCCAGTCCAGCGGTTCCACCTCGCCCCGGAATCGTTCTCCCGCGCGAGAGTCCACAAGCACCGCACCGGCCCTTCGACCCTGGACATAGTCGGCATCCACCAGCATCTCCGGTCGCGGCCTGGCATGAAATACGGCCGCCTCATAACTCCGTGCGTCAGTCTCGATGGCTCCCCCCGACGCCACCCAGGCAGGAAAACCACCGTCCAGCACGCTCACTTTGTCGTGTCCCATATACCGCAGCATCCACCAAAGGTGCGGCGCGTAGAAGCCGCCGCCGGTTCCGGGGTCGTCATATGCCACGACGTGATGTTCATTGGAAATCCCAAGGCGGGAGAACAGCGCTTCCAGTTGCGCGACCGATGGCAGCGGATGTCTGCCGCCGACCCGGTCCGCCCGCACCCCGGCGCTCAGATCGTGTTCCAGGTCGACGAACACGGCTCCCGGAATATGTCCGCCTTCAAACGCGGCTCGTCCCGCTTCCGGTTTGGTCAGGATGAATCGCGCGTCCACCACGCGGATATTGGAGTCACCGTAGTGCGCCAGCAGCCAGTTCGAATCCACCAGGGGCGTTGTCATTTTTCGAGTTTACAAGGCTAACGTCGCCGGTAGACCCGACTCAGGTCCGTGCTCTGAACCACTTCGTACTCTGCAAGCCACGCCGTGAGTTCTGGAAACCGATCCATCGCAAGTTTTGGATTCAGGCGGCTCAACCCATCCACCACAAATACCGGTCGCGATGAAACCAGTTCGCGACGATTCGCCGCCGCCCACTCCGGAATCAATGAAACGCTCTCCGTCAGGTGCCGATCCGCCGGTACGCCCGTCAGCGGCTGTGAATCCCAAAACTTCGAAGCCATCGGCATCCGCGTGTAAGCGAACGCGTCCGGCCGATACCCCCACACAAACAGCGTGTCTCCGGCCTTGTGATGCGCCGCAAGCCAGTCGCTGACGGCACGGCTGTCGCGATCCATCGCGGCATCGCTCCACCGGCTCTCCTTCGCGGAAACCAGATCGCCGGCAAGAACCACATACCGGCCCCCGAAACGTACCATTGGCACAGCGAGTGCAATCACTACAAACGCGGTCACCACCCGACGGCGCGAGACCTCACCGAATGCCAGCCCAGCCCCATGTGCCGCCGCCACTGCCAGGACCGGCAGCAACTCCAGGAAATATCGATTCGAAAACCGCGCCCCGGACGCCACGCCAACAAACGAAACGACCGCCCACAACGCCAGCATTCGCGTCTCCCGAGATCGTCCCTTCCACCAGCACCAGATGCACCCCAGCACAAGCGCGGCATGAAACCCAAACCAATCCAGCGTGCGACGCAGGCCCTCGCCAACCGTTGAAGCCGCCGGCGGAGTCTTCGCATACACAGTCCCCCACTTCCAAACCTGCTCCACGTAAGCTGCACCAGCACCCTGCGCGTAGAGCGTTGCCAGAGCAATCGCATTCGGGATCAGAAAACCCATCAACAGCGCAGGCACGCTGCGCCACGCCAACAACCCGCACGCCGCCAGTACAAACACACCCTTCGGGTTAAAAAGAAAGGCAATCCCGCACCACCCGCCGGCCGCCAGCGGCTTCTCCCGCCAGATGCACCAGACGGCCAGCAGATGCGGCAGCACCATGAAGAAATCCGGCGCGATCGGAATGATCCCGCCAGGAAGATCGAAGTTCAGAAAGAAAGCCAGCAGCCCCGCAGCAATTAACCCGGTCATTTCGCCGAACAGATCCCGCGCCAGCCGGAATGCCACCACGCAAATCGCCAGAATCCAGACGGCATCGAACACACGCAGAGCCCACCCGGTTGGCGCGCCCACCAGTGCGTAGGTCAGCGCGGCCAGCGGCGGCTTGTCATACCAGAAATCGCGATAAGGAATCTTCCCGCGCAGCAACTGCATTGCTGCCGCCAGATGATAATCCTCATCGGGCCACAGCAGGTGCGAATGGCAGAGTCTGAGCAGCAGAGTGATCGCGAATAGCGCCGCGAAGAACTGCCGGATGGAACGGTTCGGCAAGCGTTCATTATAGAGCGGCACTGAGGCCACTCTTCTGTCACCGGCGCTTGACCTATTTCGCCGCTTTCATCCGGAGCGCCATATCCCGGTTGGTCTTCGCCTGCGCCAGAGTCGGCAGCATCTCGATTGCTTTGTCATAATCCGCCACCGCGCCATCGTAGTCCCGGCGTACCAGACGAACGTTACCCCGCTTGTACCAGGCCTCGCCATTCTTCGCGTTCAGGGCCACGGCCTTGTCGTAATCGGCCAGAGCTTTATCGAAACTGCTGCCCGCGGCGTATACGTCGCCCCGCTTGACGAAGAACGAATCGTCTTTGTCGGTGAGCGATATGGCCTTGTTGTAATCGGCCAGGGCACGCTCCGTGTCTTTCTTGCCGAAATAGGCGTTGCCCCGATAAAAGAAACCGTTCGCCACGTCCGGCTGCAACGCGATGAAGCGATCCAGATCTGCGATGGCCGCGTCGAACTCGCCATTGGCCCCCCGAATGAAACCCCGGTAGAACAAGGCTTCCGTCTGTTTCCCATCCAGTTCCAGAGCTTTGTTGTAGTCCCCCATCGCCGCGGCGGTGTTGCGTTTCTTCAGATTGAGCGTGCCCCGCGTGGTGTAGTCGGCGGCCTTCGCGGAGCCATCGTCCACCGCTTTGGTCAATCGTGCCAGCTTCTCGTCCTCGGTTTCATTCGCATTCCGCAGGAAGGCCGCCGCCATGTCGCTTATTTCCTTCTTGTCTTTCTCCACAGCCGCGCTGGCCTCGCTCAACTTCCCGATGGCTTTCGTATATCGCCCCGCGATCCGGCCGATATTGCCCCGATTCGCATCCACCGCCGCCGCGTTCGAAAGATCGGGGGAAATCTGCGGCACCGTCGCATCCACCTCATGGGCTTTCCGGTAATCCGCCAGCGCCTTCGCACTGTCATTACTCAAACGATACGCGCGGGCGCGCCCCAGATAATAGTCCGCGTCATCCGGTTCCAGTTCGATCGCTTTGCTGTAGTCCGCAAAAGCCCGCGCATAATCCTTGCCCGCAACGTATCCGTCCGCCCGCCGCGAATAGTTCATGCCAGACGGGTCCTTCGCAATCACCATCGTCCAGTCCTGCGCAGCTTCCGCGAAACGTCCCGCGCTTTCATACGTCTTGGCCCGGTGCGCCAACGCCTCGGTGTCGTCCGGTTTCAGCGCCACAATCCGGGTTCGGTCTTCTGTCGCGTGCACCCAGTCTTTGTTATCCTCGTACGCCTCCGCGCGATGCTCCAGCGGCTTCGCATCTTTCGGATCGATCGCGATGGCGGCTGAATAGTTCGACAACGCCTGTGCATGGTCTCCCCGGCTTTCACTGAGGTCTCCCAGCGCCATATATCCCTCCGCGTTCTTCACGCCGAGTGCGACAGCCTTCGTCAGATCCGCCGCCGCCCTTGCTTTCTCGTCGCCTTTCGCAAACATCTTCTTTGAGAGCAGCAGGCCCCGTCGCAAATACGCTTCCCCCAGATTCGGATTTGCGGCGATCGCCTTGTCGTAGAACGGCATTGCCTCATCCACCGGGCCAACATGCATCCCCGTCGTATCGATCTCTTCCGCCATGCCGCGCTGCACCCATGCTTCCGCGTACTTCGCATCGAGCGACGTTGCACGGTCCAGGTCCGCAATGGCCGCTGTGAGCTCAGGCGACGCACGGAACAGTTGTTTCGTCCCGTTCAGGCTTCTGAACTTCGCAAACGAGGCCATCGCCCTTTGGTACCGGGCCTTCGCATCTTCGGGATGGCGATAGATTTCCCCGTTCAGTTTTGCCATCTCGCGCTCGAAAGGCAATCGCTTCAGCAAACCGTCCATTGCGATCGCCTGATCCTGATCGGCCACCGCCTTCTCGTATTCACCCATCGCATAAGCCGCCTGAGCCCGCAGGTGAAGGTACGCGGCCTCTTTCGGGTCCAGCTTCAGGGCCGCGTCGAACTGAGAATAAGCCTTCCCCGGTTGGTCCGCCTCGAAGTAACTCAGCCCCAGGCTCCGCAGCGCCGCAAGTTTTTGGGTTTTGAAGTCGGCGTCGTCGGCGTACATCCGGAGCGCCTCCGACAGATCCGAAATCGCCCGATCATAGTCGCCCGCCTGATAGTAGGCAACGCCGCGGACGTGATAGGCCCCGGGAATATCCTTGCGCCCGTCAATGATGCCGGTGAAAATCCGAATGCCTGTGGAGAAATCCCCTTTATCCACGGCCGCCGTGCCGGCTTTGAATTGAGTCTCCAGATCGGTCTGGGCCAGGCCGTGGACTGGCACTGCCAGTAATGCCAAAAAGCTAATTATGACTATCGGGCGAATATTCATTTGGACCCCCGAACCGCGAATACCCCGCAGTTCATCTCACACGATGGCGAAAACGTCGCCATATTCCCATCGGGCCTTGAATTGTATCAATTCCGAACATTTCCGTTCCATTTCGAACCAGTTTTCCCGTACCAAAGTAAGGGATATATACAAGCGCCGCCCAATCATGTTATTCAACATCCATGCAACGAACCCTCGCGGTTCTATTGGCTCTCTCGTCTCTGCTTCAGGCGGGAGGCCCCGGTGAACGGGTTCTCTATGTAGGTGGAACCGTCGCCGGCGTCCCCAGTCATTCCAGCGCTGAAATCGATGTGCGCGACCAGGCCGCCCTGTCTCTCAATATCAAGGGCAAGGCTATCTCCGTCGCCTGGTCCGATGTCAGCAATATCGAATACGGTCTCAAGGTCGACCGCCGCTACCTCGAGGCGATCCTCATTTCTCCGATCTTCCTCATCGCGAAACGGCGGTCTCATTTCCTGACTATTGGTTACGCCGATGCCGATGGCAAACAGCAGGCTGTCGTGCTTGAAGTCGGCAAGAGCGACATTCGGCAACTTCTTGTCTCCCTCGAAGCCCGCACCGGCCGCCGCGTCGAATATCAGGATGAAGAAGCGCGGAAAGCAGGCAAGGGATGAAGCTCCTCCCGCTGCTTTTGTTTCTCCTGTCGACAGCCGCGCAGGCCGTCGAATCCCGCCCCCCGCAACTCGCCCTCGCCGACGTTCGACGTATCTACGTCGACCAACTCGGCGGCGGCAAGACTTCCGATCAGTTCCGCGACATGCTGATCTCCGCCATCCAGAACTCCGGCCTCTTTACTCTCACCGAGAACGAAGCCCGCGCCGACGCCGTCATCAAAGGTTCGGGCGACGACATCATCTTCACCGAAGACCACAGCACCAGCGATGCCATCGGCATCCATGCCAATGCAACCGAAGGCTCCAGTTCGCGGGCTCTCAATGCAGGTTCCTCGTCTAATAACTCCCGTGGCATCGGCGTCTCCGATAGCGAAAGCAGCCACGTGCAGGATCGCCGCCATGAGGCCACCGGCTCCGTGCGCCTGGTCAATCGCGAGGGCGATATCATCTGGTCGAGTACGCAGGAGTCAGGCGGCGGCAAGTTCCGCAGTGCCATGGCGGACGTGGCGGACAAACTCGTTCGCCAGTTGATCGACGAGACCCGGAAGATGCGCGAACTCACGGCTCTGAAGCGGGATTCCACTGTTGCCGTAATTGCGCCTCCGCCCACTTCAGTGCCCACCACACCGAAGACAGAAGACCCCGACGGTCCCCCGCGGCTGGTCCGCCGCGACGCAACGGAGCAAGCCGTGAAATAGACTGAGAGCATGACCCGCCGCGTTGCTCTCTTCTTTTTGGCGCTTTCTTCGCTGTACGGTCAATCGCCGTTCCCGGGTTTCGAAGCAGAAGCCCTCTCCGGCCGCAAACTCACCGTCCCGGCAGCGTTTCAGGGACACCAGACGCTCCTGATCGCAGGCTTCACCCACGGGTCCGGCCCCCATTGCACCGATTGGGCGAAACGTCTCGAAACAGAGTTTAAGGCCAACGCCGCGCTGGATCGTTACACCGTCATTTTCCTCGAAGACGCACCCAGACTGGTCCGTGGCATGGCGAAAAGCGGTATCAAAGCCGGCGTCCCGAAGGAAGATTACGACCATTACCTGATCGTGACCGAACACGAAAAAGAAACAAAAACGGCCGTGAAATTCCAGACTCCCGATGATGCCTACTTAGTGCTTCTCGGCACTGATGGCACCATCCGCTGGACATTCCACGGCCCCACTCCCGACGACGCATCGCTGCGCCAACTCCACGACCAGGTGAAGTAAGCCGCCCTAGTTATCCGTAGGCATCTTCTCCACGTGGTCGATAATCAACTGGTCCACCATCGCTTTACGCGCTTCCAGTTTCAAGCCCATGGAAGACGCCGCATCGGTCAGCGAAGTCCCGCCTGCACCCGGATCGGACGCCGCGGACACTGTACCGCCGTTCGCGCCGCCACCGCCCGACGGCAGCCCCGGAATGTCCATCCCGGAGGACTTGATCATCGCAATGATTTCCTGTAGCCCGATCTCCAGCGACGCGTCGTAGTTGCCCTTGATATCGGTCATATTGACAATCTGCCGCACGGGCTGGCCCTGCGCCATCGAGGTCATGATCTGCGTCACCATGTCCGCAAATCCATCCATCGTCACCATGCTGAAATCCATGTGCAGAGACTGCGTCGCCGGATTCATTTTGTACGACATCTTGCCCTTCACGCCCATGTCGATGACCGCGCTTCCGTTCGTCATATCCATCTTCATCCGCATCGGTCCGTCCGGCGAGTCCATCTTCTGCTCACCGGGACCCAGCGGCGCGCTCTCGTCGATAGCCACCGGCGTACCGGCCGATGTCTTCAGCTTCGGACCGCCCTTGCCTACAACCAACCCCGTCACCGGATGCTCTGCGCTCGTGCGATGCACCGTCAGCTTGAACCGGTCTTCCAGCAGCGTCTGCAGCATCTTCGCTGCGTCTTCTTTCGTTGACCCTTCCGGCAGCGTCGCCACAATATCGAATTTATTTGTCGCCAGCCAGTCCGGTCCCGTAATCTGGTACGGCTTCACCCCGTAGGCGTACATCATCAGCGACCTCAAATCCAGATATAAGTACTCGGCGCGCTTCGCAGTAATAGTGGCGCCGATCGGCAGCTTACCGCCACTTTGCATGACGGCTGCCATCTTTTGGACATCCAGCGGTGCCGAAGGCCTGATCGTCGCCACCTCAAAGGCCGGCTTTTTCGCCTGACCAAAAGCCGCCACTGCCGTCAAAACCAGGCCCAGCGTGAAATTTCTAAACGTTGTTTGCATAGCTCTCTTCCTTAACAACTAATTCTCCGTCGGAGTCTTCTCCGCGTGGTCCACCACCAACTGCTCCACCATCGCCTTGCTCGAAACCAGTTTCATTCCCAGCGACTGCACCGCATCCGTCAGCGTTGCGGCCCCGCCAGCCGGGTCTGACGCCACCATCGGCGCGCCTCCGCCGCCAGGTCCGCCACCGCCAATATCTCCGCCCTGCCTTGCTACATTCATCATGTCCATCAGCGAGATCTCCAGCGAAACCTCATAGTTCCCCTTGATCTCAGACATGTCCACCACCGTGCGGCCACCAGCGGCGCCGCCGAACTGACCGAATAATTGCGTCAGCAAATCGGCAAACCCCTTCATCGTGACCATACTGAAGTCCAGATGAACCGCCTGCGTGGCAGGATTCATTTTAAAAACCACCTTGCCATTGACGCCCATGTTGATGGTGGCCCCGCCAGCTGCTGCATCCATCTTCATGATCATCGGCCCGTCGCCCTGGTTCAGCAGCGTCTCACCCTGTTGCAGCGGCGCGGCTTCGTCAATCGCCACCGGCCTTTCAGTGGAAGGCTTCATTTTCGATGACGTGCTCTTGCCGGCCACCAGCGCGAGCACCGGATGTTCCGCGTTCGTGCGATGCACCGCCAGTTTGAAGCGGTCTTCCAGCAGCGCCTGCAGCATCTTTGGCGCATCGTCCTTCGATGCGCCATCCGGCAGGGTCGCCACAATGTCGAAACGCTGCGTTGTCAGCCAGTCCGGCCCGGTGACCTGGTAAGTTTTCACCCCGTAGGCATTCGCGATCAGGCTTTTCAGGTCCATGAACTGGTATTCCGCGCGGTGCGGCCCCACATTCACCCCGATGGGTGCCTTGCCGCCGCCCTGCATGGCCGCCATCATTTTGGTGGCATCCGGCTGCGTCCCGATTCTGACCGAGGCTACCTCAAACGCCGGCTTCGTCTGGCCGAACGCCGCCACCGCGGTCAACGTCAGTCCGAGCCCCAAATTCCTGAGTATTGTTCGCATAGTTTAATTGTCCGGTGGCATCCTCTCTGCGTCATCCACCACCAACTGCTCCACCGTTGCGTAACCGGCAACCATCCTCAGCCCTGCCGTCTGCACCGCCTCCACCAACGCGCCCGGCCCCGGCGGCTCAGACCCATCCCCTATTGCGTCTTCCATCGACACTTGCAGCGATAAATCGTAGTTCCCGGCAAGCCCTGTCTGGTCCACCACCACCAACCCATCCGTCAGGCTGCCCAGCGATGTGAAAAGCTGCGTCAGCAACTGAGCCAGACCCGGCATCGTCACCATTCGAAACTCGATCTCCAGCGACTGCCTCGCCGGATTCATCCGGGACGCCATCCGGCCGAGCAGCCCCATATCCACTACCTGCCGCCCGGTCGCCGCATCCACCCGCAAAATCATCGGCCCGTCGCCTTTGTCCACCAGCGTTTCGCCCGGCTTCATGGGAGACGTCGCGTCAATCGCCACCGGCTTCGAAACCGACGTCTTCATTCTGGTCTCGCCCTTACCGGCAGCTACCAACGCCAGCACAGGGCGTTCCGTTGTCATGCGATGCGTCGTCAGCCGGAACCGCTCTTCCAGGAGCGTTTGCAACATCTTCACTGCGTCGGCTTTGGCCGCACCTTCGGGCAGCGCAGCTACCACATCGAAACGCTGTTCACCCAGCCACTCCGGCCCCGATATCTGATATGCCTTCACCCCATAAGCCGTCGCAATCAGGCTCTTCAGCGACATATACCGATACTCGGCCCGCCGCGCCCCGACGTTCACCCCCAGCGGCGACTTCCCGCTCGCCGCCACCGCGGCCTCAAACCGCGCTTCATCCGGCGGTGCTGAGGGCCGCACCGTTGCCACTTCAAACGCCGGCCGGGCCTGTCCAAAAACGGCCACCGCCGTGAGCAACATCGCAATGGTGAATTTCTTCAATCCTTTATTCCTACGCAAAAACCGCATCGTGGGTTCGCAAAACTCAATACTGCCGGGCTTCCACAACCTTCACCGCCGCCGCCAGACAAACCAGCCCAAATGCCGCGGAAATCCCCATCGCGGTCCACGGCATTGCATGCGTCATCACGGGCGAAGAGCTGCCCATCGCCGCAAATCCGTCATCTCCGGTTAACATACGCACGGCAAACGTCGTCGCCACCGTCGCCAGTACCTGCCACTGTTGATCCAGAAACGTCGAAAACAGCGTCGAGAGTCCATAAATGGCCGTACTGCACACCAGGACCGCGGCCCAGTACTTTAAGCCATCCGTCAGGGAGACGCTCGCCCGCACCTCCGGAAACGCCAGAGCCGCCATTCCGCAGACCACCGCGATGAAGACACCGGTCTCCAGCATCCCGAAGGCAGCCCGCATCCCCAACAACAGCCGGCGGCTCACCGGCAGCGCAAGGGTGAAGTACATCGAGCCCTCTATCCCCTTCACCGCCCGAAACGGCGCTTCGGTGTAGATTCCGCATCCCGCCAGCACCAGCGGCGCAATCAGCCAGAACACTGGCAGCGACGCCATCAGCCTGACGTTTGTGATCTGCAGCAGCCCCTTGACATGCAACTGAAAGAGCATGAAAAGGATCATGAAAGTCGGCAGCAGTGTCCGGAATCGGGTCTCAATCCACGCCTTGTGCCAAAGCATTCTCATCATTTGTCCCCAATCCGTTAATACTGCCGCGCCTCTTCTACTTTCACCGCTCCCGCAAAACAAATCGCCGCCACAATCAGCGATACGCCCATTGCCACCCACGGCATTCCATGCGTCACCAGCGGCGAAGCCTCACCCATCACACGAAAAAAGTCGAAACGAGACCACCTGGCTCCGTCCAGCCCGAAAATCGTTCCCCGCGCCAGAAAGAATGTCAGCATGGACGCCATCGCCTGCCATTGCTGATCCAGAAACGTGGCATAAAGCGTCGAAATTCCGAACCCCGAAAGCCCGCAGACAAAAATCGTCATCACATACGAGGCGGCCTCATTCACCGGAATCATCCGCACCGCCGGAAACGCTGCCGCCGCCATCCCGATCCCCACCGCAATCAGCAATCCTGTCTCCGCCAGTCCCACACCCGCCCGTACCGCCAGCAGTTGCAGCCGACTCACCGGCAGCGACATCGTGTAATAGATCGACCCCTGAATCCCCTTCGCCGCGCGAAAAGGATTCTCCGTCCTCACTCCGGAACCCGCCATCGACAGCGGAATAATCATCCACATAAACTGCAGCGACGTCAGCATCGCCACTCCGTCCATCGACTTCTGACTATGCGTTGCCACCTGAAACAGAACAAACGCCAGCACGGCTGCAATCAGAGCCATCCGCCAGCGCGTTTCCAGCCACGCCTTATACCAGAGCATTTTCGTCGCTCCTGACGTGTTCCAGAAAAATCTCTTTCAACCCGACGGGGAACCGCTCCACACTCGCCCCCGGCAACAACTCAAGCTGCGCCGTCACAGCCTCCAGATTCCCGCTCGCCAGAATCGACAAAGCGCGGCCCTCCTGCCGCACCTGCTCCACACCTGAAACCCAGCGCATGCCCGAGGGCAAGCCGTTCTCCGTCACCACACGGAACCGCTGGTACTGCGCCTTCAGATCGTCCAGCACGCCTGCCACAACCGCGCGGCCTTTATCGATAATGCAGATACTGTCCGCAATCTGCTCCACTTCCGTCAACTGGTGCGACGAGAAGAAAATCGTCGTCCCCTGCGCTCCTGCAATCGCCACCAGTTCGCGCAGCACGTCTTCCACCGCCGCCGGATCCAGTCCGTCCGTCGGCTCGTCCAGAATCAGCAACTCCGCACCATGGCAAATCCCCAGCAGGAGCATCAGCTTCGATTGCATGCCCTTCGAAAGCGCGCTGACTTTCTTGCACGGCGGCAGATCGAACATCTTGAGATAGCGACGCTCCAGATCGTCCCGCCACCTGGGAAAGAACGGCCGCGTGAACCGGATGATCTGCTCCACCGTCATGTATGGATACAGATCCTTGCCCTCCGTCACGAAGCCGATCCGTTTCCGCGCCTCCTGGCATTTTTGCGGATCGTTCACGTCCAGCCCAAACACCCGCGCCGCCCCGCCATCGGCCCGCAGCATCCCCATCAGTACTTTAATCGTGGTGGTTTTCCCTGCCCCGTTGCGGCCCAGAAATCCGTAGATACTCCCCGCGGGCACCCGCAGGTCAAGGCCATCGAGCGCCGCCCGGCCTTTGAAAGACTTCCGCAATCCGTTCGCTTCAATCGCAAAATCACTCATGCTCGCTCCCTGCCAGACTCTTCCCATCCGCCACCTGCGCCAGTTCACTTTCCACCAGCCGCCGAATCTCTTCCGCGCTCAGCCCCTGTGCGACCAACTTCTCCACCGCCGCCTGCACAATCGCCTGCGCTTTCTTTGTCAGCCCCGATTTCCACGCGCCCTTCCAACCCGCCAGACTGCTGATGAACGCCCCCGACCCATGCCTCAGCTCGATAATCCCCTCGTGTTCCAGTTCGCGATAGGCACGGGCCACGGTGTTCGGATTCATCACCAGATCTTCGGAAAGCTTGCGAATCGTGGGCAACTGGTCGCCCGCCCGCAGCGCGCCGGTCTCCACGGCATGCTTCACCTGCTCCATCAACTGCTGATAGAGGGGAATGCCGGATGACTGGTTGATGCGAAGGAGCATGAAGTGTACTAGTCTGTTAATACACGACACACTTTTCCCGGAGTCGTCAAGTTCCGAAATGTTTCCAGGCTGCGTCGTCACTGCCGCGAACCGCGAAATTCCGCTATGATCGGTCTTTTGCATGCCCTTAACCAGAAGAGAACTCCTTTCCTCCGCGGCGGCCGCACCTTTGTTACAAAACGCGCGTCGTCGCCCGCGCCGGCCAAACGTCGTCATGTTCATGACAGACGACCATGGCTCGTGGGCGACCGGTGCCTACGGTTGCCGTGATCTCGTGACTCCCAACATTGACAGTCTCGCGGAGGGTGGCACCCGTTTCCTCAACGCCTTCGCCTGCACCCCTGTCTGTTCGCCCAGTCGCATGACTTATCTCACAGGCAAACTCCCCTCCACCCACGGCGTGCAGGACTGGATCATCCCGGAAGACAGCTTCGGCCCCACCAGTCGCCGCTGGCTGCAGGGGCATCTGACCTACACCCAGGTGCTGGCACGGAACGGCTACCGTCTCGGTATGTGCGGCAAGTGGCACATGGGAGATGACGACAAAGCGCAGGAAGGCTTTGACTACTGGGCCACAGTTCCGGGCGGGGGCGGCACCTATCGGAATCCTGAATTTGTCGTGAATGGCGATCGCCATCAGATCGCCGGCTTCAAGACCGATATCGTCGGCGATCTCGCGATCGAGTTTCTCAACCGCCAGACCCATGATCAGCCTTTTTATCTTCTTGTGCCGTTCTACGCACCGCACACGCCCTACGATTTTCAGCCGGAAGCTTACCGCGAGCCCTACGCCGATTCGAAGTTTTCCTGCTTCCCGGATGAACCCATGAGCGCGGCCCAGAATCCGGCCTTGAAATCGCTTTTCGGAAAGCGCGAGCCGAAGCTTGCCTATTCCGCCCTGATCACGGGAGCGGATCACAACGTCGGGCGAATTCTCACTCGCCTGCAGGAACTGGGGCTCCGCGAAGATACGCTCGTGATCTTCACGGCGGATCAGGGCTGGAATGCCGGCCACCACGGCGTGTGGGGCAAGGGCAACGGCACCATTCCCTTCAACCTGTATGAGGAGTCGCTCCGGGTACCGCTCATCTGGAACCATCCAGGACGCATTCCCGCAGGTCGCACCCCTGATCCACTGGTGTCTTCCTACGACTACTTCCCCACGATTCTGGACTATCTGGGGATATCGGCGCCGGCGGACCCGAAGCGAGTTGGCAGGAGCTACGCCGGTTTTGTGCGAGGGCTGACGCCGCGCTGGCGGGACCGCCTGTATTTCGAATACGCCCATGTCAGGGGAATTCGCACGAAGAATCTGAAATACCTGGAACGCGCCGAAGGCTGGCCCTCGGAGATGTACGATCTGGAGGCGGATCCACGCGAGACGCGGAATGTACTGGCGGACCCGGTCCATGCCACGCAGCGACAATCGCTCCACGAAGAGCTAACCCGATATTTCGCCCAACAGGGCGCGCCACCCCTGGAAGAATGGCGCAGGACGACGAAGCAAAGCCTGCCCGATGAAAGCCGCGGCTTCGGTCCCGCCATCCAGTCGCCACCGGCCAGCCCGCCGCCCAAATGATTTTCGTCGCAGCTTCCCGGTTTCCTGCGTTCGCTACAGCCAAAGGCTATGCTGATAAAACCCATGAAAGTTTCAACTCGAAGCTGGTGCGGGCTCTTGCTCTGTGCCCTGCGGCTCACGGCACAGTCCCCCATCCCGGAAGCGAACCCGGCCCGGCCAACGGTTTCCACCCCTGCGACATTGCCCCCGGTCGGGTACCTGCAATTCGAGACCGGCAGCCTCGGAGCCATCACCTCTACCGAATTCGGAACCCGCATCGGCGTGAATCAGGTTACAAAACTGGCCGTCGCATCCCGCCTCGAATTCTTCGTCCAGAATGAACCCTACGTCCACAGCAGTAACAGCAATGGCGGTGACAAACAGATTCACCCCGGCGAAGTCTGGCTGGGCGCGCAGGCCGTTCTCCTCCCGGCCAACCTTGCACGCCCCACTATCGCGGTAAGCTACGTCCGTCGCCTGTATGAGAGCCCAGCCCCCGAACTCGATATGGGCACGAACCGCCAGAGCGGCGCGCTGCTGCTCAGCAATGATGTCGCAGGCTTCCATTACGACGCCAATTTCATCGTCACCGAACAAACGGAAGGTGGCATTCGTCGCGCGCAGCTGGCCCAGACTCTCTCTATCTCCCATCCGCTGAAGCGATTCACCCTCTCTGGCGAGATCTGGCATTTTACGCAGCCGTATCTCAGGTCGAATGCGGTGGGCAACCTCTGGGCCCTTTCGTATCCCCTCAGGCCGAATCTGGTGATTGATGGCGGCTTCGATCACGGTTTCACCAATACCTCCACGCATTGGGAAGAATTCATCGGGTTCACGTATCTGTTGCCGAATCGCCTGTGGCGCAAGTGAACGAATAGCCTCTGGCCAGGGGAACCGTCCGCCAATTCGGTATCTCGGTGGTCTGTCCTTCCGGACAAAAAATCCAGGCTCACCCTGAAACATAATTCCTGCCCGATTAACACATATAAAAGTTGTGAAAACCGAATCGGAGGAAGAGCAGAAGTGACCATACGTTCCCGGAGAATCCCGTTTCTCCCCCTGGCGGCCCTGTCCGTCGTCACCATGATGGCGGTCGCCACCCCCGCCCACGCAGGCGCATTAATGACGTGGACCGAGTACGATCCTACTCACACTCTTATCGTTAACAGCGGAACGATGTCGAACTCCTGTCTCGGGGTTCTCGATCCTGGCCAGTTCACCAGTTGTACCTTCTCCGCCACTTCTACCAGCTTCAGTCTGGTGGGCGCTTTCGGCGGGTCCAACACCAACGGCTTCAGCAGTTCGTTTCATGAGAGCGCCACGGTAACCTCCACGGACGGCAATCCGGGAATTCTCGAGCTGTACATCCAGTTGAATAACAACGTCGCACTCGGTACCACGCCGAGCCCCCTCCCCTATTCGCTGAACCTCAGCGGCGGCTTCTCCACGCCGTCGGATCCGGGGAACTTCATCTCGACGCACGTAGAATATTTTTCGCTGACAGGTGTCGATTTCTTTCCCGATCAGTCGATCGTCTCGAACGGTTCCCATACCAATTTCGAATCCGGCATTGTCAGCGACGTCTCTCCCAACGGCATGGTCTGGATGAATACTGTCGACTTTCACTTTGCCTCTGGCATCAGAACGGGCGACGCTGAAGACATTCCGCTGGACGCCTCCGTCGGTGCCACCGCTCCGGAACCGGGCACTCTCTTTTCGGCTGGCGGCATTCTTATTCTTCTTGCATCCATCAGACGTCGCAAAGCCCGCGCCTGACCGCCGCATGGAATGGGTTCCGCTCCCGCACGCAACGGGAGCGGGATCTCCACTCCTCCCATTCCCTTCACACGCCTCCAGCGCAGCCCCGGCCTCGACCGCCGTCGATCTTCTACTTCGCTCTCAGTCGCATCTCCGCTCAATCCCTGACGCATTCCTGAACGGAGCGTTGCCCGCCAACTTTGCGTGTGAGAACCACGAGTTTCTCCCTGCCCTTACGGTATAGTGGTACACCCTATGAGTCGCGCACCGGACATTCTGGATTCGGCCCCCGATCGGCCCGCCACCGCGAGTGCCCCGCGGGAAGCGAACTCCCGCGTATTCTGGCTCGTTCTGCTGCTCACCACACTGACAGGACTCGCCATCCGCCTCTACATCGGATGGAAGACATACATTGATTTCGACGAATGGCAGCACATCTTTATCGCCAGCGGCGCGCGATGGGAGGACGTGGCCTTCGAGCTGCAAACCAACGCGCATCCTCCTTTCTTCTTCCTCCTACTCCGGGGCCTCTCGCATTTCTCACCGAAAAATCCGCTCGTCTACCGATCCTTTTCGATCGCCGCCGGAGCCGGCTCCATCATTGTCGTCGGACTGATCGCGCGAAAGATTCTCGACTCCCGCATCGTTCAGTTGCTCTGTGCCGCCGTTTTTGCGCTGTCTGCCGACGCCATCGGCATCTCCGTCGAGATACGCTCCTACCAGGTGGCTGTCTTTCTGGCACTCCTGGCATTTCTGTCGCTGCTCGCAATGTTTCCGGCGACCGCCGAAAGGGCAGAAAAATGGCCTTTCGTCACGTTCGCCGTCTGTTCCTCTTTAGCGGTTTCGTCTCACTACTCCGCCATATTTGTTCTCGGAGCGTGCGCGCTGGTATCCCTTATGTTGCCCGCCCGCCGCGTGAGGGGGTCCCGCTGGCCGTTCGCAGCTGCAATGTCTGTCCCCTTCGCCGTTTTCGCAGTCGAATACTTCCTGCACGCGGGCTTACAGCCACCGCAGGGGTATCTTTTCAGTTTCTACCTGGGCAAGACTCCCGGCGAATCGGCGGCCACCTTCGTCCTGAGGAACTCCCGAAGTTTTTTCAACTTGTTTTCACCCTTGGAGTTCCGGAGTACGGGGGTATTTCTCCCGTTCCTCCTGCTGCTCGGTGTGGCAGCCGCCTGGTCGCTGTCAACACGATTGCGCGCATCGCGAGCCAGCTCCGCCTCGGCGATCCTCCTCGCCGGAGTCATCGTTTTGGAGATGCTGGCGGCGTCGCTCGTCCAAAAATACCCGTTCGGCGGCCTGCTGCGCCATGAGTACATCGCCGGCCCATTCGTGCTGCTCGCGGCCTTTGTCGTTCTGGATAGCCTTGTTTCGCGCACCCGCGGCCGTCTGCGGCACGCGATTCCCCCGCTTCTTCTGGCGGCAAGCGTTGCCAACCTCGTTGCCGCGGTTCCGCCTCTGATTGTCTTTCCCGGCTCCGTGATCATGCAGGAAGAGTTTGACGCCTGGCAATCGGCTTTTCCCGGCCCCCGTGCCATTTACCTTGACCACTGGAGCGCCCTGGCGTATTTCGTCCACACAACCGACCTTCCCCGCACCTTTGCCCGGCGCGTACACGACGCCGCCGCGATCGATGAGTATCGCTTGCCTGGTGGCACCGCCATCTTCTACGACAAAACCCGCATCAGCCTGGACTTTGCCGACGCTACTGTCTATCGGAGCCTTGCGGCCTGCCTTCGCGCTTCCCGCGTGGAGGAGTTGAGCCTGTTCTTCTTCTTTCCTGGCGAAATTCCCGCTGGCCAGACACCGAACGTGGTTGCGGATCTGATCAGACGGAACGCTGCGGAGCAAGGTCTGATTACTACCAGAGTTGCCGCTGCGGGAAAATATCTCTTCGCCGGATTCCGGCTGGACAAACCCAAATAGGCGACAGCGACCTGCAGTCCATAGGAACGCAGGACGCAATTGCGTCACGGCCACGAGTGTCCACCCCCGTCACCCGCTTCAGATCCGAAGCCACCTTTCCCCCCGCCAGAGTGCTCGCCCGCGTCCGCCATGAGGAAATACAGATCGCCCGTTCCAGCCACTCCGTGCTCCGCAACCGGTCCCGAAGTCGAGCCGCGCAGGACAATCCATAAATAGACGCAGCAGGCCAAATTGAGTTACGAAAACCTCATAGGTTAAAATACTATTAAGTTCAGCCACCACGCCTAGGTTGTGTTTCTGGCTGACGGGGCGATATTCAAAATTAACGGTGAAAGAGGTCGCATGAAATTACGTGTCCCGAAGGTACTCGCCGCCGCAACGCTGATTGGCTTGCTGGCGGTTTCATTTATCAATGCTCAGGTTGCCGCCCGGGTCAGCGGCAGCGTGGTGGATCCCTCCGGAGCGGTCGTTCCGGGTGCTTCCGTTGGGCTTCGCATGCCAGGCGCGAAAGTTGACTTGTACTCCGTCACGACCGCGTCGGATGGCAACTTTTTCTTCGCAAATGTGAACCCCGGCACCTACGATCTTGCCGTCGCCGCCAAGGGCTTTGCCACAGCTACCCTCAGCGGAATCGCCGCTGACACCGCTCGCACGGCTAACGTGCCGGAGATCAGGCTCAAACTTGCCTCCGCGGCAACCGAATCGATTCAGGTCAGCGAAACGACCACGGATGTTCAGGTCACCAACGCCGAAGTCTCGGATACGCTGACCAACGAGCAATTGCAGCGCCTGCCGGTTCTCGACCGCAGCCCGCTCGGTTTTCTGCTCACCCAGGCAGGTATCAGTTCCAACGGTCGCGGCACCTCCAGCGTCAACGGGCTCCGCTCCCAATTCACCAATGTGACGCTCGACGGCGTCAACGTGCAGGATAATTTCATCCGTCTGAACGGTAGCGACTTCCTCCCCAATCAGCTCCTTCTGGACCAGGTCGCCGAAGTCACCGTAACCACGTCGAACACGGGTTCGGCCGGTTCGGGCGGCGCTGGCCAGATCTCTTTTGTTACGCCATCCGGAACGAATAACATCCACGGCAAGATCTACTGGTCAAACCGCAACAGCGCGCTTGCCGCGAATACATACTTCAACAAGCTGGCAGGCGGTACCATTCCCTTCCTGAATCAGAACCAGCCGGGTGCCGCGCTCGGTGGCCACATCATCCGTAACAAACTCTTCTACTACGGCAATTACGAAGCCTATCGCAATCATCAGCAGGCCGCTTCCAACGCCACTATTCTCACCGCCAACGCCCGCAACGGAATCTATACGTATAAGGACTCCAGCGGTGTGGTTCGCCAGGTGAATCTTCTGACGACGGCCGGTGTCAATCCGGATCCCATCACCGCCGCACTGATTGCCCAGGAAGCTCCGGCCTCAGCGATAAACAATAACAGTGTCGGCGATTCCACGGCCACGCTCCTTCGCAACACCGGCGGCTACAACTTCGTACGGCGCGATAACGAAACCCGCGACAACGTCACAGCCAAAGTGGATTTCATTCCCAATGCGAAGAACTCCATCTCCGTCTCTCACCTTTGGAACCGCGACATCCTGGACCGTCCGGATGCCGACGTTTCCACCAGCGTGATTCCTCAGGTCGCCAACAGCGGGGCCACAAAACTGATTTCCACCGCATGGCGCTGGAATCCAAAGCCGTCCCTTACCAACGAATTGCGCTTTGGTTTCAACCTGGCCCCCGTCCTTTTCGCCGACAACACCCCGGTCCCGAAGTACTTTATCGGCGGTCTCAATTTCACCAATCCGGTGAATACCTTCCGCCGCCAGGGCCGCAACGTCAATACCTATAATTTTTCCGACAGCTCCACATGGGTTCACGGAAAACACACCGTGCAGTTCGGTATCCAGTATCAGGACACGCGCCTGGAGATCTTCAACGATGCCGGCATCACTCCCACCTATAACCTCGGAATCGGCACCGGCAACAAAGGTCTGGTCGCGGCTCAGTTGCCCGGCATCAGCAGCAGCGATCTGACGGCCGCCAACACCATGCTGGCCGTACTCGCCGGCTACGTCACCAGCGATACCCAAACCTACAACATCAGCAGCCGGACCTCGGGCTACGTTGCCGGTCAGACTGCCCTGGTTCACCTGATCCTGAAGAACTACGCGGGCTACGTCAGCGACAACTGGCGCTTGAGCCGTCGCGTCACCCTCACCGGCGGTGTGCGCTGGGACTACCAGACTCCGCTCGACGAGCGCGATGGTTTGGCCCTGCTGCCGGTTCTCCAGAACAATAACATCCTGCAGACCGTGTTCTCCAACGCCACGGTTGATTTCGCTGGTGGCGATACGGGTCGCTCCCTGTACAAGAAGGACATGAATAACTTCGCGCCGAATCTGGGCTTTGCCTGGGACGTGACTGGCAACGGACGGACTTCGGTCCGCGGCGGTTATTCCGTCAACTTCGTGAACGATGAAGTGGTGACTGCCATCCGCAATACTTTTACCACCAACGCCGGCGCTGGTGCCTCATCCGTGACGGCGTCCGGACTTTCCGGAAGCCTGAGCGCCGGTGTTCCCGCTATCGGGACTCCGACTTTCAAGGTTCCCCGCACCTTCGCTGACGATGTCGCCTCCTTTGGTCTGTCAAACGCTCAGGGCTTCATCGATCCGAGTCTCGTGACACCCTACGTGCAGCAGTGGAACATCGGCGTGGAACGCGCCGTTGGCTCCTTCGTTTTCGCCGCACGTTACGTCGGGAACCACGGCACCAAGCTGCTCCGCGCTTTCGACTTCAATCAGGTGCAGATTGCCGCTCTCCTGCCGGATTTCAAGAACGCTCAGAGCAACGGGTTCCTGGCCCAGAAAGCAAATGGCAGCTTCAACCCTGTCTACAACCCCGCCATCGCCGGCAGCGTGCCGCTGCCTTACCTCACGAACTACGCCAGCGGCGGTCTGCTGACGAACTCCACCATTGTCGGCCTGATCCAGACCGGCCAGGTGGGTGAACTCGCAAATACATACTATGCCAACGGCCTGCTCGGCAACAACGCCTCCCCGTTCCGCGCCGCTTATGGTCAGGGCATGAACGTCATGACCAACTACAGCAACAGCACGTACAACGGCCTCCAGTTGGAAGCGAATCGCCGGTTTTCAAAGGGCTTCAGTTTCCAGAGCAACTTTACCTGGTCTAAGGCGCTGAGCGATGCGGCAGGCAACACGCAGGCCGGTTTCGAACCGTTCCTCGATATGAACAATCCCGGTCTGGAACGTTCCCGCGAAGCCAGCTTCGACGTAGCCAAAGTCTTCAAGATGAATGGCTCCTGGGATCTGCCCTTCGGTAAAGGTCACGCGATTTCCTCGAAATCGTTCCTTGTGAACCGCCTCATCGAGGGCTGGACCATGTCCGCCATCTTCGGCTCCCAGACCGGCGCGCCGTTCTCCATCACCTCCGGTGCCCGCGGCACTCTGAATCGCGGTGGCCGTTCCACCAACAACACCGCCAATCCGCTGCTTTCCGGTGATGCTCTCCAGAACATCATTGGCTTCTACCAGACGGCGAACGGGCCCTACTTTATCGCGCAATCCGCCATTGGACCCGATGGTCGCGGTACGGCTACCGACGGGGCCACCCCCTTTACCGGCCAGGCGTTTGCCAATGCCACAGCCGGATCGCTCGGTGCCCTCCAGCGCAATTACTTCTCCGGCCCGCACATCACCAGTTTTGACTTCAGCATGTCGAAGATCACCAAGGTCGGCGAACGCGCTACCCTTCAGCTTCGGCTCGACGCTCAAAACCTCGCTAATCACCCCACGTTTGCGATCGGCGATCAGAACATCAACTCGACGTCATTCGGTAAAATCACCGGCACGGGAACGGATCTGTCCTCCTCCCGCCGCCTGCTGACAATCGGTGCGTTCATCAACTTCTAAGGGATCTGTTCCCTTCAGAAATAGAAAAAAGGGGGCCATCCGGCCCCCTTTTCTATTGTTCCCGCGACATCACTTACTCCCCCGCCACCCGCTTCAGATCCCGAACCACTTTCTCCCCTGCCCGAATCTCCACGCCCTCCGTTAACCCTTCATAAGCCTCCACCGCGAAACCCTGCCCGGCCTCCTGCCGCACCGCAACCACCGCATACTTCCCCGGTGCCAGCCCCTCGAACGAATACCGCCCGCCCGCACCAGCCTTGACCATCTTCGGCTCCCCCATGTCTCCCGCCGTCAGCAGCACCTGCGCCCCAACTGCCGGCCCTTTCTCATCCGTCACAGTCCCCGCCAAAGCTCCCGTCGCCGAACTCATCCGCACCGTCAACGCCCCACCCACCCCATGCGACAAGTCCAGCAGCCATCCCTCCATCGCAACTGTTCCCATTCGCATGGACGCCACATAAACCCCGCGCCACGATGGCCGCACCCGATACCGCCCCGCCGTCACCTGCGACAAATGAAACGCACCATCGGCCCCGACTTCCACTTCCACCAGTGCGCCGCCAATTCCAATCTTCTCCAGCGTCAACCGTGCCATCTCATTCCCCGCGGGCCGCGCCGCATCCTCCTGAAACTCCACCCGCCCCGCCACATCCACCGGCGGCATCACTCGCAGCGCCAAACCTTCCACATTGCTGCCCGCCACCTCCACCACCTCCGGTACACTAAGAAACCGCTGCCCGCCGGGGCCCTGCCACATTGCGGCAATCTCATACCGTCCTGGATGCAATCGCCAAAGCCGAAACGCCCCATCCGGCTTGACGCCACCCGTGCTGCGTCCTTCGCCGTTATCCCCCGCAATCCACAACTGCGGATTGAACGCACCCTCCGGCGCACCCTCCACCCGGCCACTCACCGCAACCACCGGATACCGTGTCAGCCGAATATCCGCGCCACTCGCTTCGCCGCCCGCTGTCACCACCACACGCCCGCCCTGCCCGTACGACTCAACTCCTGGATAGTAAGTCACCCCATCCTGCATCTCCACCGCGCCATCTGTGCGAACCTCCGCCGGCGCACGCGAATTCTCCGGCGTCGTCTTCACCTTGTAACTCCCCGGCGTCACCCCTCCAATGCGAAACCGTCCGGTTGAGTCCGTCTTCGCCTCGGTGCCGCTCGCGATCCTGCCCCCCGCGCTCTCCGCCACCACAACGACTCCCTGCACCGCTTCGCCATCCGCGTTCGTCACCCGGCCTGAAATCGCACCCGCCGGCAACATCTTCAGGCGCAGGTCGTCCCTCTTCTCACCAGCCCGCACCACAAGTTCCGAACCATCTTCAGCAGGCATCGAAAACCCCACCCGCTCTTCCGACACCACATACGAACCCGCCGCAACGCCGCTGATCGAAAACTGCCCCTCCACCGTTGTCATCGCGCCATATTTCAGTCCGCCGGTTTCCGAGCCTTCCAGAACTACATGCACGCGAGGCAGCGCCGCCCCGGTTACGGAATCCACCACCACTCCCGTAACACTCGCCGGACCCTGCGCCATCGCGCACCAGCCAGACAGGAGACCCGCCCAAAGCGCTCTATTTCGCACTGGCCGCATCCCTCCCGCTCAGCGTCAAATCCCGCGTCAGCCGATCGCCCTCTTTCACTTCGATCTCCGTCGCCCGCGCCGCAATCGCCTTCAGCGGTTCATAACTCTGCAGCCCGCCGAACAACATCGGGTCCACGCTGAACAGCCGGTACTTCCCCGGCTTAATGCCGGAAAACGTATAGCTCGCATCCGCCGCTATCGCGCTCTTCCACGTCGCGAACGAATCCACATCCCCGGTCAGCACCACGAACAGTGCGCGTCGCCCGCCCCCATCGGCAATTGCGCCCGAAACCTGCCCGCCGTTGCCACTCACCGTCACCTTCAGCCCCGCACCCCGCACACCGCGCGACAAATCCAACTCCCCATTCCGAACTTCCGCCCCGCCGAGCGCAACACTCTTGATGTACGCATTCCCCGGCAGCGGATCCACGGCCACGCGATACACGCCAGGCAAAACTCCGTCCAGTAGAAACCCTCCGTCCGCGGCAACCACGCCACCGCGAACTGGTGCGGCCGCGGATTCCTCCGGCGTCAATCGCACCGTAAGCGTCACCGGCACCACGCCCTCCACCACAAGGCTTCCCACCATCACTTCACCCCTCGTCAACGGCAGCGTAACCACGGCATCGTCGTTCTCCACCGTGACTTTGACCACCGGACTTCTCAGCGCTTCACCGCCGCTCGGCATCACCGCCGACAGCCGATACTCACCCGGTGCCAGGCCCGCAAACGCAAAGCTCCCATCCGCTCCGGCTTCCATTTCATCTTCGGCCTCGCCGCCATCATGGATCACGCGAATCGACACACGAGCCCGCGCTGTCGCGTTCCCGCCCTTCACGGTCCCGCTGATCTTCACCTCGCGCCGATGCGCCACGCGAATATCAATTCCGGTCACCGTGCGACCCGCCACAGCCTCCACCACACTCCCGCGCTCCCGCGCCAAAGCTCCTGGATAATAGGTGGTCGCATACGCCGACGTCGAACTCCCATCGCTGCGAATTTCCGGCGTCCCGCTGGTCTGAAGTGGAGGTATCGACGCCTCCACATAGAACTTCCCCGGCAAGCCGCTGATCCGGTATTCACCCCGGTCATCCGTCTCGGCCCGCATGGTCCACAGCCCATAGGGCTGCGCCTCAGGCGCTGAAACCACCTGCACCGCGACACCCTGCACCGGGTCCCCAAACTCATCTGTCACCCGGCCCGCAATGGAAGCTTCCGGGACCACAGCCATCCCGAAGACGCGCTGCTCCCCGGCCTTCAGCGTAAGCGTCGGCGTGGCAGTCACATTTTGTGGATCAAAGTAAACGTAGCCCGCGCGTCTCGCGCGCACCACAAAGGTCCCCGGCCGCATATTGCCGATGGCATACCGGCCCGCCTCGTCGCTGACCGCTCCATAGGCGTCGTCAGTCCCGGCCAGATTGGTCCCCGCAGTCGTCGAAACCAGCGACACATGCACCCGCGCCAGCGGCATGTGTGTCACTGAGTCACTAACCACACCCTCCACGCCAGCCGACTGCCCAAGCAGCCCTGCACAGGTAATCAACCCCAGGAGTCCCGATCGCCCGCGCACAATTCTCCTCATCGCCCGGCTTCACCTCGCATCATTCCAGTTCCAAATATCCCATGCGGGGGACAGGTTTCCTGACTCGGTGCATCTGGTTCATATCGGAGTCGAACAGTGAAGGCAGGATTCATCCTGAATCCCGAAAGTGTCCCCGAGTCGGGCGTGGGCGCCACGCCGTAACTCGTTTCCCGAGCCGTAACCGTGAGGGAGCGGTACTCAAAACTCTGCCATCGGGCGCAACGCTCAGGGGCGGCCAGGTATTCCCTTACTGCCATACGGGCCTGACGCCGCAACTTCGGAATTCAGGTTCCTCCTGAGAGGAACAGCAAACCATTCTGACCCCGCTGAAAACCCGACGCCGTCAGCAGCTTTTTCACAACACCGGCCAACTGACTGCCTGCCAGTGCGACCATCCTCCGCAGAACCAGCAACGTACCGGACTGCGAATGTAAGGAGCGGCACAGAAAAATAATTGCCCGCACCTCACTGGTTTGGTGGCAGACGCCTCTGTGTGGCGCTTGTGAATACAGAACCGCACCGGTTCGCGATTCCGTCAATGGCCGTGTTTAGGATGGAAAGCCGACGAAGCTGATCCGGCTGAGCAATATCGGATTAAGGGATACTCCAGCCGATCAGGAAGTGGCCGAAAGCGTGCAATGGTCGGAGACCAAGGCAGGGACTCCTGGCGGTGACGCCCGGGGCGAGCCGAGCTATTCCTGCGCGGGCAGCTGATGATCGGCGTCGCGCCACGCGCTGATCTTCAGGCGACGGCAGACCCAGCAAAGCTGCTCGGTCGGGTCCACGCTGGCCTGGTCGCCGCAGACGACGCATTTCGCCGCGCGGGCTGGCCGTTCCATGCTCAGGGACTGGCGTGCGCTCTCGATGATTTCGGGAGCCACCACCGGCTCGATCTTCACTGGAAGTCTGCGCTTCATCTGTCTTCCACTATACCAGGCCGCGCATGTTCGTGGGGACTCGTCACAAACGTTCTATCGGTGCAGCGTGGTCTCCAGCCGCGCCAGTTGTTTCCGCGCCAGCGTGAGGTCCACTTTTTCCGGAGCCGTTGCAATGTAGTTCCGCAACGCCTCAATCGCGCTCACCGGGTCTTTGCGGCCGATCAGTACAAGACCCAGCAGAAACTGCCCTCGCGGATTTTTCGCGCCATCGAGTTTCAGCGCAGCCCGCACGCTGCGCTCCGCATGATCGTACCGCTGCAGGTTGTAATTCGCCAACGCGTCGTAGTACAGGCCATTTGCATTGACAGGGTCCAGTCGCACCGCCTGATCCAGATACTGAACAGCATCTTCCCAGCGCGCGTCGTCGCACGCCAGGAAGCCCAATTCCTGCCATGGACCGACGAGCTTGTTGTCCAGTGTCATCGCCCGCCTAAAAGACCCGCGCGCCGCCTCGTGGTCGCCCATGTCCCACTGGATTCTGCCCATGCTCAGCCACGCATCGGCAAACTCCGGATAGCTCGCCACCGCGCTGGCGAACGCATCCATCGCCTCGGCCGGTTTGTTGGACGCCGAAAGATTGGTGGCCTTCTCAAAATACTTCTTCGCGTCCTTTGGAGCCTTGAGCGAGAGCAGACTCACGGTGTGGCCTTCGCCGGCCGCAATCATGTGCATTACGATAACGCCCACATCCCAGGTGTCCTGTCCCGCCCGGTCGTAAAGACTCACGCGGCTCGATGCATAGCCCGGATACTCTGCCAGCAGTTCGCAGCTCGCGATCGGATCCAGCCCGCGGTTGCCGTTCTGCGAGCCCGTCAGAGAGCCCGCTCTTGTGCCGCCCGTCGCGCGCACCATCTGCGAGGCGTCCCCGTAAGAGTTCGCGGTAGTCGACCACTGGAAGCTGAACACGCCCTCGGCATTCGCGCGGGCCATCGTTCGCCGCAATCCCGCGCAGACCGATTGAATGTCGATGCTGCCCGGCAGCGGCAAACCATTATCCGTGATGATCCGGCCCGAAAGAAAAATCGGTCTGGTGCCAACGGTAAGAGGTCCCATGGTCACCGGCGCAGCAGTCGCGGAAGTAGTGGTTGCAGCGGCGGTTGTGGAAGTAGTGGTCGACGAGGTTGTGGTTGTCGTGGTAGTCGAACTGGCCTGCCCCCACGCGCAGACCGTGATCGCCATCGCCATCACCGGCAGCCTTGCCAGTCTAGCGGCCAAGGCGGCTCTCCACCTGGCTCAATTGTTCCTTCGCCATCTGGATATTGTTGGCGTTCGGTGCTGCTGCAATGAAATTCCGCAGCGCATCCGCCCCGCCCTGCAGATCCTTTTTTGCGATCAGGACGATACCCAGCAGAAACTGTGCCTGCGGGTTCTTGTCGAGCTTCATCTCGTTCCGCACACTGCGCTCGGAGATGTCGAACTTGCCCAGGTTGTAGTTTGCCAGTGCGTTGAAGTACCAGGCCTTCGGCGATCCGATCGGGTCCAGCCGAACCGCCGTATCCAGATAGCGCGCCGCGTCCGCCCACTTCGATTGGTCAGACGCCATGTAGCCCAGTTCCTGCCACGGGCCGGCCAGCTTGTCATCGAGCGTCATGGCGTGTTCGAAGGCGTCGCGGGATGTATCCTGATTACCGAGTTTGCCTTCCGCCAGGCCGAGCGCCAGCCACGCATCGGCATATTGCGGATACACCGTCACCGCTTTGCGGTAGCTCACGGCGGCTTCGGCGGTCTTATTCGCCCTGGTCAGTTCGGTGCCCTTCTCGAAGCTCTTCACTGCTTCCCTGGGAGCCTTCAGAGAGAGGGAACTGACCGATGTTCCTTCGTGGCCGTTGATCCGGTGCAGCACGATGGTGCCGATATCGAAATCCTCGAATTGCGAGCGATTCGACAGACTGACTCGAGAGGAGGTGTAACCGGAAGCTTCAGCCCGCAAATCGCAACCAGAAAGCGGATCGCTAATGCGGCTGCTTCCACTCTGGCTGCTCGAGCTGTTGGTCGAAGTGGAACTCATGAGACCGGAGTTGTTGCCAGGCAAACCGTTTTGCGAGGCATCTTCAAACACAGTCCCGGAGGTGGAATACCACTGGAATCCGAAATCGCCCGACTGACTGGTGTGCGCGACATTTCGCTGCTGGGTGCCGCAGACCGTTTGGATATTGACGCCGCCTGGAAGCGGCGAGCCATCGTCGACCATGACGGTGCCGGAAAGATAGATCTGCCGGGGAGGTGCCGGAGTCGCAGTGGCGGGTGTGGGCGTCTGTGCGGGAAGCGCGGTTGGATTATTCGTAGTGCCGGTGCCGGTCGTGCTGCCCGTTGTGCCGCCGGTTGTTGTTCCGCCGGTGCTGCCACCTGTTGTGGTGCCACCTGTTGTTCCGCCGGTGGTGCCACCTGTTGTGGTGCCACCCCCTTTCTGGGCCAACGCGCAGCCAAGACTGATTGCGATTGCCAGAAGAAACCGAAATGCGAGTTTCATAGCCATCCTCCCCCCTGCATAAGGAAAAAATTGTGCCCTAATTATGACACAAACTGACGAGGAAAATGCTTTGGGCCCGCGGTGGGCTCAGCGGACGCTTTCGATGGCGGCCTTGGTATCGCGCAGCATCTTGTCCACCGCATCGTGGGTGCGCTTGTTGCCCCACCAGCCGAAGCCGATGGGCGTGGTACGGGAAAGCGTCATGCTGTCCACCTGGAGATCCAGTCCGCCATCGCGTTCGCGCGCAAACCAGTAGTTGTTGGTGCGCCACAGAAAGCCGTGGTCTTCGCCTTCAGGAAACAGCCCGCCGTCGAGCTTTTTCGCGTCCAGCAGTTCGCGAATGCTCAGCGTAGTGGAGCGGGACACCCAGCGATTGGCGTCCAGCCGCATGAAGTGGCTGTCGTATTGCGCGTCATAGGCGACGTCCACCCAAATGGTGGATTCCGTCAGAAACAGGCGCGATTTGTAATGATCGTCGTTCGGCTTGCTGTCGGGCTGCAGCACGCCGGTGCCGCGGGCTACGTCGGGCTTAAAGTAGCTCGTGTAGGAAGGATAGTCTTCCATGACGTGGCGGACATGCTCGATAGTTGCGCCGGGAACACGGATGGTGCCGGAGTAGTGGTGGATGCTCCCGTTGTGGATGTCCGCGTTCTCGCGAGCCTGCACGATCGGCTTGCCGGCGTCGAAGTCTTTGTGCCGGGAGGTGTGGTCGTCATCGATCCACAGTTTGCCGCTGTTGGTGAATGCCAAAGAGACCTGCTGTTCGAATTTTGTAGTGTAGTCCTGAAAGATCGCCACCGTGGCAGCTTCAAGATGAGACAGCGGAATCATGGAGGCCTGAGTGGTAACGGCTCCGGCCAACAGGGCCAACCCAGCGATGGTACGGGAAATGCGCATCTTCACTAATATAGCGGCCATGGTGCAGTGATAGACGGACGCCAGGTGCCATGGTTCCGCCTCATTGACAAATTCACACAAACAACGGGTGATTGTAACCGGGAATCAACAAGGCGCTGATAGTTTGACACGATGAAGTCTTCATTGCGGAAAGTCGTGGTCTTCGCCCACTTGTGGCTCGGGTTGATAACCGGAGTCTTTATCAGTCTGATGGGCTTCACGGGGGGCGTGGTGGCGTTGCGTCCTCAGATTGCCGGCTGGCTCTCACCCGCATCGCCGCAGATTGGCAACTGCGTCAATACGGACTGGAACCGCGCGGCGCAGGACGTGACGGCTACAACGCATACTGCGATCAATCGGGTGTACGGCCCCTATGGTGACGACACGCGCTATCACTTCCGCATGATCACCGGAACCCCGACGATCTACCAGCACGTGATCTATGATGCGTGTGCGGGCCGCGTGCTCGGAACGGTCAACCTCGCATGGATGGACTGGGCCGTCGACCTGCACCACAATCTTCTGAACGGAAACACGGGACGGAGCTGGGCGGGCGCGATCGGGATCGCGATGCTGGTGAGTGGCATTACAGGGCTTCTCGTGTGGCTGCTGACGAAGCCGAATCTGCGGACGGCCTTTGCGATAACACCGCGTTTCTCAAAGCGGACGCCGAGGGAACTGCATCGGGCCGTCGGGATCATCGCGGCGTGCCTGCTGGCGGTGGAGGCATATACAGGTTTGTGGCTCTGCTATCCGCAGACCATGAAAGGGATGCTAACGGCAGTCGCCGGAGCGCCGGAGGATGTCCGGCCTGTGAAAGCGCCGAAGACGGCTAAGAAAGAGAAGCAGGCGGAAGCACCGGCGCAGGCCGGGTTTGCCGATCTGATGGCTGCGGCACACAATGCGCTGCCGGACGGGCTTGTCCGGGAGATTCGTATGCCGGACGGGAATGGCACCGTGACGGTTCGCATGTGGCGTCCGGGTGATTTCCGATCGCTTGGCAACAATGTCGTTTATATCTCGCGCGGCAAGGCGCAGGTGCAACTGGTGGATAAGTATGCCGACCGCTCCGGCTCCAACCGGTTCGTTCAGGCGATGGCTGGTCTGCATTACGACGAGTGGGGCGGTCTGCCGTTTCGGGCACTGTCCGCTGTGGCGGGGCTGCTGACACCTGTGCTGTTCGTGAGCGGAATTCTGATCTGGTGGTACGGACGGCGGCGGAAGGCCGCGCCAGTTGTGACGAAGGCCGCAGAGCCTGCGGAAGCGCTTGCTGCCCGCTGAGGCCTTACTTTCGTACCAGCGACAGAAACTCGTTCCGGGTCTCTTTGTTCTTGCGGAACGCGCCCAGCATCGTGCTGGTCACGGTGCCGGAGTGCTGCTTTTCCACGCCGCGCATCATCATGCAGAAATGCTGCGCCTCGGCGATCACGCCCACGCCGAGCGGGTCGAGCATGTCCTGAATGCACTGCGCCACTTCCTGCGTCAGGCGTTCCTGGATCTGGAGGCGGCGCGCGAAGATGTCCACGATTCGCGGCAGTTTGCTCAGCCCGATGACCTTATTCCGGGCGATATACGCGATGTGCATCTTGCCGAAAAACGGCAGCATATGGTGCTCGCACATGCTGTAAAACTCGATGTCTTTCACGATCACCATCTCGTCGTACTTCACTTCGTAGATGGCACCGTTGACGACCTTGGCTACATCTTCGGTGTAACCGCTGGTCAGGAAACGCAGCGCCTTTTCCACGCGCTCAGGAGTGCGCTGCAGGCCGTCGCGCGCCGGGTTTTCGCCGATCGCCTCCAGCACGCCGCTGATCAGCGGGGCGATTGGCTTCGCAGGCATTACTTTCACCACAGCTCGTTTTCGGTTCATAGGCCGCCAACTTCACAGATGTTTCGTTCCGTCTCCCAGATGCGGATTTTTTCGAGCTTCGGCAAGCCCGTGGGAAATGTTTCACTCCAGGCGTTGCGCAGCCTTCGGTCTATCTCAAAAGTGAGGTTCTCCGTGGTGGGTACCCCGGATTTGAAAGCCGCAACCTCTTCATTCAGATTGCGATAGCGGAATGGCTCGAGAATCTCCCGCGCTGCCAGCGAGTCCAGCACCGCCAGATCCACGGCCCGGCCGGTCACGCCGTCCACAGGGCCAAACACCGTGATTTCCACCTCATAATTATGCCCGTGTCCGTTCGGATTATTGCACTTTCCGTAGACGGCGCGGTTCTCGGCGTCGCTGAGCTGGTGGGAGTGCAGACGGTGTGCGGCGTAAAACCCGTATTTGCGGGAAAGGTGGACCATTACCGCCCGCCCCGGTATTCCACAAACAACTCATTCGTTTCGTGCACGCGCACGGAGTACAGGCGGGCGCGCCCGGTGGGGTCGATATGGCCTTTAAGGCGATTCCAGATATCGATGGCGATGTTTTCCACGGTCGGCACCAGGGTCTCGAAGACAGCGATCTCGCGGTTGAGCAGTCGGTGGTCGTATACCGACAGGACCCTTTCCTCCAGGACCTCTTTTAGGCGCTTGAGGTCCAGAATCATGCCTGTCACGGGCTCAGGTTCGCCCTCAATGGCGACCTCCACGATGTAGTTATGCCCGTGGCTGAGCGGGTTCGCCGCTGCCCCGTAAATTCGTTCGTTCTCCGCGTCGCTCAGTTTCGGTGAGCGGCAGATGTGAGATGCCGAGAATTCGACTTTTTTGGAAATGATCATTTCGTTCAGAGCGCCATCGTGCACGATCCAATAGAATTATAAAGGGTACTCCGATGAAAGCCGACCGAATCCTCCAGGCCGCACTCGCGCTGATGCTGATCGCGTTCTGCGGCGCTCTCTACAATCAGCTGCACGAAACCATCATCAACGCCGGTGATTCGGCGCCAGATTTCACCATTACGACCGACGCCGGCAAGACCGTCACGGTCAAAGACTTCGGCGGCAAAGTGCTGCTGCTGAATTTCTGGGCCACGTGGTGTGGCACCTGCATTGAAGAGATTCCCAGCCTCAATCAAATGGCGCGGCAACTCGGCCCCAAGGGGCTGGTGGTGCTCGGCGTCAGCGTCGACAAGGACGAAAAGCTCTATAAGGACTTCCTGGCGCGTTCGCCGCTGGCCTATCCGACAGCCCGCGATCCCGAAGAGAAGATCAATCTCTCCTACGGAACCGTGCAGTACCCGGAGAGCTATCTGATTGACCGCAACGGCAAGGTCATCGAAAAATTTATTTCTTCGCAGCCCTGGTCTTCGCCGCAGATGATTCAGGATCTGTCGTCTCATCTGTAGGCTGACTTGAGCGAGACCGCTACTTACGAACGCCGCACGATCCCCGCGGAAGCCCGGCTCAGACTCTTCGACGTCGTTGGCGAGAAGGGCGTGCTCGACCGCGCCGATGACCTCGCGCTGTATGAATACGACGGCAGTGTGGATAAATCGCGGCCTGAGATTGTTGTCTTCCCCCGCACCACCAAAGAAGTCTCCGAAATCGTCAGGATTGCCGCCGAGTACAAGTTGCCGCTGGTGGGTCGCGGCGCCGGCACCGGACTGAGTGGCGGGGCGATTCCGCGCGCGGGCGGCATCATGGTCGGCTTTGCGCGGATGAATCGCATTGTCGAGATCGACATTGCGAACGAGCGCGCCACGGTGGAGCCCGGGGTGGTGAATCTGGATATCTCGGTGGCTGTGGCTCCGTTCGGTTACTTTTATGCGCCCGATCCTTCGAGCCAGCGGGCCTGCACGATCGGCGGCAATGTGGCTGAGAATGCGGGCGGTCCACATACGCTGGCTTACGGGGTGACAACGAATCACATTCTGGGGCTGGAGTACGTGCTGCCTGATGGTTCTATTCACACGACGAGCGCGGATGGGCCGGGCTACGATTTGATCGGGCTGCTGACGGGATCGGAAGGCACGATGGCGCTGACCACGAAGATTGTGGTGCGGTTGATGCGCCAGCCGGAGCGGGTGAAGACGATTCTGGCGATTTGCAATGCCGCCTCAGACGCCGCCGATACGGTGGCGGAGATCACGGCGCAGGCGATCACGCCGGTGGCGGTGGAGATGCTGGACGGCGAGATGCTCCGCATGGTGGAGGACGCGACACACGCCGGGTATCCGAAGGACGCCGCGGCGGTGCTGCTGATCGAACTGGAAGGTTTGACCGAGGCTGTGGAAGAGCAGGTAGAGCAGATTCGCGAGGCGTGCCTGAAGTGCGGTGTGCGGGAAGTGCGCGTCGCGAAGACGGCTGAGGAGCGGGATTTGTTGTGGAAGGGCCGCAAGAACGCGTTCGGCGCGGTGGGTCGGGTCAGTCCGTCGTATTACGTGCAGGATGGGGTGGTGCCGCGCACGCAGATTGCGCCGACGCTGCGGCGGATTGCGGAAGTAGCGAAGGATTCCGGGCTCAGTATCAGCAATATCTTCCATGCGGGCGACGGGAACATGCATCCGATTATCCTTTTCAATTCGCATGTAGAAGGCGAACTGGAGAAGGCGAGAGCGGCGGGCGAGGAGATTCTGGCGTGGTGCATTTCGGTGGGTGGGTCGATCACCGGGGAGCATGGGGTCGGGATGGAGAAGAACGAGATGATGGGGCGGCTGTTTTCGGCGGAGTCGCTGGATTGCATGGCGCGGCTGAAGGCGTTGTTCGATCCGGAGTGCCGGTTTAATCCGGGGAAGATGCTGCCGACTGGGTGCGGGTGTATGGAGATTCGGCAGCGGCCGTTGACGGCGGGGAACGAGATATAGCGGAGGCAGTTGCATTGCAAGTGACTCCCATTCCGTAATCAGGGAGCGATCCACCGCTACTTGCGTGCCTCTTTTGCCACCGATGTTTCCTCAGGACAAGGCATCCATGCCGCAATCCAGCAGGGCAGGGGCCAGTCAGCCCGTCTTCGCGGCCGCAGCCGCCTGACCTGCGTCCTGAAGCCCCGCCACCTTAGCGCCCTTACACGCCGCCTCCACCTCCCGGAAGGTTGGCCTGACCTTATGCGGCACCGCCCTCCGCGCATACTCCACGGCAATTGCAGGCACCATGCCTTTCGCGAACGCCACCATTCCCGCCCGCAGCACTTCGTGGAACTGCGTGTTCGCATTCACAATCTTCTCCACGTTGTTTGCGATCGGCGACACCACCCCATACGAAAACAGAATCCCCAGAAACGTGCCCACCAGCGCCGCCCCCACCTTTTTTCCAATCTGGTCCGGCGGTCCGCTCAGCGCCCCCATCGTGATCACCACGCCCAGCACAGCCGCCACAATCCCCAGCCCTGGCAGCGCATCGGCAATCGTGATCAGCGCCGCCACCGGGATCATTTCCTCCTGATGATGCACTTCAATATCGTTTTCCAGAATCGCATCCAGATCGTACGCCGTCACCACCCCGGAAGTCGACATCCGCAGCGTGTCGCAAATGAAATGCAGCATGTGAACGTCCCGCAGCATCTTTGGATACTTCGAAAACGTCTGGCTCTTCTCGGGATTCTCCACCTCGCCTTCCAGCTTCGCCAGCCCGCTCCGCCGCGCAAACTGAAAGATCTCATACAGCATCTTCAGGCTTTCCAGGTAGTACGCCTTGTTGTACGGATTGCCGGCCAGCACGCCACCAACGCTCTTGAGGATGGTCGCAATCACCGTCAGCGGATTCGCCGCCAGCATCGTCCCGATCGCCGCACCCACAATGATGATCAACTCACTTGGCTGCGCCAGTACCAGCGGCTTGCCGTCTTCGAGGAGGAATCCACCGATAACAGCCACAAACACCAGCACGATACCAAGAATCGCTGACATAGGTCTAAGCTAACTAATCGGCCAGGCAGCTGAAAAATCGAGGGAACCCGGCAGAGACGACGACACCGAACGTCAGGCAAGGCCTGATCCCCGCCGTTGAGCGATCCCCTAAACGTGAAACGCCTGCACGGCCAGCGATCCTGTCCCCACTGTTCCCGGCGACGCACCTATATGCCACACACTATGAATACTGACTCGGCACGTCTTGCGCCGAAGTCTACTACGCGGCGCCCTGGTTATGATTCCATGCCTGGCCCGCGCCGGCAACTCCATCGGCATCGTCCGGCAGTAACTCGGCACCCTCCAGAGCGCCGTTTTCGGAAGCGGGAATAGAATCTTCTGTCGCGTTATCGGTCTGCTTTACCTGGTCAGCCATCGTCTGATCCTCCATGAGGCGGAATGCCTTCACAGAGATTCTACCTCATTCTTCCGCCAACCTGACCGACACGGCAATTCACCGAATGCAACGGGAGACGTTCCGATATCCAGCCTGCAGAAGAGACCTCGGTACCGGCAGGTTCCGTCCTACAGGCGTTCCCGCGGCCATTCGAAACTCCCCCGGCGCGCAGAACTGAAACTGCGGCAACGCCCCAGGATATGTGTCGTGAGCGATCACGCCCCGCATCCCCTGGATATCGGGAAAAGAATAAGCGTCCAGAATGCTGCTCCAGCCCGGCGGCGTGCGCGCCAGAACCCAGCCACTCAGCGTCAGGTACGGCTCCCCGCGCTGCGGCCCGCGCGAGGGCATCATGTAGTTTGACCAAAACCGTATCCTCTCCGCCGGATCGGTGCCATACAACTCCGACCATTCCTCCATCAGTCTGTCCACGTCTTCTTTGGATGGCCTTGAAATGACGCGGAGACTCACGCCGGCCCAACGGAAGTGCAGATCGTATAAAGCATGCGTCACGCCGTACTCCAGCGTGCGACCGGCCGGGTCGTTCTCCGCCATGCCGCCGGCCGTCAGAAACCGCTCGAACCGTCCCGCGGAAAGCAGATGGGGCTGGCCCCCGCAATACGCAAAACCGCAAACCGCGCCAGCCCCGGGTGTCTCTTCATCCGGCAGGTGTGCCGTCTTTTGGCGGTAGTCTCCCGAGACCTTCGTCGTCGCACGCCGCTCCAGCGACTCCGCGCTGAAGAAGTCGACAAATCTCTGCCCCGGCTCAGGATCTTCCCGAAGCGATCGAATCTGCACCCTGACATTCGGACGCAACGCGGTCAATGTCGCCAGTTCCGTATCGAGCCACGTCTCTTCGTGGCTCAGCGTGCTGAGGTCCAGTTCCACAAAGAGCGGCACGAATGCCGAGGTATCGCTCAGAATGTACTCGCGCACGTCCACCATGCAGCGGCGGTTGTACGCCGTAGATACCAGAATCCAAACATCGGAAGCGGGCTTGACAAGGTACCCTGTCCACACCCGAAGCGTCTCGCCCTCCTGTGTGACAAAGCCCATCTGCAATTGCCGGTGCCAGTAGCCGTCGGCGGTCAGATGACCTGCGGCCACCAACTCTTCCACCCGGGCCGCGTAGTCTTTGGTCGCGGCGTTTCTGCCCTTCTCGCTCAGGCGGAGCTTTGCCTGCCCCTCCCGGCATACCAGCATCGCCGGATAGCGAAACTGTAAATGCAGCCCGGCTTCATTGCCGTCGAGAAATGGCCGGCAGCCCTGCACCGCGCGCAACGGTGCAGACCCGTCCAGCGTTGCCGATCGCGTCTCCAGTCGAAACGAATCGAACGCCTCCAGCACGTCCATACAGACCGGCTGGATTGCTTCACGATGGAGTTGGGTGGGATGGCTCATTATTTCGCGCTCGTCAGACTGAAATTGTACGATGCTCACGGAATCAGCTCAGATCCGGAGCCCGAACCAGCGGCTCAACCTCCCCGCCGACTGCCCACCCCCAGGTTATTCTGGTTCCCGTGAAGTGGCAACTCCTCCACAACGCCTGCTTTGCCGGCAACGCCCCCGAAGTAGACCGCCTTCTCACCGCCGGTGCAGACCCCAACCAAATCGCCCCAACCACATGGCGTCAAACCCCGCTCGGCCGCACCCTCGAATTCCGCGTCACCGCCCCCAAACACGCCGGTCACGTCGAAACCGTCCGCGCCTTACTCCGCCATGGGGCCGACCCGCGCCTCCGCTCCACCTCTCTCGACATGACCCCCTATGAACTCGCGGCCTTTTGCGGGCTGCAACCCGCCGCCGACCTCCTTCGCGAATCCCAACCCGCCACACCGCACCCCACCGGCATGACCGACCTCTGGCTCGCCTCCGCCTCGCGTCTTCCCGAACCCGACATGCTGACCGCAGTGCGCGATCTCGCAAACCCGCACGCCGTGAACTCAATCTGGCGTCATGCCACGCCGCTCCTGATGGCCGTCGGCCACACCGCTCACTTTCAGGTTGCCGATCAACTCCTCAAAGCAGGAGCCGATCCCAATCTGGGAACGTCCATTCTCCACGCAAGCTGTGACTGGCACTTTGAGCACCTCATCCCGGCTTTGCGCTACCTTGCCGCATCCGGCTGGAACGTGAATTCGCGCGACCCCGCCGGCCAGACTGCGCTTCACAAAGCGGCCTTCCTCGGCTACGCCAACGCAGTCCGAACCCTCGTGGAACTCGGTGCCGATCCCGACGCCACGGACTCCGCCGGCCTGACACCCCTCGACACCGCCCGCAAATGGAACAAGCCGGCGGCCATCAAAGCGTTGTCGCGCGCAGCTTAGCTCCTGCTTTGCGAGACAATCCGGATCAATGATTGTGGGAACTGCTCACCACGGCCCAGAGCAAAACAGCTTTCGCGATCACAACGCCCCAAAATACGAATACCCTAAGCGGACTACTGACGCCGCGCAACTCGTTGCGTACACGTATTCGCTCGATCTCTTCTTCGCGAATTTGCTGTTTTCGTTCGTCGCTCAGGGCCATGACCGATTCCAGACCCATACGATGAGCCCGGATCTTACCTATTTGTCCGACGGCCAGCGTCGTTCCGGCAACGGAATCGTTTGATGTTGTACCCGAAACTTGCGGCGTTCACACCCCGAACTGCCGCAAATGATGGTCCAGATGTTTGTACGTCAACATCGCCCACTCCTCCGGCGTCAGCTTCCCAAAGAAACTATGCGGATTCCTCGTGCACCCCGCCGCCCCTCCCGCCGCAAATCTGTCAATCAGTCCAGCGAGCCGATCCCGCTCCTTCCCCAGATCCCGCTCGTCCGTCACAACCAGACTGGGGGGCCGTCGGCGAATTCTTCCGCAGCGGATCTTCGTTCCGAAACACCATCGGCTTCACCAGTCGCCCCACCAGACGCATGGGCAGCGCGATCTTGTCGGGCACCGTTTCTCCCACCGCCCACTGCATACTCACCGAGCAATGCGCCAGCATCTGCGCCGCCGTCATCTTGCCCCAGTGCCTCTCATTTTGCGGCCCCAGTTTACCCAGCCGGGTCTTCACTTCATTCGCCACCGTCGCATCGAACAGGTTCTTCATGATCAGATACCTCCCTGGAATCAGAGTAACCTTGAATGCTGGTCGCAAAATGTCAGAGCCATTGCACGTAGTATGATCGCTCCTATGCAAATCCATACGACCGCATCCTGGCCAGCGCGTGACGATCGCCGGGCCGCGCTGGTGTGGCTTGCAATCTTCTGGCTCTTCGTGGGCGTCGGCTTCGGCTTTGATCTCCACAACTATCTCCACGAGCAGCCGCCCGTTCCCCGGATCGTCCACGTACATGCCATCGCCACCACGCTCTGGCTGCTCATCGCTACCGCGCTTGTTCTCATGGTCGAAACGGGCAACGTCCGCTTCCATCGTCGTTTCGGCTGGTTTGCGGCCGGCTACGCCGCTCTTATCGTCGTGATCGCCCCCTGGTCCGAACTCAGTTGGCAGGCCCTGAACCTGAAGACTCCAGGTACGCTCCCTCCTCAATTCCTTTCCATCGCCTTCAGCGGAGTCATTTGTATGGCCGTGCTGCTGACCTGGGGCATTCTCCTGCGTCGCAACTCCGCCGCCCATCGACGCGTGCTCATTCTGGCCACCATCTGCATCAGCGACGCCGGCTTTTCCCGGTTAGTGAGCCTCTTTCTGCCCGCACCAACTACCTTTCCCGGCACTTACCTGTTCTACGAGGGAGGCAATCTGCTCCTCATCCTTCTCATGTTTCTCTGGGACTGGAAACGGAATCGGATCATGAAACACTTCCTGGTGGCGGCCTTTCTCGTCATTGCTGTGGGCCTGACGGCCACGGGCCTCTACTTCAACGAAACATGGAAAGCGATATCGCGCTCGTGGCTTGAGGGCTGGGTGCTTTGAGCGGCGTCAGGTTGGGTCGGTAGCGTCAAATCCAGGATCTATTGCCAGGCAGTAAACTCAGGAGCATGGATCCGGTAAATAGCGGCGACGCGATATCTGCATCGGCGCAGGAGGCGGCCAGCGGCGGGGACGTCTCCCTGATCCGCTGGATGCTTTCGTTGACTCCGCGTGAACGGCTGCAGGTCCTCCAGGCGCATGTCAACTCAATCATGAGGCTGCGTGATGCACTCCGCCCCGTACCTGATTTCGCCGAGATGCAGAACTACGAGTTGCCAGGGTGAGTTGCCCAGCGCTCTTGTCAAAGAGTATGCGCATCTGTGGCACGCGCCGGATCGGGCGGCAAGGAAGGCGGTGCGGCGCTCTGCGCCGCAAAATCGAGGACAGCCTGAATCTGGGCGCGGGTCACACCGTAATTCTCGATGATCTCCTCAATACTGGAGCCATATTCGAGATTTTGGAAAATGACGGAGACGGGCATCCGCGTATCGCGCAGAACCCACACTCCGCCTACCCGGCCAGGAACACTTTCCACGTCGGAACATTGTGCCCAATCAAGAGTTGACAGATAACGGTATTGTCGATTTTGTAACTATATCTACCCTGAAATCAGCAATATAATAAATTTTCGCCAAAACCCCATCCCCAGCGCATGCTAAACCCTAAGCATGACGAACGCTGAATCCACCCACCAAAAACCCGGCCCAAAGACCCCGGAATCCAAGGCCAAAACCCGTCACAACGCGTACAAACACGGCCTCACAGCCAAAACCCTGATCCTCTCCCCCGAAGATCGCGAACGCTACAACGCCTTTGCCGCCGGTTTCATGGCCGAACTCGCCCCGGTAGGCGATACCGAAACCTTCCTCGCCACCGCCGCCATCAGCCAGGCCTGGCGTCTCCGCACCGTCCCCACCATCTGCGAAAACATCATGGCCCTCGCCCACTTCGACATCTCTCAGGACCGCGTCTACTCCGACGACCCCAACCTCCAGGACGCCCTCGTCACCGCCGCAGCCACCGCCGCCAGCTCCTCCGACCTCGTGCGCATCTCCCTCTACGAGCAACGCCTCCACAAATCCTACGAGCGCTTCCTCGGCCAGCTCAAACAGCTCCAGGCGGAGCGGGAAGCCAAGCGTCAGAGCGAACTGGAGGCAGCACGCAATCTCTACCAGTTCAGCAAAATGAATAACTTACCCTGGCAACCGTCCGACGAAGGATTCGTTTTTTCGGCCGAAGAAATCGAGCGCTACACATCCCGCTTCCACCGCGAAATCCTCGGAAAAGAGGCGGCAAGCGAGTTTAGAAGGCAATTCTTCCACAGCCCGCAACCGCAAAGAATGAGGAAGGCGGCCTAAAAAAAGGCTTTCTCTGTACTCTCTGTGGGGCCTCTGTGGTCTCTGTGTGAAACGTCTACCGTTCGTGCGGATCTTCCAGGTACGTATACCCATGCAGTCCTTCTTCATAGAACCGCAGCAGTCTCCCGGACTCCTCATACCCGAGCCGGCCTTCCCGCACCGCCGCCTCCACGCTGCGCCGAAGACTCGCCACCAGAGACTCCGTTTTGTACTGCACGTAGTCCAGCACCTCGCGCACCGTGTCGCCCTTGATCACTTCCTCCAGCATCGTTTCGCCTTCGGCGCTCAGCCGCACATGCACTGCGTTCGTATCGCCAAACAGATTGTGCAGGTCGCCCAGAATCTCCTGATACGCGCCCACCAGGAACGTGCCCAGATAGTAATCGCCGCCCGTGTAAGGATGCAGCGGCAGCGTGCGCTTCACGTCGCGGCGGTCGATAAACTGATCCACCTTGCCGTCCGAATCGCACGTGATATCGCCCAGCACCGCGTGCTGTGTCGGCTTCTCTTCAAGCCGGTGAATCGGCATGATCGGGAACAGTTGCTTAATCGCCCAGCTGTCCGGCATGCTCTGGAACAACGAGAAATTGCAGAAATACGTATCGGAAAGCGTCGCGTCAATGCCTTCCAGCTCTTCCGGATAAAAATCCAGCTCGCGCGCCAGCTTCTGAATCTTGCGGCAGATCGCCCAGTAAAGGTTCTCCGCAATACAGCGCTGATCCAGCGGCAGATACCCCAGGCTGAACAGGTTCATCGACGAATCCAGCGCCTGCTGCGCATCGTGATACGCCTCCAGCAGATTGCGCTGGTTGACCGATTTAAACGTTTCCTGCAGATCGATCAGCGGCTGTTCCGGATCGCCAGTCAGTTCCTTCGCGCCCTCTTCGTCGCCCATTCCGGAAACGCCCAGAACGTTAAACACCAGCACGCTGTGATAGGCAGCAATCGCGCGCCCGCTCTCCGTGATGATCGTCGGATGCGGCACGTTCGATTCGTCGCACACATTCTGGATGTGATAGACCACGTCGTTCGCGTATTCCTGGAGCGTGTAATTCACGCTCGATTCGAAATCCGTCTGCGAACCGTCGTAGTCGATGCCCAGCCCGCCGCCCACGTCCATGAACTCCAGGCCGGTCGCGCCTTCGCGCCAAAGCTCGGCGTAGATACGCGCCGCTTCATTTACCGCGCCCTTCACCTGCCGGATGTTCGTGATCTGGCTGCCCAGATGGAAGTGCAGCAACTTCAGGCAATCGGCCATGCCCCACAGCTTCAGCTCTTCGAGCGCTCGCATCACTTCCGTCGTGCTCAGGCCGAACTTCGAACGATACCCGCCGCTCGATTTCCAGCGTCCCGAACCGCGACTCGCCAGCTTCGCGCGAATGCCGATCATCGGCCGCACGCCGACTTTCTCGGAGTACTTCGCAATCAGCGCCAGTTCCGTGTACTTCTCCACCACCGGAATGATCTTGCGGCCAATCTTCTGGGCCAGCATCGCCATCTCGATGTATTCATCGTCTTTGAAACCGTTGCAGATGATCGGCGTGTCGTTATCGGCCAGCGCCATCACGGCCAGCAGTTCCGGCTTCGAGCCCGCTTCCAGCCCGAACTTGTACGGCTTCCCGAACTCCAGCACTTCTTCCACAACCTGCCGCTGCTGGTTGACCTTGATCGGATAAACGCAGCAATACTTGCCGTTGTACTTGTGCTCGTTGATGGCGTTTTCGAACGCGTCGTGCAGTTCGCCCAGCCGATGCTTCAGAATCTCCGCGAAGCGAATCAGAATCGGCAGCGAGATACCGCGCAGCACCAGCGTGTCGATCAGCTTCTTGAGATCGATCGAGCGCGTCGAATCTTTTTCGGGATGCACAAGGACGTGCCCCTCGTCGCTGACGGAAAAGTAGCCCTTTCCCCAGCGTGTGACATCGTACAACTCGCTGGCGTCCTGCGCGGTCCAGCGGTCAGTGGGCTCCAGCACCGAAGCGCCTTTGCGTCCGTTCTTTTCCAACTTTACGTTTTCCTCGTTCACAGAATTGTCACTTTCAGCCCCAGGAACCACACTGAGGCCGGAATTATTAGTGTCCTTCGGATTGACGTTTCCCGCAAGCGAAAGTTTGTATACGGCTTTGACACAATAGGAGTTCGTGACCGACGATACGCTAGCCAACCGCCTGTTGCTCGTCCGCGAGCGGATCGAGCGAGCCTGCGCCCGCGCCCACAGGGATCCCGCGACAGTGAAGCTCCTCGCAGTCACCAAAATCTTCGGACCGGAAGTCATCCGCGAGGCTTGGGCTGTCGGTCTGCGCGAGTTTGGCGAGAATTACGTGCAGGAAATGGAACGGAAAGCACCCGTAGTGGCGGACCTCGCCGGCGCGCGCTTCCACCTCATCGGACACCTCCAGTCCAACAAAACAAAGAAGGCGTCGCAGTTGTTTGCGGCGATCGACTCGCTCGATTCCGTCAAACTGGCCAACCGTCTGGATGCCGAAGGCGTGCCTCTCGATATCACCGTCGAAGTGAAATTGTCGGAGGAAGATGCCAAGACCGGTGCCGCCGCGGCCGAACTCCCCGCCATTGTGGAGGCAATCCGCAGTTCGAAGCACCTGAAATTGCGCGGCCTCATGACCGTGCCGCCCTGGTCGGAAGACCCCGAACTTTCGCGGCCTTATTTCGCGCGTCTTCGCGAACTGGCGGCGGCTCACAGCATCGAAGAACTCTCCATGGGGATGTCGAACGACATGGAGGTAGCGATCGAAGAGGGTGCGACATGGGTGCGCGTCGGCACGGCGTTGTTCGGCAGCCGCAGGCCCCTGCTGGGCCTGACGCCTTGAAAATCGGTTATCACGCGCCCCCGGCAGGAGCCCCGACGGGCGTGGCGGACTACGCCGAAACCCTCCTCGGCGCTCTGCAACTCGCCGCACCCGCAGGCACCGTCATCGCCCGCGACCTCCCCGCCGCCGATCTACGCATCTACCACCTCGGCAACAACCGTCTGCACGCGGAAATCTATCGTCGAGCCCTCGCCGAGCCGGGCGTCGTGGTGATTCACGACGCCGTCCTCCACCATTTCCTGCTGGGTGCCCTGTCACCGACCGAGTATGTGGAGGAGTTCATCTACAACTACGGCGAATGGAGCCGACACATCGCCGAAGAGCTCTGGCGAGACCGAGCCGCCTGCGCCGCCGACCCGCGTTTCTTCCGCTATCCGATGCTGCGCCGCGCGGTCGAGCGCGCGAAGGCAGTGATCGTCCACAACCCCGGAGCCGCAGCCATCGCACGAGAGCACGGAGCGAAAAATATCCACATCGTGCCCCATTTTTATCAGCCCGCGGGCCAGCCCCCCGCCACCACTCACGCGGCAGCCCCGACCACCCACAAGCCAGCCCTCACACCCACCCCCGTCGCCACCACAGCCCAAACGGACGCCCCGGCGCACACCATACACGCCGAAGCCCCCAGCCCCCACGCCATCACCTCAGCCCCCAGTTCACACACGAACACCCCTACTTCCACCTCTCACGCGGACACCCTACCCCCCAGCCCCAACGTGAGCACCTCCGCGACTCAAGCGACCACCCCCACCTTTACCCCCCACGCCAACGCACCAAACCACCCCGCCCCCGACGGCTTCGCCATCGAGCGCTTCCGCCAACGCGCAGGCATCGCCCCCGGAGCCACCCTGTTCGGCATCTTCGGCTACCTCCGCGAGACGAAACGCCTCATCCCCGCGATCAAGGCCTTCCGCCGCCTCCATGCCGTGCGCCCCGCCACCGCCCTCCTCATCGCCGGCGACATCGTCTCCCGCGACCTCGAACGCCTCCTCGCCAGCGAACCGCCCCACCCCGCGATTCACCGCGTCGGCCACCTGCCCGATGCCGATTTCCTGGTCGCCGCCGCGTCCGTCGATTGCTGCCTGAATCTCCGCTACCCGCCTGCTGGAGAGACATCAGGCATCGCCATCCGCCTCATGGGTCTCGGCAAGCCCGTAATCGTCACCGAAGGGCCCGAAACCGCCGACATCCCGGAATCCGCCTGCCTCCGCGTATCCGCCGGCCCGAAGGAGACCGAAGAACTCTTCGCCCACATGGCTTTCATCGCGGAGTTCCCCTATCTTGCGAAAGACATCGGTCAGGCGGCAGCGAGCCACATCCGGCAACACCATTCGCTGGAGAGCGCGGCGATGCAGTATCTGCAAGTAATTGATTCTATTAAATAATAGAGGGGAAGATTGACTTCCGATGCCCGGACGCGCTATGTTTCAAATAGCTCTTTTCTTAAAAGGGGTGCGGTAGCCAAGTGGTAAGGCAAGGGTCTGCAAAACCCTTATTCGTCGGTTCGATCCCGACTCGCACCTCCAATTCCTCACCCCACATAACTCTCCGACAGACTCGCCATCGCGGCCTCTGACCCCGTCACGTAGTCCAGTTCCGCCATCTGCCGCCGCCGGTCGAACGCGCTCGCAGCCGGGTCCAGATGCAGCATGGACGTCATCCACCAGCTGAACCTCTGCGCCTTCCAGATCCGCCGCAACGCCTTCGCCGAGTACCCCGTGAGCAACGCCTCGTCGCCGGTCCTGTAGAACGCCGCGAGCGCATCGCAAAGGTAACGAACGTCGGACGCCGCAAGGTTCAGCCCCTTAGCACCGGTGGGCGGCACAATATGCGCGGCATCGCCGGCCAGAAACAGCCGTCCGAACCGCATCGGCTCCGCCACGAAGCTCCTCATCCCGGTCACGCTCTTTTGCAGAATCCTGCCGGTGTTCGGCTTCCAGCCGTCGCTCGTCCCCAGCCGAATCTGGAGTTCCTCCCACACCCGATCATCCGGCCACTTCGCCAAATCCTCATCCGGCGCGCATTGCAGATACAGTCGGGTGATGCTGTGCGACCGCATGCTGAAGAGCGCGAAGCCCCGCTCATGCAGGCTGTAGACCAGTTCCTCGCAGGAGGGCGCCGCCTCTGCGAGAATGCCCAGCCACCCGAACGGATACACCCGATCGAAGACCTGCAAATCGGCCGCAGGCACCGACTGCCGGCACACCCCGTGGAATCCGTCGCACCCGGCGATGAAATCGCAGCGAATCTCATGCGGCTCGCCTCCCGCCTCAAACGTGATCGAGGGCGAAGGCGTGTCATACCCATGCACAGCAACCTTGTCCACCTCGTAATACAGAGGCCTGCCGGTGGCCACCCGCGCGGCGCTCAGGTCTTTGACAACCTCGTTTTGGCCATACACATAAATGGCGCGCCCACCAGTCGCCATCGCCATGTCGACGCGATGCCGCTCGCCTCCGAAGGCCAGGTAAATGCCCTCGTGCCGCATGCCTTCCCGTAGCAACCGCTCACCCACGCCGGCGTCGCGCATGAGATCGACCGTGCCCTGCTCCAGCACGCCCGCGCGCACCCGCTCCACCACGTACTCCAGGCTGCGGTGCTCAATGATGATCGAGTCGATACCCTGGAGGTGCAGCAGGTGGCCCAGCAGGAGTCCCGCCGGGCCCGCCCCCACAATGCCGACCTGTGTCTTCAGTTGTTTCATCGCTCTCACCGCTTGTATGACTGCAGCCCCGGCTTGATGCTCTTCTCATCGAGAAACTGCTTCATCCCCTGCGCGCGGCCGTCTTCGGGATCGCGATGCATCGCCTGATCCAGCTTGGCGTAGAGATAGTCTTCGTTCTGTTCCCACGTCAGTTCGCGCGACCGCTTGAAGCCGTGCTTCGCGGCCCGCAGGATGACCGGATTCTTACCCGCCAGCTTCAACGCGAGGGTGCGGGTGGTCTCTCGCAGTTCGCCCGCCGGCACGGCCGAGTTCACCAGCCCCATCGCAGCGGCCTGCGCGCCGGTGAAAGTCTCGCCGGTCATGATATACTCCAGCGCCTTGCGCTGCCCCACGGTATCCGCCACGGCCTTGCTGACCAGATTACCGGGAGGGATGCCCCAGTTGATCTCGGAGAGCCCGAAGACAGCCTTCTCATCCGCGATTGCCAGATCGCACGCCACCAGCGGCGAGAATGCCCCGCCGAAGCACCAGCCGTTCACCATTGCGATGGTCGGCTTCGCGTACATTCGCAGTAGCTTCCACTGCCAGTAGGAGGCGTCCCTTCGGATCTTCTCCTGATAGCATTCCGGCTGGCCGTCCACTTCGCGGAAGTACTCCTTCAGATCCATACCGGCCGAGAATGACTCGCCCGCCCCAGTGAGCACCAGAACCTTCGCCGCCGGGTCGAGTTCCAGCGTCTCCAGCACGTTCGCCATCTCCCGGTTGAGCGTGGGGCTCATGGCATTGCGTTTCGCCGGGCGATTGAAGATCACCCAGGCGATGCCATCGGCATCCAGTTCCACCTTCACTGTTTCCCACTTACCCTCGTATGGTTCCATAACGCTCCTGCCGGTACACCGGAATAATAGTTGTAAAGTATAACGGTACACGATTCAAGAGCCCAGATGCAGAGCACACAAAAATTTTCTTCCGCCATGATCGACCGCCTGCTGCGGCCCCGGTCCATCGCCATTGTCGGTGCCTCGGCAACTCCGAGTTCGCTCGGTGCCAGCGTGCTGGCGAATCTCGACCGCGCGAAGTTCAGCGGAGCCATCCACCTGGTGAATCCGAAACGCGCGGAGATTGGCGGCCGCCCCTGCGTAGCCTCGGTTGACGATCTTCCGGATTCGGTGGACTGCGCTGTGCTGGCCATCCCCCGCGCCGGCGTGATGGAGGCCGTTCTGGCCTGCGCCAAGAAGGGCGTGGGCGGCGTCATCATCTTCTCCGCGGGCTTCGCGGAATCAGGCGCAGAAGGCCGGGCCGAACAGGAACGCATCCGCGAGATTTCCAGGCAGTACGGCATGGTTGTGGAAGGTCCCAACTGCCTCGGCATGGCGAATTACGTGGACTGTGTCGCCATCACTTTCGTGACGACGCACATGGCTACGCCGATGCGTTCGGAAGGCATCGCGATTCTGTCGCAGAGCGGTGCCATGGCGGCGGTGCTAGGCGTGAGCCTCCGTCATCGGGCACTGGAGATCTCGTTCTCGATCTCCACCGGCAATGAGGCCGCGTCCGGAGTGGAAGATTACCTCGAGTACGTGATCGAAGACCCGCACTCGAAGGTCATCGCCATGATCGTCGAGCAGTTTCGCGAGCCGAAGCGCTTCCTCTCGCTGGTGACGCGCGCCCGCGCCGCAGGTAAGTCAGTCATCCTCCTCCATCCGGGCAGCAGCAGTGCGGCGCGCGCCTCGGCCGCTACACATACAGGAGCTATGGTGGGCGATTTCCAGGTCATGAACACGAAAGTCGAACATGCCGGTGTCGTAATGGTGGACACCGTCGAGGAGATGGTGGATGTCGCCGACATTCTGATTCGCTGCAAGTCCCTGCCGCAGGCAGGTACCGCGGTGATTACCGATTCCGGCGCTTACAAGGCCATGACCATGGACCTTTGCGAGACGCTCGAACTGCCGCTGCCTTCATTGAGCGACAAGACTTCGGCGGGCCTGAAAGCAGCACTACCGGACTTCATCCCTCCCACCAATCCGCTCGACCTCACGGCGCAGGCGCTCGTGGATCCGGGGATTTACAGACGCATTCTTCCCGTGCTGCTCGATGACGAGGGTTTCGGGAGTTTGGTGTTGACCGTCATCCTGACTGACAGGGCCACTGGTGACCTCAAGCTGCCCAATATTCTGGAGGCCATCCGCGAGACGAAATCGACGAAGCCCGTGATCTTCGCCGGGATGGACGAAGGCGCTGAGATCGATCCGCAACATGTCGCGCAGTTGCGCCAACTGGGAGTGCCGTTCTTCGACTCACCCACGCGTGCGTTTCGCGCGCTGGCCCGGCTGACCGCTTACGCGAACGCGATGAACAGAACAGCCGAAGCGCCTGTGGAAGTGGCGGCAGTGACGCTGCCGGAGCCTGGCGTCATTCCGGAGTACCGAAGCAAACAGATTCTCGCGTCCGTGGGAATCCCGGTTCCGCAGGGTGAACTCGCGACCAATATCGGCGAGGCGCGCGCGATAGCGGAGCGCATCGGCTACCCGGTAGTTCTGAAAGCGCAGGCTGCCGCACTCTCGCACAAGAGCGACGCGGGTGGTGTGGCGCTGAACATTCAGGATGCTGCCGCGCTGGATGCTGCGTGGTCAAAAATGCAGGCTGATGTCGCGCACCACATGCCGCAACTTGTTCTTGACGGCATCCTGGTGGAGAAGATGGGCCCGCGCGGAACCGAGATCATCGTCGGCGGACGCAATGATCCCGACTGGGGTGTGGTGTTACTCATCGGTTTTGGTGGCGTGCTCGCCGAGGCGCTGCACGATGTCCGGCTCATCGCCCCGGAACTGTCGGTGCCTGCGATCGTGGAAGAACTCTACCGTCTGCGCAGCGCCGCGCTGCTACGCGGATTTCGCGGCGTGCCCCCGCTCGATGTGACTGCGGTGGCGAACATTGTGGCGAGGCTGGGGCAGTTCATGCTGAACAGTCCTTCGGTCCAGGAGGTGGATATCAACCCGGTATTGGTTTACCCCGAAGGCGCAGTGGCGCTGGATGGGCTGATCTACGCGTAGCCCGCGAACTCGTGCAGCATTTTCAGGAACTGCCTGCTTCGCCGCACGCCGAGTCGTTCCGCGAGCCGGGACTCCAGGTCCGCATGGGCGGCCTGCAGCTTTTCGCAAAACGCCTCACCAGTGCGCGTCAGGTAGAGCGCGGACGCGCGTTTGTCCGTGCGCAGCTTTCGGCGTTCGATGAGGCCCCTCGCTTCCAGCCGATCGAGCACAGCGACAAAGTTCGCTTTCTGTATCCCCAAAGCGCCGCTGATCGCCGATTGCGACGCCCCCGGATTGGACCGGATCAGCACGATTACCGCGTACTGCGAAGGCCGAATCTCGAACTTCGCCATCACCGAGTCGTACTCCAGATAAGTGGATAGCTGTGCGCGTCGCAGCGAATAACCGAGACTGACGTCCAGTTCCGCAGTCCCGAGCGTCTCGCGATTTGTTCCGGAGGCGGACATTTTATTTGCGGCTGCGGAACAAGGGCTCCGGACACCAGCAACGGTCTCATCGGAATGGCTGCTGCTCCACACCTTTGGATTATCTTCCATCGCGAGTCGTGTCAGAACGCCAATGGCGGCATCCCTCGTGGCCCGGTGGCCTTCGTTGCAGTCCATGATCGGATGAGGGTGGCCTGCGAGGTTTCGACTGGAACCCGTGTTGCTCGAGTCGCCCGGTTACAAGGCGGACCGCGGATGGTGCCGGGGTACTACCAACGGAAGACGGCTCACGCCCGGCAGTTGCTGCCGGTGTATCTCAAATAGCACGCCGACTCAACGCGGCCTGAACGGAGCCGTTCTGGTGGGCTGTGTGCGCACAGGTGGCTACACACCGCAACACGGTTTCCAATCTCCGTCTGCCGATTTGATCTCCGGATACGAACTGGGTGCCCGGTTTCTGCCGCGCTACGGGCTGGAAACCGGCGTGCAGACAGGAACGGCGACCTCAGAGCCCGCACTGGAGGAAACCGCAAAACCCTCCCCTGCGTCTGAGCTACACTGGAGACAGTGGATTTTTTTCAGAGGACATGCCAGGTATGAACACCAGACATCTGTTTATCCCGGCGGCGGGCCTGGCCCTGCTGCTCGCGGTTACATCGACTCCGGCCCAGACGACCGCACCCGCCACCAAGCCGGCACAGTCGGCTGCCCCCGCGCCAGCCAAGCGCGAAACCGTCGCTAAGCCATTGACGGCAAAGCAACTGAAGGCGAAGGAAGCGGCTCTGAAGAAAGAGCTTGAGACCCCATACAAGAAGTGGATGGACGAAGACGTCCTCTACATTATTTCCGACGAAGAGCGCAAGGCCTTCCACCAGCTCAATACCGACGAAGAGCGCGAGCAGTTCGTCGAACAGTTCTGGCTGCGCCGCGATCCCACCCCGGATTCGGAAGAAAACGAATATAAGGAAGAGCACTACCGACGAATCGCCTACGCCAACGAACACTACGCTTCCGGCATTCCCGGCTGGCGCACGGATCGCGGTCGCATTTATATTCAGTTCGGTCCTCCGGATGAAATCGAATCGCACTCCTCGGGCGGCTCTTATGAGCGTCCTATGTCTGAAGGCGGGGGCGAAACCGAAACCTATCCGTTCGAACAGTGGCGCTACCGCTACATTGACGGCATTGGGCAGGAAATCCGCATCGAATTTGTGGACAAGACAATGTCCGGCGAATACCGCATGACGATGGATCCGACCGAGAAGGACGCCCTTGTAAACGTCCCGAACGCGGGCCTTACGCTTTACGAACAGCAGGGGCTGCTGACAAAAGACCAGCGATTCAGCCGCAGCGACGGCACCCACCTCGGTGTGCCGGATCAGTACATGAACCAGGAAATGAACGAATTTAACCGCATGGCGCAGTTCTTCAAACTGCAGGAACCGCCGCAGGTCAAGTTCAAGGATCTGGAAGCGGCTATCACGTCGCGCATTACCTACAATATTTTGCCTATGCAGGTTCGCACCGATTATCTCCGTGTGACGGAGACTTCCGTTCTGGTCAATCTCACGCTGCTTTTCGATAACCACGATCTGCAATTCACCCAAAAAGACGGCGTTGATAAGGCCATCATCAACGTCTTTGGCCGCATCACTTCCATGACTCGTCGCCCGATGCAGAAGTTCGAGCCGACGCTGGAAACCACCGTTCCCCTCGACATGCTCCAGAGCTACATCAACCAGAAGCAGGTCTGGCAGACGACGGTGCCGCTGGCTCCGGGCCGCTACCATCTCAACATCGTGGCCAAGGACATCATGTCCGGCAACGTGAACAATTACGAGCAGGCGCTCGACGTACCGCATTTCGCGGAAGACCGCCTGGCTTCCAGCAGTCTCATTCTGGCGGACAAGATGGAAAAGCTGGCAACCCGCAACATTGGCGGCACCATGTTCTCGATCGGCGATACCCTGGTCCGGCCGCGCGTGGGTGGCACTTTCAAGGCGGACGAGAAAATGGGAGTCTACCTCCAGTTCTACAATTTCGCACCGGAAGAAAAGACGAATAAGCCGGATGGTTCCATTCAATATCTGGTCAGTAAGGTTGGGTCGACGGAGAGTGTGATCGATTTCACGGAAGATCTTTCTTCTATTCAGTATTCGTCTGCTAACCAGGTGACGGTTCAGAAACTGCTGCCGCTCAGCAAGCTGGGTCCCGGCGTCTACACCCTCAAGGTGAAGGCCACCGACCGGCGGGCGAACCAGACCGTTCAACAGCAGTCTAATTTTGTTGTAAACTGACAGGGTTCGGGTTTCGCGCCCAAAAGCGGAAACCCGCCGGTACCGGAAATACGTTAGCCGGGCCGCAAGTTGCCGGGGAGAATAGGGCCGGAGCAGATATGGCAAGAGCTGGAAGCGCACAGGCCGCCAGGCAGGGCGTCGTCAGACGACGGGTGAAGTTCGTGCGCTTTGCCGGCGCGATTGCTTTACTTTTCCTTGCCCCTTTGACATTCGTTTCTCCGGTTCGTCTGCAGGCTGCTTCGCCGATTCGCTTTGCGGGTGCGGTCAGCGGCCTGGTGACCGATTCCATCGGTAGTCCCCGCGCCGGCGCTTCAGTGTCGCTGTTCAACCAGCAGGCCCGGCTTCTGCAAAAGAGCTATACCGACCTTGCCGGCAATTTTTCTTTTGGCGACCTGCTGCCAGATGTCTACTCCGTTCAGGTTTCGCTCGCCAGTTTTGTGCCCGCCACCCGCGATCGCGTAGTGGTGCGCCCGGGGATGCGAAGCCTGCTGGAAGTCAACCTTTCCAGAATGTTCAGTTCGATTCAACTGGTTTCCACCCTGCCAGCCCCCGGCGGGTTGATGAGCGACGACTGGAAGTGGACTTTGCGAGGCGATCCTGGGCTGCGCCCTGTGCTTCGGCTGTTACCGGTCTCCCCTTCAGCGCGGCCAGCAATGGCTTCCGCGGCTGGCCAAAGCGGTCTGGCCCGGGTTGCATCAAAACCCAGCGTGTTTCACGATTCGAGCGCGCTCGTCAGAATCTCCGCTTCGGATACAGCTCTCACTGATGCCACAGCGAATGCTGCGGATCTTGGTACGCAGTTTGCCTTCGCCACCTCCGTGTATGCGAACAATAATGTCCGCGTAAGCGGCGACCTGGGTTATGCATCCTCTACCGGTCAACCGGCTGCGGCGATTCGGACCACCTACAGCAGGGAAGTAGCTGGCAGTACGCCGTCCGTTTCGGTCACCATGCGCCAGATGAACATGCCGACGCATGTCGGCCAGGGACTTGTGACCGGCGCGGGGGGCGAGGGCTCCATGCCCACCCTGAGGACGATTTCGGTCAGCCTGCGGGACAGGACGCAATTGAGCGAGGCGCTCTCTCTCCAGTACGGATCTGAACTCGATTCCATTGCGTACATGGATCATTTGCAGTACTTCAGCCCCTGGTCCAGGCTTTCTTATGCCCTGCCTCGCGGGCAACTGGATATGGTTTTTACTTCCGGGAATGCACGTCCGGGTCTGGACGCGCACGACCCGAACGACGCATTGCAGAATGAACTGGCCGCCCTGTCCCTGATGCCTCGTCTGAGCGAACTGAACGGGCATGTGAAGGTGCAGCGCGGGGACGATTATGAGGTCGGTTATTCGACTGTGCGCGGGGCCATGGAGTATCGCGTTTCCGGTTACCATCAATACGTGGCGAATACGACGCTGTCGATCGCGAACCCCGACTCAAACCTGTTTAGCGGCGATTTGCTGCCGTCGATGTTCGCTTCCAGCGCTCTGTTCAACGCAGGCAATGTTTCCTCTTACGGCTACACGGTTTCCGCAGCCCGCAGCCTGTCACCGAACCACAAGGTCACGGCTTCCTGGGGCACACTTGGGGTGATGAGCTCTGGTTTGGGTTCCGCAATTTCACCGGACGCCGCCAGCCTTCGCGCAGCGATGAGAACCAGCAATCGTCACGCGGTGACAGTGCGCATGGCAGGAACCATGAAGGTCACCGGCACCCGTTACATGGCGAGCTACCAGTACGCCGACCTGAAATCCGCCGTTCCCATGGCGTCGTTTTCCACGCAGCCGGACCGCGCGGAACCCGGTCTGGACATCGCGTTCCGCCAGCCGATTCCATTCCTGCCCATGTCATTCGGGCACGTGGAAGCCACGGCGGAAATCCGCAATCTTCTGGCGCAGGGCTACCTGCCGCTGACCCTGACCGATGGCCGCCAGATTCTGGTGGTCAACTCGCCCCGCGTCTTCCGCGGCGGTCTGGCCTTCGTTTTCTGATGAACTTCAAAATACCTGCTGTTTGTGTGGCGCTGGGCGCCCTTTTTATTGTCCAGCCTGTGCATCGCATTGCGGCCCAGACTCCCGCCCACCCAAGAGTTACGTTTAACGGACAAATTGCTGCCATCGTCTACAAGAACTGTTCGGCGTGCCATCGGCCGGGCGAGGCCGCGCCGTTTTCGCTGCTGTCTTATCAGGACGTTGCGAAACGCGGCAAGCTAATCGCCGCGGTGACCACCGCCCGCATTATGCCGCCCTGGCGCGCGGAGCCCGCTTCGTACGCCTACCGCGACGAGCGGCGCCTCAGCGATTCCGACATTGCCCTGCTGCGCGACTGGGTGGAGCAAGGAATGCCGGAAGGTGCAGGCAAGGCTCCGGACGCACCGAAGTTTAACTCCGGTTGGCGTCTGGGCGAGCCGGATCTTGTGGTGGAAATGCCCGCCGCGTATCATCTGAAGGCGGATGGCCCGGATATTTACCGCAACATCGCCTTGCCGCTCGGCCTCACCGGGGAAAAGTGGATTACCGCAATCGAAATGCGCACCACCGCGCGCGCTGCGGTGCATCACGTTCTGTATTTCGCTGACCCCAATGGCCGCGTCCATCTGAAGCCGAACGATGGCGACGAGCCGGGCTTTGGCGGTATGCGGGCGGGGGGTGCCACCATGCCGCTGGGTGGCTGGGCCGTGGGCGCGCAGCCGCAGTTCTTCCCCGAAGGCCTGGCGCTGCGTGTGCCGCAGGGGTCTGACCTCGTGCTCCAGTATCATTTCCATCCTACGGGCAAGCCCGAAACGGAGAAGTCGCTGATCGGGCTGCACTTCGCGAAAGAAGCTCCGAGCCGCAATATGCTGGCGATCCAGTTGCCTCCCGTGTATTCTCTTTTTGCGGGTCTGGATATTCCGGCAGGCGAGAAGGATTTCGTGATTCGCGATTCCTACACGCTGCCCGTGGAAATCGACGCCGCCGGAGTCAGTGCCCATGCGCATTATCTGGCCAGCCGGATGAAACTGACGGCAACGCTGCCCGATGGCGAAGTGAAAACACTGCTCTCCATTGGCGACTGGAACTTCAACTGGCAGGATCAGTATTTCTTCCAGGATATGGTGGCCCTGCCGCGTGGCACGCGGCTCGATGCCGAAATCCACTGGGATAATTCGGCGGAGAATCCGCACAATCCCGCAAGTCCGCCGATTCGCGTGACATGGGGCGAGCAGTCGAAAGACGAGATGGGTGCTCTGACGTTGATCGCCGTGCCCCGGCGGCAGATGGACTATCGCATGCTGCAGCGCGATGTTTCGCAAAAGCGCGCCATGATGGCGCAACAGAAGATCTTCTCCGATCCCCAACTGATCAAAAAGATCGCGGAGTTGCTGGCGCAATGAACCGGCTGGCGCTGTTCGCGCTTGCGGCGGTTTTACATCCGGGTCTGACCGTAACGGATATTGACGGCGTCCGGCGTCAGCCGCTCAAACCAGCGCCCGGCCATTTATCGGCACTCGTGTTCGTTACGAACGATTGCCCGATTGCGAATTACTATTCGCACGAGATCCGGCGGATCTGCGACGCCTACGCTTCGCGCGGCGTGCAGTGCTCGCTGGTCTATACGGATCCCACGCTTACCGATGCGGTTACCGCGCAACACGCGAAGGACTATGGCCATGGCGATTACCCGAAAATTGTGGATCGGGATCATGCATTGGTGAAAGCCACGGGGGCGACGGTGACTCCTGAAGTGGTGGTTGTTCGTCCGGATGCCTCAATCGCTTATCGGGGAAGAATCGACAACTACTACGCGGACCTCACGAAGCCGCGTCAGCAGGTGACGGAACACGACTGGCGCGATGCGCTGGACGCGGTGCTGGCGGGGAGACCAGTGGCGAGGCCGGAGGTTCCGGCGGTGGGCTGCTACATCCCGGAAAGGAAATTGCTGGTCCGGCCTGGGAAGTAGGCCTGATTCACCTGTTTCATTCAACCCGGACGATATCCATCAGGGGAAAGTCCAAACCCATCGCCAATACGGATTCTCCTGTCGCCTTCGCCAGCGCGTAAGTGCAGCAATCGCCCATATTGAGCCCAGCCGGGCGCCTGCCTTTACCGTATGTTCGCCAGGCACGAAGTGCGGCCTCAGCCTGACGTGAGTTGAAAGGAATAATTTCTATTCGTGCGTCGAAGATGAAAAGTTCCAGATCTACTCGGGCCTCGGGCCCAAAACGGTCCTCAAGGACCATTCCGGCTTCCAGCACAGTCAGAGCCGAGATGAGCCTCCGGCTATCTTTTCCGATGGCATGCAGCATGGAATCCCGTTCCGGCGCGCCTCGCAGGATAGCAACAAGAGCTGAGGTGTCGATGACCATTTGCGTGCGATGGGCTACCGCGGGATTCCCATTTCGTCATAGCCGAAAATTTCATCGTTCGAACGCGGATCGATCACGGGCCGGGAGGCGCAGCGAATCGAAATCTCGCGCAGTTTTTCGATGAACAGTGGATCTGGGCGCGTTCGCAACTCGCGGTTCAATCGCTCCCGAAGGGCGTGCCGTACCGCGTCCGTAAGCGTCTCGCCCGTCAGGTCCGCCACCTGCCTGGCCAGTTGATAGACTTCCGGGTCCTTGATGTTGAGTGGCTTGGAGACTTGCTGCATTTCCTCCTTATTATCCTCCTATACTCCTTCAGCGTACGCTCAAATCGCGTGGTCCACCGGTACATCTTCTCCGCTCCAAACTCGCTGCTGTGTGGTCCGGCGCGCCGGCACACTCCAGAATGGGTCGCTGGCTGGCAAACCCAGCGGTAGAAACGCATTCGCGCACAGGTACAGGCTTCCCGTAGAGATGTAGGTTTCACCGATCGACGGCTGGTGTCCGCAGAGGCCGATTTGTAGCCAGCCCCGCGCATCGAATGTCCCTGCGGGCTCCAGCGTCCGGCGAATCACCGCTGTCAGTGCGCCCCGCACTTGCTCCGGTCGGACGCCATCGGGCAAATCCTTCCGCAAAGCCATTGCGGCGAGATGGTGGAATGCGCCGCTGCGATAGGCCAGGGAGCGTCCGATTGCAGGAAACGATCCATCCGGCGCGATGAGTCGCTCCTGAATCGCCGCGTACCGCTTCGCTCTTGTCAGGACTCCGGCTGATAGTGACGTCCAACTCTTCGACACCTTCGAGATCGTGTCCATCACCTGGAGCAGCATTGGTTGGATCACGAAGCTGTTGTAGTAATCCCAGTGGAACTGCGGACCGTCGCCATAGAGTCCATCGCCTTTGTACCACTGCTCGTGCTGGCGGATAGCGTAGTCGACGCGCATAGGGTCCCACTGCTCGCCCGCGTGCGCCAGGAGAGCTTCCACCATGGCGCTGAAGAGCAGCCAGTTGTTGAAGCCCGGCTGGATGACGCGCGTGGAGAGCATCGCCTTGATCAGGTGTGCCTTCGTTGTGGCATCGAGTTTGTCCCAGAGTTCCGTGGGGGCGCGCAAAATGCCGAGCGCGAGAAATGCCGCATCCACTACGGGCTGCTGGCCGCGCGAGAAATTCATCATGTCGGGTGAGGCGGGGTCCACTGCGGCGGCAATGGCGGAACGGGCCATCACGGCGAAGCGGGGTGAATCGCCGGTGCCGGACTCCAGCCATGGCGCCATACCAGATAGGAGGCGGCCCAGAGCTTCGAGATGCGTGAAGGCAGGACGATCTGTCACGCCGGGTGCGGCTTCTACCGGCATGTCGAGCTTCAGACTACGCCTGCTCAGCGAGGTGAGCACCGGGTTTGCGATCTTCGTCAGGGTGCGGATCCAATAGTCGCGGTCGGGTTCCGCCGGCGCTGCCGCGCGCACCTGCGCGGATAACCCGCTCGCGAGCGCTCCGGCCGCGGTGGCACTGACAATCGATCTTCTGGTCATTTTCATAGGGGTGCCAGATTGACCTTCACCAGTTGTGCGTTCATGGCAGGCACGTCGGCAGTCTGCACGGTCTTCCAGTCCTTCAGCAGTTTCGCCAGTGCCGCTCGCTGGCTGGTTACGGCGGCGGTTTGCGGTACGGTTGGCGGCATGTCAGCCGATTGGAGGGTTTGCATCAGAGTGTCCATTTGCTGATTTACTCTGGCGATGGAACCCCGGTCAATCTTTTTCGTCAACGCATCCAGCAAAGCCGTGATCTCGGCGCTGCCAGCCCTTGTTCGGGCCGAGGCAATTCGTGGCTCCAGATCACGGATCTCATTCAAGACGGCCGTGGCTTTCAGCATGTCGTCATACAAGGCCTTTGACAGACTGCCCTGCGCCGCGATCGACGAATGCACGCGAGGATCCAGCTTCACAACAAGAGGCTGCGCGTACGTCTTGTCTCCGGCCGTCAGTTTTACCGTGTAGTTGCCTGGCATGACCCAGGGCGCGTTCGGCGTGGGGGCCGTATCACCCAGGATGGCGGCAATCGGGAGTTCCGTGCTGCCTCCCGGCAGAGGCTCGTAATGCAGGTCCCACACAAAACGATGCAGTCCCGGAGTACTGGCCAGCGTCTTCGCGGGCCGCAGCCAGTAAGTCGGAATGGCGAACTCAGGGCCCGGTTGCGCGGGCTTATACTGGCTCGAATAACGACGAACCACGGCTCCGGCGCGATCGAGAATCTCCAGCGTGACCGCTCCGGAGGCACTCGCCCCCAGATAGTAATCGATCACAGCGCCATCCGGCGGGTTCGCGCTGCCCGGCTCATCCGGCGGCAGCGGCGTATCGGTGTTCATGTTCCAGCGGATTCGCACCGCGGTCTCCGGCTTGAACACGAATGCTGGTGACGCGACGACTTCCGGCGTCAGCTGGCGAAGCGCCGTGATGTCGTCGAAAATCCAGAAGCCCCGTCCGTGCGTTGCCACCGCCAGATCGTCGTCTTTCACGATGAGATCGCGTATCGACGTCGCGGGCATATTCTGGCGTAGCGATTGCCAGTTATCGCCATCGTCAAAGGAAACGTAAACGGCCTGTTCGGTACCCGCAAAGAGCAGTCCCTTGCGCTTTGGATCTTCCCGCACGACGTCGGTTGCCGCGCCTGCCGGAATTCCCTTCACGATCTCTGTCCACGTGTTGCCGCCATCGTGCGTGCGGTAGATGTGCGGGTTCATATCGTCCAGCCGGAACGTATTGATCGCTGCATAGGCGGTGTTGGCATCGAAGTGCCCGGCGTCGATAATCGCGACTTTCTGGAAAGGTTTCAGCGCGGGAGGCGTCACATCTTTCCAGTGCGCGCCTCCATCGGCCGTCGTGTGGATCAGGCCATCATCCGTGCCCGCCCAGATCCGGTTGGCGCTAAGCGGCGAAAGGCCAAGCGAATAAATCACGCCGCGCTGCGTGGGTTTTGCACTGGCCTCGCTGGCGTACTTGCCGAGAGTGGCGGGCTGATCCCAGGTTTTACGGCTTAGGTCAGGGCTGATCTTCGTCCAGGTATTCCCGCCGTCGCGCGTCTTCCACAAAGTGTTCGCACCGAAGTAGAGAGTGTGGGGATCGACCGGGGAGAAGGCAAGAGGTGCGGTGCGCACGGTGCGGAAATCCGCGGCGCGAATCGGCGTGGGCGAGATGTTGCGCGATTGCCCGGTCTTGCGGTTGAACTGCGTGACGCCGCTGCGGGCCGCGCCGTAAACCATGTCGGGATTCAGGGGGTCGGGCGCAATCCATGCGTACTCCTGCGAACCCGCTGGGTGCCACTCGCGAAAGGTAATCTGGCCGTCGTCGCCGCGGCTGGAGACGCAGGCCGACCCGCTTTCCTGTTGCCCGCCACAGAGCCGATACGGGAAGGCGTTGTCGGCATTCACGTGATACATCTGCGCGGTGGGCTGGTTGTACCAGGAACTCCAGGTGGCTCCGCGATTCACGGTGATGATGGCGCCCTGATCGCTGGCCAGAAGAATGATATCGGGGTTATCGGGGTTGATCCAGATGTTCTGATAATCGTCGCCGCCGGGTGCACCGCGAATGCCTGTCCAGGTCTTGCCGCCGTCGGTGGATTTCCAGGTGACAATACTCGTGACGTAGATAGTGTCGGGATTCTTCGGATCAATCGCCGGCACGGGCGTGTCGCCGCCGCCGATGCGCGTGGCAGGCCTTGGATCGTTCGTGATGCGGGTCCAGGTCGCGCCGGCATCGTCGGAACGGTAGATCCCGACGCCGTTAGTGCTCGCCACATTCGCGATGAGCCGCTTCGGATTTGACGGAGCCACGCGAACGTAGGCCTGGACGATGGCTGGAAGACCGCCTGCGAGTTGCTGCCACGTCGTGCCGCCATCCACCGATTTAAAGATGCCGCCGCTTGCCACTCCAGGCGCCGTTTTCCCAGGGACCCTGGCGTGCTTCCCACAGGCATGCGTAGACGGTCATTGGATCGGAGGGGTCCAGCTCAATGTCGGAGGCACCGGTGTTCTCGTCCTTGTAGAGAACTCGTTCGAAGGTTCGGCCGCCATCGAGGGAACGATAAACGCCGCGTTCTTCGTTCGGGCCATAGGGATGGCCGAGCACGGCCACCAGGATGCGGTCAGGATTGCGCGGGTCCACCACGATGCGCGGGATCTGCTGGCCGTTGCGAAGCCCCTGATGCGTCCACGTTTTGCCTGCGTCGATTGACTTGTAGATGCCGTCGCCGGTTGAGAGATCTGGCCGCTGCAGGCCTTCACCGCTGCCCACATAGACAATGTTCGGATTCGAAGGCGCCACCGCGACTGCTCCGATGGATCCGGTGGGCTGGTCGTCGAAGATCGGATTCCAGGTGCGGCCATAGTCGGTGGTCTTGAAGACTCCCCCGTTGACGACGCCGATGTAGAAGACGTTCGGCTGGCTCGGGACTCCGGCAGCGGCCTTGGTTCTGCCACCGCGGATGGGGCCGATGGAGCGCCAGCGCAGTTCGGAGAAAAGTCCGGCATCGAAAGTGGCTGCGACGGCGCTGGCTGAGGTCAGCACCACCGTCGCGACAAGCAGGAGATGGCTGAGAACTCTGATGTGCATAGGAATGGCTTCATAATAGCTGAGCGCAGGTTTCCTTAGCAGGGTTCTGATCGCTTCTGTCGCCCGAAGCGACCGAAAACTGTCGTTGTCTTTCCAGAATCTTTATGATTACAATATACAAACATTATGAACAAACTGCTCCTTAGTGTTCTCATCGCACCCACGCTGTTCGCGGCCGCACCCGCCATCAATTCCGTCCAGAACCCAGCCAGCAACATTCTCTCCGGCTTGCCGAATTACGGTATCGCCGAAGGTTCGCTCTTTATTCTGTACGGGACGGACCTTGGTCCCACGTCTTTGGTACAGGCCGGCATTCCCCTGCCAACCATACTGCCCGCAACGAACGGCGTGCAGGTGAAGATCACGCAAAAGGGGATTGTCTACAACGCGCCGATTCTGTATGTACTGAATACCCAGGTGGCCGCAGTCATGCCGTCGAACGTACCCGCAGGCTCTACCGCCACAATACAGGTGATCTACAACGGAGTGGCGGGAAACTCGTTCCCGACTTCCGTGGTGGTCAGCAACTTCGGCATTTCCACCGCGAACCAGTCAGGCGGGGGACGCGCCGTCGTCACAGATGCGTCGTACAACGTCATGACGCCCACAACTCAACGATTCCAGGCAAGACCTACACGTTGTGGGGTACTGGTCTGGGGCCAACGGATAACGACACTGGCTATGCAACGAAAGGTACTTTCCCGGCAATCCACGTCCTAGTGGGCGGGATTGAGGCGAGCCAGACTTATGCCGGTGTTTCCGGCGGCGTCGGACTGAACCAGATTAATTTCACGGTGCCGGCGGGGCTTTCAGGGTGCAACGTGTCGCTGGTAGTGCAGTCGGACACGACGCCGGTGCAGATCAGTAATTCGACGACTATTCCGATCGCGCCGAATGGCGGCGCATGTACGGATAGTGCGGTGCTTGCCGGACAGATCGGGATTGACGCCGCTCTGGCGAAGGGAAGCGTGACGATTGGCGCTGTGCAGGTGGATGCCGATCAGAAGCAGGCTGCTGCGTTCATCCTTCGCTTCACTCCAGCGCAGTGGGCAGTAGCCAAGGTGAATTTCAGCGATCCGGTATCGCCGGGCAATTGCACCACGTTTGTGTTACCTGGGCAGGGTGGAAACCATAGTGGCAATCCGAATGACTCCGGGATTCCGGCGGGGACGGGATTAGATGCCGGTACTATTACGATGACGCCTCCCGCAGGAGCGAGCGTGGCGCTTCAATTGCAGCAGGCCGGCATTTACGCGGGCAATATTGCCACCGTGACTTCGGGAAGTTACAAGTTCTCCGGTGCCGGTGGCAAGGACATTGGCCCATTTTCGGTGTCACTTAGCGGGCCTCCCTCGTTTACGTGGACGAACTCGAATATCAAGACGGTGGTGCGGAATCAGGGGCTGAAGATCACGTGGGCGGGCGGAGATGCCAACAGCGTGGTCAACATCTCAGGCTACACGAACGGCAGCGGCAATTCTTATACGCAGTTTGAGTGTTTAGCCCCGATAGGCCCAGGCCAGTTTACAGTTCCGGCATCGACCCTGCTGGCGCTGACGCCGGCGAATGGGAGTACGCCGAACGGGTCGGTGTTTGTGTATATCCAGTCCGCTCAGCAGGTGGTCATACCGGGGACGGATTTCAGCATCGGGGGGTGGAATACAAATACCGTCAACGCAAGCGTGGTGTATCAGTAAATCCGCGGGTTGCTCCGGCAAGACAAAAGCCCTCGCCACTTCACGAGTGACGAGGGCTTTTCTTCTTTCTACTATCCGCTTATGACTTCCAGGTTTCGAACGGTGCCTTCGGCATCTTGTGGCCCCACGCTTCCGGCCCCCAGCAGCGCGTACCCACCAGCGGTTCCGTCTTGCTGGTGTTCTTCAGTTTGATGCCGCCCACCGTCTTCGCCGCACCATACGGAATCACGAACTCGTCATCGAGCGCTTCGCCCAGGCGAATGCCGGATTTCACTTCCACCTTGTGGTTTCCAAGTGTTCCCTGTCCGTGGCAGAAGTGGAAGATGCACAGTGCAGCCGGGCCAGTCAGAATTGTCTCCGCTCCCGGAGCCAGTTCGAACTGACGCAGGCTGAACAGTTCGTCGCCATTTGGCTTGCCGTAAACACGCCACTCGTCGTGGAAGCCGCCATGGCTGACTTCTTTGTCCACGACCGGCATTAGCAGGTGTTTTTCAACAATGAAAGGATCCTTGTTGCGGGCCATATCGATATCCGACACCAGGCGCTGCACGCGATCCTCGCCTTCCAGGCCTTCGGGCAGATGGCGGAACAGCAGTTCGTTGCCCAGATAGACTTCGCCTTCCGGACAGAGCACGTGGCTCTGGTAGAACCGGAAGTCGTCGCGATCGCGTTGCGGTTCTTCCGTATTTACAGCCGCCGGTCCGTGCAGGATGCGGGTTGGAGTCATGAAGCCTGTGCCCATGCGGATCAGCAGATTGCGCGCATGGCTGCGAATGTGGTTGTCCTTGCCGTCAATGAAATCGCGCACGAACTGCGCCATCATTTCTTCGGTGACGTAATCCATCAGGCCCACCGACGTGTGCCAATCGTTTTTATAACGCTTGTTGCGCCACGCGTTGAAGTTATACGCCTCCGGCTTGAACGGATGCATGTGGTGGCCCAGCGGATAGAGGTTGTCGAATTCCTTGTTGTAGAAACCCGTGCCGTTCAGCGTGCGGTAGAGCGGCCCCACCATGAAATCGGGCGCGCCGTGTACGGCGGCATCCATCGGAATCAGGTGTCCATCGGGATGATGGAAATGGCACAGGCCTTCGCCGTGAATGCCGTTTCCGGTATCGGCCAGGATGGCGCTGCCGTTCCAGCGTTCGTCGATAGCCCAACCGGAACGGCCTTCGGGGAAGTAGTCCTCATCCACCAGTTCCAGGTTCTTGCCGGGCAGACAGAACTTGCGGCCCACGAAGCTGGGGAAGCAGCGGAGCACGCCGCCACCGGCTGCGGCGGCGGCCTGAACGGACGCTGCGGCACCTTCTTCCACGATGGAAAGGTTGGACCTATATAGTTTAGAATTAAGGGCTTTGGCCATGGTTAAACTCGTTTCTATAAAATCATAGTCTACGTCGTGGCTCGGTTCCAGCGTCGTGTGAATTGCTACAATTTCTGCAATTGGAGGCTGCACCCATGTCCTCAGAATTAGTCGTTCGAACGGCCACACCGAGTGACGCTGCAATCTGCGGTTCAATCTGCTATAACGCCTTTTCACGAATCAACGCCGCGCACGGATTCCCTTGCGACTTCCCGGGACCGGAGGCCGCCATCGGTGTGCTTTCCCATATGTTCGCGAGCGAGAGTTGCTACGGTGTGGTCGCAGAAATCGACGGCCGGATCGTCGGCAGCAATTGCCTCGATGAGCGCACCGTGATCGCGGGAGTCGGGCCCATCACCGTTGACCCTGACGTGCAAAATCACGGCGTGGGGCGTGCTCTGATGCAGGCCGTGATGGACAGGGCAAGCGTACGAGGCCTCGCCGGAGTGCGGCTCGTGCAGGCGGCGTTTCACAACCGTTCTCTCTCGCTCTATACACGGCTTGGTTTCGACGTGCGCGATCCGCTCGCCTGTCTTCAGGGGCGGACCATCGAACGCAGCGTGCCCGGATGCGGCGTCCGGCCCGCGCAAACTGCCGACCTGGACGCGTGCGCGCAGTTGTCTCTGCGCGTGCACGGCTTTAACCGCGCGATGGAATTACCTTCGGCCATCCAGCAGGGTACTGCGTTGGTAGTGGAACGCGGTGGCCGCATCACCGGTTACACGACGCACATGGCCTTCTTCGGCCACGCCACAGCTGAGACCAACCTCGACATGCAGGCGCTCATTGCCTCGGTGGATTCCTTCGGCGGCCCTGGTATTCTGGTGCCCACCCGCAACAGCGCACTGCTGCGCTGGTGTCTTGCGAACGGTCTGCGCGTCGTGCAGCCGATGAACCTGATGAGCGTGGGACTTTACAACGAGCCAGCCGGGGCGTGGCTGCCTTCCGTCTTGTTCTGACGTATCGCGAAGAGGCTCTGCGCGGAATCGCGAAATTTGATAATATCGTCGCTGCCACCGCTCGTGGCATTCGACCTGAGGGGGTTCCATGTCAGACCAGAATCAAGAAGCACTTGACCGCCGAGATTTTATCCGTACCGTGACTGCCGCCGGCGTTGTGGCCGGGAGCGCCGCACCGGCTTTTGCCGCGAAGGCCGCCAGCAAGATGAGCAATCGCATCATCGGGGCGAATGACCGCATCAATGTCGGGGTGATTGGTTGCGGCGGGCGTGGGTCGTCCGACGCGCAATCGTTTGCTTCGTTCGGCAACGCGAATCCCAACAGCTGTCAGGTGGTGGCCGTCTCCGATGTCTACGAAAAGCGCAAGCGGACACAGGCCGAGAAACACAAGGTCAAGGGCTATTCGGATTATCGTGAACTGCTGATGCAGCCGGATCTGGACGCTGTCGTCATTGCGACGCCGGACCACTGGCATGGCCGGATGGCGAGCGACGCGATGGACGCGGGCAAGGACGTCTACCTTGAAAAGCCCATGGTGCATACGAACGAAGAAGCTCGCCTGCTGGTGGAGAAGGTGAAGGAGACGAAGCGGATTCTGCAGGTGGGATCGCAGACGACGTCGGCCGATATCTGGGCGAAGGCGAAGAAGGCGATTGCGGATGGCATGATCGGGCAGATGATTGAGAGCCAGGGGTCGTATCATCGCAACTCGGTGGGCGGGGAGTGGAATTACACGATTGACCCGAACGCGGGGCCGAACGGCAAGGGCGACGATTACATCGATTGGAACATGTGGCTGGGGTCGCAATACAAACTGGCTCCGAAGCGCGAGTTCGACGCCGACCGTTTCTTCCGTTTTCGCAAGTACTGGGATTATTCGCTGGGGATTGCGAGCGACCTGTTCTATCACGTGATTGCGCCGCTGAATATCTGCTGGGACGAGCCGCAGTTCCCTTATAAGGTGATGGCGACTGGCGGCACGTATGTGTTCAAGCTGCCGAACGGGAAGCCGGACCGCGAAGTGCCGGATACGTTCCATCTGCTGGCGGAGTATTCGAAGGGGCACTCGCTGGTGCTGAGTTCGTCGATGGCGAACGACACGCATATTCCGGGGCTGATTCGCGGACATGCGGGGACGCTGATTGTTGTGGATCACGGGAAGTTTGAGGGGTCGGTTCCGTACATCACGGTGAAGCCGCAGACGACTGGCGGCAAGATGGTGGACGGGAAGATGACCGGGGCGAAGGCGATCGGCGGCGCGGAGTATGAGGCGAAGTTCGGAACCAGTGAGATTCAAATTCCGATTGATCAGAAAGACAGCATGGCCGCGCACATCGACAACTTTTTGAGCTGCATGCGCACGAGGCAGAAGCCTCATCTGGATGTGGAGACCGGGGCGAAGGCCGTGGTGGTGATTAACCTGGCGGCGGAGTCTTACCGCGAGGGTAAAGTCATGTACTGGGATGAGAAGAACTGGAAGTCTGTGGATAAGCCGGTGAAATCGGTTTAATCAGAATTCCTTGTGATCGGTTTTGGGCAACGTCATGTCCGGGACCGGAGTTGACCGGTTGACGGAAAAGCCTTCGACGTTCTGCAACACGAAAGTGGGAACGGCGGAGGCTTTTGCCGCTTTGACGTGCTGGAAATCGGCGTCTTTGACCTGATCGAGGACGAAGGCCGGCCTTGTGTCTTCCTTTATATAGCCGACGCTCACGTTATTCAGTTCAATGCCTGTCGCATGGCGGAAGAAGAAACCGTACGCGGGCATCATGCCGAACATAGACGGCTCGGGATATTCTTTTTCGCGCTCCGGAGTGGCGTAAGGCTCACGCGGCGGGACTCCGCCTGTCGCGCGGAAGAAGAACGTATTCACGAGATCGGCCGGTTGTTTCGCCACCTGATCGAGAGTAAGGCCGCCGCGATAGACGATCCGGATATCGCTGAATTTCACGTCTTCAATATCATGACCGGGGATGCCGCTGATGATGGAGCCGTAGCGTGGATCGGCATCATAGACATCCACGTTCGAGATGGAGATGCGGCGGATGCTGCCGATGGCGACTCCTTCCGGGGCGCGCATACGGCTGCCGAGGCGGATGAAGAACGGCGCGTTCGAAATCTGACGCATCGTGATGTTGGAGACGGCGACGTCTTCGATGTGGGCACCGTCGACGGATTCCAGCGCGAGACCGCGGGATCGGTCGAAGACGATATTCGAGATGGTGATGTTGCGGAAATCGCCTTCGGACTCGGTGCCGATTTTGATGCGGCCAGTCGGGCCGTCGCGATCAGGCGCTGCGGTGACGGTGCGTTTGTAAGTGCCATCGAGCAGCGTGCCGATATCGTAACCGCTGACCAGGCTGTTGGTGATCGTCACGTTTTCCGTGGCACGTGCGAAGCCGAGGGCGTGGGTGCCCTTGAGAACGATGGCGTCGTCATTGGGCGTGTTGACGCTCACGTTGGAGATGCGGACATTGCGGCAGGAATCAATATCGATGCCGTCGCGATTGGTGTCGATCATGACGTTATCGATGGTGAGGTTATCGATGCCGGTGGCGAGGACGCCGAAGTGGCCGCCGTTTAGGATGGAGAAGTCGCGCATAGTGACATGGCGTGAGAGCTTAAGGGCGATGGCCTTATCGGCACCGCGATCATTGCGGGAAAGCGCCTTGCCGCTGATGAGGCCGGGGCCGACGATGGCGACGTTCTCGAGATTCTCGCCCCAGATGAGGCTGTTGTGGAAGTGGCTGTGGCCGAAGTCCTGAAACTTGTCGGAGGAGTTGGGTTCGGGGTCGTCGTAGGCGGCGGGGTCGGCGGAGGCTTCGAGGCGGGTGCCGGGGTCGAACTGGAGGGTGATGTTGCTGCGCAACTGGATGGAGCCGGTGAGATAGGTGCCGGCCGGGAAGATGACGGTGCCGCCGCCCGCCGCAGAGGCGGCTTCGATGGCCTTGTTGATGGCGGCGCGATCCGGGGTTGTGCCGTCGGCTTTGGCACCGAAGGATTTCACGTCAAAGGTAGCGGCGTGGAGGCAGGCGGGGAGAAGGCAGAGCGTCAGTGCGAGGATGCGGTAATTTGGCCGGCAATGGTTCAAAGGGATCTCCGTGTGGTGGCGAAGATCATCATACATTGGTTTGCGCGGCGTCGTTGTCGTCCGGGGGATCGGGGTAGTCGCGGCGTTTGGGCGAAGTGAACGGGAGTTCGTTGCGAATGCGGAAGAAGCGGGCCTGGCAGTGCTCGCATCGCCAGGGAAGCAGAGCGGCGCTAATCAGCCACTCGGCAACGTTGCGACGCTTCGACCGGCGCATGGAACGCGAATTGCACAGGGGGCAAATCGAAGTTGCGAGCATAGTCTCGAAATCAACCAGGAAATCCCTCTGGTACTAATAGTACCAGAAGGATGAGCCGCACAGTCCCGCGCGGAAACGAGATCATTCGCTCAGCCGGGTTGCCGCCTGGCCATCGTTTGGGAGCTGAAGTGTTCCGGCACCTCGGTGAAGTGAAGGGGAGTTCGTCGCGCAGGCGGAAGAAGCGTGCCTGGCAGTGATCGCAGCGCCAGGGAAGAATGGCAACGCTGACGAGCCACTCGGCGGCGTTGCGGCGCTTGGACCGGCGCATCGCGCGCGAATTGCACAGGGGGCAAATCGAAGTTGCGAGCATGACGTTCTAAGGGCTGAGTACGTTCAGATCTTATGGAGATTACCAGATTTGGAGAAAACCCGGCTCGCTATCGTGTGATGTTTATCACTTTGACACGACGGAGGAAATCAGGAGGGGTTGTACGGAAATGGCGGGGACGACGGGGCTCGAACCCGCGACCTCCGACGTGACAGGCCGGCGTTCTAACCAACTGAACTACGTCCCCGCGCCTTACCGAACTCTCTTAGAGTAACACGGAGGATTTGATGGAGCCGGGAAGCGGCTCGCGAGCCAGACCGCGTGCGGGCGTGGTGTGGATTTGTACGTCACCGCGCCCCCGAACGGAGGGTTGCCGTCTGGCGCAACGCTAGTTTTTCACGAGGCCGGTGACGACGTCGTACATGAAATCGACGGCTTCATCGAAGGACTTCACCAGAATGCGCTCGTCGCGGCCATGGGCGCGGTTGTCGTCTTCATCGCTGAAAATGCCGCTGACACCGTAGGTGGGGATACCGGCACGCACCAGATAAATGCCGTCGCTGGCACCGAGCATCAGCTTCGGAACTACCGGCAGACCGGGCCAATGCTTCGTGGTTACGGCGGAGATTACGCTGAGAACTTTCGGATCAATGGGCGTGTACGGCGTGGTGGTAGCGGCCTTCACCGGCGTGATTTTGACCTGGGGATCGGCAACCACCTTGTTGAGCGTCTTCTCGACTTCGTCCACGTTATCCACCGGGAGGACGCGGCAATTCACCGTGACTGTGGCCAGTTGCGGGAGCGCGTTTTCGGCGTGCCCGCCGGAAAGCAGTGTGGGCACGCAGGTGGTGCGGATCAGCGCGTTGTATTGCGGCTGGGCGGAGAGGCGCGCGATGGCGGCGGCGTTGGTGGGGTCGGCCCCGATGGTCTTCATGTCGGCGCCGAGCTGGCCTTCATAGAAGGGCGCGGCGCGTTCGAGTTGCGAGCGGGTGACATCGAAGAGATGCACGGGGAAGTCGAATTTGGCGAGGCGAGAGAGGCCGTCCGCCAGGTGATAAATCGCGTTGTCTTTCGACGGGCGGGAACTGTGGCCGCCGGCGTTGGTGACGGTGAGGGTGAAGCTGGCGTAGACTTTTTCCGCCGCTTCCATGGTCATGAAAAGATGCTTGCCGTTCTTGATATCGCCGCCGCCGGAATCGGGGTTGATGCAGAAGGCGGCGTCGATGAGGTCGCGATGCTCTTTGACCAGGAACTGGATACCGTTGGCCGGGCCGTTTTCTTCGTCGGCAGTGAGAGCGAGGATGAGGTCGCGGGGCGGGGTGAAGCCTTCGCGCTTGAGGCGGAGGAAGGCGGCGATGAGAGTGGCGTCGTCACCTTTCATGTCGAGCGTGCCGCGACCGTAGAGGAAGCCGTCTTTTTCGAGGAGAGTGAAGGGGTCGATGGTCCAGTCAGCGGGCTTGGCTTCCACCACGTCGAGATGGCCGATGAAGAGGACGGGGCGGGGGCCGGTGGGGCCGCCTGAGCCGCGGAGGCGGACGACGAGATTGCCTTTGCGGGCGACCGGGGCGAGGACCTGGATATCGGCGGCGGGATAGCCGGCGTCGCGGAAGCGGGCGGCCATGGCTTCGGCGGCGCGGGTGTTATCGCCGTTGGGGTCTGTGGTGTTGATTTCGATGAGTTGTTTGAGGATTTCGCGGGCCAATTGCTGGGGGGACTGGGCGGGTGCAGCAGGAGCTGGCGCGGGCGTCGCGGCTTCTGCCGGCTTGGCCGCAGGTTTCGCCACATTCATGTTTTTTGTGAAGTAGTCCATGATAGTGGCGTAGTCGGCATCGGTTACCGCGAGGCCTTTGTCCGTCATGGTGGTGATGGTGTTGTCCCAATCGTTGGGGGACTTGCGATAGCTCGCGAACATCTCGACACCGTGGCAGCCGGAGCAGATGCGGACGGTGACGTCTTTGCCTGCGCCGTCAGGGAGGTCCTGCGCGTATAGGGGGGCGGTCAGGATGGCGAGGTAGAGGAGACTGGTGCGCATACCTTGACTTTAACCTGTCCCAGCTTTAACGCAAAGTACGCAAAGATTATTCGGTCTCTTTGATGGGGGCCTGGAATTTGCCGTATTTCAGGGAGAGCATCGGGAGGACGAGCAGGTTAAGGGCTGTGGATGTGACCAGGCCTCCCAGAATGACTACCGCCATCGGGCCTTCGATTTCGCGGCCTGGCTCGCCACTGCCGATGGCTAACGGGAGGAGCCCCAGGGCCGTGACAATCGCGGTCATCAGGACGGGGACCAGGCGTTCGGATGCGCCCCGAATCGCCGTGGCGATATTCCAGATCAGGCCTTCTTTGTTTACCAGATGCTCGTAGTGCGAAACCATCATCATCGAGTTGCGCATGGTGATGCCGAAGAGCGTCACGAAGCCCACCATGGCACCTACGGTCAGCAGACCTCCTGTCGCGAAGACGGCGAGGACTCCGCCCACCAGCGCGAATGGGAGGTTGGCCAGAACCAGCATTAAGTGACGGAACTGGCGGAAGACGACGGCGAGCAGGAGCAGGATTCCGGCCGCGGCGATCAGAGAGAAAAGCAGGATTTCATGTTGCGCCTGTTCTAACGCGTCGGAAGCTCCGCCGACTACGGCATAGGTGCCGGCGGGGAATTTCACTTTGCTGAGAACCTGCTGCTTGGCGTCGTCCACGAAGCCTTCGAGATCGCGGCCGCGCACGTCGCAGGTGACGGTCAGGCGGCGGCGTGCGCCTTCGTGGTGCACGATTGCACGACCGGAATCTTCGTAGATGTCGGCCAGTTGTTTGAGCGGGACGCGCAGGCCATCGGGGTTGGAGAGCAGCAGGGAACTGACGGCGGCGGGGTCCTGCCTCACGCTGTTGTCCAGAATCACGGCGACATCGAAGACGCGGCTGCCTTCATAGGTCTGAGCCACCGTGGTGCCCTGATACGCGGTGCCGACGGCTTCCATGACGTCCACGGCGCGGAAACCGAATTGGCGGAGGCGCTCGGGCTTGAGCTTCACAACCATGCGAGGGGAGCCGGGGGGCGAATCCTGCTGGACGTCGGCGGCACCTTTCACGGCTTGCAGGACGCGGGCGACTTCTTTGGCTTTGGCGTCGAGAACGTCGAGATCATCACCGTAGATTTTGATGGCGACGTCGGCGGTGGAGCCGGAGATGGTTTCTTCGATGCGCTCGGATAAGAAGCGGCGGACGGCGAAGTAGACGCCGGGGAATTTGTTGAGAGAGGCGCGGAGTTTGGTTTCGGCGGCTTCGGCCTCGTCGCCTTCGAGCGGCTTTAGTTCCACGTGGACTTCGTCGTAATTGACGCCCCAGGTGTCGTCCGCTTGTTCGCCGCGGCCGATTTGATCCATGGTGGATTCCACGAACGGGAGCTTTTTAAATTCAGCGGTGAGAGAGCGCGCGAGGCGCAGCGTTTCGTTCACGGAAGTGCCGGGGACGGCCGACATGTGGACGATGAAGTGGCCTTCTTTTAGATCCGGGAGGAACTCGCTGCCGAAGAAGGGAAGGGCTGCCGCGGCGGCGATACAGAGGAAGGCGGCTCCTCCGATCACGGGCAGGGGGCGCGACATGAGTGCGCCCATGAGGGAAGCGTAATGGCGCTTCATCCAGGTAATGAGGCGGGGCTCGCTTTGTTCGGCGGCTTTGGGGAGCAGCAGCGCGGAGAGTGCAGGCGTGACCGTGAGCGCCACGACCAGCGAGGCCATGATGGCCAGGATGTAGGCCACCGCGAGAGGGCCGAAGAGGCGGCCCTGCACGCCGTTCATGCTGCGCACCGGCAGGAAGACCATGGCAACCACGAAAGTGGCGTAGACCACTGCGCCTCGAACTTCGAGCGAGGCATCGAGGACCACGCGTTGGACGGATTTCGGATGCGCGGAAAGTTTGTTTTCCCGCATCCGGCGAAAGATGTTCTCGACGTCGATAATGGCGTCGTCAACCACTTCGCCGATGGCGATGGCGAGACCGCCGAGGGTGAGCGTGTTCAGCGAAATCCCCATGTAATCGAGGATGGCGACGGCGATCAGCAGAGAGAGCGGGATGGCGGTGAGCGAGATCAGAGCGGTGCGGATGTTGTACAGGAAGATGAAAAGCACCACCGCGACAAGGACCGCCCCCAGCATCAGGGACTGGTTGATGTTGTGGACTGACGTGGTGATGAAATTCGCCGGGCGGAAGATGTGATCGTTGAGCGTGATGCCTTCGGCGGCGACTGCGGGCTTGATTTCGGCGAGGGCCTTGTCGAGTTCGGCGGTGACTTCGAGCGTGTTGGCCAGGTACTGGCTGGACACCATAATCATGACGCCGGTCTTGCCGTTGATAGCCGCCGCGCCGATGGGCGGGGCTGGGGCGTCCGACACGTGAGCGACGTCCTTGAGTCGCACCGTGACGCCGTTATGGTGTGAAACCGTGGCTTCGCCGAGTTCAGCGGCGGTGCGGGCCTGTCCCTGTGTTTCGAGGACGATCCGCTGAGAATCGTTTTCGACGAAACCCGCGCCGCGCACGCCCGTGGAGGCGCGGGCGGCTTCGAGGACGTTGTTGAGCGTGAGGTCAAAAGCGGCCAGGCGGTCCGGCAGCACCTGGATCTGAAGCTGGCGGATTTCGCCGCCGAAGATGACGGCTTTGGCAACGCCGGGAACGCCGAGGAGACGCGGGCGGAGGGTCCAGTCGGCGAAGGTACGGATGTCCATCAGGGACTTCGTGTCGGAGGTCAGCCCGATCGCGAGGACCATGCTGGCGGCGGAGGTGAGCGGCGCCATGACGGGTTCTTTGACGCCCTGCGGGAGCGCGCCCGTGACTTCGGTGAGGCGCTCGCCGACGACCTGGCGGGCGCGGTAAACGTCCGTATGTTCGGCGAAGATCGCGGTGATGACGGAGAGGCCCAGAGAGGATTCCGAGCGCAGAGATTCGATGCTGGAGACGCCGTTGAGCGTGTTTTCGATGGGTTGAGTGACCAGGGCTTCGACTTGTTCCGGGGAGAGGCCAGGGGCTTCGGTTTGGACGACGACTTCGGGTGGAGCGAATTCCGGATAGACGTCGTACTTGGCGTTGCGGACGACGTAGACGCCGTAGGCGGTGAGGACGCAGGCAAGGGCGATGACGACGCCGCGGAAGCGGATGGAAAAATCGATGAGGGCTTTGATCATCGACTTACGCTGCCTCCCCGGGTACGCGTTTGCGGAGTGGTTGGCGGGAGGTCAATTGTTGTCGTCCTCGACGCGGATCTGGGACTTAAACTCCTCCGATAACAGCATCTGCGCGCCGCGCGTGACCACCTTGTCGTCGGGCTTAAGCGAACGTGTGAACCAGCCGGTTGTGGCGGGGTCTTCCAGCACGACTTCGCGGCGCGCAAACTTCTCCTTATCGGTCTGCACGTAAACCCACGACTTGCCGCCCTGCCACAAAACGGCGGCGCGTGGCACTACGGCACCCGTTCGAGCGGTGCCCGGAGTTTCCAGCCACGCTGTCACAGAAAGACCGGGGCGCAGGCTGTTGGATGAATCGGTAATACGGAAGAGGAAGGGCTGGCCCTGAGTTTTCGGGTCGATGGCGGCAGCGAAGTTGATGCGCTCACCGGTCAGAGGTCTCGCGTTATTGCCGAGCGGTACGATGCTGGCCGTGGTAATTCCAGGGGCGACGGCTTCGCCGGCGGGGACATCGACGCGCGCGAGCAGCTTATCGAATCTGGCGAGCCGCAGCAGAGGCTGCCCGGATTCAGCGGCTTCCCCGGGATGGGCGAGAACTTCCACGACAACACCGCCGCGCGTCAGTTCGAGCGGAACTGCGGCGTCGCGAGTGGAAGCCAGCGCGGCGGTCAACAGGCGCACGCTTTGCTGCGCGCCATTGAGCTTCGCCTGTTCTGTAGCGACTCGGGCTTCGGCTTCCTGAAGGGCGCGATCGGAAACGTTCTTATCGTCCGCGTTGAGCGTGCGGGTGCGGGCCAGGGCGGTCTGGGCGGCCGCGAGCCCGGGACGGATAGACTCAACGTCTGCCTGGGCGGAGGCGAGTCGGTCATTGAGATTGACACGGTCTGCCGGTGCCAGACGGGGTTCGATCTGTCCAATGTTCAGGCCATCGGCCAGGGTGTCGCCAGGTGCCGGCCACGCTTTTCCGGCGCTGCCCTGAATGGTGCCTGCGAGCGGGGCGCGCAGGATGAAGGAACCGGCGGTGTCTTCTTCGAGCACTCCGTAGGCGACGACGTGGGGCCGTTCGGTGACGGCGCGGATGACTTCGGATTTGACGCCCATCTTGTCCTGAATTTCGTCATCGAGCGACACGACTGGCTCGCCGTTTTCAGTGACAACTTTGGCTGGATTTTCGATTGCGGTGCCGGCCGTCGCTTCGGCGACCAACTGGGCGTGATGGTTCTGGTAGGACCAAAAAAGCAGCCCTGCCGAGACGGCGAGAATGACAACGGCCAGTAGCCAGCCGAGAGTTCGTTTATTCATTGTTTCGTCTCCGGAGAGGGCAACGGGGAGGTGATTTCTAGCGATTGCTGCACGGCGTCTTCGAGCGCACCAAGCGCGCTTTGCAGGCGACGTTCGGCGTCCAGGCGAGCGCGGGCGGCAACTGCTCCTTCCACACGGACGCCTGCGAGCGAGAGCCGATCTTCTTCGCCCGCTGCGACGGCGCGTTCCATGGCGGCGATACGCGTGTTCTGGATTGCAGTCAAAGTGCGGTCCGCTTCCGTGAGTTCTGACCGTGCGCCTTTGAAACGAGCGAGGGCGGTTTCCATTTCGCCGATGGCGCTGGCCTGGAGTGCGTTGAAGCGGGTTTCGGCTTCGGCGCGGCGTGCCTCGGCTTCGGCGATGGGGCCCTTGTTGCGGTTGAAAACCGGGATCTCGAAGCTGGGACCGAAGGCGATCTTGTAGTGGCCTTCGTCGAAATTGTAGCCGGGGCTGAGCTGGATATCGGGCCGCTGTTTGGCGATTTCGAGTTGCAGGGCGGCTTCGGCGGCGGCGTATTCGAGGAGACTGCGGCGGATATCGGCGCGGTGGAGCAGGCCTGCTTTCTGAATAGTGGCCAGCGGCAGTTGCGCGAGGGTGTCAGGAAGTTCGGCGGCGGACTCGATGTCCAGAGGCGGCAAGGCAGGGAGGCCGATCGCTGCCGCGAGGTTGGCCTCGGCTTCACCGACAGCGGTGACTGCGGCACGAACTTCGGCTTGCACGCCGATCACGGCGGCGCGGGCGGTGTCGACTTCCGGACGAGCGCCTTCCCCGGCCGCGAGACGTTTTTCGAGGATCGAGATGGTGGCATTGCGGGCCGTGACTTCGGCGTTGAGAACTTCGACGGAGCGGAGTGCCATGCGGTAGTCGGTCCACGCGGCTCGGACGCGGCTGAGGACGTGCCAGGCGGTGGCATCGATATCCACGCGGGCGGCTTCGGCGAGTTTCGTTGCTTCGAGCGCGCGCAGAGCGCGTTTGCCACCGGTCTCAAGGATGACGGAAGGCGTGAAATAGAAAACAACCGGAGACTCGGGCGAATTCGTGTAGCCGCCGCCGATGGAGATGGACGGATTCGGTTTCGTGTTGGCGGTCGCGATGGCGGCCTGCGTGGTGCGCAGGCGAGCGCGCGCGAGATCCAGATCCGGACTGTAGTAGAGAGCGACGGACTCGAGGTCGCGGAGCGTGAGTTTGGCAGGCGGCCAATCGGAGCGCTTGAGGAAGGCGGCGAGGCCGGGGTCAGACAGCGAACGGGCGCGGAATTGTTTCTCGGAATGGGGAGGGTCGAGCGGGTGCGGTTGATAGCGGACGCAGCCGGTCAGGAGCGCGGCAGCTGCCGCGATCGACAGGCGGAGATTTATGGAAACAGACACCGTAAGACAGTTTACAGTTTAACGGTTGGGGTTTTGGTTTCAGCGGCTTTTCAGTTTAGTCTTGGCGCTAGACTGTAAGCGGACAACCTTATGAACCTTACAAATGCAGTTGCGTTGATCACTGGTGGCAGCGGCGGGATTGGTTTCGCCATCGCGCGGAGTCTGGTGGATGCCGGGGCCCGCGTTGCGATCACCGGACGCGATAAGGCCAAACTGGATGCGGCGGCGCGCGAGTTGGGGGCGTTCGCCATTCAGGCCGACGTGGCGGTGGAGGCTGATGTCCTCCGCACGTACAAGGAAGTCATCACGCATTTCGGCGATCTGGACATTCTGGTGAATAACGCAGGCATCGGCACGTTTCAGAACCTGGTGGATATGGACACCGTCGGTTTCGAGCGCGTCTTTGCGACGAACGTCACCGGCGTGATGATGATGGGGCGCGAGGCGGCCAAGATCTTTGTGGCGCGCAATCGCGGGAACATCGTGAATATCTGCTCGACGGCGAGCCTGCGCGGCGCTCCGAAGGGCACGGTATACTACGCGAGCAAGTTCGCGGTACGCGGGATGACGGAATACTGGCGCGCGGAACTGCGGAAAAACAACGTGCGCGTGATGCTGGTGAATCCGAGCGAAGTAGTGACGGACTTCTTCGCGACCAACGGGCTGTCGCAGAAAGTGAACGATTCGAAGCTGCGGGGCGAGGAGATTGCGTGGGCCGTGAAGGCGGGGCTTGAGATGGATGATCGCGGGTTTGTGCCGGAGTTGTCGGTGTTCGCCACGAATCCTGTGGATTAGGGCATTGGCAACGAAAATTCCAAAGACGAAAATTATCTGGGTTGGCCTGGTGGAAGTCAGTCCCCTGTTCGATTCCCAAATAAGTTCGGACGTAACCGGCGCGTTTGTACAAGTCGTGACGTGGGCGTCAGATCTGACAGAGTTCCGGGCAAAGGCAAATGTGCTGATGGATCATCTCCATTTACGGGTTGATTCTATCGAAGGCGCGAAGCCGCTCCCGGACTGGGGTTCCGTAGATTCCGATTCCGGGATCGCAAGGCTCGCGTCGGAAGCCGAAGGAAATGAACATGCAATCCTGTACGGAACGTTTCATACGTGGGGACAGCGGGCGGTTCAATAGCGCTGGTGAGACGGCGGCTTCCGATAAATGGGATAATGTGGCAAATGGTTACGATTCCAGTCGAGATACCACGCGAAGCTATTTCCGAATTCTGCGTGCGCAATCGCATCCGGAAACTCTCACTGTTTGGTTCGATTCTCACGCCCCGGTTCCGGGAGGAGAGCGACATCGACATGCTGGTGGAGTTTGAACCCGGTCGCGGTCCAGGACTGCTGGGAATCGTTCGAATGGAACGCGAGCTATCCCAGATGCTGGGGCGCAAGGTTGATTTGCGCACGGCCGGTGACCTCAGTCGTTACTTCCGCGCCGAAGTAGTCGCCTCCGCCGTCCCGCAATATGAACTCCAATGATGAGGTGAGGCTGCGGCACATGCTCGAAGCCGCAAGGGAAGCGATTTCGTTTGCCGAGGGGCGATCCAGGACGGACCTCGACGACAACCGAATGCTTTTCCACTCCCTGGTCAGGAACATGGAGATCATCGGTGAGGCCGCGTCTCAGGTGTCAAGAGAGTTGCGCGACGCGCGCTCCGGGTTGCCTTGGGCAGATGTTGTCGGCATGAGAAATCGACTCATTCACGCGTACTTCGATGTCGATCCCGATATCATTTGGGACACCGTGACCCAGGATCTTCCGCTATTGGTCGTGGCGTTGTCTGTTCTGATCGGTGAGTCGGCATAGGTTAGCGTGCAGGGTTGTTGCGCAACAGACAGTACGCCAGCATGAACCACGCGGCGAGGAATGCCAGGCCGCCCAGCGGTGTGATGGCTCCCAGGGTCTTGACGCCGCTGATCGCCAGCGCATACAGACTACCCGAGAACAGCACAATCCCCGCCAACAGCAACCCGCAAATCCATGTCGCAGCCGACTGCGAGAGCGCACCCAGACGCGGCATGAGGGATACGATCATCAGGCCAAGCGCGTGGAAGAAATGATAGAGCACCGCCTTTTCGTAGACGCCCATGGAGTACTCATCCAGTCGCCCTTTGAGGCCATGCGCACCGAAGGCACCGATTCCCACCGCCAGGCCCATCAGTATCGCCGCGATTGCGCTCCAGTTCATAGACACAAGTCTAGCGAGTCGAACTCAGCGCCAGACAGGGATCTTCAGGCGATGGCCGCGGATTCGATTCCCCAGTTCTTCCTGGCCACCGGTCTGGTAGCCTTCAAGGAGTCGGCGGGCAAGAGTGCGGCGGGCGCGGTCGAGCGGGTCTTCGGCGGCGTCGAGCAGAAGCTTCTCGGCCCGCGCCCCCGCCTTTGCGACGAGCGCGAGGAACTCCGCTTCCATTTCACGCTGGTCAGCGAGTCGGGCGAAGGCACCAAGCGAATCCGGCCCCTCGAAGCGACCGTCGGAATAAGCCACGCAATCGAGGGACGCGCGGATGTCGAGCATCTTGCGTAAACTATCCAGATTCGTGCGGCCACGCCTACTGGGCTCGCCTTCGCGCTGGAGCAGCAACGACGTGTAGCCCGGTTCCGCGCAGACGAAACGCATGGTGGCGGGCAGGAAGTCGGCTTGTTCCGGGTTGCGCAGAGTATCGGCGTAATGAATGACGGAGTAGGGTTTGCCTCGCGGCGCGGTCATGTCGAAACGCACTCCCAGCAGGGCGATGGTGTGGGCCGTATCGTTGACGACGATCACGGAAAACGGTACAGCTGGCGCCAGCAGTGCGCGCGGCGCGCGGCCCAGCAGAGACTGGAACGCCGGTTCGAACGGCGGCATATCCGGGCTCAGCAAACTGACGCCGACAATCTGACTGGGTGCCGTCTTCATGTGATTCGCACTTACGTCTTATGATTGTAGACGAGAACACGGACCGAGGAGACTGTTATTACACCGAACGCCCCACACGACACCGCGCCACACGACCCGATTATCGTCGCTCTTGATGTCGATTCCGCCGGAGATGCCGAAGCACTTGTCAGCAAGCTTGGCGATGCTGTTGGATTTTACAAAGTCGGCATGGAACTGTTTGCAGCCACCGGGCCTGGGTATGTTCGCAGCCTGACGGCGCGGGGCAAGCGGGTGTTCCTCGATATGAAGTACTACGATATCGGCGAGACGGTGAAGCGCGCGGTGAGCACGGCGGCGAAGACCGGGGCCACGTTCCTGACGGTGCATGCGGTGCCGCAGGTCATGCGGGCGGCGATGGAAGGTCGCGGCGAGTCTCCCATGAAGTTGCTCGCTGTAACCGTGCTGACAAGTCTGGATGAAACGGATCTGCGCGAGATGGGGCACTCGGAAACGGTCAGCGAACTCGTAGCGCGTCGTGTGAAGCAGGCACGGGAGATCGGTATCGACGGGATTGTGGCGTCGCCCCTCGAAGCACGCGCGATCCGCGAACTGGCTGGGCCCGACATGCTGCTTGTGACGCCGGGCGTGCGGTCGCCGGGGGCTTCGAAGGGCGATCAGAAGCGCGTGGCGACTCCGGGGCAAGCCATGCACGACGGCGCGAATTACCTCGTCATCGGCCGCCAGGTGACGCGCGCGGCAGATCCGGTGGCAGCGGTGAATGCCCTCCGCATCGAACTCGCTGAAGCCGACTAAATGCAGCACGTCGATCAGTTCCTCGCGCATTACGGGTACTTCGCCCTGTTCGGGCTGCTCATGCTGGGAATTGTGGGGCCGCTCATTCCGGATGAGACGATTTTGGTGCTGGCGGGGATTGCGATTCATCGCGGAGAGATGGCGCCGCTGCCTGCGTTTGGGGCCGCGGTGGCGGGGAGCCTTTGCGGAATCACGCTGAGTTATCTGCTGGGGCGGACGGGCCTGGTCTATGCGGTGAAGCATGTGCCGTGGCTGGACAGGCATGTGGGGAATCATTTGCCGGAGGCGCATCGTTGGTTCGATCGCTACGGCAAGTGGACGCTTTTCTTCGGGTATTTTATTGCCGGCGTGCGGCATTTCACGGCGCTTGTGGCGGGGACCAGTGGGTTAGGGCCGGTGCCATTCGCGCTGCATGCGTATCCGGGGGGCGTGTTGTGGGTGGGGTGTTTTCTGGCGATGGGTTACTACCTGGGCGAAGAGTGGCAGCGCGTGGCGAAGCAACTGGATACGGTCGCGATAGTGGCTGCGGTAGTAGTTGTGGTGGCGGGCTTGGTGTGGTGGTGGTGGAAAAAGAGAAGCGCCACGAATGGACGCGAATAAGCCGGATTACTGAATGAGGCGGTCAGGATCTGTTTCAGAGCGATTAATTGCTCGTAGGCACCCTATTGGCGCGCTCGACTACTAGAAACTCAAGAGACAGTATCACTTTTTGCAGCTTCAAGCCAAGCTCCTTTTCAAGAGCCTCAAAAATAGTTGGACCCAGGTCGGGCTCGGCTGCTACACTTCGGGGCAGTTTGGGGTTGAAGTCCCAGTGCAGCGTAAAGTCAAATTTACCCTCGAGGTTCGTCTCATCTGTCACATGCACGCGAGCCGTCAGCGGGCCAAAGAGTTCTGATCCGACAAAATGCTCAAGGTACTGGGCCAGATCCAATGTCGAGACGTTCCGGAATGTGCCACACGGAACCGGATGATTGCGATCAATAGTATATCCGTGAAGGCCCACTGCCCTGACCGGACAACCATTCTTGTCAGTGATCGGCGCGTCAGAAAGTGATTGAGGCACGGGGAGCCCGCCGGGAGCCGACACACTCACGGCCGCCCTTTGCATCTTCGGGCCGCCTTTGGCGACGACCAATTCATAGACTGCGGTGTTCTTAGTCTCGTGTCGAAGAAGCAATCCGAAACGCTCCGTCAGCAGGTTTCGCAGCATTTCGTGGAACTGCTCACGATTCGTCCCTGCCGGCAATTTTGCTTCGACGGCATATTTCTCAGTGTTCATCCATTCGGGACCCGAAAGCTGATCTTCAAAAATATCGTAGCCAATTGTGATCAGGTGCGTCAGCGTCAGACCGGAATAGGAAATTCTCTCAGGCTCGGAAGTACCCGGACCACCTGTCAGGTTGATATATCGTCCGGAATCTGACTTAACAGAAGCCACTTCGAACGTCGCCGGCCCGTGCGCTCCAGTCGTTGTTTGAGCCCAGACCAATCTCCCTAAGAACAATGCAACTGTTATATATCTCATGCGAGGTCGATTCTAGACCCTCTATTCAGAAAAAGCAACCCTTTTCTCTGTCAGTGACACCCGGTCGCGGTCAGATGTTCAGGCGGTCTTTAGTGCGTGAAGAAACGAAAGTCCACGGATTACTGAATCCCTGGTAGCTTGACCTGCGCAGTGGCGTTTTCTTCGATGGTCACCGGCACGCTTTGGGCGGCATGCGGCTTCAGGAATTCGGGGTCGAACCAGGCACCTGGCTCGATGTCTTTCCACGCGAAGACTCGGTAGGCTCCGGGGGGCACGCTGGGGAGATCGAATTGGCCACGGTCGTCGGTGACCGCCTGTTTATAGAGTTCGGGTAGATCGGGACGCAGGGGTTCGGGGACCAAAGTGATCAGGTAGCCTGCGGGAGCAGTGCCCGTCACGATACCGGCCTGGCCGAGGGTGAGTTGGAGTTTGTCGATAGCCACGCCGGACATGACTTCGAGTGTGGGGCCTGGTTTCAAATAGGTGCCGGGCACGTTGCCGGTAACCGAGACCCGATAGTTGCCGGGTGGAACATCGGAAAGCTCGAACTGGACTGTCTCTTTCGTAGGTCCGGATTTCAGTTTGACGAGCGGGCCATCGACTGACGTCAGATTGACCGTCACGCCGCTGGCCGGTTTGTCATTACCGGAAACGATGCTGCCGGAGACGCTTCCGAGCGGTTTGAGATCGATGACAACGCCCTCCGCATCGTGACCGCGAACGGAGACGCGCTGGGCTGAGAGCGGCGGGGTTGGGCCACCGAGTCTGCCGGAAGCGACCGTGAGATCGTAATCGCCGTTTGGAATCCCGACGATTTCAAAAGTGCCGTCCGGCGAGACGTTGGGTGACAACGTCGCCATGACGCCGCTCGTGCGATCGGGCGCGGAAAGTAGCACTCGATATTGATCGACCGGATGGCCGGGTATTGCGCCGTTGATCCGGCCGCGCATCGTGAAAACTGCGGACTTGCGCATTCTGATATCGACGCCCGATAGTTCCTGTCCTGCGATGAGGTCCAGTGGTCTGGCATCGCGCTGGTCGATGGCATCGGGGTACCAGGTTGCAGTATAGTCGCTCTTCGGGGTGCCAGGTCTCGCTGCTGAATTTACCTGCGTGGCGATGAAGACGGCGCCGTTCGTGCTGGCATAGCCTCCACTGGGAAACGGAATCACGGGCCCGGGAGCCCGTGCCGTGAGGTAGTAACGACCAGCTTCGAGCCCCGAGATCCGATAACGGCCATCGCCATCCACTTCCGGAAAGACTCCTTTCACGATGACGAGTTTGCGGACGCCCTCCTCAAATCGCTCCCTGGATATGGTGAGAAACGCGCTGACGGGTTCGCCGTCTTCATCGAGGACTTTGCCTGAGATGGCAGCGGCCGGCGTGAGCACGATGGCGACGGGCGAGGCGGGCTTGCCGGCAACCAGCGTAAAGGGGCGGGCGGCCGGGCTCGCGTGGGTTGCGCCCAGAGTGAAGGGCAGGAATCCCGTCCTCGTTGCGGAGAGAGTATAGTTGCCGGGGTCAACGCCCTCGAAAAAGAAATCGCCTTTGTCGTTGGTAAGCGCGGCGTAGGGCTGCGGCGGTGGACCAGGCGCGGTTGGCACGGGACGCAGGAGGATGGTCGCTTTCGTGATCGGCTGGCCATGAGGGTCAGCAACGTGACCCGTTAGGGTCGCGCCGGTCTGCGCGGCAAGGGTCATCGCAGCCAGAAGAGACAGCAGGAGTTTCCTCATTGGCCTGCCGCCTTTTGGTCATCGTTCAGTTGCGCCTGCGAGGCGCGCTTCAACGTCAATTGCAGCGCGTCGTGTTCCGCGACAGTCACCGGGATGCTGCGATCACGATGGATGCGGAGCCATTCAGGATCGGTTTCATCGCCGTTCTCGAGTTGCTCCACCGCATAGAGACGATACTTGCCTGGCGAGATGCCGTTCAGTTCGAACCGACCTTGTGGATCCGCGTTGAAACGCCGGTAGAGCCAACTCTTATCGAACATCGGCGTATCCGGAACAAGAGCCAGACGAGTTCCGGAGAGTTGCTCGCCATCGGCCACTGTGACCAGGCCGGAGATCTTCCCGCCAGCCATGCTGATCACGATTTCAAGACGCGTACCTGCCATGCCACCACTGAGGTCCAGTTGGCTCGAAAGCACGTCGCGACCGCCGAGCGTTGCGGACTTCCGATAGCCGCCGACGGGCAGACCGGTCACCTGAAAGCTGTACTGACGTGGCCGAATGCCATCGATGGAAAACGATCCATCCGCGGCGGGGTTTGCGTCTTTGGGATAGTACAGCCACGAGTTTGTGGCAATGGTGACTTTCACCGACGTGAGCGAAAAATCAGGCGGCGGAGTGCCTTCGATTCGGACGATGCCCTCCAGCTTCGCGGGCGGCGGCACGGCAATGGTGATTTCGCTATCTTCCGTACCGACCGTGACCGGGATGACCGCGACCATCCCCATCTCATCGCTATCCCCGGTCACGATCAGAGTATGAGGGCCCCGGGAAAGCCCGGCGAAATCGAAACTGCCATCCTTCGCAACGGGCGTAAAGACGAAACCGGAATTCGGTTGCCAGTCACCGACCCTGCGGATGGCTCCCGTCAGCGGCGCATCCACAACTTTGCCGCGAACGTGGAAGACCGGTGCCTTCTTCATGACGACCTTCAGCCCGGCGAGGTCCTGCCCCGGCCCTATGGTGAGCGGCACGGCAGCAGCGGCATCCGTGACGCCGGGATAATACGTGGTGATGTAACTCTCTTCGCTTTTCGTGCGAACTGCCGCACGCGGCTGATAATCTTCACCCACGGTGCCGTAGGAGGAACTGCCCACCGGCGTGAAATTCAGAAAAACTTTGCCTGCCGAGACGCCGACCATACGGAATTCACCGCGGTCGTCCGTCTTGGTTTCGCCGAGTGTGTTGGGAAGGCGTTGGCCATCGGAATAGCGGAAGACGAAACGGCGGACGGTGACGCCTTCCATGGGATCGCCGTCTTCGTCGACGACGCGACCCGAAACGATAGCCATAGGGATCAGGGCAAGCCGCAGGTCCGCGATGCGCTGCCCGGGCGCCGGCTCTACCAGGCTCAGCAGACCAGATATGTAGCCGGCGTGTTCGGCGCGAACATTGTAGCGGCCGGGATTCGCCTGCTCAAAGATGAAATGACCGCTGGCATCCGTCACGGTGGTGACGGCCAGCAGGGGCTGACGGCCCTGCGGATTGCCGACCGGGTTCAGGCGCACGGTCGCCTTGGAGAGCGGCTTGCCGCCGGGACCCATGATCGTGCCTTCGAGGGTCGCTTTTTCGGATGCCTTGTCTGCCGGGGTGGCCGCAGCCAACTGGAAAGCGACGTCGATCCGTTGCGGGCCCGGCGCGAGGTGCAACGCAGCGACCGACTGTTCAGCGGCAGCGCGCAATTCACGCGGGCCGCCAAGGGCGCGCGCATGGCTGACAGTTCCAGCAGCGTCAACTACCACGTTCACTGGCACAGTGCCCTGAATTCCGTTCGCGATGGCGGCTGCCGGGTATTCCACCTGGGGCTTGCGGGACAACGCAGGCGCTCCATGGGCGGGATGGGCATCGATCGTGAAAGCAGCCAGGGTAAGGCACAGAGCAAGAAGTCCCGAGAGCGCAGCCTGCCCGATTTCGGAGGTGGGCGGATTTCCCGCGCCTACGATGCGGCGAATGCGGAACTTGAGCGAACCATCGGTGGTGCCGAGCGCGAGACGCGGGGCACGCACGCGAAGTTTATCGAGCGTGGTGAGAGCGCGGGCGTAGCAGAGAGCGTCGCCGCAGGTTCGCACGGCGAGATCGTCACAGCAAAGTTCGCGCTCATGCCGGATGCGACCCGAGACCCACCAGACCGCCGGGTGGTAGAAGAGTATCGTTTCGATGAGAGATTGCGCGATGTTGACCAGGTCGTCATACCGGGCAAGGTGTGCGATCTCGTGAGCGAGCACGGCCTCGAGTTGCTCAGGCGTCAGATTGAGAAGTGTTGATACAGGCAGAAGGATGACGGGGCGAATCCAGCCGGCGAGGCTCGGGCCATCGGGGATGGCTGAGATCAGCAGTCGAACGGCGCGATGCGTTCCCATGCGCTGTGCGATGCGCACCGCCACCACGTTGAGGTAAGGCTCGGCAGGAGTGGCAGCTTGGCGCAGAGAGGCAATGCGTGCGCCGGTCCAGACCAGACGAATGGATAGGAATGTCACACCGAGGAGCCAGAGGCGGAGGATCCATGGTTGCGCGGCGGCGATGAACTGTTGGGGCGCGGGCAGGTTGCCGGACCAGACGGCGCGGATCGTCAGGGTAAGGACCGCTGATTCGCGGCTTACCGTAGCGGGAGTATAAAGGCCGAACGCGGTAGCGAACGGCAGAATAGCCAACAGTGCGAGCGCGGCGCAGGCAGCCAGATAGCGCGCGTTGGGCGAGTGTTTTCGCAGGAGAAACAGGGCCGCCCACAGCAGCGCGGCGACCAGGCAACCCTGCCAGACGAACTGGAGCAGGGCACCGGTGACGGCCTGGGCGATGGGCGTCATTTCTTCGCTCCTTCGAGTTTGTCCAGCAGTGCTTCGATTTCCGCGAGATCCGCGTCGGAGGATTTTTGGTCGGAGAGCGCGTGGAGAACCATAGCGCGGGTGGAACCCCCGAAGGCGCGTTCCACCATGTGGCGAAGGAGCTGGCTTTGCGTTTGGTCGCGGGAGTCGCGGGTGCGGTAGATCTGAGGCCGGCAGGATTCATCGCGGAGCAGCAGTCCTTTGTCGGTCATGACCTGCATGGTCTTGAGGATATTGGTGTAGCCGAAGGGTTTTTCGAGGTTGAGGATGCGGAGGACGGCGCGGACAGAGAGAGGGCCGTGATCCCAAAGGACGCGGAGGATGATGAGCTCGGCTTCGGTGGGGCGGGGACGGTCATCGAGCGTCATGGGGTTATTATTGACGATGTTTATCGTCAAGTCAAGAAAAAAATGGAACGGGGGCGGCGGGCCGATTACTCATGCCTGCCTTGGGAAGTTGTGCCACACGAAAAAGTGATAGGATCATGGAACGAGAGGACTGTCGCGTATGCAAAGACTCATCGTCGCCCTCCTGGCCTTCACTGTTCTTGCAGGGCACGCTCAGACACCGGCCAACAGAGAAGACGCGATCCGCGCCTTCATCAAGACATTCGGAGACGCCAGAAACGCCCATGACGGCAACTCGGTCGCGGCGTTGTACACAGAAGACGGGGAGTGGATTCAAAACGACGAGTTGACCAGGGTCCGTGGGAGGGCAAACCTGGCCAAGTTATGGAACGGTATTACAGGGCATGTGGATCGCACAATTAATGCCATCGAGTTTCCGGGTCCGGATATCGCCACAGTGCGGGTCTCATGTCAGTACCACCCCGATACGGGGATCACGGGTCTGCATTCTGAAGTGTTTGTCTTAGTGAACGAGAGCGTCACTAAATCACCGAATTGGAGAATCTTCGTTCATCAAACTCTCAATTGACCCGGTTTCAAGCTGACCACCAGCGAGGAGAAGCGCGAATAGCAAATGCTGAAGAATTGTGCGAATTGCCTATTCGCAGGGGGTGAAAAACTACTACTTAACTGGAGTGAGTTTCGGCAGCTTCGGGCTGGGCTCCAGTTCCCCATGAAACATCCGCGTGATCTCGCCCGCCAGCCGCAGATACCAGTCGTTCGGGAGTTCCTTCCCATCAGCGTCGAGCGTGAGCCAATAGCCCTGGTCGGGAGCCTGATTACGGTGTGGCACGGCTTTCAGAATCGCGGTGCCTTCGTCGACTTCATCAAACATCGCAATCTTGAGGACCGTCGCTCCAGCCACCTTCGCGTTGTAAGCCTGACGCCACAGGAATTCACCGCCCAGACGCGGGATCTGGTTTTCCTTCGCGCCCGGTTTCAGGTTATGCCATGAGAAGCCAGGGAACACGACTGGCATATAGATCTGGTGATTGGCCGCAGCGGTTTTGATATCAGGCGCGAGCACGTCGTCCTTCCACTTATCCACGGCGGCAAGGGTGCCGTATCTGCCCACGTTCCACGGCTGCACGACGTCCATGGCGGCGTAGACACCGGCCCAGGCGGGGTCGCTGCGCGCATCGGCGGTGAGGGAAGACCAGTGTGCGGGCGTGCCTCCCATATAGGTGGCCTGATACTTCGCTGCGGCACCTGACTTGAACCACGCGATGATTTCGAGCGCGGCCTTCGGATCGGCGGGCGGATGCGCGTTGCCATCGCCGAGTCCCATGCCCCAGATGGAAACCACGGGCTTTCCGGCATGGCGCTGATAGTTGGGGTGGGAAGTTACCTTGAGTTCGTCGACCAGGTAGCGCCAGTCGTCTTCGATGGTCTGTGCGAACGTGTCGGGATTGCCGCCGGAGATGTCGTATTCAATAGCGAACGTGCGGCCCGATTCGGCAGCGGCCCGCATGATGTTCTTCAGGACGACATCGCCATCCTGCCGCTTGCGGCGGATTTCGCCGACGAAGCGCTGGACCAGGACGCCATCGAGCCCGTATTGCTTCATCCACTGGAAGTGACGGCTGACGGTTTTCGGATTGCGCGGGGAGAAGAGGTAGGCGGGCTTGCCTGCTATCGTCATGCCCGGAATCTCGCAGCGTTCATCAGGGCCGAGTTCGGTGGTATCCGGGAATAGTTCCACGGTGAGCGTGGCGGGAGTGGGAACACCGCGTGACCAGTGGCTCCAGCGGCCGGAACCGTCGGAGGGGCAAGTGAACCAGCCCTGGTAGCCGATGAGGACTTTGTGGTCGAGCGTCGAAGGGTCAACCACGTCGGCGGCGCGGAGGGTGATGGCGGCAAACGTAAGGGTGAGGAAAACGCGGGCGTAAACGAAAGTACTCATGTTATGGCGGCGCAACGCCATCGTATCAACGCGCAGGTGCCGCTTCTTGTGAACTTTCCCGGTGGCAACGTTCGTATCAGGTTTCATGTTCCGTCCGCTCGTCTTTGCCGTCGCGTCGGTTGCTGTCTGCCTCGCGCAGTCGCCCGCGTTTGAGGTTGCTTCGATCCGACCGCATGTATTCCTGTCGGATCCAAATTCCGAGAGTTCGGACACGAAGGTCCTGCCCGGCGGAAGGTTTGTCGGGAGTAACGTCGGGATCCGAAAGCTGATCCGCAATGCTTTCGCCATTGAAGACCAAAGGATTTCCGGAATACCGGGGTGGGTGGATTCCGTGAGCTATGACATCAATGCCAGGACGGCAGGTGGAATCGAAATCGACCGCACCAACATTCAGGCCCTGATGTTGCAGTTGCTCGAAGACCGGTTCCGGCTAAGGTATCACCGTAACGCCAAAGAAGAGACGGTGTTCACGCTGGAGACGGCGAAAGACGGTCTCAGGCTTCGTCCGCATACCGGCGGGGGCGAGCCCTCGATGAGCACGAATTCCGGTTCGGGAACGGTGACGCTCCGGGCGACCCGGTTATCGTTGCCGGACTTCGCTGCCTCGCTGGCCCGGCAGGTTGGCCGGCCCGTTGTGGACGCGACAGGAGTACAGGGAGAATTCGATTTCGACCTGCGATGGACGCCCGACCAGGCACCGGACGCCGCCGGCCCATCCATTTTTGCCGCGCTGCAGCCGCTCGGGCTTCGGTTGGTTTCGACGAGACGGCAGGTGGAGATTGTTGTAATCGATCAGGTGGAGAAGCCTTCGTCCAATTGACGGACAGGTGAAAACTCTTTGTCCGGCATCCTCACCTGCCGCCGAAGCGCATCGTCATGCCTAAAACCGCGCTGAACGGATACGCCGGCGTCGCATGGATTCGCGCGATTGCAGGTGCATCCGGAGAGACGCGGGATTCGAAATAGTTCTGCGTTTCGTAGTAATCGCGGTTCGTCAGATTATCGAGCGCGAGACTCAGTTCCACACGATGGCTCACTTGCTTCGAAACCCCCATATCCAGCACCGTGTGACCGGAGGCAAAGATGGAGGGATTGTCGCCATCGAGGCGATAGTGGTTGATGGCGCGCATACGCAGCGAACCGCTCCAGCCATTCCATGCAGCCACCGTCAGCGCGGCGTTAGCGACAAAATGCGGCGCGCTGTCCACATACACGCGGTGATCGCCGCCCAGGAAGTAAGAGTTGCCGATCTTTGTCAGCCCGCCATTCACGGAAACATGGTGGGTCAGTTCCACAGACGCTTTGGCCTCATAGCCGTAAGAGCGGCTGGGGCCTTTGAACTCAAAGCTGCCATCGTCCGGAATGTAAACCTGCTCGTTCGAGTGGTTGATCAGAAACGCGTCGGTACTGATAGAGAGCCGGCGGAAGTTCGATGCAGTGCCCACCTGATAGAAGTCCGTCGTGGCCAGACGCGGCTGGTCCGGTTGCTGCACCACGCCGCGCGCGTCGATGCTGTTAATGCCCCGGCCGTAATTAGCGTGGAACGTCACGGGCGCGCGGTGCGAGGGCGTGTAAGCGATGCTGCCCTTGCCCTGCCAGCGTCCTGCAGGCTTTGTGCCGCTATCTGCCGGATTGACCAGATCGAGCACGCTGTAACGAAATTCGTCAAAGCGAAGGCCCGCGCCCAGAATCACGCGTCCGTTCCAGAGGCTGACCGTTTCCTGACCGTAGCCGGCTTCGTTGGTGACGTGCGCATGCGCCCGCGTGGTCACGCCGGTGGGCGTGCGACCCTCGCGTGGGTAGAGGCCCACGTTGATCTGGTTATCGTGAAAGTTACTTCCCGCCGTGAAGGTGGCGAGCGCGCCGGCCAGCTTGTGAACGTGGGTGTACTGCGCGTTCGCTCCCTGCTGCAGCCGCGAATCGTGCTGCTGGAAGGCATCGCCATTGACGGGATCATTCAGGAAGTAAGTGAAGTTCGAATACAGGTCAAACAGCGACCGGCCGACGAAACCATCCACACGCAGGGTGTCGCCGTTCTTCCGCACCGTGCTGTAGTAAGCGGAGAGAGTGCCCAGTTTGACGCGGCCGCCATCGGAAGGATCGATATAACCGAAGCGGTCGAGAGTGCCGGCTGCGACCAGATCAAGCGGAATCTGGCCGGATGAATAAAAATCATTGCGGCCGAAGATAAACCGGAAACCGATCTTCGTTTTCTCCGACAGCGCGCGGCTGTAGTTCGCGTTGATATTGTCGCGGCGGTAGCGGCCGGCATTGATGAACGGCCCGTCTGCGTAAGACCCGTCATAAGCGATGTAGGAATCCACTTTGGCGGCGTTCGGGCTGTAAGCGAAGAAGCCGCGCCCGGTATCGTAGTTGCCGCCTTCGAGCCGCGCGGTGAACGGATCCGGCATGGACTCGCGTTGGCGAATGTGGACGACACCGAGACCGCTGAAGTCTCCATATTCGGCGCTGAACGGGCCATTGATGATGGTGGCGTCCTGAATCAATTCTGGGCTCAGCGATTTCAATGAGCCGAGGTAGCCCTGGCCGTGCCCTTGAGTTCCCTGATTCTGCTGCACGTCGTCGAGCAGAACCTTGAGGCCGCCGTTGACGCCGCCGTGATCGAGATTGAAACCGAAGCGGCGGATCTCCAGCGATTTACCGCCGCCTTCATGCTGGCCCGCGTTGATGCCGGCATCGAGTTGCTGAAAAACCTGGTCGTCACGGGTGAAGAGAGTACGGTTGAAGACTTCGGAGTTGCGAAGGTCGATGGCGGGCTCCAGCGTCTTCGCCGTGATGACCAGGCTTTGCGTTTGCGCGGAAACCTGCTGGAACTGAAGGTCGCCGGTGCTGTTCACAGCGGGAAAGCGCAGTTGGCGGGAGATTCTGGTAAAGCCGGGAGCCTCGGCCGCAAGAAGATAATCGTCCGGGGAAAGACCCCTGAAAGAGAAATGGCCGTCGGCATCCGTCTTCGCAAGACCCAGATCCGTTGCGCCTCGCCGCAGGTGAACCGCCGCGCCTGCGACGGTGCGGCCCTGAGGGTCCGTCACCTGCCCGGTCAGTTCCAGTGTCTGGGCGCTCAGGCCCAGGGCTGCGCTGAACAGCAGGGGCAGGATGTAAAGCTTGCGGGTCATCAGGCGACTTCAGAAATGACTACGTCGCCGGAACGATTTCGGATTGGCCGAAATCCCCTGCCGCGCTACGCTTTCGGCTCAATCTGCTGGATACCGAAGACCGGCATGGGGGCGGGGAACGCACCGTCGCCCAGGACTTCGCGTATCGCGAGATTGGTATCGAAATAAACCTGCCAGTAGAAATCGTTATTCGTGTACGGACGAATCGAGAGTACCGGGCCAACGGCGGTAAACGTGCCGATCACGACGTCGGGCTCTGGTTTTGCCACCACGTTGGGAATCTGACGAATGCGCGCCTTGAGTGCCGCGATGACCTGTTTGGGGTCGGCCGCGCCGGAAATCTGCGCGGTGAGATCCACCCGCCGGTAGGAGTTGGTGGAGAAGTTCTGAATGTTGTCGGAAAACAGCTTGTTGTTGCCGACAAACGTGCGGACGTTGTCCGGTGTGTCGATGGTCGTCACGAACAGGCCAACTTCTTCCACCGTGCCCGTGGTGCCGCCGGCGGAAATGAAATCTCCCACTTTAAAAGGCCGCAACACCACCAAAAAGATGCCGGCGGCGAAGTTGGCCAGCAGACCTCCCCACGCGGAACCAATCGCAAGCCCAGCGCCTGCCAGCAGCGCGGCGAAACTCGTGGTCTGGACTCCGAAGTAGCCAAGGATCGCCAGCACCAGCGTGATATTGAGAACGACCGAGATCGTGTTGCCGATGAAGCGGAGCAGGGTGGGCTCCAGCTTCTGACGGGTCAGGCCTTTTTGCACAAGGCCAACCGCAAACGTGATCAGCCAGCGGCCAACGATGTAAAGAACGATAGCCCCAAGGACCCTCAGGCCCACTCCGGTCAGTGTTGTTTCAGCGATTCTTACGATGTTGTCCAGGTTCATAATTATCCTCAGGATGTTCCGATCCTGTTTAATATACTAAAGATCAGGGGGCGGAGCGCGGTCCGTTTCCGGAATGAGGGAGAGGCGGCTTACTCGACGGCAACGGGTTGCAGCAGATCGACGAAGGCGAGATCGCTCCACACGCCGGGGCAGTTGCTGCGGACGAAGGAAAGCGTATCCACGGAAAAACTGCGTGGTCCGGTGTATTCCGCCCATCGTTCGCGGGCAATAACTGCGAGTGATTGCGCCTCTTCCGGGGTCAGATCCTGCGCCAGCGTGATGTGCGGATGGTACGGGAACGGGCCATCGTATTCCAGTTGGCCCGAGTTGAGATTCTCATGCAGAGCGTGGAGCTCATTCACGCCGGTGCTTAACGAAAGATAGACGACACTCGATCTTTCGAAAACAGCCACAGGGCCCAACTCGATGGTAAAGCTGTGCGAATCGCTGGCTTCGGCCGCAATCTGGCGGACGCTTTCTTCTATGTTGAGGTCGATGGGGCGGGGCGGCAATACGGTGACGTGGGATCGCAGGACACAACCCGGTTTCAATTCAAACCGCAGCTGGTTGAGAAACTCGGCCAGACGCCCGTCAATGTAGGACACCAGTGCGAAATAGCAGGTGCCTTTGGTTTCCCCTGTGCTACCCATTGCTGCTCCAATTGTAACGTCGGGGGTCCGATGGAGCGGTAACTCGCCCGCGCCAGAGCGCGCCGGAGCCACAAAATGTACAATACAGGTCATCGCCCCTCCTGATCAGACCGCCTTAGCGGCAGAGAACGCCGACGGGGATTCCGCAGTTCGCGTCCTTCCCGGCGGTACACCGACGCCGCCGCCTATCGCCGTGCGTCCGGTCGCGGGCAGAGTCGCGGGCGTTTCAGTTGACTATCTTCCGGCACTGACGGGACTACGTTTCTGGCTGGCCATCTGGGTGATCCTGCACCATATCTGCGGCAAAGGGATGATGCTGGAGGCGTGGACGAACGCCCTGCCACCCTCGCTCGGCGGACTCATTCACGGCGGCTACCTCGCCGTACAGACCTTCTTTATCCTTTCCGGATTTGTGCTGGCTCGAACCTACGCGTACGCCAAATGGGACCGGCGCAGCCTCGTGCGCTTCTTCACGGCGCGGTTTGCGCGTATCTATCCCGTGTATTTCGTCAGCCTGATCGTGCTCTCGCCTTTCATCATTGAGATGCTGGTGGCACCAGGCTGGGCACCGGGGCAGCGCTTGCACCTCATGACGATTTACCTGTTCGTGCTCCAGGGGTGGTACGGGTCGTTAGCTGTCGGCTGGAACACGCCGGCCTGGTCGCTTTCCTGCGAGTTCTTTTTCTACCTCTGGTTCCCCCTGTTGTTCGCGCCGCTGCGAAAAGCGCGATGGATGATGATTTCCGTCGCCATGGCGGTGGCGGTGCTGATGCCGATCGCGTTCGACCACTCCGGCGTGCCGTGGGACTGGAAGCCCGTCTATCACACGGCGGATTTCATCGCAGGTATTGCAGCAGCGCGGATTTTCGACCTGTTGCGGGAGCAAGCCTGGTGGCCCGAGCGTGGCTATTGGCTGTATTGGCCGGGACTGTTGCTGGGTGGCTGGCTGATCATTCATCCACACGTCGTGGATAATACCGGGGCGGATCTCAACACCTACCTCCGCCCTCTCAACGTGGCGCTCCTGGTAGGCTTTGCCCTCAGCGGCGGCGCACTGGCGCGCTGGCTTTCCACCAGCGTCTGCGATTTTCTGGGCAAGGCCAGCTACTCCATGTACGTGCTGCATGTGCCGATCCTTTGGTGGATGGGCAGGTACCTCGTGCACGGCAAACTGCACTTGCCGCGGCCGGTGGGCGCATCGGTCTATCTCGCGACCGTCATGTTAGCGGCGAGTCTGGTTTTCCATTATTTTGAAGCGCCGGCCAGCGTGTGGATCCGGGCCTGGGCGAAGCGTCGGGAATTCCGGGTCAGCTGAAGCGAATCGGCGCGCCTATGATCACCGCGATCATTTGGACCGGACTACCAGGTTTGTCGCAGGTTCCATTGCCGAAGCCGAAATTGATCAGACAGTGCGGGCCGTGCTGGCGGAAAAACCGGCGCGCCCGCCGCGTCAATTGCCATCACGTGCGCCGCATCCGTCTGCCGTCAACCTTATGGCGATGCCCGGCCTGGAACTTCAGATCTGGTCTGGTCTGGTTCGTGTAAAATTAAGCTATGGTGATACGCAACATCTCTGAAGCGAAGGCCGAACTCTCCGCGCTGATCGCCATGGTCCAGCAGGGTGATGAAGTCATTTTGGCGAAGTCCGGGAAACCGGTGGCGAAGATCGTTCCTTACGGGGGCATTGCCCAGCGTCGCGTTCCCGGCTCAATGGTAGGTGAGATCTGGATCGCTCCCGATTTCGACGAGCTTCCGGATGACATGGCGGAAGCGTTTGGCATGCTGGAGCCAGGCAAGTGAGGTTTCTGCTGGACACCCACCTGTTGTTATGGTGGCTCTCCAACAGCCCATTGCTGTCCGCGCAGGCTGCCGAGCTGATTGGCGATCCCGCCAACACAATCTTTGTGAGTGCAGTCAGTCACTGGGAAGTCTGGCTGAAGAGCAGTATCGGCAAGCTTCGTGTGCCCGCTGGCTTTGGTCAAAGGATGGTGGCAGAGTCATTTGTGGAACTGCCCCTGCGCACTGAACATACATCCGCGGTGGCCGCGCTCGAGTGGCACCATCGCGATCCTTTTGATCGCATGCTGATCGCCCAGGCGATTCGGGAAGACCTTGTGTTGCTGACGGCCGACAAAGCGCTCCGTGCCTATGGTCAGTCCGTTCGGGTTGCCGGGTAGTTCCGGCCACTGCGCCAGGGTCTCCGCGCAAATGGGGCGAGCATCTCATCATTTCGAAATAGGGAACACAATCTGGAACGGGCCTTTTTCATCCACAATTCGATAGCCCGATGGAATCTGAAACTGCGCAGGATCGGGCTCGGCAAAACTTACGTTTATCGGGATATGCCCGAACGCGATTCCGGAAGTGATGGCTGCCCAACGTCGCCGGCCCGACGGAAGGCGAAATCTGGCTTGCTCCCGATTTCCAGGACCGCAGCCCGCTGATCAGGCCAGCGCTTTCTCAATCGTTTTCATTGCCAGAAAAAGTTTCCGTGGATTATCCGCAAACGGCACGAACTCATGGTGCTCATAAAATGCTTGTGCGCTCTCATCGTAAGCTTCGGCGATAACACCCACGGACGCCACCTCTGACGTGTTCCGCCAACTCCGGTAAAGCGCGTCCATCAGCAACAACCCACCCAGCTTCTTCCCCTGGTGGTCCCTGCCGATTGCCAGCCGCCCCAGCATCGTGGCCGGAAGAAGCGGATAACGTGGCAGCTTCTTTGTGATAGCCGCAGGCAACTCCGCCGCCTTCACCGCGTATGCGGATAAAGTGTAGTAGCCGAGAATCACGCCGTCGCAGTCGGTCATCACAAACGGTGCTGCTACCTTCCGTCTTGCATCCTGAGTAGCCTGGCGACGCAGATACTCGTCCAGTGTCCCAATCCCGCAGACAAATGATTCCCGGTCGTGATCCCCAAGCCGTTCGAAGGAGTACCGCCCGTCTGACGGTTTCACTTCTTGTCCGCAGTCGCTTCCCGATGCTTCTTGTAGTGTTTCGCTGCGTTCTTCAGGACCCGCCCGGGCGGTGGAGGATTGAGAATGGCCTCGACGAATGCCTCGGTCTCACGTGCGCTCAGAACGAGCATCGAACGATCCTGGATGGTTCGCTCCGCAGCAACCTCTGCGCTATGAAGTACGAAGTCAGTCATGCTCCGGCCCTCCAGATCCGCGGCTCGCTGAATCAGTGTCTTTTGATGCTCATTAATACGCGCATCAAATCGATATCCCCGGGCAGGAGGATTTCTCAGGATCGTCTTAGCCGTTAAAGAACGCATATCGTTACCTCCCAGAGTACGGTAACTATCCGTACACATCAAGTGCTCAAAACGCCTTTCTTGGCGCTCTTGGCGCCTTCGCGTGAAAAACAAACCAGCACAATCCCCAGTGCTGTCGAGTTTTGGACTATATTTCCCCTGTCTTCATGATCTTGCAAAATTCACCACCAATATCCCCCCACTCCCTATGTTCTCCTCAAAGTGAAAGGACCTCACCATGCCCTCCTGCGCCCAACTCAACGCCAACCGCGAAAACGCCCAATCCGCCACCGGCCCCCGCTCCGACGAAGGCAAATCCACCTCATCCAAAAACGGCATCACCCTCGGCCTCTACACCGCCGCCGACTACATCCGCCCCGGCGAACAATCCGACTACGATTCCCGCCTCGACAACCTCTTCAAAGAACTCGCCCCCCGCACCACCCTCGAACGCGAATTCGTCGCCCAAATCCACCGCGCCCACTGGCGTCTCCGCCGCTGCTCGCTCGTCGAAGCCCAACTTTCAGCCGACGCCAACATCCTCGACCCCATGCGCGCCGAATCCCCCAACTTCCACACCCAGCTCTCCCTCGACCGCGCCCGCGCCCAAGCCAGCCGCCAACTCCGCCTCGCCATGGCCGAACTCCGCCGCCTCCAGACCGAACGCCAGTTCCGCGTCGACTACTTCGTCCCTGGCTACAACACCAGCAAACTCGGCCTCACCGAAGTCCGCGCCGTCTGCAAAGACATCACCGACTACAAAGTGAAGGATGCCCGCGCCGCCATGCTGGAAGTCGAAACCTTCATCGCCAGGAACGACGCCCCACTCCCCAAAGTGGAAAACCCGCAACCGGAACCAGCCGCCCCCGAAAAATCGGCTTCGCTTTGTAAAAATCAAAATCAACCGCACCCGGTACCCAGAAACGCCACCTGTCCCTGCGGTTCCGGCCAGAAACACAAGCGCTGCTGCGGCAAAAACGCCCCACCGGTCCTCCAGCAAGCCGCCTGACCGGTCGAGCACACCCCAACCGAACCGTGACTGGTAAGGAGCGGCACTCAAATCCCCAGGTTCCATCCATTACTGAAACTAATGCATGACCGTAATTAAATAAATTTGCTTAATCCGCAGCCAACATCGCATAATAAACCCAGAGCACCCCAATGAACAATCGAGTATGGATCTTCGATACCACCCTACGTGACGGTGAACAATCGCCCGGCTGCAGCATGAACGTGCCCGAGAAGCTACGCATGGCAGCCAAACTCGTCGAACTCGGCGTCGACATCCTCGAAGCCGGCTTCCCGATCGCCTCCGAAGGCGATTTCCAGGCCGTGGACGCCGTCAGCCGCGAATTCCCCTGGGTTCAGGTCGCCGCCCTCGCCCGCTCCATGAAACTGGACGTCGAACGCGCCGCCCGCTCCCTCGAACACGCCAAGCGCCCGCGCATCCACACCTTCCTCGCCACCAGCGACATCCACCTCAAGTACAAACTCAAAAAGTCCCGCCAGGAAGTCCTCGATGCCGCGGTTTCCGCCGTCGAACTGGCCCGCACTTACGTGGATGACGTTGAATTCTCCGCCGAAGACGGTGCCCGCACCGATCCCGATTACCTCGAACAGGTCTCCAAAGCCGTCGTCGCCGCCGGTGCCCGCACCGTCAACATCCCAGATACGGTCGGCTACTCCACGCCGGACGAATACGGCGAACTGATCGGCCGCATTTGCAAAGCCCTCGGCGATACCGCCGTGGTCAGCGTCCACTGCCATGACGATCTCGGCCTCGCCGTCGCCAACTCCCTCGCCGCGGTCAAAGCGGGCGCGCGCCAGGTGGAATGCACCGTCAACGGCATCGGCGAACGCGCCGGCAACTGCTCGCTCGAAGAAATCGTCATGGTCATGAAGACCCGCCATGACCGCTATCCTTATACAACCGGAATTCACCCCGAATTCCTCTTCCCCGCCAGTCAGATGCTGAGCTCCATCATCAGCTTCGGCCCCCAGCCGAATAAGGCCATCGTCGGTGCCAACGCCTTTGCCCATGAAGCCGGTATCCATCAGGACGGATTCCTGAAGGAGCCAACCACGTATGAGATCATCAATCCGAAGTCGGTCGGAGTGCCGGAAAGCCGTCTGGTGCTGGGTAAACACAGTGGTCGCCACGCCCTCAAAAAGCGTTGCGAGGAGCTGGGTTTCCAGTTAACCCACGACGAGCTGGACTCGGTTTACGAGCAGGTAACGGCGCTTGCCGACAACAAAAAAGGCCTCATGGACGACGAAATTGCCGCCATGGCCAAACGCAGCCAGGAACACTCTGCCGCAGCACTTGTAGGGTAGACCTTTTGCCGGCTTTTTTGCTGTGCAGTGCTGTGATCTGTGTGGAGTAGGCCTTTGGCCTGCGTTTTGCCGTTGATATCGTAACCCCGTTGTGCCGCAACCAAACCGGCGGTTGCACAACCCGTAACTGAGCCGCGACCGCAAGGGAGCGGTTCCAATACTTATCAGGAGCCAGTAAAACTTTGAATCTCAACATCCTCGTGCTGCCCGGAGACGGGATCGGCCTTGAAGTCACCCGAGAGGCCGTCCGCGTCCTGCGCGTCGTAGCCGAAAAATGGAATCACCAGCTGACCTTACGTGAAGGTCTGCTCGGCGGCATCGCCATCCACAAAACCGGCGGCCCCTTCCCCGCAGAAACCGAAAAACTCTCTCGCGAAGCCGACGCCGTCCTCATGGGAGCCGTCGGCCTGCCGGAGTTCGATAACGCGGCCCCCGAAAAGCGCCCCGAACGCGGCCTCCTCGGCATCCGCAAGACCATGGGCGTCTACGCCAACCTCCGCCCCGTCCGCAGCTACAAAGCTCTGCTCGATTCCTCCCCCCTCAAGAACCACCTGGTCGACGGCGTCGACATGGTGATCGTCCGCGAACTCACCGGCGGCCTCTACTACGGCACCCCCCGCGGTATCTATGAGGAAGAAGGCAAGGAAATCCACGCCGTCAACACGATGGCCTATAGCTGGACCGAAATCGAACGCGTCACCCGCATGGCCTTCGAACTGGCCCGCAAGCGCCGTAAGAAGGTAACCTCGGTCGATAAGTCAAACGTCCTCGAAGTTTCCCAGCTCTGGCGTCGCGTCGTCACCGCCGTTGCTCCCGATTATCCCGATGTCGAACTCGACCACCTCCTGGTCGACAACTGCGCCATGCAGCTAGTGCTCAACCCGAAGCGCTTCGATGTGGTCGTCATGGAAAACATGTTCGGCGACATCCTCAGCGACGAAGGCGCAGTCCTCGCCGGCTCCATCGGCATGTTGCCCTCCGCCTCCATCGGCGCGAAGAAAGCCTCAGGCGCATGGACCGGACTCTATGAGCCCGTCCACGGTTCCGCCCCGGACATCGCCGGTCAGAACAAGGCGAATCCGTTCGGTGCCATCGGCTCCGTAGCCGCCATGCTCGAATACAGCTTCGGACTCACCGAAGAAGCGGCAGCAGTCAACCGCGCCATGGAAATGGTGCTCAACAGTGGCCGCGTCACTGCCGACCTCCGCCCCGCCGGCACCCCGGCCACCACGGAACAAGCCGGCGAAGCAGTCTGCCAGGCAATTTAAGCGAAAGTCCAACCATGAAAACTCTCAGCCAGAAAATCTGGGACGCCCACATCGTCCATGAAGAGCCCGGCGCACCGTCGCTGCTCTATATTGACCTCCACCTGGTCCATGAAGTGACCTCGCCCCAGGCCTTCTCCGGCCTGCGCGCCCGCGGCATCAAAGTCCGCCGTCCGGACCGCACCCTCGGCACGGTCGATCACTCCATCCCCACCACCGACCGCTCGCTGCCCATCATGGACCCCATCGCGTCCATTCAGGTGAAGCAGTTTGAGGCCAATTGCAAAGAGTTCGGCATCCCCTGCTTCGGCGTGAACTCCGAAAACCAGGGCATCTGCCATGTCATTGGACCGGAGCAGGGAGCCACCCAGCCCGGCATGACCGTGGTCTGCGGCGATAGCCACACCGCCACCCACGGCGCGTTCGGCGCGCTCGCTTTCGGCATCGGCACCAGCGAAGTGGAAAACGTGCTGGCCACCCAGTGCCTGCTCCAGCGTCCGTCCACCACCTTCCGCGTTCGCGTGGATGGCACGCTGAAAAACGGCGTGGGCGCGAAGGACATCATCCTCGCTCTGATCGCCCGCATCGGCATCGGCGGCGGCACCGGCTCCGTCATGGAATACTCCGGCTCCGCCATTCGCGCCCTCGATATGGATGGCCGCATGACGGTCTGCAACATGTCCATCGAAGGCGGCGCGCGCGCCGGCCTCATCGCGCCGGACGATACGACTTTTAACTATCTCCACGGCCGCCCGCTTTCTCCGAAAGATGCGGCCTGGGACGCTGCCGTCGCCCGTTGGCGGCAGCTTCCGAGCGACGAAGGCGCCTCCTTTGATCGCGACGAAATCATAGACGCCAATTCGCTCGCCCCCATGATCACCTGGGGCACGAATCCCGGCATGGGTGTGTCCGTCTCGGGCGCAGTGCCCGATCCGCATTCCATAGGTGACGCCCGCGAACGCGAGTCCGTCGCGAAGGCGCTGGCCTACATGGGTCTCGAAGCCGGCAAGCCGATCCTCGGCCATCCCATCAACGTCGTCTTCATTGGCAGCTGCACCAACTCGCGCATCACGGATCTCCGCGCCGCCGCCGCCATTCTCAAGGGCCGCAAGGTCAACCCGAATGTGCGCGTGATGGTCGTCCCCGGTTCCATGGAAGTGAAGCGCCAGGCCATCGCCGAAGGGCTTCCCGAAGTCTTCCGCGAAGCCGGCTGCGATTATCGCGAACCCGGCTGCTCCATGTGCATCGCGATGAATGGTGATCAGTTGAGCCCCGGCGAATACAGCGTTTCTACCAGCAATCGTAACTTCGAAGGCCGTCAGGGCAAGGGTGGCAGGACGTTCCTGGCCTCTCCGCTGACCGCCGCCGCCAGCGCCCTCTCGGGCGTAGTTTCCGACGTGAGGACAATCCTTTGATCCCGTTTACACCTTTCAAATCGCGCCTCGTGCCGATCCTCATCAACAACATCGATACCGACCAGATCATCCCGGCGCGCTTCCTCAAGACCGTCTCCAAAGAGGGCCTCGACAAGAACCTCTTCTGCGACTGGCGCTACAACGCCGATGGTTCGGAGAAGGCCGATTTCATCCTGAACACGCCCCGCGGCAAGGGTGCGCAGATTCTGCTGGCCGGCGACAACTTCGGTTGCGGCAGTTCGCGCGAGCACGCTCCGTGGGCCATCACGCAGTTCGGTTTCCGCGCCGTGATCAGCACCAGCTTTGCCGATATCTTCAAGGGCAACTCCCTGAAGAATTCGCTGCTGCCCATCGTGGTTTCGCCCGAAGTGCACGCGAAGCTCGTGGCGCTCCCGGAAGACGCCGAAATCCAGTTGGACCTCCCCTCGCAGACGATCGGCCTCCCCGATGGCACGCGCGTCGAGTTCCCGGTGGACCCGTTCAACAAGAACTGTCTGCTGGAAGGCGTAGACGAACTGGGCTGGATCCTGAAGCAGGATGCCGACATCGCTAAGTTCGAAGGCAGCCACCCCGGCACCCTGAACACATTGCTGGTAGCGTAACCCGGCAGCCCGTTCAAAGCGAAACTGAATACTGAGCCGCGACCGCAAGGGAGCGATTCACAATGCGCGGTCAGCCCGTAATGCTGGCCGCGTTTCTGTTTGCACCATGATTGCCGCCGCCCGCCGCCGCCGCCCGCTGCCGCACATCTGCATACTGAACCGCGACTGGAAGGAGCGGCTGCACAATCCGCGTCTGTAATTACCGTCCAAATCAGTGAACTAAACCGCTGCGCGGTAAACGGCTGCGGGTGAAGAGCGCGGTTGGAGGGTGTCTTTAAGAGAAGAAAGCGTAAGCAGGTGATGGTGTGGGGTTCCGTCTGGAACACTGGATCAGGTTATATCCCAATAG